>CAVUDN010000016.1:0-39142 GCA_963740095.1 uncultured Acidobacteriota bacterium
ATTTATGACTGAACATTCGAGTCCAGCGCCGGCCAGTCCGGTGAAGAGTCTTCGCGCGGAACTGATCGCGGGCCGCATCACGCCGCGCGAGGCGATGCGCGATGCGCTCACGCGTGCGAACAGCAACGCGGGCAAGAATGTGTACCTCGCGCTCGACGCGAAGCAGGCCTTGGCGGAAGCCGAGGATTTGCCAGCGCGATTCGGCGGTAGCGCGGGCGCAGAGCGAGAAAAGCCACTGCTATACGGCCTGCCGATTTCACTGAAGGATTGCTTCGACCTTGCGGGATTTCCGACGTCGTGCGGCTCGCGATTTTACGCCGAGCAGAGCGGCATCGTGAGCACGGACTCGGCAGTGGCGATGTGGCTGCGCGCGCAGGGCGCGGCGATCGTCGGGAAGACGAACCTGCACCCGCTCGCGTACGGAATCACGGGCGAGAATCCGGAGTACGGCGACTGCGTCCAGCCGCGCGATGCGACACGGCTGACGGGCGGATCGTCGAGCGGCGCGGCGGCGAGCGTGCAAGAAGGGTCGGCGATCGCGGCGATTGGGACCGACACGGGCGGTTCGATTCGCGTCCCGGCGGCGTTGTGCGGGCTCGCGGGCTATCGCGCCTCGATCGGGCTGGCGCATGAACGCGCTCTGTGGCGCGGCAGCGTCCACCTGGCGCAATCGTTCGACACGCTCGGGTGGCTCTTCCGCGACCTGCGCGACGCGCCGCTGCTCGCCGAAGCGTTGTTTGGCCTGCGCGTGCCGGCAAGTGCCGAGACGAACGTGAAGATTGCCTGCGTGAGCGGCAATTTTCTGCGCGACTGCGATGCGGACGTGCTCGAAGCTTTCGCGGATTGGCAGAAGCAGCTGCGCAGAGCGACGCTCACCGAAATCGAAGTCGCATGGTGGGACGATTCCATGGAAATGTTCGCACCGATTCAGGCGCACGAAGCGGCCGCGATTCATACCGCGCGCACCGGCGGCGATTTTTCGCATTTCGAGCGCGCGATCGCGGAGCGGCTCGCGTGGGGCGCGTCGATCACGGAAACGGAGGTCGAGCGATTGCGCGCGCGGCACGTGGCGTTTCGCGCGCGGATGGATGCGCTGCTGGCCGCGCACGATTACCTCATCCTGCCGTGCGCGCCGGTCAGCCGCTTGGTCGCCGGCGCCGACAACAGCGGCGCGCGCGGGAAAATCCTGCGCTACACCACGCCCGTGAGCCTTTCGGGAATGCCGGTGGTCGCGCTGCCCGCGCATGACCGCGATGGCGCGGGCGTGCAGCTCGTCGCGGCGCGCGACGCCGACGCGCGGCTGGTCGCCTACGCCGCACAGATTGCCGGCTGAAATCCTAGAGACGCGTGCTACCTTACGCTATGCGCAAGGGCCTCTCCCTGGGCGTTCTATCCCTCCTCACAATTTTCATCATGCTGGCCTTTGCCGGCTGCCATCACTCCACAATCGGGAACGGGCTGATGAAGGTTGTCCTGCAGGCGGATTGGTATCCGCAGCCCGAGCACGGCGGCTTCTACACGGCGCTCGTGAACGGCTACTACAAGGACGAGGGCCTCGACGTCGCGATCGTGCCGGGCGGGCCGTATGTTTCCGTGGAGCAGCAGGTGTCCGTGGGCGAAGCGCAGTTTGGCATGAGCTCGTCCGACAAGATCCTCGAGTCGATTGCGGACGGCCAGCCGCTGATCGCCGTAGCCGCGACGATGCAGCACGACCCGCAGGGCATCATGGTCCGCAAGGATTCGCCGATCAAATCCTTCGCAGACCTCAACGGCCACACGGTCGCAATCAAGACGGGCTCGACGTGGTGGGAGTTCATCGTGAAGCGCTGCAACCTCAACAACGTCCACGAAGTGCCCGCCATGATGAACGTGGCGAATTTCGTCGCCGACCCGAACTACGTCCAGCAGGCGTTCGCCACGTCCGAGCCGTTTTTTGCGCGGCAGGCGGGAATCGCGACGCGCGTCCTGCTGACGAGCGACGCTGGCTACAACCCGTACCGCGTGATGTTCACGTCGCGCGCGTTTCTGGCGCAGCATCCGGAGGCGGTCGCGGGATTCGTGCGCGCGTCGATCAAGGGCTGGCGCGAGTACCTGCGAGATCCCGCGGCGGCGAATGCTGCCATCGCGGAGCTGAATCCCGCGCTCAATGCGGCGTGGATGCACTTTACGTGGCAGGCGCTGCGCGACGGCAATTTCGTTACTGGCAGGGATGCGAGCGGCGCGCAGATCGGCCAGATGGATCCAGCGCGGTGGCAAACGATGTACGACCAGCTCATCGACCTGAAGGTGATCGACAAGCAGCTCGATCCGACCTCGGCCTACACGCTGCAATTCGTGCAAGGAAAGTGAAATAGGTGGCTGGTCCCAGGTTGCGGGTGACAGGAAACCCTGCGACGTCGTGGTAATAAGCGGCGAAAAGCCCCTCCCGTTTTTCTCAGCGCCCTCCGCGTCTCTGCGGTGGATTCTACGGTTTCGCTGATCGGCTGCCGCCTGACTCTGTCACCTGTGGCCTGCAACCTGCGACCTGTCACCTATTCATTCCTGGCCGATATCCTCGTGCCAGATTTTCGGGTGCTTTTCGATGTACGCGGAAAGCAGCGCGGCGCACTCCTGCGAATCGAGATCGATCACGTTGACGCCGAGCGAGCGCAGCCATTCTACGCCGCCCTGAAAATTGCGGCTTTCGCCAACCACCAGTGTCCCGAACCCGAACTGCCTCACCAGCCCGCTGCAATACCAGCACGGAGCGAGCGTGGTGACCATGATCAGGTTGCGGTAGCTGCGCTGCCGGCCGGCGTTGCGAAAGGCGTTCGTCTCGGCGTGCATCGAAGGGTCGCCGTCCTGGACGCGGCGATTGTGGCCCGCGCCGACGAGCTTCCCGCTGGCGTCGAAAATCGCCGCGCCGATGGGCAGCCCGCCCTCGGCGAGCCCCTTGCGGGCCTCGGCGAGCGCAATCTCGAGCATCGCAGCGTAATCAGGATTTGGCGTCATCGCGACTTTACAAGCTACCACGAAAGTTTTCCCGCGCCGCCGCGATCAATAGACGCGCTTGACATTTTTTTTGCGAATTTTGTATTCTAGGCGCGTCTTTACAATCCATTGCGCCGCCTCCGATCTAGGAGTTTGCCCGATGCACTCTAAAGATGAAATCACCTTTCCGGACTGGCAGCCGGAATATCAAGCCGCCCTGTTCGAGACCGACCAACAGAAACGCCGCGAAAGCCTGCACGTTGCCGAGATCGCCATCGTCAACCGCCTACAAGCATTAAGGATCAGCACCGACGGCCACATCGAGCGCGCGGCCATTGCCGATGCGATCCACAATCTGCGACGCATGCAAATCGAAACCATGGGATATCCGGAGTCGGCGTCGAACGGTTCGACCCGGGCAAAATGATCGCCAGGAGAAATGTTCCCATCCCCAGCCCACGTTCTCGTCGTCGACGACTCTCCGTTGATGCGCCGCATGGTGTGCGATGTTTTGGAGTCTGAATCGGGATTTAAAATCGTGGGCGAGGCCGAAAACGGCCGCGAGGCGATTCAGAAGGCGAAACGGCTCCAGCCCGACCTCGTGATCCTCGATCTCGGCATGCCGGTGATGAACGGCCTGGAAGCCGCATCGGCCATCAAGCGCGCGGTCAGTGACGTGCGCGTCATCCTGTTTACCCTCTACGGCGATCCCGACGTCGAACGGACGGCCCGCAGCGTGGGCGTCGACGCCGTGATATCGAAGGAGAACCTCGAGCGGCTCGGCGAGACCGCGCGCCGCCTGGCAGGCAGTTGACCCAGAGAATTTCTCGCCCCGCGGGCCCCGTTAGTGTGTCGATTAGAACGTACCCCCTTCGTGTGTTTTCTGCGAGTTACAGCGATTTCTAATCGCCACAATGTCGATTAGAAATGAGCGCCGAAACAAACCAAACATTACGCAGAGAACGCTGAGAAGACGCAAAGAACGCTGAGGAGGCGCTGGGAGCGCGGAGCCGATCAGCGGGAAGCCTCATCGCGGAGACAACGGTGAGCCACACAAACAATTCCTCGGGCGAAATGTCTGCTCGCGATCCCGAATTTTCAAAGAGCGTTCGGCCCTCGTCGAGAGGGCGGACGGCTATTGCCGCCGCATCCACATTCGCAGATTGCGGCGCGAGGAACAAGCTGGCCGCGAGTACAGTTTTCGCCCAGGGACGGCGCACTGGCCGAAGCGCGCGGGCGGCGGCAGTGCGAAGACGCAAAGAAAGCCCCGAACATTACGCAGAGAGCGCAGAGGAGGCGCAGAGACCGCGGAGAAGACCGGAACCTCGCTTCCTCTGCCTACTCTGCGTTTTCTCCGCGTTCTCTGCGTAATGTTTAGGTTTGCCGTTGCAGTTCGTCTTGCCCTTCGACCTCGTGCCGCGCCGCTTTTACGTTACACTGTGCGCCTATGAGCGCGATCGACGAAGTTCTCGCCGCAAACGAATTCTATTCGCGAACGCACGAATTGCGGCGGCTGACGCCGCGTCCCGAGCGCAAGCTCGCGGTGCTGACCTGCATGGACACGCGGCTCTCGATCCGCACGATGGGCCTGCGCGAGGGCGATGCGCACATTATCCGCAACGCCGGGGGAATCGTCACCGACGACGCGCTGCGCTCGCTGCTCGTCTCGCACTACCTGCTGGACACCGAGGAATTTATGGTCATCAACCACACCGATTGCGGATTGATGCATACCACGGAGCAGGACTTGCGCACGCGCATCCAGAATCGCGCGGGAACGGCCGCCGTCGCCCCCGCCTTCTTCTACGCATTCCAGAATATCGAGGAGAATGTCCGGCACCAGCTACAGAAACTGCGCTCGCATCCGTGGATTCCCGCGAGCATCGCCGTCCGCGGCTTCGTCTACGATGTCGCGAGCGGCCGCCTCCGCGAAATCGCGTATAGCTGAAATCGCGCCCCATGCGGGCATTCGGCAAAACACCCCGCAGCATCCCCAATCTACCCGACCCGGTCGCCTACCCCTAGCCAAGACGTACTGTGCCAAAGGGGTACGGAGGCGCTATTTCGCATTTGGGATGGGTGGGGCAAAGTCGAAACTCCATCGGCCGAGCACCGGAATCCATTCTAGCCCTGGGGACACACATTCGTGTCTTGGAAAGCTCCTAACTTGCTGAGCGAATTAAGGTTACGCACGAAGCTGCTATGCTTGCTGGTGCTCGTTACGGCGGGACTGAGCTGTGCGACCCTATTCGCCGTGCGTTTTTCGGGCGAGGACCACGCCCGCCACGAGCTCGTGGCAGGCACCCACACCTCGCTCTTGACCTTCGACGTCCTGTTTGGCCAGAAGCAAAACGTCCTGGCTCGGAAGGCCGACCTGCTCGCCACGAAGGCGGCCATGGCCGGCGATCAGGATGGAACGCCGAACAGAAAGGGTAACGACCCGGATGCGGAAGCGTTGTTGAACGCCGCCGACCCTTTCGACTCGGACGGCAGCGACCTGGTCGCGGTTGCGGACACGCCCGATAAGATCGTGGTCTTGCATTCCCGGGAGACGCTTTTCCCACCAGCGGAAGCCCGGGAAATGCTGAAGCGGTCGCTGGCGAATGGCGCGACGGCGGACTGGTGGTGCGTCGGCAGTTCACTCTATCAGGTCGCGCTGGAGCGAATCGGCGGCGGACCCGGCACCGTCATCGTCGGCCGCGAGATCGATTACCGCGCCGTCCACGATCTGGGACGAATCTCCAACAATGAGGTTGTTTTCAGTTACGACGGAAACGTGGTCGCCAGCACGCTTCGTCCAATCGAAGAAGCGGAAGCGGGCCAGGCGCTGCGGAAGAATTCGTCTGGACAAATCCACGTTGGCGACGAAGAGTTTTACGCCGATTCGCAGCGGCTGAACAGCGGCGCCGGGCCGGTGGCGCGCCTCACGGTGCTGAAATCCTACCGCGAGGAGACAGTCTTCCTGGCGGCGCTGAACCATCTGCTGCTCGCGCTTGGTCTCGTTGCGGTGCTCGCCGGCGCGGGGCTAGCGTTCGCGATTTCGGACGCGTTCACGCGGCCGTTGGCGGAACTTCTGCGGGGATTCCGCGCGCTTGAACGCGGCGATTACGAGTACCCGCTTCACGCGCACGGTGGCGACGAATTGGCTCACGCGACTCGCGCATTCGATCGCATGCGCAAGGCGCTGCAAGAAAACGAAGGGCAGAGGCTGCAGCTCGAAGGCCAGCTTCGCCAATCGCAGAAGATGGAAGCGCTCGGGCGGCTGGCTGGCGGCGTGGCCCACGATTTCAATAATCTGCTGACGGTGATCAAGGGTCACAGCGAATTGATCGTCGACCGCATGGCGTCCGGCGACCCCGCGCTGACAAGCGGCGAACAGATTCGCAAGGCTGCAGACCGCGCCGCGGCGCTCACGCGGCAGATGCTGGCGTTCAGCCGCAAGCAGGCGTTGCAGCCGAAAGTGCTCAACGTCAACGCGCTGGTGGACGACATCTCGAAATTGCTGAAGCGCCTGATGCCCGAGGATATCGAGGTGGTGTTCCGCGCGGACCCGTCGCTGGGGCATGTGCGAGCGGACGCCGGGCAGCTGGAACAGGTGCTGATGAATCTCAGCGTCAACGCGCGCGACGCGATGCCGCGCGGCGGCAAGCTCACAATTGAAACGGAAAATGTGACGGCAACGCCGGAATTCGCGCGGGAGCGTCCGCCGATCGAGCCGGGAGATTACGTGAAGCTCGCTGTGGTCGATACCGGCATCGGCATGGACGCCGAGACGAAGGCCCACATCTTCGAGCCGTTCTTCACTACGAAGGACCCTGGAAAGGGAACAGGGCTTGGCCTTGCGACCGTCTACGGGGTTGTAAAACAGACCGGCGGGTTTCTCTGGGTCGATACCGAACTGGGTTCGGGCAGCAAATTCGAAGTCTACTTGCCGCATGTGAACGACCCGATCGATTCGGATGTAGTCGGGCGGAATATTTCCGTTTGCAAGGCCGCGCTGCAAACGGTACTGCTGGTGGAGGACGAGCCCGCGGTCCGCGACGTGGCTCGCGAATTCCTTGCGGCGGCGGGCTATCGCGTGCTGGCGGCCGAGGACGGCGAACGCGCCATGCTGATTGCGTCACGCGAGGGCACAATTGATGTGCTCGTCACCGACATCGTGATGCCGAAAATGCGCGGCCCCGAACTTGCGCGGGAGTTGCTGCGCTGGAAGCCGGGAGTGAAAGTCGTGTACATGTCGGGATATCTCGATCCGGGCGAGACGGACGGAGATTTCCTGAAGGACGCGTGCTTCCTCAACAAGCCGTTTTCGCGCGACGAGCTCGTGAATCAAGTTGCCGGAGCGCTTCGTCAATCGCGGCTCGCCACGGTGCCCATCTTTAAGCCTGCCAATTAGTCACTCATCGCGAATCACGGCTCACATTTTCGCTTTTCTCTCGTACGGACCCTGCGATAGGCTGGGTGCGCATTCGCGAGGAACGGGGACAGGAGGTAGGGCGAGGCGTGACGGGGAAAAACTTGGGACGAGCGATATTTTGGCCGGCGTTTCTGGCGATTGCGGCGGGATGCATCGGCGTCTCCTACCATGCACGATTTTCGGCTGACAACAAAATTGCCGCGCAGGCGTCGCTTGCTGCGACCGAAGCGAAACGAATCCAGCAGCAAGTCGTCATTTTCACCGAGACGGTGGTGCCGGCGCGCGTGCCGTTTGCGTCGTTTCTGCAAAAAGTGGGTATCGACGGAGGCACGGTGGCGAACATGGTGGCCTCCGCGAAATCGGTTTTCGACTTTCACCATGTGCGCGCGGGAAATCAGGTGAAGATCGGGCGGTCGGTGCTGGGCGAGCTGAGGGAAGTCGATTACCGGATCGACGAGGACCATATCCTTTCGATCGCGCCGGCGGCTGCGGGCAATTCGAACGCCCCTGGAAACGCCGACTTTCACGCGGAGATCGATACGATTCCATCGACCACCGAAGAAGTCGGCGTAGCGGGCAAGATCGACGATTCGCTTTTCGACGCGGTGACGGACGCGGGCGAAAAGCCGGAACTCGCGATGCGCATCGCGGCGATCTTCGCGTACGACCTCGATTTCTACACCGACCCGCGGCCCGGCGACACGTTCCGCGTGGTGATCGAAAAGAAAATTCTTGCGAATGGCGAGACGGCCGACTACGGGCGCATCCTCGCGGCGGAATACGACAACGGCGGGCACGCGTATCGCGCCGTCCTTTTCCACGATGGGTACGGCGATCCGGCGTATTACACGCCGGAGGGGAAGTCGATGAAGCGGATGTTTTTGCATTCGCCGCTGAAATTCGCGGCGCCGATTACGTCGCATTTCAGCTATCACCGATTCCACCCGATCCTGAAAGAATATCGCCCGCACCTCGGCATCGATTACGGCGCGCCCTCCGGGACGCCGGTGCAGACGATCGGCGACGGCAGGGTGATTTTCGCGGGGCGCAAGGGCGGCGACGGAAATTTGGTGAAGGTGCAGCACGCGAACGGCTACACGACCTTTTATATGCACCTCTCGCGGATTCTGGTGCGCGACGGGCAGCGCGTGAAGCAGGGGCAGAATATCGGGCTCGTTGGAATGACGGGGCTGGCCACCGGGCCGCATCTCGATTTCCGCCTCCAGCTGCACGGGACATTCTTGAATTTCGAGAAGCTGAAGCTGCCAACGTCAAACCCGATCGGGCGAAAGGATTGGAATGCGTTCGTCGCGGCGCGCGATCACGCGCTGGCGGAAATGCCACCGGTCAGGCCGGGCAATGGAGTCGTCGCGCAGAATCAGCCGCCGCAGAGCGATGCAAGCGGCAATTGATTTCCCAGGCTGGCGGACTGCAAGCCGAAAATCGAAAATCGAAAATCGAAAGAGGAACGCGCTTCGCGCGGTCTTTTATGTCGGAGCTGAAGCTCCGACCGCCTAAAGGCGTTAAGAACACTGACAGTATTGGCTACGGTGCCGCTGGTTACGCCCGCACTTCCCAGGTGTCGCCGGCGTGGAGCATCTTGGCGAGGTCGCCTTTGCCGCGTTTGGCCTGGATGTCGCGAATCTGCGAGGAGATGAGGTCCTCGTAGCGCGGGACATTTTCCCACGAGCGCAGGATGCCGATCGGGGTGGGGAATCCGGGCAGCTCTTCCATATGCGCGAGCGCGAAGGCGTACGCGGGATTCGGATTCTGCGCGTCGTGGACGAGCAGATCGTTTTCCGAGGCGCCGCTGCCGTTGCCGAGCGTGACGATCTCGAGATCGAAACCGCGCATGCGGATACCCTTGTCGCGATTCTTGCCGAAGACCAAGGGCTTGCCCTGCTCGAGCTGGACGATGTGTTCGGTACGCGCGTCCTTTTCAGTGAGCGTTTCCCACGCGTGGTCGTTGAAGATGTTGCAATTCTGCAGAATCTCGATGTAGGCCGAGCCCTTGTGCGCCGCCGCCTTTTTCAGCGTGTCTTTCAGGTGCTGCTGAAAGACGTCGACGGAGCGCGCGACGAACGTAGCGCCTGCGCCGATGGCCAGCGCAAGCGGATTGAATGGGCGGTCGGTGGTGCCGAATGGAGTGGATTTCGTTTTCTTGCCGATTTCGGATGTGGGCGAAAACTGGCCCTTCGTGAGGCCGTAGATGCGGTTGTTGAACATCAGCACCTTGAGGCCCACGTTGCGGCGCAGCATATGAATCGTGTGGTTGCCGCCGATCGAAAGCGAATCGCCGTCGCCGGTGACGACCCAGACTTCGAGATCGGGATGTGCGACTTTCAAGCCCGTGGCGACGGCAGGCGCGCGGCCGTGGATCGTGTGGAAGCCGAACGTGTTCATGTAATACGGAAAGCGGCTCGAGCAGCCGATGCCGGAAATCACGACGAATTTTTCGCGCGGGATGCCAAGCTCGGGGAAAACGGATTGAACGGCGGAGAGAATCGCGTAGTCGCCGCAGCCGGGGCACCAGCGGATTTCCTGGTCGGACTGAAAGTCTTTCTTCGTTAGCGTGGGTAACAGCGTGGCCGTGCTCATTAAATTCTCCCGTCCGCCGCGAGGATCTCTTCGATCTTGCGCTCGAGCTCGGACTGTTTGAAAGGTTTGCCCTGAATCTTGTCGAAGCCCTGCGCGTCGACCAGATATTTCGCGCGCAGCAGCATCAGGAGCTGCCCCATGTTCATTTCTGGAACGAGAACCCGGTCGTAACGGCCGAGCAGCTCGCCAAGATTTTTCGGCAGCGGATTCAAGTGGCGCAGATGGACGTGGCCGATTTTGCGTCCTTTTTCGCGCTGCGCCCTGAGCGCGGCGGTGATCGGGCCGTGCGTCGAGCCCCATCCGACGATCAACAGATCGCCCGAGGGGTCGCCCGCGGCGACGGCGTCGGGAACGTCCTGCACGATGCCGGCTACTTTTGCGGCGCGCAGGCGAACCATGCGCTCGTGATTGAGCGGCTCGTAGTTGACGTTGCCGGTGACGTCCTGCTTTTCGATGCCGCCGATGCGATGCTCGAGTCCGGGCGTACCGGGAATCGCCCAGGGACGCGCGAGCGTCTCGGGATCGCGGCGATACGGGTGAAAGTCGATGGGATTCGTCTCGAAGTGCACCGGAATTTCAGGCAGCTGATCGAGTGAGGGAACGCGCCAGGGTTCGGCGCCGTTCGCGAGGTAGCCGTCGGAAAGAATGATGACGGGCACCATGTACTTGATCGCGATGCGGCTGGCCTCGAGCGCGATCCAGAAGCAGTCGCCGGGTGTGGCGGGAGCAAGAACCGGAATCGGCGCTTCGGAATTTCTGCCGAAGAGCGCCTGCAGCAGATCCGCCTGCTCGGTTTTCGTCGGGAGGCCGGTGGACGGACCGCCGCGCTGAACGTCGCAGATCACGAGCGGCAATTCGACCGCGACGGCGAGGCCGAGCGCTTCGGTCTTCAGCGCCATGCCGGGGCCGGAGGTCGTGGTGAGTCCGAGCGCGCCGCCGTAGGCCGCGCCGATCGCCGAAGTGATCGCGGCGATTTCATCTTCGGCCTGGAACGTGATGACGCCGAAATCCTTGTAGGTGGATAGCTCGTGCAAAATGTCGGAAGCGGGCGTGATCGGATACGAGCCGAGAAAAAGCGGAAGCCCCGCTTTCTGCGACGCCGCGACGAACCCCATCGCAAGAGCGGCATTGCCGCTGATGTTGCGATATACGCCGGGCGCAAGCTTTGCGGGTGGAATCTCGTAGGTGACCTGAAACGCTTCGGTGGCCTCGCAATAGCTGTAGCCCGCCTGCATGGCGGTGCGATTCGCCGCGACGAGCGCCGGCTTGGATTTGAATTTGTCCTCGATCCAGCGGAGCGTCGTATCCATCGAGCGGTTGTAGAGCCAGTAGCACATGCCGAGGGCGAAGAAATTCTTGCAGCGATCGACGCTCTTGGCGTCGAGGCCGAGATCTTTCAGCGCGGCGCGCGTGAGCTTGGTGAGTTCGACGGGGAAAAGGCGATAGCCGTCGAGCGAATGATCCTCCAGTGGGCTCACGGTCATGTGCGCCTTGCGCAGATCCGTTTCGCCGAAGTCGTCGACGTTGACGATGAGGATGCCGTTGGGCTTGAGGTCGGCGAGATTCGTTTTCAGCGCGGCGGGATTCATGGCGATCAACGCGTCGACGCTATCGCCGGGCGTGTAGACGTCGTGCGACGAGAAATGAACCTGGAATCCGCTGACGCCCGGAAGCGTGCCCGCAGGGGCGCGAATTTCAGCCGGGTAGTCGGGAAGCGTGGCGAGATCGTTGCCGTAGAGCGCGACGGTATTCGTGAACTGGCTGCCGGTGATCTGCATGCCGTCGCCGGAATCTCCGCAGAACCGGATGACGGCCTGGTCGAGCTTTTCGCGCGTGCGGACGCGCGACGGAGCTAAAGTCGTGGACATACCTATTCCGTTTTCCCCACCCTTCGTTAGATGATCAACGAATTGCGCGAGATGCCGCGCCCGCCCTTCCCCTGCACCAAACGGTGGCCGCGAAACCTTCGCGTGTACAGAGTAGTGTAGCACCGCGAGCGGAGCGGGAAAACTGCAATTCAGTTCAGTGGTAACAGAGAGGTCACGGAGTGAAGGCACAGAGATCACGGAGACACCGAGAAGGCGCGGCGATTCGCTTGCCTTGCGCGGCCGCTTGTGTGCGATTATTTCGACGGAGACCGTATGAGCTACGTGCAGAAAAATCTGGTTGCGGGAGAAACGCTCGTCTACCGGACGGGCGTGCACTGGAGCGTGCTGTTCTGGCCGGTTGTGCTCGCCATTCTCATCGGTGGCGCGGGAGTCGCTGCCTGCTTGCTCCGGCATGATCTCCTCATTGTCGGGGCCGTTTGCCTGCTGGTGGCTGCGATCGTGCTCATCTCCGCCATCGTAAAGCGAAACGCGACGGAGATCGGCGTCACAAACCGGCGCGTGATCATCAAGACAGGCATGTTGAGCCGCCGGTCGCTCGAGATCATGCTGCCAAAGGTTGAGAGCATCGCGATCGACGAGCCGGCGATGGGAAGAATTTTGGGATACGGAACGGTCGTGATCCACGGAACCGGCGGAACACCCGAGCCATTCGACAAAATCGTGCATCCCTCTGAATTCAGGCGCGAGGTACAGCAGCAGATGGATGCGGCCACAAGCGGGCGGTGACCGGCGAACGTGAGCGGCGATTTGAGGAGAAAGCCATGCCAGGCAATCAGAACCGGATTCTGACCACGCACGTCGGGAGTCTCGTCCGGCCACCCAAGCTCATCCCTTTCTTGGAGCAAATCGAGAGCGGCCGTCCCTACGACCACGCCGCGCACGCCGCGTGCCTTGAGGAATCCGTTGCCGAAGTGGTGCGGCAACAGGCGGAAGCGGGCGTGGACATCGTCAGCGACGGCGAATTCGGAAAGACCGAACACTGGGCGTGGTACATCCATCAGCGTGTTTCGGGTTTCACCGAGCGGCCGGCTACGGAAGAGGAGAAGAATAATCCGCTCGCGACGAGAGGTCTGGGGTGTGACGCC
Source organism: uncultured Acidobacteriota bacterium (assembly GCA_963740095.1). Lineage (GTDB taxonomy): Bacteria > Acidobacteriota > Terriglobia > Acidiferrales > UBA7541 > Palsa-295. The sequence goes on from CAVUDN010000016.1 coordinate 12,960, forward strand.
GCGGAGTTCCCCGAATTTTACGCGGAATATTTTCCGACGCAGGGATTCAAGATTCGGGGCGTCGCGTCGACCAACGCTTGCACGGGCCCGATCCGCTATATCGGGCAGTCGCTGATACAGCGCGACATCGCCAATCTAAAAGCCGCTGTCGCGAAAGTGAAGGTAGAAGACGCTTTTCTGCCGTTGGTTGCGCCGGCGAGCGCTTTCCCTTTCTATGTGAACGAATACTATAAGGACGACGAGTCGCTTCTCTTCGCGCTGGCCGAGGCTTTGCGCGAGGAATACAAAGCGGTGCTGGACGCCGGCCTCCGGCTTCAGATCGACGATGCATTCGTTCCCGCAACATACGAACGGCTCGTCCCACCCATGACGCTGGCGCAATACCGGAATTGGGTCGAGCTGCGCATCGACGCGCTCAATCACGCGCTGGAAGGCCTTCCGCAGGAGAGAATCCGCTATCACATTTGTTGGGGCAGCTGGAACGCGCCTCACGTCCACGACGTGCCGCTGAAAGACATCGTCGACCTGCTCCTGAAATTGCGAGTCGGCGGCTATCAATTCGAGGCTGCAAACGTGCGCCACGAGCACGAATGGAAGGTGTGGCAAAACGTGAAAGTGCCCGAAGGGCGCGTGTTGATACCGGGAGTGATCAGCCACGCGACAAACGTGGTCGAGCATCCCGAATTGGTGGCGGACCGTCTGGTGTGCTTCGCAAATATTGTCGGACGCGAAAACGTGATGGCCGGAACGGATTGCGGCTTCGCGCAGGGCCCATTCACGCGCCGCGTGCATCCGACGATTCAGTGGGCGAAGCTCCGCGCTCAGGCGGAGGGCGCGAGGCTGGCGACGGCGATGTTGTGGGGCAAAACGTCGGTCGCGTGAGCCGGCTCGCTTGGTCAGCACTTGGAGCCGGCGCAACCGCCCGAGGTTTACTGCTGCTCGGAAGGGGAAAGGGCGGCTGCAGCCAGGAACGCGACTGCACACGAAAAACTGATTTCATCGCCGATAAAGACACCGAGGGCCGCGCAGGTCGCGGTTGCGTCCCCTAGTGTGATGATTCCGCAGACCAGCAAAATCGCGCGGTGAGGCAACCCCCGAACGAAGGCCGCGAGGAGCGCGACAATGCCGATTGCGACGCTGTGCCACGCGTACAGGAACCAGATCGTTTTGAGCCCCTGCACGTTCTCCTGCGGCGCGGTTGTCCCCTGCAGAGGGCCAAAGATGGCGCGATAGCCCACCGTTGAATGGAGCGCAGCGCCGACAAACAGGATCAGGCTGCCAAGAACGACGAGAATTTGCGCGATTCGTTTATGCATAGACGTGGAAGCTTAGTGAAGTTTGCGGGAAAAATGCAAGTGCAGTTCACCGCTGAGACGCAGAGAGCGCAGAGGAAGAAAGAAGAAGCGGAATAATACTCCGGGCGTTGATTAAACGCGCTCAGAAAATTATGCCCGACGAGCGGCAGATCGATCCAGAGCAGCTAAGGGCGGGGTGAAAAAAGAACGGCGGCCGTGACCGGAGTCGCGGCCGCCGGGAAGACGCTTACTTCGCCTGCCAGAGTTCGACGAAGTCGCCGACGTCCGGATCCTTCAACATTACGGCGCGGCCGTCCTTCATCTTTACGATGCCGCCTTCGGACACGGTCTTGGCGCCATCCGCTTTCGCGGCAGCGTAGACGGCGTCGATGTCGGTCACCTGGAAGCCGATGTAGTTGACGTTGATATCGGAGATTTGCTGGTCGGGCGGCTGGCCGTTTTGCGCACTGCCGAGCAGCTCGACGCGGAGGTGTCCATCTTGTCCATCCGTGGTGGCCTGCGTGAACCAGCCGTTCTCCATGTTCATGCGTGGGCGGCCGCCGGGCGCCGGTGCGGGGGCCGGTGTGAAAGCCGGGTAGTCTCCGCCCAGCACGCCCTGATAGAACGACAGCTCCTTGGGCATGTCAATTATGTTGAGGCCGATGTGATTGAAACCGGCCTGAATGCCGAGCCGGTCGATATTCTGTGTGGTCGCGCTGGAATTCGAGACCTTCGGCGCCTCGGGCGGGGCTCCCGGAACCGGAAGCGGCTTCGCAAACAACTCGACGAGCCAGCCGTCGGGGTCATCGAGGAACACGAAGGAACGCTTTCCGTCGGGCCTGGCCGGCGCGGAAAACATCTGTGGCACCTTCAGCATTCCCATGTCCTTGAACTTGGCCATGACGAGGTTGCAGTCGTCCATGACCGTAAGATCGATGTGGCCGCCGCCGACAGCGTTGGACCCCAGACCGCTGAAGTCCTGGCGCTTGATGCCGCGATATTCGGTGAGGTATAGAACGAAGGGCACATGGGAGACGGAACTCGGCCCGCTCATGATCGCGGTGCGACGCTCCGCGCCGGGCGTGCCGTCAAGCTTGTTCGCTTCCTTGTCGAGTTTCCATTCGGGCTTGTTCGTTAAAGTGTAACCGAGCACTTCCCAATACTTGATCGAGTTGTCCAGATTCGAGACCGAGTGGCCGTCGAAGGCCATGCCCATAACCTTGCTCGATACGCCGTCGGCCGCAGCCTTCGGCGCTCGAGGCGATCGCGCGAGGCCTGCGGTCGCGATCGCGATTGTAAGCGCGCCCGCCGCAACGACGACGGCGAGTTTGCGCGACAGCAAAGAATTCACAACCTTCCCATTTTTCATGAACAATCCCTCCGTCGATTCCCCCACGACCATGCGGATTCTACACCGAGCGCGCGGATTTGCAGAATCTGCATTCGCTATCGCAGTTTTCTATGCCTTATTGACGTGACACACGCGATTTGCGTTTCCATCGGGCCGAATGAGGGAACTGGCCTCGACCTGTACCCGCGTACCATTGACTTTCGCTTTTGATTCGCCATATAGTAGAGCCGGTCGCCCGACGTGTAGGCGAAGGCCGGCGGAGAAAGCGGAGCGAAGGCCGGCAAATGAATGGGGGAAAGATGTCGCTGACGAAACGGCAAAAGGAAGTGCTGAACTACCTGGTGAGTTTCCTGAACAAGAATGGATACTCACCGAGCTTCGAAGAGATCGCGCACGCGCTGAAGCTGACGTCGCTCGCGACGGTGCACAAGCATCTCTCGACGCTCGAGAAAAAGGGATTCATCCGGCGCGGGTACAACCAGAGCCGGTCGATCGAGGTGATGCAGCTGCCGAAGCCGGTGCGCGAGGAAATCATGGATCGGCACACGGTGGAGCTGCCGCTCGCCGGGCGAATCGCGGCGGGGCGCCCGCTCGAGGCGGTCGAGGACAACGAGACGATTTCGCTGGCGGATTTCGCGCGCGGGCAGAACAGCTTCGTCCTGCAGGTGAAGGGCGAATCGATGCGCGAGGATCATATTCTCGATGGCGACTACATCGTCGTCGAGCAGACGCAGGTGGCGAACCCGGGCGAGATCGTGGTCGCGCTGGTGGGCGAGGACGACGCCACGGTGAAAAGATTTTATCGCGAGCCGGGCGGCAAGGTTCGTCTGCAGCCGGCCAATTCGACGATGGACCCGATCGTCGTGTCCGCGGCGGACGTGAAAATCCAGGGCCGCGTAGTTGGAGTGCTGCGCAAGTACTGAAGAAGTGGCGAATGGGCTAGAGAAGCGCGTGATTCGGTGTCATCGAGTCCCACCGAGAAACTATTCCTCAGCATTGTTTTCTGGCTCTCTCGGTTTCGCGCGGCGCCGGAGCGCCACGAAGCAGAGTCGAAGCTCCAACCCGAGTTCCAAAAGAAGAACCGGTATCCAGACGAGCGGAAGCGCCGGCAATCCTCGATAGATAGACTTAAGCGAAGGCCCAAAGTCCGGCAGTATCCAGCCGGGAGCGAACATCATCGCTGCCGCAATCCCGACGATTTGAAGGCCGATCAGTAAAATCCCCGCGCGCTGAACGCGGGTAAGTGATCGATGTCCCTTCAGCACCTGCCCGTAAAATCTGCCTTCATTCCAAGCGGTCTCAAGCGGCAGTACATTTTCTTGTCTGGATAGCCATTCACGCTCCAATTCAAGGCGGCCGAGTTCGTCGCCTGGCGAGGCGCCGGAGTTCTGATTTGGGAGGAGCCATTACAAGAATTATAAGGGAATCCGCAAACAGATGGGCTTCGCCTGTCCTTTCGGGCGGTGATGACCCGGGCACAAGTGCTTCATTTTGGGTTTGGCACCGACGAATCGCAGGAATACATTGATATCCCCGGTCCAAGGAAATTTGCTGAGAGCACGTCGCATTCGGGCACAAGGAGGCAGGGTAAATGTGGGGAGACAAGAAGCCAGACACTCCCTCTAGGACGCCGCTCCCGCAGCAGCCTAGACAGACAGTCGCACCACCACCAGCACCAGTACCGGCAGCATCCACTTTTGGGGAGGCAAAGAAAATGGCACCACTGGATACGTATCCGACGAGCTCCGGAGCCAGCACCAGCGGCACGGCGCGGCTCGGCACGAGCCTGCACGTGAAGGGCGAAATTACCGGCAACGAAGACCTGCACATCGACGGCACCGTCGAGGGGCTGGTCCAGCTAGAGGACCGCAAGCTGACGGTGGGCGCGAGCGCCAAGCTCACGGCCGACGTCATCGCGCGCGAAGTGGTCGTCTACGGCAACGTGAAGGGCAATCTGCGCGCCCGCGACCGCATCGAGATCAAGAAGGATGGTTCGGTGGTCGGCGATCTGACGACCGCGCGGATCATGATCGAAGACGGTGCGTACTTCAAGGGCTCGATCGAGATCGACAAGGCCGGCGAAGCCAGCGAAGACGACAAGTTCTCGTCGCGCTCGCGGGTTACCGCCTCGGCCGATTGATCGACCGCTTTTCTACCGCCTCGCCCAAACGGATTTTTTCTCGCCGGGTACGGCAGGTCGCCACGACGCGACTTGCCGCCCGGCTCAGTCTTCGACCGCGCAGTTCCCGCCGCTAGCCTCGATCACCACGTTCCGCGCAGGCAGACCCGCTTCTATTGCCTGAGGCTGATGAGGTAATCGCCGTTCGCGGGCTCGATTTGCAGCTTGTCCTCGCGCGAAAGCCAGCCAACCGCCATGAAGAAAATGCTTTGAGGCGCGTCGACCTCTTCCATTAACGCGGCAAACGTCTGCGGCCCGTCGCACGAAAGCACCTGCCAGATGGCGCCGGCCGTTTCTCCGATCTCGTAGTGATTCACTGTGGGAACTCCCTTCGGCGAAGCTTGATTTCTGAATCGCGCGAGGCAACAAGTCGCGGCGGCCCTCCGCAAGAGACGCTCGAAAGCTTCGGGCGGCATGGGAGGGATGTTTGCAAACGGAAGAGACAGCACGTTCATCGAAACCCTCGCTCCCCGCGAGCATATTCCGCGCCTGTTAACGCGACGTTATGTGCTCGTCAATAGACGCCGAATTTCTGTCGCCGCAAAATGAGAATGTCCGGTTTGTGCAAAGTAGAAATGTCCGGTTTCATCCCAAGCGGGAGGCGGGATGGAAACGGAGCGGATCGAGTTGAGCGCGAGAGAACGGGAGCGGTTGAAGGTGCTGCAACAAGTGGAAGAAGGGCATCTGAAGCAGGTCGAAGCAGCCCGGCGGCTACGGCTGACCGATCGTCACGTGCGTCGTTTGCAAGAGCGGCTGCGCAGCGAAGGAGATCGGGGGATCGTGCATCGGTTGCGAGGCTGTCGTTCGAATCGAAAGATTTCCGAGGCAGTCCGGCAGCGCGTGGTGCGAGAGCTGGGCCGGGCACGGTATGCCGGTTTCGCTCCTACGCTGGCGGCCGAACATCTAGCGCGCCAAGGGATCGTGGTGAGCCGCGAAACGCTGCGCAGTTGGATGAGCGCCGCCGAACTGTGGCAGACACGCCGCCGGAGAGGGAAGCCGGTGCACGTGTGGCGGCCACGGCGTTCCTCGTTCGGCGAGTTGGTGATGATGGACAGCTCTCCATTCCGCTGGCTGGAGGAGCGCGGTCCGGCGTGCCATCTGATTGCGATGATCGACGATGCCACCAGCAGGGTGCGGGGCCGCCTAGTGAAGCACGATTCGACCGAGGAAAATCTGCGCACGCTGCGCGGCTGGCTGGAGCGATACGGGAGGCCGCTGGCGCTGTACACCGACAAAAACAGCCTGTTTGTGACCACGCGGAGCACACAGCGGCACGAGCAGTTGCAGGACACCCCCGCGCGCACGCAGTTCGGCCGCGCGCTGGCGGAACTGGACATCGAGTGGATCGCGGCCCATTCGCCGCAGGCCAAGGGACGCGTCGAGCGGCTGTTCGGCACGCTGCAAGACCGGCTGGTGAAAGAAATGCGTCTGGCGGGAATCGATACGCTGGAAGGGGCCAATCGCTTCCTGGAAATCACCTTCTGGCCCTTCTGGGAAAAGCGCTTCACGGTCCGGGCGGCGCAAGGCCGTGACGCTCACCGGCGACTGGAGCGCGAGCATCGCTTGGAACAGATCCTCAGCGTGCGCGTCGAGCGGACGGTGGGCTCCGATCACACGGTGGTCTGGAAAGGCCAGCGATGGGGCCTGCGGCGCGAAGAGGTCTGCGTCGGACTGCGCGGCGCTCGCGCCGAAATCGAAAAGCGGCTGGACGGCACGCACTGGCTGCGCTTCCGCGGCCATTACCTGCCGCTGCGCTCTTGTCCGGAAGCGCTGCGATCCGCAAGTCCTTCCGGCCTACGGCCTCCAGAACTTGCGGATCGCAAACCAAAACCCCCAACCCAAATCAAAACCCACTACAGCCCGCCTCCCGATCATCCTTGGCGTAAACCATGGAAGCGGACATTTCTATCTGGCACAAAACCGGACATTTCTACTTTGCGTTGACATAGACGCCGAATTTCCACAGAGAGGATTGAACGTGCTGACAAAATGCGAAGCGTGTTTTGAAGGCCGGGAGGATCCGAGGAGCTACAGAAGGAAGCGCACGGCGACGCCGCTCTTGCCGTCGCCGAGGTCTTCCATGCGCACAATCGAGCCGAGAAATTTTTTGTGCGCCACGACCTTATCCCCATAGGGAAAAGTGACCTCAAGGCGCATGCCGACGAAATAGTGGGGCATGCAGGTGGCGAAGTACAGGCCGTCGCGCGTGAAGTCGATCACCTCGCCCACGTCTTCGATATCCCGGAAGCGCGCATCGAACACCGAAAGATGTACGGGCAGAGACACTTGCAGGCGCTTCCTGCGGCGGGCGTCCCGTTTGGCTTTGGCGGCCGAAGCGCTCGCAAATTCGAGCCTGCGGCTCGACCATGGTTGTGTGCTCACGCCTGTCTCCCCATCACGCTTGTTCGACAAGCCCACTGTAGAGGCTGCATCGGCGGTTAGCTATAGGACGGTGGTACCGGTGTGCGTAGAACGAAGCGTAACGACCTTGGTACCAACTCGAATATGAGCAAAGCTCCATGGCCCGGTGCGGAGCGCGCCGCTAATCTCACGGTGTCGCAAGCATCCATTTCGCAGTCGCGGATGCGAGCCGACACTGAGGGATTCCGAAATGCGAATCAGCAAGATTCAAAAATACGCCCTAATGTATGGCTTTCTAGCCGCCGCAGCCGCCTTCGCGCAGCCGGCGGGCGCTCAACAGCTATCTTCTTCCAACATCGTCCCGGCCACCAAAGCGGCCGACACGGCTCCAGCTGCGGTTGCGATGAACGTTGCCGCGCAACCCGGGCAGAATTTCGAAACGACGCCGGTAACCGATCTGCCGAATGCTCCCATCGCCGCCAATCCGATCGGCAGGATCGGAGTCGAGCGGCTGCCATCTCGAAAGATGTGGATCGCGCTGTCGGTCGCTCAGCACGGCGCGGCGGTGTTCGATGCCTATACCACACGCCAGGCCGTCGCCAGCGGCGCGGTGGAGCAGAATCCCCTGCTGAGGCCGTTCGCTTCCTCGCCTGCGATCTATGTCGCCACGCAAGTTTGCCCGCTGGCCCTGGACTACGCAGGGCGCCGCATGCAGCTCAGCCACAACAGCTTTGTCCGCCGCATGTGGTGGCTGCCGCAATCGACCGGCGCGGCCGTTTCCATCTTTGCCGGCGTCCACAATATGAACGTCGCCAACCGCCCGTAACCGGCAATTCCACAATTCACACCTTCGCCGCGCGGGCTCGCTCCAGGCAAATCTGGGGCGAGCTTCCCGGGCGCGTTTTCTGATACTCTCCCGATCACCGAAGGTCGAGTGAACGGGGGGAGCCGATGAAAACAATATTCCGTAGTCTCCTGCGTCATCTCCGCAACGACATTTTGCGCAACGCGCGCCTCGCCGGCGCAATAGCGGTCGTGCTGGCGATGTTCTGCGCGGTAGTCGGATCGCGAGCACAGATGCCGGCGCCAACGCGAGGGACGCTTTCGGGCGCGGTGACGGCCAACGAAGGCGCCGTCGTTGGATTTCGCGTGACGGCGCACAACCTCACCTACAAGCTTTGGTACACGGTGTTCACCGTGAAAGGGCGCTACACGATCCCGCAAGCGCTGCGGGGCGCGTATGACGTGAGCGTGCTCGAGCCCGGTTTTACATCGCCCACGCTCCGGATCGATCTCGCGCCGGGTGAAGAAAAGACCGCCGACATCGCGCTCACGAAGATCGGCAGCCGGGGCGGCGCAACGCAGGGCGCCTCAACCGAGGGAATGACGGCGGCAATGGGCGGCCCCGGAGTGCGGGCGAACACGGTGTGGGTCGACAGCATGGACGAGCTGTATCCGCCGGGACCGGGACGCGATTTGCTGAAGGCGAATTGCACCGGATGCCATGGGCCGGAATTTGGCACGATGCACCGCACCAAGGAAGGCTACCGCCTCGGCATCGCGCGGATGACGGAGACGGGCCCGACCGACGACGCTTTCGCCACGAATCTCGGCCACACCTACCTTACGGGCGCGCAGAAAGATCAGATCGCGGAATATCTCGCGACGCATTTTGGTCCAAGCACGCCGGATAAGCGACTGAAAGTTGATCCGCCGATTCTCGATGAGAACGCGCTCGGGAAGGCGATCTACGTTTCCTACGACATTCCAGACAATTTCCCGCGGCCGCCCTTTCGAGGCGACGTGATTGGCGCAAATGAAATCGACGGAGTGACGGCGCAGGATCCGTCGGCAATGGGTGGGCACGCGCTGCCGCAACTGTTGCACGATCCGTTCATCGTGCCGGACGGCGTGTGGTACGCGAACCCGACGGCGAACGCCATGATTCATCTCGATCCCACCCAGCTCGATCCGGCGAAGCGCTTCAAGGTGTATCCGCTGAAAGGGCCGGACCCGTACGTCTTCATGCATGGCATCACGGTGAATAAAGAGGGGCACGTGTTCTGGGCGGAGATTGTCGGCGGGCAACTGGGCGAACTCGATCCCGAGACCGGCAAGCAGATTCGCCATTACGTTCCGCGGCGCGGCGGCATGTTGCAGGTCGTCACGGACAACGACGACAACGTCTGGTTCGGGATGGTGAAGGGCCCGGGCGGAGTGGGCGAGCTGGTGGCGAAAACCGGCGCGGTCCACGAATGGCAGACGCCCACGCCGGACAATTTGATCTACGGCCTAGCGGTCGATCGCGTGGACGATACGATTTGGGGCGCGGGATACAGCAAGGGACAAGTCACGAAATTCGATCCGAAGACCGAGGAGTACACGGAGTATTATGCGCCGTCGTCTTGGGGCCAGATTCGCCGCCTTGGAGTGGATTCGAAGGGCATCGTGTGGTTCTCGGAATATACGACGGGAATCATCGGGCGGCTCGACCCCGTCACCGGCAAGATGACCGAAATCAAGATGCCCACGCAGGGCGCCAATCCCTACGACGTGTGGCCGGACAAGACCGACAAGCTCTGGATCACGGATCAGCCGCAGAATTCGCTGGTGCGCTACGATCCCGACACGAAAACATTCACGTATTACCCCGAACCGCAGATGAACTGGAGCTTGCCCAAAGTGGAAGTTGAGAAGAACAATACGATCTGGTTCGGCGCACGCTTCTTGCCGTATATCACCGCGAACCATTTCTATCCGAACGGCTACTCGGCAGACGCACCGCCCGAACCCTAGAAATTCCCGCGCGGCGTCTTATGGCAATCGGTCGGCAAGCGCGCATGGCCAATCGACGGCCGGGCCACAGCCTTCACGCTGCGGCGGAATAGGAATTGGCAGGAGCGCCTGTCGTTTGAATTAATTTCTCCACTTGGATTTTCATCTCATCTCGGACTTGGCGGAACATCTGTTTTTGCGCTTCGAGTTCGCCGGCCGCAATCTCCGGGTTCGGCACGGACCACTTGAGCAGTCTCCGGGTGAAGGGATACAGGGGATATCGCTCGCGAGCCTCGTCGCTCAGAACCACCACGAAGTGGAAAGTCTCGTGGAAAAGAGAACCAACCTCGCGCGGCTTCTGGGCAGAGATATCGATTCCGACTTCACGCATCACCTCCTCCGCCAGCGGATTCACATCCGCGGCGTCAGCTCCCGCGCTCACCGGAATAAATCGATCGCCCGCTAGGGAGCGCAGAAATCCTTCGGCCATTTGGCCCCGCGACGCACTTCCTCTCGAGAAGAACAGAACCTTCGGTATTTTTTCCATGGGATTGACCCTCTGTTAGCTCTGTAGGCCTTTGACGATGGCACTATGGATCGACGCCTTCCGTACCGACGTGACGCCGGTCACGCAAGGCTGTGATATGAAGATGTGCGCCCAGCCATCCATCTGAAAAAATTAAGGGATGTGCCGCTCGCGCGAGGTCCGGAGAGCCTCGTTGACGCCTGAAGTACAGTACGCGGGAAGCAAGGCGTGGGTCGACTTATTCGACTGACGCGCCGCTCTTTCCTTCGAGGAACTTCGACAGGCTCCCTGCAAAATGGACGAAGTCGGCCGGCATCATAATCACGGTGGTGCTGTTATTCTCCGCGCCCACCTCGGCAACCATTTGCATCCGGCGCAATTCAAGCGCGGCGGGATTCCCAACCATCAATTGTGCTGCGTCCGCGAGCTTCTGTGAGGCTTCCAATTCGGCGTCCGCCTTGATGATGCGGGCGCGCTTCTCGCGCATCGCTTCGGCCTCCATGGCCATCACCCGCTGCATGTCCTGCGGGATCTCGACGTCCTTCATTTCCAATAACTCGACGGTGACTCCCCAGGCAGTGGTGTTCTCGAGAACATTCTTCTTCAGCAGGGCGTTGATCTTGTCGCGCTCCTTGAGCACTTCGTCTAGATCGTGCTGGCCGATCACATTGCGCAAGCTCGTCAGCGCAACCTGCTGCACAGCGGCGCGAAAATTCTCCACTGTGAGGACAGCTTTCTTAGGATCGCTCACCCGGAACCACAGGACCGCGTTGACCTTCACGGTCACGCTATCTCGCGTGATGGTTTCCTGCTGCTCGATCGGATTTGTGACGACACGCAGGTCGATACGCGTTTCGTTTTCGATCCCAAGGGGAATCAGCCAGAACAGTCCTGGTCCGCGCAGGCTGTTGTAGCGGCCCAGCCGAAATACGACGGCCCGTTGGTACTCGCGCGCGATCCGCAGTCCTGAAATGAAAATCCCGAGCAGGACTAGGAACAGCAGTATGACAATCAGGGACATGCCTTAAGCGTACTACGTGCCATTTCGTTTACAGAGACCTTCGCAAGTGAGCTGAGGCTAAGTGATTAACGAGCCGGGAACTACAGCATCGCAGGCAGTCAGAGACCGTCGTTGACGGGGCAAGCGGTGTACGCTATAGTTAGCGTTTGTCTCTAGATGGAAAGGTAGACTGGGCGAATGCGGACGTATGTTCCGAAGGGCCGGGAGGCGGAAGCGCTCACGGTAGGCAAAGATTGGTTCGTGGTGGACGCCGAAGGACAGGTGCTGGGGCGCCTGGCGACGCGCATTGCAAGACTTCTGATTGGTAAGGACAAGGCGAGTTTCACACCGAGTCTCGATTGTGGAGACCACGTGGTGGTAATCAACGCCGAGCGCGTGCGGTTGACGGGAAACAAGATCGACCAGAAGGTTTACCGCCATCACAGCGGTTATCCGGGCGGGCTGAAGGAAATTCCGATCCGCCGAATGCTCGAGAAGCGTCCCGAAGAGGTGATCCGCGAGGCGGTGCTCGGGATGCTGCCGAAGAACAAGCTCCGCGCACGTCGCGCCAAGAAGTTGCGCGTATACGCAGGGAAGGAAGCGCTTGCCCGCCACGCCGGACAAAAGCCCCAGCCGCTTGCGCTCTAAGAACAACTGACGGGAAAAATTTCGGGAATTTTGCGCTGCGCGGACGAGTCCGCGACCGCGCGATACGGGCAGTCATCGAAGAAGGGGGAACGTTGAGTTCAGCCGCGAATTTTGAAGGCACAGTGAAGCAGCACTATGGCACGGGACGCCGCCGCGAAGCGGTCGCGCGCGTGTACATCAAGCCGGGCCCGGCCCAGTTCACGGTCAATGGCCGGCCGGTGGACGAGTATTTCCGCAACGTCGCGTGGAACATCGCGGCCACCGAGCCGCTGAAGTTCACGCAGATGCACGATCAGCTCGAGGTACACGCGCAGGTGAAGGGCGGCGGAGTGGGCGGCCAGGCCGGAGCCGTGCGCATGGGATTGTCGAGGGCTCTTTCGAGGCTGAACCCGGAGCTGCGTCCCGCGCTGCGCAAGAATGGATTTTTGACGCGCGACCCGCGCATGAAGGAACGGAAGAAGTACGGACAAAAGGGCGCACGCCGCCGCTTCCAGTTCAGCAAGCGCTAGTCGATCGGTTTTGTTTGGATGCAAGGCCCGCGTCGGGAAATCGGGGCGGGAAATTCACGGCCGGGAAGGACCGGCAAAAAAGGATGCTGTTCCGGCAAGCCGGAATCGTCCTTAGGCAGCAAGCTAGGGACACAAGCATCCCTTTGAAAGGGAGGAGGTACTTTGGGAGTCGAAATCACAATGAAGGAGCTGCTGGAGGCCGGCGTGCATTTCGGCCATCAGACGCGCCGCTGGAACCCGAAAATGAAGGAGTACATTTTCGGAGAGCGTAACGGAATTCACATCATCGATTTACAAAAGACCCTGAAACTGTTCCGCGAGGCCGCGCGCTACGTGGCCGAACAAGCGGCGCAGGGCAAGAGCGTGCTTTTCCTCGGCACCAAGCGCCAGGCGCAGGAAGCCATCAAGGAAGAGGCGGAGCGCTGCGGAATGTTTTTCGTGAACCACCGCTGGCTCGGCGGGACGCTCACCAACTGGGTCACACTGCAGAAATCCATCAAGCGGCTGAAGCTGCTGAAGGCCATGTCCGAAGACGGGCGCATGGCGCAGCTTTCCAAAAAGGAAGCGGCGCGGCTCGACCGCGAATTGAAGCACCTGCAACAGAATTTCTCGGGCGTCGAAAACATGACGACGCTGCCGGACACGATGTTCGTGATCGACCCCAACGCGGAAGTGATCGCGGTGCGCGAGGCGCGCCGGATGGGCATTCCGGTGGTCGCGATTGTCGATACGAACTGCGATCCGACGCTCGTCGACTGGGTGATCCCCGGCAACGACGACGCGCTGCGCGCGATTCGCCTGTTCACGTCGAAGATTTCGGACGCGGTTCTCTCGGGGCGCCAGTCGTTCGAGCAGACGCAGATCGCCGATCAGAAGGCCGAAGGCGTGCCGGGCGAAGAAGGCCCCGATTACGTCGATACGAGCGCGTACGAACAATACGAGAAGCAGGAAGGCGATTTCGTCGAGGGTGAAGTAGCAGAAGCGGCTCCCGCCGAGGAAGTTCCTACTCCTGTGCCAGATGACGAAGGCTCGGCCCGGTAGAATTTAGCTGATAATTTGGACGTCGGAACGCAAACAGGGTGGAATTGCGATGCGGATGTTGTGCGAATTGCAGTCCGGCGATCCCCTTTAAATCCAGCCAACAGGGAATTGAGAGAAGAGATGGCGACAGCACCTGATCCAGGAAAGAACATACCCGCGCAGCTCGTGAAGGAACTGCGCGACAAAACCGGCGCGGGCTTTTCCGATTGCCGCGCGGCCCTGATCGAGTCCGGCGGCGATATCGAGAAAGCCATCACCGTTCTCCGAAAAAAGGGGCAAGTGGCCGCGGCCAAGAAGGCGCAGCGGGCGACGTCCGAGGGCCTCGTGAGCTGCTACATTCACGCGGGCGGGAAGATCGGTGTGCTCGTTGAGATCAATTGCGAGAGCGATTTCGTCGCGCGCACGAACGATTTTCAAGGACTGTGCCACGACGTGGCCATGCACATCGCCGCGCTCGACCCGAAGTACCTGCGGCGCGAGGAAGTGACACAGGAGATCCTCGACCGCAAACAGCAGGTCTACCGCGAAGAGGCGGCTGCCGCCGGGAAGCCGGAGAACGTGGTCGAAAAAATCGTCACCGGCAAGATGGAAAAATTCTACGAAGAGAACTGCCTCTACGAGCAGCACTTCATCAAGGACGAAGGCACCACGATCAAGGAGCTGGTCGACCAGGCCATCGCGAAACTCGGCGAGAACATCGCCATCCGCCGCTTCTCGCGCTTCAAGGTCGGCGAAATGGACGGCGCCGGAACCGGCGCAGAGACGCCGGAAGCCCCGGAAACGCCTGCCTCCGTATAGCCAAGGTCGCTCCGAAAACCACGTAGCGCCGGCGTCTCGCCCGCCTTCTTTTGGTGCGCCATTTGCCCTCCGCAAGGAAGAAAGAAACGCCGGCCGGAGGCGAGTGCTACATGGCGCGCTCACGAGGCCGCCAGCCCGCGCCGATTCTCTGCTAGAATGCCCCGGGGGCAGGAGCGGTCGCCAAACACGATGAAGGCTGCACCACAGCAGGCACGCACCGAAGGCGCGGCCGGGGAAACACCGGTCTACCAGCGCATCGTTCTCAAGCTTTCGGGCGAATCGCTTTCCGGTCCCGATGATTTTGGCATTCACGCGAAAACAATCCAGAGCATCGCGCGCGAAGTAAAAGACGTTCAGGACCTCGGCATCGAGATTGCGGTGATCGTCGGCGGCGGCAACATTTTTCGCGGCGCGCGACAGCAGGGACTCGAGATCGACCGCGCGACCGGCGACTACATGGGCATGCTCGCGACGGTGCTCAATGGCCTCGCACTGCAGGACGCACTCGAGAAAGTGGGATGCCACACGCGCCTGATGAGCGCGATCGAAATGCATCAGGTGGCCGAGCCCTTCATCCGGCGGCGCGCCACGCGGCACCTCGAAAAGCAGCGCGTGGTGATCTTCGCGGCAGGCACCGGCAATCCCTATTTTTCCACGGACACGGCGGCAGCCCTGCGCGCGATGGAAATCAAGGCGCAGGTGATCCTGAAGGCGACGCGCGTTGACGGCATCTACGACGCCGATCCGGAAAAAGTGGCGGGCGCGAAGATGATCGACCGCATCACGTATCTCGACGTCCTGCAAAAGGGCCTCTCGGTGATGGACTCGACGGCGATTTCGCTCTGCATGGACAACAAAATGCCGATCGTCGTTTTCAACATGAACGTGCCGGGAAACCTGAAGCGGGTCGTCCTCGGCGAGCGCGTCGGCTCAACCGTCGCCGCCGACTAAGTGGAAGGGCGGGGTTTTACTTGTCCCGAGAGAAGCGAGGGAACCCCGCCGTAAGACGCCAGCCCCGGGGATCGCACGAGCGCCCATAGTAGGAGGTCATTTCTTCGATGAGCACGGTTGCCACCAGCAAGGACGCGATCGCGCAAGCGCGAACGCGCATGGAAAAGGCGGTCGAGGATTTTCGCAAGGATCTCGCCGCAATCCGCACGGGACGCGCCAACATGGCGCTGCTCGATCACGTGCGCGTCGATTATCACGGCACGTCGATGCCGATCAATCAGCTCGGCACTGTGAACATTCCTGACCCCATGATGATCGTAATCGCGCCGTGGGACCCGGGCGCGGTCGCGCTGATCGACAAGGCGATTCGCACCTCCGACCTCGGCATCAATCCCGCGAACGACGGCAAAGTGATTCGCGTCCCGATTCCGCCGCTCACCGAAGAGCGCCGCAAGGATCTCGTGAAGCACATCCACAAAGTTCTCGAAAACCACCGCACGTCGGTGCGCAACATCCGCCGCGACATCAAAGAAGCGATCGAAAAGCTCGAGAAGGAAAAAAAGATCAGCGAGGACGACAAGAAGCGCTCGCTCGACGAACTCGAAAAGGTCACTCATTCCGAAACGAAAAAGATCGAAGACCTCTCCGCCTCAAAAGAAAAGGAAGTGATGGAGATCAAGTAACCGCGACGAAACCCTAAATTTCATTTCAATAAGACGGGGATCGAGGATCCCCCTAGCGGGGCCTTAGCCGGGCCGAAAAAAGCCACAAAACGCCAAATTGTGCTGGATTTTGCACCTCAAGAAAATTTCTCGCGCCGCAAGCACCTCATCCTGAACTTTACGTTTCTTCTTTGATTCGCCTCACGACTCTCAACCCTGCGATGTTCGTGTTTCTCGGCGTTAAGCCTTGCGCGCGGACGCGCCGCGCTATGGCACTCCAGCTGGCTGCGCGGCGACCGGCGGCCTCGCTCCCTTGATCACGAGCCATAGCATGACCGCCAGCTCGCCGGCGAGCGCGGGCTGCGAGTAGGTGAAGACCTTTTGCTGGTACTGCTGCGACAGGAGTATGCCCGTAAAGCTCATGGTCAAGTAGGCGAGGCCGTTGATCACGAGCCACACGCCGAGGAACTGCGGGAGGAAGCGGGACCGATAGACGAGGATCGCCAGCGGAATCAGCCACAATCCCCAGAGGATTTCGGCGGCGGTGTTTTGATGGTCCCGCAGTTGGAGGAACAGCATGGCCAGCGCGTCGCGCTGAGGCTTGTCGAATGCGGAGAGGAAATCGGAGCCGCGCACCAAGGTTAGGGCGGCCAGGTCGTTCACCACGCCGACGAAGTAGATCACGGCCGGCATCACGCCCCCGAAGATCGCCACCTGCACGGCGAGGTTCTGGTCTACTCCCTTGAACAGCCGGTAAAACGCGAGCACAAGGAAGATCAAGATCACGGCGCAGATCAGGTCGGTTGCGATGCCGAGGCAAAAGAGCGACTCATGGGCCGCGATATTGTCAGCGGTTGCGGCTGCATTGCCCGGCACGAAGAGTTTGCTCGGAATGTAAATCAGGTGCAGCGGGCCGAAGATCGTGAGCGCCAGGTACCAAAGCCCGGCGACTCTCCCAGGATTGCGGGTCGCTTTCATGTTTCCTCCCTGATGGGAAGGCGCCCAGTGTACTCGCGTAAAGCCCTGGCTGGAATACGGGCAGGGCGGTCAAGAAGTTTCCACGAACTTGTCCATCGTCGCGGGTGACGTTGATTGTTGCTCCTGGAGAGACAACCGAATCCTGTAAACTGCACATATGGAAGAGGCGAGGCCGAGCCATACGGCGCTGCGGGTGGCGATGAGGCGCGCGGCGCACCAGCTTGTCGACGAGCCGAAGGTGCTGGACGATCCGATCGCGCTGAAGATTCTGGGGCCGGGTTTGATCCAACGGCTCGAGGGCGGCGAAGGAATGGGCCGCGACCGTGTGTCGATGGCACTGCGCGCGTTCATGGCGGCGCGCAGCCGGTATGCGGAGGACGAACTTGCGCGAGCGATCGAGCGCGGCACGGCGCAATACGTGGTGCTGGGCGCGGGGCTCGACACGTTCGCGTACCGGAATCCGCATGCCGAAACGGTGCTGCGGGTTTTCGAAGTTGATTACCCGGCGACGCAGGAATGGAAGCGGCGCCAGCTCGCAGCGACCGAGATCGCGATTCCGCCGTCGGTGACGTTTGCGCCCGTGGATTTCGAGCGGCAGACGCTGGCAGAGGGTTTGCGCAACGCCGGATTCGATCGCGGGAAGCCTGCATTTTTCTCGTGGCTCGGCGTGTCGATGTACCTCACCGAGGAAGCCGTTGACGCGACGCTTCGATTTGTCGCTCCGCTGCCGCGGGGCGGCGGAATCGTTTTCGACTACATGGTGCCGCGCGAATCGCTCGGCCTGATCGAGCGAATGGCGCTCGACGCCCTTTCGCGGCGCGTCGAATCGACCGGCGAGCCCTTTCGCACGTCCTTTGAGCCCAAGGCGCTGGCGGAGCGGCTCAGGCAGATCGGGTTTCGTTCGGTTGAGGATCTTGGCCCCGACGAAATCAATGCGCGGTATTTTGAGGGGCGCGCGGATGGCCTGCGCGTGATGGGCAATGTCGGGCGGCTAATTAGCGCGGTCCGATAGCGAGCGACATTTGGCGGAATCCCGTAAAGAGATTTCTGGTTGAGAGGCGGTATTGTTTTCGTATTCGTCGGCGTACTCCCGGGCTGAAATTGACGCCGCACCCCCTATGGCTAAAGCCACACTTATAAGCTTCGCTCTTCGAGGGCCTGAAGGCCCACGCTTCCACCGGCACCCCGTGCTCACCGCAGAAAGCGCGGTGAGCTACATAAGAACCGAAGATGCTATTCGAGCGGCCTTTCGACGGCTAAGAGCCCACACTTCCACCCATCGGCTCCGCCGGAAGTCAGGAACGCGTACCGGTTCGAAACAGATCGTGCCGGATGGCACAATTGTGCGGAATTTGTCGGCCGCCCTCCGTTGAAAATCTGCTGAAAACACCATTTTTCTTTGATTTTCCCGCGAATCGCTGGAGACAAACCTGCGTTGATCCGATCAAGACTATATCGATACGTCGAACCAAACCGAAGGCGGCAAATCGCCGGCCAGAATCATCGTCGCGACCTGCGCGATCGCGCTTTTCACGCTCGTGTGCACGACTGCGCGCGGGCGGGCTGTCGCTTCCTCGAGCGCAGGCGCAGCGGCTTCCAGCACGGGTGCATCGACCGGGCCGGACCTGACGAATCTGAGTATCGAGGACCTGATGAAGGTCGAGGTGACGTCCGCTTCGAAGAAGGCCGAAACGCTGTCGAAGGCGCCGGCCGCGATCTACGTCATTACCGGAGACGACATCCGGCGCGGAGGATTTTCGTCGGTGCCGGACGCGCTGCGCATGGTGCCGGGATTGTACGTGGTGCAACAGAGCGCGCATGAGTGGCTGGTGAGCGCGCGTGGATTCAGCAACACGTTCAACGACAAGATGCTGGTGCTGATCGACGGGCGGCTGGTGTACTCGCCGACGTTCGGAGGCGTCTACTGGGACGTGCAAGACCCGCCGCTCGAGGATATCGACCGGATCGAGGTGATTCGGGGACCGGGCGGCACGCTCTGGGGCGCGAACGCCGTGAACGGCGTGATCAACATCATCACCAAGGACGCGGCCAAAACGCAGGGGCCGCAGGTTACCACTTCCGCGGGCGCGAACGAGGGGTATGCCGGGCGTGCGCGCTATGGCGGACGCGCCGGAGATAACTTCGCTTATCGCGTCTACGGGACGAGCAACTACTGGCTTCCGACGGTCAATGCGGCTGGCGCCGATAATTACGATGCGTGGACGATTTCGCAGGGCGGCATGCGTTTCGATTGGAATCTCTCCAGCAAGGACACGGTGACGTTCGACGGCGAGGGCTACTCCGGACGCGTGCGCGATGTTGAAACGGTCTTCAATCCGACCTCGCCTCCGACGTCCCTCCCGATCATCACGGTCGTGAAAGGCGGGCACATCCTCGTCAACTGGAAGCATACGTATGGCGAAAGGTCGTCTACCGAGGTGCTAGGTTTCTGCGATTGGACCGAACGCGTCGCTGCGATCGATACGGGATACCGCAGCACGTGCGACGTTGAGCTGCAGCACGACTACGCCTTCTCGGCTCGCCAGACGCTGACGATGGGCGGGGGAATCTTGACCACCGCCGATACTTGGCCCGCCTCGTTTACCATTAGCTTCGTGCCCGCTTCGCAGAGAGATACGACGTACAGCGGCTTCGTCCAATACGATGTTTCTCTCGTGCCGGATAAGCTTCGCCTGATCGCGGGCTCGAAATTCGAACACAACGATTACACGGGTTTCGAGTATCAGCCGCAAATTCGCGCCGTCTGGACACCGAATCCGTCGAACACGCTTTGGGCCTCCTATTCGCGCGCGGTGAGGACTCCCGCAGAGATCGAAGAGGGGCTCCGCGATCGCGAATTCGAAATCAGTGAGACGCCTCCCACGTTTGTACTCATCGAGGGACACCCCGGAATGGAATCGGAGATTTTGCACGCAGCCGAATTGGGGTACCGGTATCAGTGGAAGCCGAGATTCTCAGTCGATGCCGCGATCCATTACAACAGCTACAGCCGGCTGCTCGGCTTGAGTGCGCCCGGAGCTCCGGTCGTCAATCCGTCGCCGTTATACGTCGATCTGCCGACAAACGTCTACAACGCGGGCGGCGGCCAGACGCATGGATTGGAGTTGTCGCTGAACTACGCGCCGGTTCGCCGCTGGGCGCTCTCGGCAGCGATCACCGAACTGCGCGGCACGTCGGCAGCCAACGCGGGGTTCCCTGCAGTGGCCGCCAATCCGGAGCATCAGCTCAACGTTCAGTCGCGCTTCGATTTGACCCGGTACTTGAACTTCGACGCAGCTTATTACTACTACGATGCGATTCACGACGCGCTGCCCACGGTGAATCGCGTGGACGTTGGTGTGTCCACAAATAACATTCGCGGCTTCACGTATTCGGTGTGGGGACGAAATCTGCAACAGGAGCGCCATGTGGAAGCGATCCCGATGATACTTCTGAGCGGAGAGATTCGGCGCTCGGTTGTTTTCAAGGTCACGTGGGAGCCCGGGAGAGACTAGATGCGGGCTCAACGGCGGGGAAAACCGGGATTCACCGCTGAGACGCCGAGAACGCAGAGAAGAGCAAGGCGAGAAGAGGGAAGAGAGATCCTTTAACGAGCAAACGGCGCTCGTCTCAGGATGACGATCCTCGTCGGATCGTCAGTTGATTGCGTGAACGTCCTCGGGGATCAGCAGCTTGAACGTGCAATCGCCCGATTTCGCCGAGCACGATAGCGTGCCGCGGCGCACGAGTTTCGCGGGCGAGGCATCGGGAAACGCGCTGCCATAATCGAGAGTCATCAACTTGTCGGCGAAGGGGCGCAGGGATTCGCTGCCGTTCACGAATTTCGCGCCGTCCACTTTCACCGATCCGCCGTCGGAGCCTGCCGGTGAGAGCAGGATCAGAAAATCGGCGGTCGCGTCTTCCTTGAGCAATCCCTTTAATTCAAAAGAGCGCATCGCGGCGATTTCCGGCGTCGCGTTTTTCACGAGATCGTCGATGCCGGCATTGCCTCCGAGCAGCAGAATCAGGCGAGCGCGCGTCTCCGGAACGGAATGCGGCGCGGCCAGCGCGAGAGCGAACGTGCGGGCGGCTTGATCCTTGTCGCCGAGCTTTTCGTAGATTCGCGCGAGATGATCGGCGACTTCGCCGTGCTGATCGAGCCGCCACGCCGCGCGGATATAGCGCTCGGCTTTTCGCGTGTCGTCCTTCGCGAAGTAAACCCATCCAAGCGTATCCCACAAGGAGCCGATGCTCGCGACTTCGTTCATCTGGTCCATGGTGAGATGGAGGAGATCGATATTGCGGAGATCGGCGTCGGTGGAAGAAATGGCGGACTCGGCGTATCGCTCGGCTTTATCGAGTTCGATCTTGTTGTCCGCGAGATCGTAGGCGATGTCGTTCCAAATCACGGGGGTTTGCGAAAGGCCGGCCGCTTTGTCGAAAGCGGCCAGGCCTTTTTCTTTTTGCCCGCTGCCGATATAGGCCTGGCCAAGGCTGACCTGAAGCTGGGCATTGTCCGGCGAGAGAATCACGGCTTTTTCGAGTTCGGGGACTGCGTCGGGATAAAGATGCTGCTGGAGGAATATGCTGCCAAGAGAGGCGTGCGCGACGAGATCGAGCGGATTGGTCTCGACCTGCTTGCGGAATGCGGCGATGGCCTCGGGATACTTCTGCTGATTTTCGAGCGCGAGGCCGAGGTAGTCGTTGGCGTGCTCGTCGAACGGGTCGACATCGAGCTGCTTGCGGAAGGCGGTCACGGCGTCGTCGTAGGAGCCGTCGCGCAGGTACGCGATGCCGAGATCGTTCCACGCCTGCTTGTATTTCGGATCGAGCGCGACGACGCGTTGGAAGAGCGGGATCGCGGCACGCATATTGCCGGAATTGAGCGCAGCGAGGCCCGCTTCGAAAAGATCAGCCGGCTTGGCCTCCGCCGGAATTTCGGGAGCGCCTGGCGTGGCACTCGCGACGACGAGGGCCTGGCTCTCGTCGGCGTTCACCGCGCGCGCGAAAGCCAGGTAGTCGCTCGTGCGCGAGGCCGGGAGTTCGTGGATCTTGAAATTCAGGATGCGCTCGGCGGTGAGCGTGTGATCGGCGAAATGGTAGCTCGAAGAAAAGTCGGCGTAGTCGCGGGTGACGGAGACGGAAATAGGAGTTTGCGCGGTGTCAGCCGGAGGCAATTCCAGTTTCAGGCTCACGTCCACCTTCAGAGGGCTGCCGAGCTTCACGGGCGCGGTGTTGTCGTCGGGAGGATTGGGCAGCCCGATCGAAAGCAGCGGCAACGCGGCTTTGGCTTTCTTGCTCGACCAATCGAGGTAGTTCGGCAGTTCGTAATCGATGTCGAGGACGAACGGATTTGCCGTGTCGGTCGGGTCGCCGGGCTTCACGGATGTGACTTCCCCGCGAATGCCGTCGAATGTGAGAATTGTCTGGGCCAGCTGCTTCCACTTCGTTTCGGGCGTGCGGCGAAACGCGAGCCGGAGGACGAGTTCGGTATCGCCGCGCATCGTGTAGTGCACGTGCGCCGTAAGCTTGCCGAGGTCGCTCACCTTGCCGTCGATCTCGACATGCTGCGAAGACGGAAACGGCGGATCGGCGGGCGTTTCGATGACCTTGGCGTCGCTGTCGGGCGGCACGACGAGCGCGGATTTCGCGCGCAGCGGCGAAGCGAGCAGGCGGAACGGGGCCACCTCCTCGGTCGCGTCCATCCAGATCAGCTCTTTGCCGAGCGGCACGGCGGTGATCATGTGGTTGAACTGCGCGGGCGAGGGCATCGACGGATCGAACTTGCGCTCGTAGGAAATCAGGACGGCATCGGACGGGATGCCGGCGGCCTTGAGCATCGAAGCGAGCAGCGTGTGCTTGTCCTTGCAGTCGCCATACTGGTTGGCGAAGATTTCGGCGGCCGTATGCGGCTGGTAGCGGCCCACGCCGAAGGAAAGGCTCACGTAGCGAATGCTTTTCGAGACGTAATTGTACAGCGCTTGGATTTTTTCGAGCTCCGTGGTGCGGCCTTCGATCAGAGCAGCTGTCTTGGCGCGAATTTCGGGAGAAGGATCGGTGCGCCCCTGCTCGAGCTTCGCGTACCACTTGCCGACCGCTTCCCAGCTTGTGAATGTGGTGAGCTGCACGTCAGGAATCTTCGCTTCCGCATCCCGCGGCTGCTTTTTCGCGTCGTCGTCGGAAGGCAGCTTGAGGTTCGACTGCTTCCAGGTGTAGATCGTGCGGCCGTCTTTCGAAACCATATCGTAGGGCGTGCTTGGCGACGACTGCAGATCGATTTTGCGGCCCTTGGGAACGCTGATTTCGAGTTGCTCGTCGAGAACGATCGAGCTCTTGACGAAATTGTGGTCGAACCAGAATTCACCGGGAGCAAGCGGTGTGACGAGGCGCGTGACGGTTTCGTATTCGAGCGTGACGCCGGGGGCGAGGTCGGGCACGGTGACATGTTTTTCCTTGAAGTCGGTGTAAACGGGGGCGTCGCGCGCGACGGGAGCCGTCATGTCGGTGATCGCGCCGAGCCCGGCGGTGACGACGGAGCCGTCGGGCTTGCGCACGCGCACGTAGCGAACGTCGAGTTGCTCGTTCGCGGAGTTGTAGCCGAGGCGGAGCTGGCCGAATGTCTGCACACCCGCATCGCTTTGAATGCGGATGCGAGCGGTGACGTCGCGCTCGCCGGTGCCGTCATTTTCAAAGCGCACGGATGTGAGGAACTGCTCAATGACGAACGGCTCTTGCGAATAATCGGGCGTCGATTTCTTTGGCGCGGGAACGGATGCGGCGGAATTTTGAGGCGGAGCGGGAGGCGTGGATTTGTCCTGCGCGCTTGCGGGTATCGGCAAGCTCAGAAGGCAGAAAATCGCCATCCAGCGAAAAATCACACGCGCTCCCTGTTGAAATCCGAGGCCCCAGTTTAGGTGTGATGGCGGCTCGACGTAAAGCGTTGATCGAGCTACGATTGAGAAGTTAGGAACTACCTGCTCGCAGCACGGGGCCACGAGGCAGCGGGAGCCAAACGGCGAGCATAGCCGGATGATGGATCGGGTACCGAAATCTCCGTAAGTTACTGAATACAATAATGATACCGTAGACTTGGCATTGCGGGGATTGATGCTTGCAGCGATGCGTCGCGCGAGCGATACTTAATGAAGGCGCATATAGGGGTTGGCGAATAGCGCAAGCAGGGGTGATTCTCCCGGTTTGGGATGTGGTGGCGGGATTTCGGCAGGCCGAAACTCTGAGCACGCAGATTTCCACAGGCGAATCGAGTTGACATGACTCCTTACTTTCTCTATACTTACGCGGTTGTGCTTAGGGCATTGTGCCCGGTGGTGAAAGGGAAGTCTTCCAGCCCCGGAACAAGAAAAAAGGAACGGGGTTAAGGAAGAACGGCCGAAATGGGGCGCCAGCCCCGCAAAGCCGTGACAGCCTCTCCGCAGTCGAAGTTGAGTTCACTCCTCGGGGTGAAGCGTCAGCGCGGAGTACCTGGTAGTTCCTTCGGGTTTGGCGACCTTCTACTGTTCATTCACCCGCAAAGTTCTGCGCGGGCAGGTTTGGGCTGCGCAGAGCCAGACAAAAACAGAGTTTTTGAGAATCAAGGGGGTAGCGTGCCGACGTTTGCGCAACTGGTGCGGTATGGCCGGGATAAAATCCGAACGAAGACGAAATCGCCCGCGCTCGAGGGATGTCCCGAGAAACGCGGCGTGTGCGTTCGCGTCTACACGCAGACGCCGAAGAAACCAAACTCCGCGCTGCGAAAAGTGGCGCGCGCGCGGCTGACGAACAGCGCCGAAGTGACGACGTACATTCCCGGAATCGGCCACAACCTGCAGGAGCACTCGATCGTGCTCGTGCGCGGAGGCCGCGTGAAGGATCTGCC
Source organism: uncultured Acidobacteriota bacterium (assembly GCA_963740095.1). GTDB lineage: Bacteria > Acidobacteriota > Terriglobia > Acidiferrales > UBA7541 > Palsa-295. Next base: position 37,910 of record CAVUDN010000016.1, read on the forward strand.
GGGCGTGCGGTACCACGTGATTCGCGGAACGCTCGACGCGGCGGGCGTCGAGAACCGCAAACAGGGGCGCTCGAAATACGGCGCCAAGCGGCCCAAAGCCGCACAGAAGTAGCGGGAGAGACGAGCGATGCCACGCAAGGGATGGGTTGTACGCCGCAGGATACCGGGCGATCCGGTTTTCGGCAGCGACCTCGTGCAGAAATTTATCTCGAGCATGATGTACGACGGCAAGCGGTCGACCGCGCAGACGATTTTCTACAAGGCGATGGACCAGGTCGCGAAGAAGGCGAACGACGACGCGTTCAAGCTGTTCAAGAAGGCGGTCGAGAACTGCAAGCCGGTGCTGGAAGTGAAGACGCGGCGCGTGGGCGGCGCGAACTACCAGGTTCCGGTGGAAGTGAATCCGTTCCGGCGGCAATCGCTCGCGATCCACTGGCTGGTGCTGTATTCACGGACGCGGGCGGGCAAGTCAATGACGGACAAGCTGGCCGAGGAAATCATGGATGCCGCGAACGGCCGCGGCGGAGCGGTGAAGAAGAAGGAAGACGTTCACCGCATGGCGGAGGCGAACAAGGCTTTCGCGCACTATCGGTGGTAAGAGGTGCTGTAAGGGGCTTGGGATTCGAATAAGAAAATGCCACGGCAAGTACAACTCGATCACACGCGCAACATCGGGATCATGGCGCATATCGATGCGGGGAAGACGACCGTCACCGAGCGCATCCTCTTTTACACGGGTGTGACCTATAAGATCGGCGAGGTGCACGAAGGCACCACCGTGATGGACTGGATGGAGCAGGAGCGCGAGCGCGGGATCACGATTACGTCCGCTGCGACGACGGCTTCCTGGAAGCGTTTCGACAACATGTTCCGCATCAATATTATCGATACGCCGGGGCACGTGGATTTCACGGTGGAAGTGGAGCGGTCGCTGCGCGTGCTGGATGGCGCGGTGGCCGTATTCGACGCGGTCGCGGGCGTGCAGCCGCAATCGGAAACGGTCTGGCGTCAGGCGGACAAGTACCGCGTGCCGCGCATCGCGTTCATCAACAAGATGGACCGCATCGGCGCCGACTTCGACCATTCGATCCGCTCGATGCGCCAGCGCCTCTCGGCCCACCCCGTACCGGTCACCTATCCCATCGGACGCGAAGATAATTTCATCGGAATCGTCGATTTCATCGAGGAGCGCGCGATCGTCTGGAAGGACGAGACGCTTGGCGCGGAATACGA
>CAVUDN010000017.1:0-82102 GCA_963740095.1 uncultured Acidobacteriota bacterium
TGCTCGATGCGCGGATAGTTCGCCCGCTGGGAAGGTTTTCGCAGGAACATCGCGCTCCATATCGGCACTGCGATGACGACCCAGATGATCGCAATGCTCGAACCGTACCGGAGGTCGACAGCGACGCATAAGGCGAGAAGGGCCAGGGATGCCACAAAGATGAAAACCCCGGCGAATGACAGAAAGTAGTGCTTCCGAGACAGCTGGCTGCCTTTCATCTTGGATGCCTCCTAGCCGGGCCGCCGGCCGGACTTCTTTTCCAATTCTACACACAACAAGCTACTCGTGAGTTGTCCCAAGCGCGCTCTGGATCGCCGCTGTGAGGGATTCGGCGAACCCTTCGGGCGGAAGGCCGCCGACGCGGTACACGATATTGCCGCCGCGGCCAAGAATCAAAACCGTCGGCAGGCTATCAACCTTCATGAAATCGTCGAGGCCGTCGGCGTAGATTACCGGAACGTCCCATTTCTGGCTCGCGACGAACGGCGGGACCTGCGTTTGATCGTCGTCGGTATTGGCGGCGAAGAACGCGACATCGGAGTTCCCCACGTAATTCATTGCTACCTGATTGAAGAGCGGCTCGAGTTCCTGGCAAGGCTCGCACCAGGTGGCCCAGAAACTCAGCACAACCACTTTGCGCTTGAGCGGAGCGAGCGGAAGCGGCGTGCCATCCATCCGGCGCACCACAAACTCGAACGCGTCCTTGGCGTCTTTGTTTCGCGCCGCCGGTTCCTTGGCGGCTTCCGACTGCGCAGGATAGGCGCGGTCGTACGCGGCAAGGATGGCGTCGCCCAGGCCCTGGTCGCTGCCGTGAACGTGCCGCCAGACGTTACCGAGTTTGAGCCGCAAATCCCGCCGATCGACCGTCCCGGCTGGGCCATTTTCGGGCAGCGCAAACGCGAGGGCATATTCACCGATCGCAGCCGCGGGATCGTTTCTTAGCTCGGCGATTTCGCCGAGTTTTTCAGCGGCAAGCGCGTTGGGCCGCGACGAATTGCTCTTCTGCAAATCCTTCGTCGCCGCATCGTAATTCTTCTGCGAGCTTTCGATCTCGCCGCGAACGTAGTAGAGAGCAGCGAGGAGCTGCGCATGGCCGTCCTGCCATTCGGCGAGCGATTCGCTGGCGGGCTTTTCGTCGGGCGGAGTCTTTTCCACGCGATCCAGCACGCGCGAGACGTATCCGGAGGCTCGCACGAGGCTGGCATCGTCTCCCTTCTTTTGCAGGAGGCTCGTCGCGAGCAGCATCATCTGCGAATCGTCGGGGCGAAGAGCGATGAATCGCTCGGCGTAGTCGAGGGCGCAATTGTTGTTGCGAATCTGCTGGCAGGCCTCGACGAGCGCGCGGTAGATGCTGGGGCGCCGCGGAGAATCGGGAAAGCGCGCCAGATAGGCGGTCAGGTCCCGCACCAGCGCGGCGCTGTCGTCGCCCGCGTCGGCGAGCGCCTTTTGTAATTCGGCTTCCGCCTCTGCCTGCTTTTTTGCTTCGGCGTCCTGAGCGGCTTTGGAGGAGGGCGCGGAGGCATGCGGCTCCTGCGCCGTCGCAGCAGCACTTGACAAAAAGAAAGCGCCGGCGAGGAACGCGAGCGGGAGAGCGGATCGCATCAGGCAGCCATCCCGGCGCGAGGGTTACACAGCATTCGGCGCATCGATTGGCGCCTCATTGAAAATCGAGCAGGACGTCGACTGTGTCGTTCGCCGGATTTTTCTGGAGGAAACGCCCGATCTTTTCGTAGTGAAAGGGGAAACCTTCAAACGCCCGCTGGATTCCATTTTCAAGAAAGTCTTGGTACATGCTGTTGTCAAACACCGCGCCCGCTGGAATGTTCCAGGCGCCGCGAGCGCGGCTTTCGCCGTCGATCGAAAGGCCGCTGAGGACGAGCTTGCCCATGTGATATTGCGGGCCCTCGGTGACGGAGACGGAATAGGACACTTTGGCCGCGGCGGCATCGAATTTCGCAGCCGGCTTGAGATCGACATCGAGGTAGCCATGTTGCATGTAAAGGGCGCGCACCGCGTCCCATCCCGCCTCGATCTTCATTCCATTGGCGGCATCGCCCGCGTGCAGGGGAATCGCCGTATCGAGATCGAGCACTCCGACGGCCGTATTGCCGCTCCACGCGACGCCGCCCCAGTTGAAGGCAGGACCGGGAACGACCTGGGCTGTGACGGCGACCGAGCCATTCACGAATTTAGCCTGCGGCGGATCGAAACGCACTTGCAGGAAAGCGTGCGCCAGATAGACGGGGCGCACCTGCTCGAATTCGAAGATCTCGATCGCGCTGCGTGAAAACGGCTGCCCAACGATGTCGCCCAGGCGCGCGCGAATGTCGCGGTCGGTCTGCGCGAGAGAATCAGAGAAATCGATCGAGGCAATCCGGATTGCGTCGCCTTCGATGTGGAACCGCTGAACCTGATCGCCCGAGGGCAGCGTGATGAGCGCGTGAGATACGGCGAAATTCATGCCGCGCTTCGCGATCAGCAGTGCGAGTGCGTTCGACATGGCATCGAGAATTGTGCCGTGCGGCGGCGCCTGGCCGTCGAAAAGCACGCCCGCGGATTTGATCGCCGCTTTCAGCTCGTCGTCCGTGAAGCCGGGAAAATTGTCGAACGAAAGCGGGAGCTCGGGGCCATCCGTCACCTGATATTCAACGCGCACGCCTGCATCGCCGCTCGAAAAACGGTAATTGACGGTGATGAACGGGCCGAGCTGCGCGAGCGTGTTGGCCGCTTTCTGCAGATCGTCGCGAGAGACTTGCGTGCCCACCTGAAGGCCGGTGGCGGCGGCGAACTGCGCGGACGGAAAGCGCGAGGAGCCCGTGACCTCGATGGAATCGAGGCGCGACGTCGCCGTCTCGGTTTGCCCGATGGCGCAGGACGCCGGCAATAGCGCGAAGGCGACTAGTGCGAACACGATCGGCGCAACACAGGTGGCCGCCGGAGCGTGCAGTCGCAACCGGAACCAGCCTCGATGTTTCATATGCTGAGTTTATTCGACTGTGACGGATTTTGCGAGGTTGCGCGGCTGATCGACGTCGCAGCCGCGGCGCACCGCGATGTGATAGGCGAGCAGCTGCAGCGGGACAACCTCGAGGATCGGCGCGATCAGCTCGGGAGCCGAGGGAATCTCGATCACGTGGTCGGCGGTTCCCTTCGCGAGATTGTCGCCTTCGGTGACGACCGCGATCACGATGCCGTCGCGCGCCTTCACTTCCTGCAGGTTCGAAATCGTCTTCTCATAGCGCATTATCGACTCGGAATCGGATTCGTCGCGAGTCGCAATCATCACGACCGGCAGGTTTTCGTCGATCAGCGCGTTGGGACCGTGCTTCATTTCGCCCGCCGGATAGCCTTCGGCGTGGATGTAGGAGATTTCTTTCAGCTTTAGCGCGCCTTCGAGAGCGATCGGATAGTGGATGCCCCGCCCGAGGTAGAGAAAATCCGTGTGGCGGAAAAGTTGGCGGGCGAGGTCTTCGATCTGTGCGTCGTGCTGCAAGATCGTTTCGATCTTGTGCGGAGCGCGCGTGAGCGCCTGCATCAGCCTCTGCGATTCGGCGTTCGCGAGCTTGCCGCGAATCTGCCCGAGATAGAGCGCCGTGAGCAATAGCGCGGTGAGCTGGCCGGTGAAGGCCTTCGTCGAGGCGACGCCGATTTCCGGGCCCGCGTGCGTGTAGATCGTGCCGCTCGATTCACGCGTTAGCATCGCGCCCACCACGTTGCAGATGGCAATCACCTTGCCGCCCTTTTGCCGCGCTTCCCGTTCGGCCGCGAGCGTGTCGGCCGTTTCGCCGGACTGGCTGACGGCGATGATCAGGCTGTGATTGTCGACGATCGGATCGCGATAGCGGAATTCGCTGCCGTAATCCACCTCGACCGGCATCCGCGCCAGCCGCTCGATCATGAATTTTCCAGCGAGCGCGGCGTGCCAGGCCGTGCCGCAGCCTACGATTTTGACGTCGCGGAAATTGCGGAATTCCTCCTCGGTGATGTTCATCTCGTCGAGGAAGACCTTTCCCGTTTCCTGTGAAATCCTGCCGAGCAGCGTGTCGCGGACCGCGCGGGGCTGCTCGAAAATTTCCTTCTGCATGAAATGCTTGAAGCCGCCCTTTTCCGCCATGATCGGGTCCCAGGTGATGTGCTGGGGCGGGCGCGTGATCGCATGGCTTTCGAAATCGCTGAGCTTCACTCCCTGTGGCGTGAGAACGGCCATTTCGCCATCGCCGAGGAAGAAGATGCTGCGCGTGTGCGCGAGGATCGCCGGGATGTCGCTTGCGACGAAGAATTCGTGGTCGCCCAGGCCCACGACGATCGGAGGCCCCAGGCGCGCGGCGACGATCTTGTTCGGATCCTTCGCCGAAACGGCTACCAAAGCGTAGGCGCCGGTCATCGCTTTCACGGTTTTGCGCACGGCTTCTTCGAGCGGCGCGTCCTTCGAAAATTTCTCGATCAGGTGCGCTATGATTTCCGTATCGGTTTCGGTGACGAACTTGTGGCCCTCGGCGATCAAATTCTTCTTTAGGTCGATGTAGTTTTCGATGATGCCGTTGTGCACCACGACGATTTCGCCGGTGCAGTCCCGATGCGGATGCGCGTTTTCTTCGGTCGGACGGCCGTGCGTGGCCCAGCGCGTGTGGCCGATGCCATAAACTCCATCGAGCGGAGTGATGCGAATCGATTCTTCGAGATTGCGCAATTTGCCGGGCGCGCGGCGGATCTCGAGCTTGCCATTGTCGCCGACGACCGCGATTCCGGCGGAATCATAGCCGCGATATTCCAGGCGCTTGAGGCCGTCAAGGATGAGGGGTACAACGCGCTTCGGGCCGATGTAGCCGACGATGCCGCACATTTTGTCTTCCTCCTTGCCGCGCCGCCGCACCGGCAATTTAAATGTTAGCGCAAAGGAACGGCGATAGCCTAGGGCCGCCCAGCAGTCGTTACTTGGATGCCACTACAACTCCCGAGGAAGCTCAAGTTGCTTCATGATGTTTCGACGCGGACCGAATTTGTTATGCATCGCGAGCGATCTGTGTTATCTATTCTTCGTGGCACGCGATCGACATCTTCGATTCTTTCAGCACCATCTTTCAGCGCACGAATTTTTCCGCCTGCTGAGCTACACAGCCAGCTACTTCTAAGCCACCGCAAGTAACGCAACACTCCATTCGCTACGGGTGTTTTCACATTTCACATTTTCAATTTTGAGCCGGCTCGATCAGGAGGGCACATGAGCACAGCTACAGAGGTATTGGCAACGACTTCGATTTCGGCGTTTATCAAGCACCACTATCGCCATTTCAACGCGGCCGTGGTGGTCGACGCAGCGGAAGGCTTTGTGAAGCATCTCGCCAAGGGCGGCAAGATGTTTCTCACGCTGGCCGGCGCGATGAGCACGGCGGAGCTCGGCATTTCGGTCGCAGAATTGATTCGCCAGAACAAGGTGCACGGCATCTGCTGCACGGGTGCGAATCTCGAAGAGGATCTTTACAATCTCGTCGCGCACGATCACTACCGGCGCGTTCCGGATTACCGGCAGCTGACGCCGGCGCAAGAGGTGGAGCTTCTCAACAATCATTTGAATCGCGTCACGGATACGTGCATCCCCGAGGAAGAAGCGATGCGCCGCATCGAACGCATCGTGATCGAGGAGTGGCGCGACGCCGACCGCACCGGCCAGCGGTTCCTGCCGCACCAATTTCTCTACAAGATTCTGAACGCCGGAAAGCTGAAGCAGTTCTACCAGATCGATCCGAAGGACAGCTGGATGATCGCGGCCGCCGAGAGGAACCTCCCAGTATTCGTTCCCGGATGGGAAGACTCGACGCTTGGAAATATGTTCGCGGCGCAGGTGATCAGCGGCGGCGTGAAAAATGCCACCACGGTTCGCGGCGGCATCGAGTACATGGTCGAGCTCGCGCGCTGGTACATGGAGACGGCGACGAAAAATTCGCTCGGCTTCTTCCAGATCGGCGGCGGCATTGCGGGAGACTTCCCGATCTGCGTCGTGCCGATGCTGCACCAGGATCTGCGCAAGGAGAGTGTGCCGCTGTGGGGCTACTTCTGCCAGATCAGCGATTCGACCACGAGCTACGGATCCTATTCCGGCGCCGTGCCCAATGAGAAAATCACGTGGGGTAAGCTCGCCGTCGATACGCCGCGGTTCATCATCGAATCGGATGCGACGATCGTAGCGCCGCTCGTGTTTGCGTACGTGCTGGGCTGGTAGGGTTACTCGGGCGCGCCTGAAAGGGCGCGCCGCGCTTTTACTGCCTGCCGTGGTATTGCTTGGAGACCGCAATTTCCTTGCACGTGATGAATTCGAGCAGCGCCGGCACGCCTTTCCGGGTCTGCTCGATTCCGCGCCGAATCGCGGGAACGATCTGCGCGGGATCAGTGACGCGCTCGCCATAGCCGCCGAAGGCGCGCGCCATCGCCGCGTAATCGCCCGAAATATCCGTCGAGCGATATTTCTCGGTCGAGATGGGCATGATCGGGATTTCCATCGCCATGCTGAAATTATTCAGCAGGACCGAAAGAATCGGAATGCGCTCGCGCACCGCCGTCTCGAAATCCATCCCGGTAAAGCCGATCGCGGCGTCGCCCCACACGTTGATACACAGCTTGTCGGGGCACGCGAGCTTCGCGCCCATCGCGAGGCCAAGCCCGTAGCCGAGCTGCGTCGTTTTGCCCCACCCGATGTAGGTGAGCGGCTTTTTGGTCACCCAAAAGGGCGCGAGCTGATCGCGCGGGCTGCCCGCATCGTGCGTAATGATCGTGTTCGCCACATCGACCGTCGCCTGCAAATCGCGCAACACGCGGTATGGAGAAAACGGCGCTTCATCCGAATTGATTCGCGGCGCCCATTCGTCGAGCCATGCCTTGCGCACTTGCGCGATTTCCTTGGCAAGGCCGGAAGATTCTCGCGGCTTCTTGATAAGCCGCTTGACTTCCGCGCAGAGCGCATCCAGCGTGATTTGCGCGTCGCCGATCAGGCCGATTTCCGCGCGAATATCCTTGTTGAGGTGATTTGGATCGAGCGTCGCGTGAATGAACCTCTTTCCCGGCGGCATGGCGATACCGAAGGCCGTCTGGGTGAAGCTGCAGCCGACGCCGAAAATCCAGTCGGCCTTGGCCAAGAAATGCGGAACCGTGCGCGGAAACGCATTTCCGCCCGCGCCGAGCGCGAGCGGATGATCCTCGGGAAACGCGCTTTTGCCCTGCAGGCTGGTCGCGACCGGCGCTCCGAGTAATTCAGCAAGCCTCTTAAGCGAATCCCAGGCGCGCGCGTAGTGAATTCCCTGCCCCGCGTAGATCACGGGGCTCTTCGCATCGGCGAGGGCCTCAGCCGCCTTGCGCACATCGGCGATGTCCGGGCCATAGCGCGTCGAAATCACCGGCTCGTACGACCAGGGCTCCGGCATCTCCTCGGCAAAAAGATCGCTGGGCATCTCGACCAGCGCCGGGCCGCCGCGCCCATTGCGCAGGCGTGAAAACGCGCGCCGAAAAATATTGGGAATTTCGGCGGCGGCCACGATCGGCTCGGCGGATTTGGTCACCGAGTGCATGCCCGTCACCGAATTGAAATTCGGATCGACGTACGCGAGCCGCCGCGCGTACCCCATCGGCAGCACCAAAATCGGCACCGATTCGCTATACGCTTGCGCGACCCCGCCAAACGAATTCTCCGATCCCGGGCCGTGCTGCATCGCGAAAACTCCGATGCGGCGGCCGCTCGTGAGACGCGAGAGCGCGTCCGCCATGTGCAGCCCCACGCGTTCCTGGCGCACGATAATCGGGCGAATGCCCGCTGCGGCCGCCGACTCGAGCAGGTGGTTCACGGGATAGGCGAAGATAACCTCCACGCCCTCGCGCTTTAGTATTTCGGCGATCGCGTCGCCAACCTTCATAGGCCATGCCCTCCGGAAAATGTATACTCACCGAACGCGCATCGGGCGCCAACTAACAAACGTGTGAGGATACTCGGTAAAATGGGCGCGGGGAAAGCCAATTCCTTGCATGCATGAAAATCTCATGTTGATAAAAGCCCTCCAAAGGTCGGTGGTCTTCGGCTTTGCCATTCTCGCGGGGATGTCGTGCGCGCGCTGCGTCAGTGCAACAAGCGCCCGCGATATGGACGAGTCGTGCCGTAGTTTCGTCGAGCAGTTTTATAACTACTACGAGCCCCTGGAACCTGGACATTCACTGGAATCGACGTCGCTCGGCGACGCCGTAGAAAAGAAGCAATTCGACCCCCTACTCGCCCAGCAGCTGCGCGTAGTGTTGGACACCCAGGCGAAGGGCGGCCAGAAACGGTTGGACTTCGATCCAATCATCAACGGCCGGGACGCAGCAGATAAGTATGTGGCGGGAAATGTCACGCGAAAGGGCGAGCACTACCTGGTGGAAGTGTACGGAGTGTCAGACGATCGAAGGAAACATGACAACCCTGACGTGGTCGCGGAATTGGTGTTTCAAACGGGAGAGTGGACGTTCGTGAACTTCCATTATCCGAATCGCGCCGATTCCGCCGAGAATGAAAATCTTGTGAGCATGTTGAAGCGAATTCGAAAAGCGCTCCGGGAAGAAAATCATACACACCTCGCCGGCAGCCCCGAAGGCGCCCCACGATGACTCGACAGGAACGGAAAGTTTCGTCGCCGCGCGTGGTGAATATCGCCGACTTGCGGCGGCTCGCGCAACAGCGGCTGCCGCGCGTCCTCTTCGACTATCTGGATGGCGCCGCTGACGGCGAGGTGACACTGCGCGAAAACACACGCGCGTTCGAAGAGGTCACGTTTCGCCCGCGCAACGCGCTGTACATTCCGGAGCGCGATACGCGAATTCCTCTGCTGGGCGGCAACCTGAGCATGCCGGTGCTCCTCGCGCCGTGCGGCTTCAGCCACATGTTCTATCCGCGCGCCGAGCCGACTGCGGCGCGCGCGGCTGGCAAAGCGGGAATCGGTTACGTCCTCACGACGATGTCGGGCCACAGGCTCGAGGACGTGGCGCAGGCCACGACCGGGCCGCTGTGGTATCAGCTCTACCTCGCAGGCGGGCACGAAGCAGGCAAGGGCGCCATCGAGCGCGCGCAGAAGGCTGGCTTCTCGGTCCTCGTGATTACGATCGATACCGGCACGTTCGGCATGCGCGAGCGCGACGTGCGAAACGGCGCGGGCGTGTTGCTCGGTCCGTGGACGCTCGCGAAGATTCCATTCGTGCCGCAAATCCTCGCGCATCCCGGATGGCTGGCCAGCTTCCTCCTAGCGGGCGGCGTGCGCAGGCTGCACAACATCGTCGTGCCGGGCCGCGGCACGCTGCCGCTTTCCGAGGCGCAATCGAGCCTCGCGAAATCCGTCGTCACCTGGGACGACCTGAAATGGATTCGCAAGGAGTGGCCCGGCCCGATCGTGGTGAAGGGCGTGATGATCGCGGAAGACGCCAAGCGCGCGGTCGATGAAGGCGCGGCGGGCGTGATCGTCTCGAATCATGGCGGGCGCCAGCTCGATGGCGTCGCCTCGACGCTGCGCGCGCTGCCGGAAATCGTGGCCGCAGTCGGCGGCCGCACCGAGGTGTTGGTCGATGGCGGCATCCGTCGCGGCAGCGACATTGCGAAAGCAATCTGCCTCGGCGCGCGCGCCGTCCTGATCGGGCGCGCCTACATGTACGGCCTCGGCGCGGCGGGAGAGGCCGGCGTCGCGCAAGCGATTGAGATTCTGCGCGCCGATCTCGGGCGCACGATGGCGCTCCTCGGATGCAATTCGATTGCGGAGCTGAATCGTTCCTACGTGGATGTACCGGCGAGCTGGGCGGTTCAACCGCGAGGGTAGGGCTGTCGAATCACGCGCCGCCGCTGGCGGACTTCAGCGCAATGTAATCGCGCCGGTAGTGGCGATACGTTAGCGGCAAAATCACCAGCATGCAGAGCGACGCCAAAACAACGGTAATCGAGACCGACGGCCCCACCATGCGTTCGTTCCTGAAAAAATGATCGTTGAGCACGCCGGGAAGCAGCGGTCCCAGCCCGATGCCGCCGAGATTCAGAATGAACATGAAGAGCGCCGAAGCCTGCCCCCGAATCTGATTCGGGAAAATCAGCTGCACGCCAGCGTAGACCGTCCCGATCGGCATCGCCTGAAAAAATAGCCCCGGCCCCATCAGCGCCAGCGCAACATACGGATTCGGCATCAGCATCGCGAGTCCCAGAAACGATCCGGCGCCGATCGCGCTCAGCGTGGCCACCTTCAGCGGCCCTTCGGCGACTCCCTTCCGCAGCCAGTGGTCGCACAAAAGCCCGCCCACATACATTCCCAGGCAGCCGAAGCTCAGCACCAAAATTCCCAACGCCCTGCCGGCCTGCCCCGCGGTCCATCCGTGAATGCGCTGGAAGAAAGTAGGTGCCCACGAAAGAAATGCGTAGCTCGCCATCGACTGAAAAATCATGCCAATGGCCATGCCCCAGAACGATTGCCAGCGCTGCCCGATCTGCCGCAGTACAGCCCACACGTCGAGATGAGCCTCTTTGCCGCTCGCGTCGCGCAGCACATTCTTGCGCAGCGGCTCGCGCACCGTGTAGACGAGCAGCCCGACCAGAATGCCCGGGATGCCCACGAGCAGGAACGAGAGCCGCCATGTCGCGATCGTTCCCAGGATCGGGACGTGCAGCGCGGGCATGTGCATCACGCTGTCGACGACCGTCCCGCCGATCGCCAGCGCCACGCCCGAGCCGAAGAAAATCCCCATCGTGTAGACGCTGATCGCCAGTCCCAGTTTTTCCGCCGGGAAATAATCCGAGATCAGAGAAAACGCGGCGGGCGAAAGCGTCGCCTCGCCCACGCCAACGCCTATTCGCGCGAGAAACAGCGTCCAGTAACTCCGCGCGGCGCTGCAAACCGCCGTCATGATGCTCCACAGGAAAATGCCCACACCGATCAGGTTGCGGCGGCCGTGCGTGTCGACGATTCGCCCGATCGGTAGCCCGGCAAAGGTGTAGAAGATCGCGAACGCGAAGCCGAGCAGCAGCCCCATTTGCGTGTCGCTGATCTGGAGGTCGTGCTTGATCGGCCCGACGAGCAGGCTCAGGATTTGCCGGTCGACGAAGGAGAGCGTGTAGCACAGCATCAGAACGAAAACCACGTACCAAGCGTAACGAAGGGAAGCTTTTCCGGACGATGCGGGTGTTGCGGAGGATGGCGTCGTCGATGCGCTCGTTGCCAAGGCTAGGGTGCGCCCGTGCGGGTCAATGTACAGGTCAATGCCCGGATCAATTCAAGCATCGCAAAGACGCCCGAGCGTTATCACTCATCGAGATCGGATGGTCAAGCGGAATCTCGGCTACCACAGCGCGCGCGGTTCGACCATCTTGCCCGGGTTCATCCGGTTTTCGGGGTCGAGCGTCTGCTTGATCGCGCGCATCACGTCAAGCGCCGGACCGTGCTCGATCGGCAGATACTTCTTGCGCCCGGTGCCGATGCCGTGCTCGCCGGTGCACGTGCCGCCCATTTCGAGCGCGCGCAGGATCACTTTTTCTTCCAGCATTTTCGCCTCGGCCAACTCGTGAGCACTGTTGGGATCAATCATGAACGACATGTGAAAGTTGCCGTCGCCCACGTGCCCCACAATCAGAGCCGGAAAGGGTGCGCGTTCGATATCCTTCTTCGATTCGACGATGCAGTCCGCGAGGCGCGATATGGGCACGCAGATATCCGTGGTGAACATCTTAGCGCCCGTGCGATACGCCAAGTTCGCGAAATACGCCTCGTGCCGCATCTTCCACAGTTGCGCGCGCTCTTCCGGCGTCGTGAACCACCGGAATTCGCGTCCGTTGTGCTCTTCCGCGATCTTCTTCACGGTCTCGGCCTGCTCGTCGACGCTGCGCACGCTGTCGCCGTGAAACTCAAGAAACAGGATCGGGGCCACCGGATAGTTCGTTTTCGAATACCGGTTGCAGGCTTCGACCTGCACTTCGTCCATGAATTCGATCCGGGCCACGGCGATGCCGAGCTGGATCGTCACCATGGCGGTCTCGATTGCATCGCGGATCGTCGCAAAGGTGCAGCTTGCTGCACCCACGGCTTCCGGCAGCGGATGCAGCCGCACCGTGACCTCGGTCATCACGCCGAGCGTGCCCTCGGCGCCGACGAACAGCTTCGTCAGATCGTAGCCCGCCGCGGACTTCCGCGCGCGCGAGCCCGTCTTGATTACGCGGCCATCGGCAAGCACCACTTTGAGCGCCAGCACGTTTTCGCGCATCGTGCCGTAGCGCACGGCCGTGGTGCCGGAAGCGCGCGTCGAGGCCATACCGGCGAGCGTCGCGTCCGCGCCCGGATCGATGAAAAATGTGAAGCCGGAATTTTCCAGCGCCCTGTTCAACTGCAGGCGCGTCACGCCCGCTTCGACCGTCGCCTGCAGATCCTCGACGCTGATGTTCACGATCTTGTTCATCTGGCGCATGTCGAGGGTAATGCCGCCGTAGATCGCGTTGACCTGCGCTTCCATCGACGTGCCACCGCCAAACGGAATCATCGGCACGCCATATTTCGCGCTGATCTTCACGATCGCGCTCACCTCTTCGGTCGATTGCGGGAAGCACACGACGTCCGGCAGCGCGGCGGGATGATACGACTCGCCGTGGCTGTGGTGCTCGCGGATCACTTCGGCCGTGGTGGCGCGCTCTCCGAGCAGCGCCTTCAATTCGGCGATCGCGCCCTGAATCTGCGCTGCGCCCGGCCGAGTGAATTCTGCAGTTTGAGTGGCAGTCTCTGTTTTCATGGTCTCAGCCCGAAGCAAATATACCGCAACACGAAGCTAACGCCGAACGCCGTTCACGGATGCACGGTCACATCGTAGTAGAGCACCGAGCCGTCGCTCGAAAGCGCAGGATCGATGCGCACCACCTGAAACGTCTGGTCTTTCAAATCGCTCGCCGTCTGGCCAAGAATATCGTGCGTCTCGCGCTCGAGCTCGGGAGTCGATTTCGTCGCGCGCTTTTCGGGAGGCAGCGCCTTCGCATCAAGCCGATAGGTTCGCGTATTGCTGTCGGGATCCTGGGAGACCATCTGAACGTCAGAGCTCGCCAGCACGCTCGCGTGCGGCTCGTCGTGAAACCATTTTCGCGGCGTCATGAGCACGAAAAGAAGGATCGCGACAACCATCACATCGTAGGGCCAGCTCCCGCGTTCGTAGGACCAGAAGATGACCCGACCGACGCCGCGCCAGAAGGATCGCATGTTAGTGGACGGCCGGCCCGTCGACCACGATTCCGTCGCGCATGTGCAGCACGCGGTTGCCGTAGGTCGCCGCTTCGGGATTGTGCGTGATCATCACGATCGTCTGCCCGAGCTCTTTGTTCAGCTGGCGCAGCAAAGCCAGCACGGTCTCCGAAGTCTTCGTATCGAGGTTTCCCGTCGGCTCATCCGCGAGGACGATCTTCGGCTCGCTGATGATCGCGCGCGCCAGCGCCACGCGCTGCTGCTCGCCGCCCGAAAGCTCCGAAGGCTTGTGATGCAGGCGGTCGCTCAAGCCGAGCAATCTTGTCACAACCTCGAAGCGGTGCGGATCGAAGCCGTCGCCGTGAATGTGCTGGGCGAGCGCGATGTTGTGATATGCGTCGAGCGTGGGCAGCAGATTGAACTTCTGAAACACGAATCCCACCTTGTGGCGGCGGAGCAGCGTGCGGGCCGCGTCGGTCATGCCGGTGAGGTCGTTGCCGTCGAGCAAGACGTGGCCTTTCGTCGCCTGCGCCAGGCCGCCAATCACGTGCAGAAACGTCGATTTTCCGCAGCCGGAAGGCCCCATCACGGAAACGAACTCGCCCGGAAAGATTTCGACGTTGATTCCGCGCAGCGCCGGCACGTCCATTTTGCCCGTGCGATACACTTTCCACAGATTTTCGGTCTTGAGTATCGGCTCCAAAGCCGGCTCCCGGACGAGCGAACAAAGTGGCGCGGATAAAATCATTTTAGTCGCGTTTTGCATTCTTGCCTAGAAGCGAAAAGGTTCCGGCGAAATTATTCGTAAGCAAGCGCTTCGACCGGATCCTTGCGGCTGGCGAGCCATGCGGGATAGGCGGCGCCCAGCAAGCCGCCGACGATGGCGATCAGCATGGATAGCAGCATCCATTTGGGAGTGATCAGAATCGTGAGCGAGGGAAACACGCGCAGGCAAATCATCCGAACCAGGTAGCTGAGCCCAATCCCGCAGGCGACTCCCCCGAGGCACAGCAGAGTAGTTTCGCTGAGAATAATTTCGACGATGTAAACTTTCGACGCGCCCAGCGCCTTTAGCACGCCGATTTCACGCGTGCGCTCGATGATCGTGGTGTACATCGAGAGGAAAATCACCAGAAAGCCGATCCCCACGGCGATCGTAATCATCACGTTGATAAATGCGTTGAGGCCGGGCAGGTTCGACGACGTCATCAGCGATATGAAATCTTTCAGTGGCCGCACCTCATAGCCCGGCAGCAAGGAGTGAACTTCATCCGCGGCGGCGCCGGTGTGGTCCGAGCGGTCACACTTGATGAAGAATACGGACGCCTTATCGCGCGCCCCCGACATCTCCTGCAGCGTGGACATGAAAACGAACAGCCGCGCGCCCTTGCCGTGCTCGACGATCCCCGCCACGTGAAAATTGTGCTCGAGGATGTGCAGCGTCTGCCCCACGTGGACTTTCTTGGCCCGCGCGTACACGTCATCCACAAGGATGTCGTTCGGATCCATCAGCGTCGTGCCCTCGCGCACCACAAATCCGCCCGAAACCGCGTCAAACGTATCCGGCTGGATGCCGTAGACGATGTCGAGCCCATTCACCGAATTGAACTGAATCAGAACGGGCGCCACCGCGTGCACGTAATCGAGCTGCAGCAGCTTGTTGGCGATGCTGATCGGCATCGGCGCGCCGCTGAACGCCATGAAAATCGACGCCGAAGGCGGCTGCACCATGATATCCGCGCCGATTCCTTCCGTGCGTTTCGCGGATTCGAAAATCAAGCCGCTCGTGAGCCCCACCACGATGATCACGAGCATCACTTCGATCGCCACCGCGATCATGGTGATCGCCGTGCGAACCGGCCGGTGCATTGCATTGCGCAACATCAAGTGGCCGATCAAGGCTTGGCCTCCGGCTCCGGCGCGCTTTCGCCCACGCGTTCGAGCTGCGTTCCGGGCGGCTGCTTCAAAACGAACCGGTCGGGCGTAATCGTTTCGTTCAGCGTCATCTTGGTGATCCCAATATCAAGACGGTAGTCGTTCTCCGGCCGTTCCAAGGAAATCTGGCGCGCGTATCGTACCCCGCCAAGATTATCCCATCCGCTGTATCGCACGTCCGACGCGAGCTCGCCTCCGGGATCGTATGTCTCAATGCGGGCGATGCTCAAGTCGGCGCGATCGAACCAAATCCTGCTCGCGATCTCCCAATCCTGCGGGGTCGCGCCGCTCCCTGTTCGCACAACGGTCAAAACGTAAAACTGCGAAGTTCCCTGCCCTTCTTGCTCGAAAAGAACGGGCGCATCCGCCGCAATCGCGTGCAAGAAAACCGCGTTGATCAGGTGCTGTGGCCGCAGATTTTCGATGGGCTTCGCCGAAGGCCGCTCAATGTTGGCCGGCCCGACGATGAACTTGTTTTGCGACGGAATGAAAATCTCGAATGTCTCGCCGTCACTCACCATATCGAAAATGTTCGTCCCGACCACGGGCGCCTGCCCTATCACTCGGATGCTCGAAGGCCGCTGCGCCAGAATGAAGCCGGTGATCTGATGGTACTGCTTGATCACGCCCGTATATTGCGAGCCCGCCGTCAGCGTCATCGTCACGCCAGCGTTAAGTGACGTAACGGCCGTAGCCTGCCGATTGTACGCGGCGATCAGATCGGCTTTCGACGCCATTTGCAGCGCCACCGGGGGCCCTGCCGGCTTCGTCGCCGCAGGCTGGTTCATCGCGCAGCCCCAGGCCAGCGCCGCGCCAAGCCCAGCCGAAACCAGTAGGAATAGTCCAGGAGGTCCTTGTTTTCGTCGAGTGAGGAACACCAACCAACAAATTTATCAGCCGCTTCCAGTCGAGTCAATCAGCCCGTTTCATCTAGTTACGGCGTCGTTTCGCCTGGTTGGCACTCGCCACCAAATATGTTTGGTTCGTAGGGGCGGGTTTCAAACCCGCCCGTTGCGATCAAAGCGTGAGTGTATACTCACGAAGAGATACCTATGTCGTTCCCGCTGCCAATTATCTGCGTCAACGATCGGGTGCTCCTGCACTATGCGGTCTTGGACGATACCGTCGGTTACAACTCGGGCCACGGCCTGTTCTTCGTCGGTGAAAAGGAAATCGGCAGAGTCCCTTGCCTTGCTATCTGTCACTCAGCGCAGGTCATGCTCTACTACTGCGACGCTGATTGGAGCATGATCGGAGTCGCCAGTTACGACTCCGTGTCCGATGCCAAAAGAAGGGCCGAACGCATCTATCCTGGCTCATCAGCGCGTTGGGTCCAGTCACAGTTCACAGAAGAAGATGCTACTCGATGGTTGAACGAAGCGACTGATTCCAACAGATGCAGTTTCTGCGGGAAGAGGCCTCACGACGATTTTGCGGCCTCCTTCTTCCAAGGGAAGGGAGGCGCCTGGATCTGTAGCGATTGCGTGCGGGAATTCAGTGTCGATCTGAGTGAACGTCCGAAGAGCAATCCTTCATCTTCGTAGACGCCGCACTGGGCCGTCAAGCGCGGCGCGGTGCGCAGCCGCGAGGCGTGATGCGCGACGAGCAGCCACTTGCCCTCGCGCTCGGTAGCACGTGAGGGCGGTTCATCCCTTCTTGCGCTTTTCAAGATCTTCACGAAGCGTTTCTGTATAGCGTCCGTTGCACTCCGGCGCGACGCCATTTCGTCTCTATGGTTTTTGATCGCTTTTTCGAGTACGTCCCGCAGAAGGGCATCGGGGATGTCGCTGTGGAATACGAGCCGGATAGCGTCAAAAGCTTCGCGATGGTCCATGATTGAGCGCCTCCGAGGACTAATGATCCCGGAAGATTGTCGGAAATCAATACAAAAGTGATTTCGCGCAGTCTCCGGACCGCGAGAATCTCACCTATTACTGCACGGTCGAGCGCGGCGCGGTCGGCAGCGGCGAGGCATGATGCGCGACGAGCAGCCATTTGCCCTCGCGCTCGACGAAAATGTTCGTCGCCTGCACGGTGGCTTCGTCGAATCCGTCCGCAAACGCCGTCGTGACGCGCGCCGTGCACGCCACCCATCCCACCTGCCCCTCAACGCGCACCCAAATGCCGCTCAGCGCCACGCGCACGCGCTTCGTATTCTTGAAAATCCGCGCCCAGCGTTCGCGCACTTCCTCCCAGCCGAGCAGCAGGTCCCAGCCGGGCTGGACGCATTCGACGCCATCGTCGTGCGCCCACACCGCCTCCATCTCCGCAAGGTTCAGCGCTTCAAACGCCGCGTAAAACCGCTGGTTCGCGCCGCGAACCGCATCTTCAGGCGTCTGTTTCTCTCGGGCAAGTTTTGGAGGCATCGGGCTCAGGAACGGCGCTTGGACCAACATTATACCCTTAAGCAGCTCGGACGCCGCGCTTCTTGGAAGCGATCGAAGGCGCGGCCACCTTGCGCGAGGAGTTAGGCCGAAGCATGGGGCGTCAGCCCCCGTGAGAAATCGCGAGCGAAGCGAGCACATCTTCGGGGGCCCGACCTTCAGGTCCGACATAAGATTGCCGCGCGAAGCGCGATGGGTGGAAGGGCTGGGCTTCAGCCCAGCCAAAACAACGCGAGCGAAGCGAGCACACCTTTGCGCAGTCTCACCCGCAGCATGTATTCGTGGTTTCGCTGCGAGGCAACGTTCATTGTTGCGCGGCGTCCGTCACGGCTGGGTCGTCCGTCGTGGCCATCTGGCCGTTCTTGTCGGCGCCATGTAGCTTCCCGGCCTTGTCGAGCAGAAACGACCGCCTCCCGCTCTTGCCGTAATTCTCCGGCGTTGCTGCGAGCTCGAATTTTGGGTCGCCCGGTTGCGCCGGCTCGGCCCCATCCGACGGCTCCGGCGCCGCGGCAATCACGCGGTATTGAAAATGGTAGCCGCCCACGCTGCCCGTCGCCAGCGTCGCGTCGATCAACGACGCCTGCTCGTCCGAAATCTGGCCCTTGGGCGCCGGACCGAGCTGCGCGATCGAGACGGGAAGCTTGCCGTACGCATCGCGGTACGTGCGGATCGCTTCCGCGAGATCGTGCAGCGTCTGGATGGCCGCATCTTCGCTCGCGAGAAGATCGCTTTCCGCCCATTGCCTCGAAAGCTGCGGAATATCGAGCAGCACGAGCCCCAGCGAAAGTAGCCGCCAGCCGCTATTCTCGCGCACGAGCCCGAATTGCGTCTGCTCGGCGTTCACCACGGTCACGGGAACGAACGCGAGGTTCTCGTGGGTTTTTGCGGCTCCGAAGCGAAACTCGGCCGTCTGCTGATCCGTGATGCAGCGGAAAACGGTGTGGCCCTGCATGTCGGCCGAAATCAGCGGCCGGCCGGCCTGATCCGAAAGCGAAAACCGTTTCACGAATGCCGTGCGCTGCCCCGGAGAAAGCGCGCGAAACGCCGCCGCATTATCCGCCGTCAGGTAGTTCGCGAAATCCGTTTCGTTTGCGCGGCACGCAGCCGAAAGCGCGCCCACCAGCGCCGCCACAGCGCCGGCAGGCTGCTCGTCCGCAGGAGATTGCTGCGCGACCGCCGGAAGCGCGAAAAGCATGAGCGCGAAAAACGCTGCGGCAGCGCCAACAGCGCGCCCAAACGCGTTCTCGCGTACCGAAAAGATCGAAACTGCTTTCATCAAGATTCGGATTTCGCGCGCGCGAGGATGGTTGCCAGGTTTTGCGTAAACTTCGATCGCGGCATCACGTCCGCGCAGCCGGCCGCCCGCGCCCGCGCCGCGAGATCGACCTGCACGTGGGAAAGAAAACCAATCAGAGGGATTTCCGGGCCGCTGGCGCGCACGCGCTCGATCGCCCCGAGCGGATTCGACCGCGCATTCAAATCCACCACAATCAGTTTCGGGGCGCGCGCCCCGACTTCATCCGCCAAAGCGTCCGCCGTCGTGCACGTCCGCAGCTCGACGCCCAGCTGCTTCGCCGTCTCGATCAGCTTCGCCTGAAAAAACAGATCATCGACCAGCGCCACCACCTGCGCCATGCAAGTCTCCTCGCTCTCTCAGTGTACACGCGAGCAGATGACTTTGCCTTGTATTCGGAGCAACGGCCGCTTTGGCTCGATCACGACGATCGATTGATGTATCTGTGGATTGCGGCGGCTTGCCGCCGCTCTTTTGAGGCGAAGCTTGCTTCGCCGACTTAAGGGGGTCGGAGCTTCAGTTCACCCTGAACGAAGTGAAGGGCTCCGACGTACCGCGACCTAGCTTCCGGCGCGCGCCACCGAGTAGCGCCCGCTCTCGAGCGCTTCCTGCGACACCCACATTCCGTGGAACGTCATCCGCACGCGATGCGGCAGCTTGACGATCGCCACCGGCCCCGCGTCAAGATTCTGCGCGTCGAGGATTGCGAGGTCGCTGCGATTCTCGGCCATGCGATTGACGAGCGCGAGCAGGTAGCCATCGCCCTCGGGCGAATTCGGCTTGCGCGGCGCGAAGAGCGGCTCCTGCACGCCCGAATCCGGCCCCGGATTCCACAATGTGGCGCTGCCCGTCTTGTGATCGAACTCGCCGACCGCGCCGAATCCGATGTTCCCCGCCCCGGGCGTGCTCGGATCGCGGCAAATGACGTAGCCTTTCCGGTACGTCCCGTTGCCGTAGTAACGGTCGTCGGCGCGCGGCATCTCGCACATCCAATCGTAAAGCTGCTCGGTTTTGTAGTCTTCCGTGTTGCCGGCTAAATCGAAAGTCAACCGAGTGAGGTGTGGAAGGGCCGTCGAGGGATCGGGCGGCGTGCCATCGTGATTCGGGAAAAAGAAGAACGAGCTGCCTTGCGAGAGGCATACATCGAGGCTCACCTTCGAACCGTTCGTGCTGCCATTCATCATGTGCCCCGCAAAGCTCGTCGGCCCGTGGAACCAGCGCACCTGATCGGATCTGCCGTAGCGCGGCACTACCGCAACCACCGTTTCCTTGTCGCGATGCCACGTGTAGAACGGCCCGCCCTTTTTCATCACGTCCACGTCGGTGAGCAACGGAAAAAATGGAAAGATCACATACTGATCCGAAATCGCGAAGTCGTGAACCATTCCCGCCCACGGCGCGTTGAACCACACCTCATGTTTCAGCTTCCCGTCCGGCCCGATCACGAAATACGCCACATCCGTCGTTCCGTCGCCCTTCGCCTGATACGCGAACGTCAGCAGCTCGTTCGTGGTCTGATCGAGATGCGGATGCGCGGACATCCACACCGATTTCACGCTGCCGTTGTAGTCGTAGCGGCCCACCGTCTCGAGCGTGTAGGGATTCAGCTCGTACGGCATGTCGTCTTCCTTCAGCGCGAGCAATCTGCCCGCATGCCACACGACGTTCGTATTCGCCGTCCCCGGATTGCATCCCTTCACGACCGGATCGTGCGTGTAACGATTCCGATAGCGCCCGAAAAGCCCGCGGCGGTGCTTTTCCTGCAGCTTGAAACGCTCGGTACGGACGTAGCGGCTCTTATAATCGACGTGCCCGTTCTCGAACTTGAACATGACGACCATGCCTTCGCCGTCGATAAAAATATCGTCGCCGAGCAGCGGCGGATATTGCCGGTCGGGCCCGCAGCGATAGAGAATTCCGTTGAGATCCTTCGGCACCGCGCCATACGTCACTTCGCAGTCGCGCAGATCGGCCTCCAGCCGGCTCGGCGCGCCGAAGCCTTGATAGATCGGAATGTCCGGAAAGCGGATCGCACCCACCGCCGAAAGCTCTTCAAGATATACGGTCGACATAGGAACTCCTCGAAGCGCGCCCCAACTCGCGCTGTCGCCTGATTCTGCGGCCATGCTATGCGCTCGCCATTCGAGTTGTCAACTTTAGGGGGCCGGTTTCCCACGTCCGGCTAGTCAGGACTTCTTGGCAGGGACAGAACCCGAAATGGACGAATCAGAGTATGCTCTTAGCCCGACGGAATAAGCCAGCGATGAAACGCATAGTTATCCTCGTCCTCACGACCCTTTCTTTGGTATTTGCCTTCCCGCTGCTCAGCGCGGGTCAAGCGACCAACACGAATGGAGACTCGACGGCCGTGCAGTTGCTCAGGTCGTTGACCGTGCATTCCAGTTCTCGCAGGACGTACCCGGGGAGTTCGCCGGAATCCAATACAGAGTTGTAGTGCGCTTCCTACCAAGCTTCGGGCAGGAATCGCAGTTCGTCTTCCTCATCAAGAACAATCACGTCGCGCGAATTATGGAGTATCGACTAGCTCAGGGATCATCTTCCATTTCGGCCGCCTACGACCAGTTAGGTCAGAATCCGCACATCACAGTCGACGATATTCTGAAACATGTACGAATCGAAAAAGTGGAACCGAAGGTTCGAAGCTCGGATGACAAACTGATAACGGGCCTTTTCGCCCTTTCGATTCCAGCCAAGATCAGCAGCGACCTGACTTTGGATGGAACGAGCTATGAACTCTGGATCCAGACGTCTTCCAACGAGATTCACTTATCCTTCTCGGAGGGTGCCTACGGAGGGCAGACTTCCTCGACGGCAATCTGTCGGTGGGCGAAGGCGGTGCAAAAGCAATTCCTAACCGAATCGAAAGACACCCGATTAGCGCCTTGACCAGAACTGTCGCAGGGATGAACGGATCGGGGTTTCAGTGCTCGGCGGATTCTTCGTGGGCGCCGACGGTCTCGTCGGGCACGTCGCCGGTGCGGCCTTTGACGCGATCGTACACGCTGTACTGGCAGGTGGAACCGAGGGCTTCGTTGTAATAGGTTGGCACGCCGAGCGCGGTCCGCAGCTGTTCGTTGAAGGTGCGCAGATCGCCGAGCTGCGCCACGCGGATCGGGAGCTTCAGTCCTTCGTTCGTCAGCAGAAATTTCTGATACCCGGCGTCCCACAGTCGCGTGAACTGTCCCTGATGCATGATCGAGGGAATGATGGTCATCTGGAAATGCCCGGCGGGTGACTTGCGCAGTTCCGCGCCGCAGCCGAACTTCTCGATGCGGACCACGCCGCCCGAGCTGCGCACCAGAAACCCCTTCGCCGCGAGCGACTCAACTTGCGCCTGATCGAAGGTCTTGTTAACGTACCACATGGTCCTTCAGCATAGGGATTCTCCGCCCTCGTGTAAAGCTCAAAATCGAACCGCGTGCAGCCGCACTGTCGTGCAAGTGCCACCGATTTTCTGGTAGTCTCTCGCCAGCCTGCTGGGGTGTGCCGGAACATGAAATCAGAAGAGGACGACGATCTGAAAGACGTCATGGCCGCGGAAAAACGGCGCGGACGTTGCAATCGGCCCACCGAGGCGACTCAGGAAAAGAAAATCCGCGCTTTTGCCGCAGGTGTCTTGCAGGCGAAGAAACGAAAAGACAAACACGCGCTTACCGAGATCTTGAAGCTCTACGGGATAGCTGAGGGCTCCGAGAAGTGGAAGAAAGCTTGGGATGCTTTTTACGAGGACTAGGGCCCGAAGCAATCTTTGAAAATATCTTGAACTTCTTCGCTTGTTCTTCTTCCGAAAGGTGCTTCGAGGAATCGTAGAGAATCTCCGCGATCTTTCGCGCGGCTTTCTTCTGTCTCTCCGCTTTGTTGTTGCTTCCCATGAGCGTAGTGTCGCATGCAGGGCCTTTGCTTTCAAGGATGAGTTCGGATGTCGCCCGAACTTGTACTGCCTCCAGTGCGATTCTGCAATCGGCTTGCGCCGCGCACTCAAAACTGATATGCAATTCGCCGTGAAAACGAGTCGAGCTTGCCTCTGTTTCGGACTGTTGCTCGCGATGGCGCTTGTTGCGCTGAACGCCTCCGCGCAGGCGGCGCCCGACGGCGCCGCGCTCTTCCAGCGGCACTGCGCGGCGTGCCACGCCGGCGCGGCTGCGGCCGCCAGCCGCGCCCCCACGCGCGCCGTGCTCGCCGAAAAAACGCAACAGGAAATTCTGCAGGCGCTCGAATCCGGCGCGATGGTGATCTACGGCAACCAAATGAACGAAGCCGAGCGCCGCGCGGTCGCCACATTCCTCAGCTCGAAAGTCGCCACGGACGTTTCGCGCGCCAACCTCTGCGCCAGCGCTCCGCCCATCACGCCCGCAGGTCTTGCGAATCCACACAACTGGAACGGCTGGGGCGTCGACGTCGTTAACACGCGCTACCAGCCGCACACGAGCCTCGATCCCGAAAATGTCGCGGGGCTGAAATTGAAATGGGCGTTCGGCATTCCCAACGCAAGCTCGGCGCTCGGCCAACCGACCATCGTCTCCGGCCGCCTCTTCATCGGCTCGGGCGACGGCACCGTTTACGCGCTCGACGCCTCGACCGGCTGCACGATCTGGGCGTTCAAAGCCGATACGACCGTGCGCGACGCGATCACGGTCGCACCGGGAGCGGACGGCGGCGCATACGCCTACTTCGGCGACAGCGAAGCCAATCTCTACGCGCTCGACGCATCCGACGGCAAGCTCGTCTGGAAGACTAAAGTCGATCCGCATCCAACCGCCCGCATCACCGGCGCGCCGCAGCTTTACGAAGGCCGCCTGTACGTCCCACTCACCGGAAATGAAGAGCTCACTGGCGGCGACCCTGCATATCCCTGCTGCACGTTCCGCGGCAACATCACCGCCGTCGACGCGCGCACTGGCAAGCTGATCTGGAAGGCTTACGGCATCGCCAAGGTGCCCGGCCCATCCGCACCCGGCACGAGCCACGCAAAATTCAGCCCGGCGGGCGGGTCGATCTGGGGCGCGCCGACGATTGACGCGAAGCTCGGCGCGATCTACGTCGGCACGGGCGACGCCTTTGTCGATCCCGCCGACATCGCGACGGACGCGATCGTCGCTTTCGATCTCGCCACGGGAAAACGCTTGTGGGTGCAACAGAAAACTGCCGGCGACGTCTTCAACTTCGGCTGCTTCCAGCCGCAGCCGATCAATTGCCCGCCGAAAGTCGGCCCCGACGTCGATTTCGGCTCGTCGGTGATTTTGCAGAGTCTCGGCGGGGGCCATCGCGTCCTGCTTGCGGGACAAAAGAGCGGGGTGCTCTTCGCGCTCGATCCCGATGATGGCGGAAAAGAACTGTGGCACGTTCGCGTCGGTCACGGCGGCGGGCTCGGCGGAATCGAATGGGGCTTTGCCACGGACGGCACGAACGCCTACGTCGCGCTGTCGGATATTCCGTCCGCGCTTTCGCCGCCGAAGCCCGGCGTCGCCGTGCCACCATCGGGCGGCCTTTTCGCGATCGACATTCGCACCGGAAACCTAGTCTGGAAGATGATGCCGCCAAAGCCCGCGTGCGAAGGACAGCCCGGCTGCAGCGCGGGCCAGCTCGCCGCCGTCACCGTCGTTCCCGGCGTGGTCTTTTCCGGCTCGATGGACGGCCATCTCCGCGCGTACTCCGCGAAAGACGGCTCGATCCTGTGGGATTACGACACGCTGCCTAGCGTCCCAACGGTGAACAGCGTGAAGGCGCACGGCGGATCGATGAGCGGCAGCGGCCCCACCGTTTCGGGCAGGATGCTGTTTGTCACCTCCGGCTTCACCGGAACCTCCGGCATGCCCGGCAATCTGCTCCTCGCTTTCGAAGCGCCCGGCTCGAAATAGGACGCAGAAACGCGATCGGAAGACCCCCTCTTAGCGTGTCGATTAGACCGTTTGTTTTCAGACAATTGCAGCTGTTTCTAATCGCCGCAGTGTCGATTAGAAATCGGCGATGGCGAATCGCGGGAGCCGCTACGAGGCGCGGGATTCACCGCTGAGACGCAGAGAGCGCAGAGCAAGGCGCGGCAACCTGAAAAGCCTCACCCCGGGAAAGCGTACCAATCCTAATTTTCAAAGAGCGCTTCGGCCCTCGCCGGGAGGGCGGACAACTTTTGTCGTCGTACCATGCTTGCAGATTGGGACGCGTGAATCAGCTGTACGCGAGGACAGTTTTGGCACGGGTCCCGGGGCCCGTCCTGAATCGCCGGATCTGCAGTGGGCATGACGCGGAACAGAAAACCGAAGAGGGATTCTTCGCTCCGCTCAGAATGACGCGCGATAAATCGAAGAGCGATGATCTCGCACGCAGGCTTGGGTGGTGAGTCGTGATGGTGAAGTTCCGAAGAAGTGTCGCGCGATTACCAACCCATTTCGCGCATGCGCTCGAGGATGAGCGCGCTGTAGTGGTTCATACGATCGGGGCGCCGCTTGAGGGGCAACGGCAGAATTGCGGCGAGCCGGGCAGACTGCTCGCGGTCCATATTCCGCGCCGAGGTTTGGTAGTAGTAGCGGCACGCCGGCTCGGCGCCGTACACGCCGGGGCCCCATTCGACCACGTTGAGGTAGAGCTCGAGAATGCGCCGTTTGCCGAGGACCAATTCGGCCACCGGAACGAGCGTGGCCTCCAAGCCCTTGCGCACGACCGAGCGGCCCGTTCCGAAGAATAGGTTTTTCACCAGCTGCTGCGTGATGGTGGACCCTCCGCGAATGCGGTGGCCGACCTCCATATCGTCTTCGGCGGCGATCTCCATCGCCTGCCAATCGAATCCATGATGCTGGTAGAAGCGCGCGTCTTCCGCTGCGATCACAGCATGTTGGAAATCGGGCGAAATCTGGCGGAGCGGAACGAATTTGTACCGCTTGTGGTACGGCTTGCCGTGGATCCAAGCCTCCAGGCGCCGCTCCGTCTGGACCGCGGTCGTCGGCGGGTCGATCCATCTGGCGGCCACCAGGATCAGCGCAGCAAGCGACCAAAGAAGCGCTGCCCCGATGACAACCCATCGAATGAAGGATCGGAGCGAGCCTTTCCTAATCGAGCGCTCGGCGATTGCGTTTGCGTTTGCGTTTGCGTCTGCGCCTGCGGTTGCGTCTGCGTCTGGATTCTCGTTCACACTTCAGAATAATCGTCTCGGCCGGATTTACATAGCGCCGGTACGCCGGCTAACCCCCTCCGTCGTGAACCTCAGGGAGTAAGAAATGGGCGGAAGCAAAGGTATGCCAAATCGGAGGCATGCTCACGCGCCAAATTCGTTGTGCCGCGCTTGGAAGCGGTTTACGATTTGCCCACCAAAGGCCCACATGACACATTTCGACTAAATCGGGACCCGCGTACTGCCCAGGAATTCGGAGAGTTGTCATGAACAAGTTGGCACCGCTCGTTGTCTCCTTATGCCTCATCGCGTGGGTTGGAATCGCCGCGGAGAAGGCTCCGATGGAAGGCCTCAAGTTCAAATTGGATCCGGACTGGTACATGTTGGACAGCGGCGGAGACAGTACGAGCGGATATGCCGTTTATCTCCGCCACCAAGACAATCCCAATCACTGGAATGAGCTCTTCCGTTTCGAAACCGGCCGTATGAAATCCAACCAGAAGTCCCCGGAAGAGGAATTCAATGCCGTCAAAGCGGACACCGACAAGCACTGTCCCGGCGCAACGGTGTGGAACGTAATCGATCGCGATGCAAACAGCATTTTATTCGAATGGCAGTCCAAGCCATGCAAGGGCAATGGAGAGCACGAACTGGACGCCATCTGGAGAATTATCCAGGGTAAACAAAGCTGGTTCGATGTGATGTATACCGCCAGAGTGTATGAAGTCGCTCCGGAAACGCGAACGAAATGGATCGCAACGTTGAAGGACGCCACCATTAATCCCGACGTCGATCCTGTCGACCTGATCGGAGTAACGATCAACATAGATGAGGTCGTTCCCTTTCCCATGGACAAAGTGATGGCCGCGCTCAAGCCTGCCATGGAGAGCCAGGATTGCTATGTGACGTCGACAACCGCCGATAGCATCGAGTGCAAGCGCCCCCGCGCCTCTACCACTGCCCAGCAGGAGGCCTCAGGAGGCGGCGAGAGCGTAACCGCTAGGCTGGAAGCGCAGGGCAATCAGGCGCACGTAATCATCACAACCGGCAAGGGGTTCTACGGGCGATTACTCAAAAGGAACTGGTCGACGCCCATCTACCAGGAAATGCTGAAGGATCTACAAAAGGCCCAGCCATAGCTCACACTTACAGGTAGTGGGTCAGTTTGAAAATCGTACGTTAAAATTTGGCAACAAAGTTGCCTAAAGGTGGTTATAGAAATGAGGTTGTTAGTTTACAGGATTGTTCACGCACTCACCAAAGACACCCCTCTTTGGTACGAATTAGGTCCAAAAATCAGGGGCAAGCGCCGGGGCTTTTCTACGTTCTGAATTACTTGCCTTTAGCGTTTAAAGCCGCACAGTCGTGGCAATGATATCGGTTTCCGGTGCCGCTCACTCGGTTGTGCCGTGGTATCTCGCTACCCGGACCACATTTTGTGTTGTCGTGATATCGCTTTTCTTTCCGTGAATACCAAGGTGCAGTTTTAGGCATCGGATGCGGTTTTTTCTTTCTGGTTTATTGCTTCAGGCCAGCTAGAGCAACCCAATTGACGTTTTGTTGAGGGGTTATTTGTATTTCGTTAGCCTCGTTGTTTTGCTGTGTCGGCGTCGGGAGCCTCTTTGGGGGCTTTGGCACTGGGATTACACCAAAAAATTGTAGTGCATTGAATGTATTGAGAGCGGCCCCTTTAAGTACAACTTGTCCCGCACTGACAGAGCAATTGGCACATCTAAAGGCCCCTCCCGCATACGTCAAAATCCCCGTTTTGATGGTGCATCCTACGCAGTCGATGCCATCCAAAGCTTGGGTCGCCCCAACGAATGATCCACCGACCAGATGAACGGACATAGGAGGAACTTTCGGCTCTGCGGCAGGGACAGCTATAGCAGACTGCGCCCGTGTTGATGTTTGGGTGAATGGAAGCAGCAGCATCAATACAGAACAAGCTCCGACGATAAACGATCCCAATGTAAGTGTGACTTTGGACATAACGCCTCCCTTCGGAGAAATCCTACGGGATGGTATATTACTACGTTACTGATCACAGCAAGCAATTAAATACTAAGCGGCAATTGAATTGCCGTAAGGAGAAAAATGACAGTTGAAGAGTTTTTAAAAACGGTGCCGGAAGAAAAGCGCGAGGAAATGGCAGAATTTTACTACAGCCGCGTTCCGTATCGGTTTATCCCGAAGGGTACAGCAGATCAAAATATTCCTGCGTCCGTGCATCAATCCTACACTTTGTCTCGGACTCGCTCAGTCTAATAGTTACGGCGTCTTGTGCTCGCTTCCAAAGGCTTTCTGCCGTTTCTCCCGACCTCGGGGGATTTGCGGCATATTTTCTTTTGAAGTCCTCGAAATCGGCTTTATCTCCTGTTTCTTTCTCCCCCGCTAGGCGCAACGCAACGCCGCCAGCAACCATGTGACAAACAATCATAAAAATATAGTCGTCGGTAACATAGGCGTTCGGTTGATCGTCTCCGATTGCCCTTGCTGAACTGGCGATAAAGTTGTCGCCGCGTGGATCATAAATAATATCGGGGCCGACGAAACGAACGTTTTGGATGCCGTCCTGCTCCATTAGCTCCGCGTGGGCCGCTTCGTGCAAAGATACCTTCCGTCCATAGCTCCGATCTGCAAAATCGCGCTGCATATCGGAATACAAACGTAGAAATCTTTGATCCTGTAATTTGCCAAAACGGGCCACGCTGGCGTAATCAATTTGAACACTCATATCAAGCCGCTATTTTCTCTTCCTGATTCAGCAACGATACCACTTCTCCGAGCGACCACACATGGTCTGCGATCCCTGCTTCCATCGCGGGCGTGACCCGCAAGGTTTGGTGAATGCGGCAAAAGTTGTAGTGCATAAAGTGAATCGCCACCGAATACCGCAGGTTATCAACCTTCTTTGAGAATGCATTCGTCAGCCGAGTAAATCGCCGCATATTCATTCGCATCGTAAGGTTCTGCCGTTCCACATAGCTTGTAGAGATGTGCTCTGCCTTCGGCCTGCCGATAATCGGTATTACCCGCGTCCCGATGCACTCAGCGGGACTATACCCCCGATCTTCTCCCGAATCCGCGCCGTACATTTTCACCAACATGCTGTAATCCACTTCTGATCCGAACGCGCTTTCAACTGCGTCGAGGTACACGCGCAGGCCATCGGTAGTCAATTGAATCCGATGGTTCAAGCGTCCCGCCAAATCCTCTATCAACGCGAACGCGGTTCCTGCGTCTCTCCGTCCGACAGCCCATGTCGGAATCAACTTCGATTCTGCGTCGATAGCTACCCACGTCCTGACCTGATCCCCGAAATTTAGTCCAGCCAAAACTTAGCTTCTCCGGGTATAAGACCACGAGAGGAGAAGCACCATGAAAGGAAGCCGCTTTACTAAGGGCAGATCGTTGGGGTTTGAAGGAGCAGAGGCTGGAGTTCCCATGAAGGACTTCTGTCGCCGGATTGGCATCAATACAGCTACGTTCTACCACTGGAAAGCGAAGTACGGTGGTCTGGAAGTGAGCGAGACCCGACGGCTGCGTCAGCTGGAGGAAGAGAATGGACGGCTGAAGAAGATCGTGGCGCAACAAGCCTTGGACCTGGACGCGCTGAAGGTGGTGCTGGCAAAAAAGTGGTAGGCCCGCGGGCGAAGCGAGAAGCGGTGCGTGTCGTGCGGGAAGAAGTAAGACTGAGCGAGCGACGCGCCTGTGGGCTGATCGGGATGCACCGCGGGAGCTGGCGGTACCGGCGGAAGGAACGGAACGAAGCGGCGTTGCGGGCTCGGCTGCGCGAGTTGGCAGGCGAGCGTCCGCGATTCGGCTATCGGCGGCTGTACATTTTCCTGCGACGGGAGAAGACCGCGGATGGAACGCTGCGGTGGCGTGTCAACCACAAGCGAGTGTATCGGCTGTACCGGGAGGAAGGGCTGGCAATTCAGCGTAAGATGCGCGGAAATTCCATCTGAAGCCGGTACCGTGGCACTTCCGACGCGTGCAAATGAGATGTGGCCGATGGACTACCCGCATGGCGAAATGGCCGCGGACGGAATTTCCGAACACTGAACCTGATGGATGGCTTCACGCGAGAGGCCCTGTGGATAGAACCGGACACGTCGCTGCCCGGTCTGCGTGTGGTGCGGGTACTGGAGGGGCTGCGAGAACGACGTGGAACACCGGCGGCAATCCAAGTAGACAATGGAACGGAGTTCACCAGCCGCGTTGTGGATCAATGGGCCTATCAGAATCAGGTGGCGCTGCACTTCATCGAGCGCGGCAAGCCCACGCAGAACGCGTTCATCGAAAGCTTCAACGGGAAGTTCCGAGATGAATGCTTGAATTCTACGAGTGCTGCGATGACCGCTGTGCGGCGTTGCTGATTTAGTGTGTTCATAGGCATATTTATATACCTAGCGCTAGGCATTGTCAAGTACAAAATAATCTTTCTTGACTTTTTGATGGTTTGTGCTAATATTGTGGCCTAGGAGATTACAATGGCTCTTGACCCTGATAAGGTGATCGCACTCGCCTCCGAACTCAAACTAGCCCGCGAACGGGTAAGTCAACTTGAAAGGCAGCTTCAGGCGGTGGTCAATGGCAGCAGTGAGGCCGCTACAATTTTGGTCGGGCAGGTTAAAACAGGCTTGGACGCTCTGCGAGAAGAAAATTCTATGACTGATCGAGTCATTAATTTCTTGAATTATCAACCCGGCATGGATTTTGAGTTTGAAGAAATTTACAAGAACATTCACGGACAAAACGAACCCTATATTCGTTCGCTACTTTCACGATTGGCGAAAGAAGGTCGTATTGAGAAACGAGGATGGGGTGTATATGGAGCAGCAGTGGGGCAAAAAGAAAAGCCCAAAGCCGGGTGACTTTGGGCCTTTCACGCATCTCCAAAGGTTTCTGACCCTCTAGTGGGCAAACACTAGAAATTCAAGCCAGAGAAAGGAGCAGAGTCATGCAAGAACTGTCAGTACCCGAGCAGCGGCGATTTTTCCCGTTGCTCATAAGATGACGAATACCCCGCTTCGGCGGGACGCCTTTAACATTCTATTAATTCCCCTGGTTAGGATCAACGGTCTTATCCTCGCGCTTGTTCCATCGGGCAGCGGCACCCTTTTTGCCGATCTCCGTGAGCTTTTCTAGCGATAAATTACGCTTTCGGGCAATCCCGCCCTTGCGCCCCAATGCTTGCGCGGCGGGGTCCCTCAGCTCTCGCCTCAGATGTGCTACGACATCGTACGCCATTTGATTCTCGTCCCTTTCTGCCTTGCGTCTTTTCTTCGGTTTTTTCGTCATACCCTCATAGTGCCACATGCCTAGCGCAACGCAAGACCCTCAAAATTCAAACTGACCCACTACCCACTTACACGGTCACTCGCTAATCCTGCAGCACGAGCGGTAAGATGACAGGCCAAACTGCTCTCGGGTCGAGGATGAGCCGAAATCGGTTCAAAAGCATTGCTCTATACGCGACTGTTGGATTCGGCCTTCTGCTTGTGTTTTTTGGATTACTCTTTGCTGTCGAGCAGAGGCGAACACAAACGGAAACGGGCGCGGTTCTGTCTGCATTTTTCTCGCAAGAAGTGCTGAACGACAAGGACATGTTGAGTGCAGGACGCATAATCACGATTGTCGTTATGCGCAATCCAGATTGTCGCATCTGTGTGCACCCCGCAATTGGGCTCGAAAGTCAATCTTGGTTTGCACAGCCATTGAAATCGCGAGGGAGTTCGGTCTTAGATGCTTGGTTTGCACAATCATCACGAATAACGCGAGCTAGCTTTTTCCTGAACAAAGCCTTTTCGACGGACATCAGTACAGACTTGCATTTACCAAGCGGGGCTCGGGCAGTTTTCGTTAACCCGATCGACTTAGGAACTAAAGTAGGCGACTTTGAAGCAAGATTCCCGAACAACGAGGGCTTTTTTGTTGTCTCGCATATTGGGCTGAATCTAGAAAAGACCGGCACTGCTGTACGTTGACCACTTCTGCGGGGGGTTGTGTGGTGGGGGCGAGTACGTTCTCATGCGCAAGGTAAACGGCGTGTGGCATATTGTTGACCACCACGGCACGTGGGTGTCGTGAACCGTCCCGATAAGTCCTAGTAAGCGGATTACCGAACATTTCCTCTGCGAGTCAACAAATCGACTTTCCCTGCCCGCGCGGACCTACTCGTCGTGCGGATTTTTGAACTCAAACGGAATGCGCACCACAGCCTCGATATCGACCGGCACTCCCCCGCGCTTTCCCGGCAGGAATTTCCAACGCGCGAGCGCGGACATCGCGTTTTTGTCGAGCCGCGGATCGAGACTTCGCATCAACTGAATGCTGTTGACCGAGCCATCCTTGCGGATGATCGCGTAGAGCACCACCTCGCCGTCGATATGCTCCTTGATCGCATCCTCGGGATACTCCGGATCAACCTTGACGATCGGCTCGGGGCCTGACAGCACGCCCTTCGGACGGTACGGCGGCCGCGGGTCCTCGTCGAGCTGCGCGAAACTCAAGTCCCAGCTTCCGCTCGCGCTGGTGAGATTTGGCAGGTCAATGCGCATCGAGTGGATGTCCTTGCCGCCGAAGATGGCTTCCGGCGGCTGGTTGGGGTTGAGCGCCGCGACATTCGCAGGCCCTCGCCGATAGTTCGCCGACGGCTCCGTGGGCACCATCGGCTGCAGAATCAGCCCGCGATGCACTGGCGCAAGGCCGCCGCCCGCCGAGCGCGGACTTCCGCCACTCACGCTGATCGCCGCCGGCAGTTCGCTGTTGCCTGCCCGGCCCGCCATTGCGGAAAGATTCCCCGCGCCTCTGCTCCCTCCCGCTGATGCACCCTCGCCCGTCGCAGCGGAGCCTTTGCCCTCGCTCGCGTCCGTGGCGCCGTGCGCCGCGCCAGCGGGAGCACCCGGCTTCGCATCCGGCCCCATCGAAATCCGCGCGGCGAGATTGCCCTGCGGGACGCTCACCACCGGCGCGGGCGGCGCGGGCGTGGCGGAAAGCGCAATCAAGCGGCGCGAGCTGGCATCGCCCTGGCTCTCCGCGATTTCCGGAGCGGCGGCCGGATTCTCGCGCTCGATGCGCTGGCGCGCGACCGGCTTCGACATCGGGTTCAGCGGAATTTGCGGGCGCGCGATATCCACCTGCGATTGCGCGATATTCAGCGGGCCGGAATTTTTCTCGTTGTTGGCCACTTCCGGCGCGGCGACGTCGCGCACCTTGCGTCGTTCGATCTTCGGCGCGACCGCCGTGGGCACGACGGGGATGCGCAGCTTGGGCTGCTCGTTGGCGGCCCATTGCACGATATTCGGCAATGGCGTGACGATCTTTGGCGGAGCGGCCGGCGCATCGGGCTGGATCAGCGTCTGGCGCGGATGGGTCACTTTCACGGGAACCGAGAGAATCGTTTGCCGCGGATGATACACATCCTCGCCGCGCGCGACCGGCTGCTTGCTCGCGTCGTCCGCTTTTTTCGGCGGTGGGCTTGGCTTCATCGCGGCTCTCGGCAGCGAAATTTTCGGCAGGTCGGGCGGATCGTACACATCGTATTCGATCTGGACAGGCGCGAGCGTCGGGCGCGTTTGCGGCAGAAAGCCCCAGATCGGCAGAATCAGCACCCATATGGCAATCCCGTGCGAAAGGCACGACGCCAGAAACGCCTTCGCGGGCGGCTTCCCCTCGACCCAATCCACGCGCAGCGGGCGGCCCTTGGGCACTTCGCTATCCTTCGGCGCTTTCGGCCCGGCAAAAAAGGCGCGCGCGCTCGTGACAAACTCTTGCTGCGGCGATTCCCAGTCGATCGCCAGATCGAGCCTCGGCAGACGCGAGTGCGGCGGGAGTTCCTCGATGGAACCCTTCAGCGGATGCGGATCGCCCTGGATGAGAGGTTGCATGGGTCCGGCCATTATACGCGCCCGGCGGGGGAAGGCCAGATGGGTCAGATGCGCCCGGTCAGGCGGCAGCTGCCAGGCAGTAGAAGCTGAGCGCGGCGTCGCCCTGCTCGACGACGCGCATGCGTTCGAGGCGCGTAAACCGTTTCGGGAGTTCGACTTTCGAGGAATGCTCGACGATCACGCGGCCCTGCGGCGCCAGCAGGTGCGATTCATCGAGAAATTCGAGGACGAGGAGCGGCTCTTCCTGATCCTGGTAGGGCGGATCGAGAAAGACGAAATCCGCCATCCGGTGCCGCGCCGCCAGCTTCTCGAGCGCCTTCGCGGCCGGCATCGCCATCACTTCGGCTGTGCCGGTGGCGCCCAGCGCAGTGAGATTCTCCTGGATCAGCCGCGCGCTCGCCGCGTGCTCTTCCACAAGGACTACTTCTTTCGCGCCGCGGCTGATGGCCTCGATGCCGATCGCGCCCGTCCCGGCGTAAAGGTCGACGAAAAGCGAATCCGCTACCGCCGGGCCGAGGATATTGAAGAGCGTCTCGCGCAGGCGGTCGCTCGTCGGCCGCATCCGGAGTTTGCCCGGGCCTTTCAGCTTACGGCTGCCGAATTTTCCCGCGATCACGCGCATCGTTTTAGTTGGAGGAGGGCGCAGCGCGGAGCGGAAAATAAGAGAGATTCTTCGCTTCGCTCAGAATGACGGCTCAGGCCCTTCCTTGCCTCCTGGCTTCTTTGACTCTTGCTTCCCTGCCTCCCTGCTTCCCCGCCTCCTTGCCTCCCTGCTTCCCTGTCTCGTTTCCTCATCCGACTGACGCCAGCTGATAGCGCGCGCGCCACGTCGGGCTCACCGCTTCCAGCCGCTTCGCGATTTCCTCGGCCTGCGCGGGATTCTCGGCGATTGCAAACGCCTCGCGCCGCGCCATCTCCAGAATTTCGTGGTCGCGCAACGGCTGTGCGAACGAAAACGCCGCGTCGCCGCTCTGGCGCGTGCCGAAAAATTCTCCCGGGCCGCGCTGCTTCAGATCGCGCTCGGCAATCTCGAATCCGTTCGACGTCGCCACCATCGTCTCGATCCGCTCCCGCGCATCTCCAAGGATTGTTTTGGGCGCCACAAGGATGCAATACGATTTCTCTTTTCCGCGCCCGATCCTGCCTCGAAGCTGGTGCAGCTGCGCGAGGCCGAAGCGGTCCGCGTGCTCGATCACCATCACGGTCGCATTCGGCACATCCACTCCGACCTCGATCACCGTGGTCGCCACCAGGATCTGCAGCTCGCCGCGGCGGAACTGCTCCATCACCGAATCTTTGTCGTCGTTTTTCAGCCGGCCGTGCAGCAGGCCCACGCGCAGCTTCGGAAATACATTTTTTGCCAGCCGCTCGTATTCCGCCGTCGCCGCCTTCAGCTCCTGCTTCGACTCCTCGATCACCGGATACAATACATACGCCTGCCGGCCCTTCGCGATTTCACGCCGCAGGAATTCCCACACGCCGGGCAATTGCGCGTCGGCCGTCCAGCGCGTGTCGATCCGCGTGCGCCCTGGCGGCATTTCGTCGATCACGGAAAGATCGAGGTCACCGTAGAGCGTCAGCGCGAGCGTGCGCGGGATCGGCGTTGCTGTCATCACGAGGACGTGCGGCGACGCGCCCTTTTCGATCAGCCGCTTGCGCTGCAACACGCCGAAGCGGTGCTGCTCGTCGACGATCGCGAGCCCCAGCTTGTGAAATTTCACCGGGTCTTCGATCAGCGCGTGCGTGCCGACCACCAGCTTCGTTTCGCCGCTCTCGATGCGCGCAAGCGCCTCTTCGCGTTCCGCGCGCCTGCGTCCGCTGACGACCAGATCGACGCCGTAGCCCGCGGTCGCAAACACACGCCGCGCGGAAAGATAATGCTGCGCCGCGAGAATTTCGGTCGGCGCCATCAGAGCCACCTGGTAGCCGTTTTCGATCACGATGGTCGCCGCCTCGAGCGCCACGATCGTTTTCCCGCTGCCGACGTCGCCCTCAAGCAGCCGGTGCATCGGAAACGGCTTTTCGAGGTCGCCCGCAATTTCGAGCAGCACGCGTTTCTGTGCGGCGGTCGGCTTGAACGGCAAAATCCGCCTCAGCGCTTCACGCACTTTTTCTTCCCGCACGCGCATCGCGATCCCGCGCTGCCGGTGATCCTGCAAACGCCGCAGCGCCAGCGCGATCTGGTAGTAGAAAAACTCCTCGAAGATCAGCCGGATGTGCGCCGGGCTGCGAAAGGTATTCAGCCGCTCGACATCTTCATTCTTCTCCGGGAAATGAACCGCCAGCAGCGCCTCGCGCCTCGACGGAAAGCGATACCGCGTGCGAATTTCCTCCGGCAGCGGATCGGGAATGTTGCCGTCGAAATTCAGCAGCACGGAGTAGATGATTCGCCGCAGCATCCGCGAGCTGATCGCGCCAATCGCCTCGTAGACGGGCACGATGCGTCCCACCTCGGTCGAATCCGCGGGCGCGCCCTCGCCGTCGCCGCTCAGAATCTCGATCTGCGGATTCACCATCTCCAGGCGCCCCGGCCGGTACGCATCGAACTCCGCCTTGCCGTGCAGGACGAGCCGCTGCCCTTCCTTAAGCCGTCCTTCGAGATATGCGCCGTGAAAAAATCGCGCGTGCAGCGAGCCGGACGCGTCGCGCACCATCACGTGAAACACCGGCCCGCGCCCGCCGCGAAACCGTACCGTGCTTCCTCCGCCGCTCGCCACTTCGGCGAGAATCGTTTGCACCTGCCCGGGAATAATTTCCGCGATCTTCGTGAATCGAATCCGGTCCTCGTAGCGGAACGGCAGATAGCCGAGCAGGTCGCCGACAGTCGCGATGCCGCGCTCCTCGAGCGCCGCCGCGCGCTGCGGCCCCACCCCGCGCAAATATTTAACCGGATTGTTCAGCTGGACAGACATCATCAGGTGTACAGTGGCACCGGCAATCCTGTCGGTGCGCTTACCCGCGTTCTTCCAATTTATATCATCGCTTCGCTTGCGGTATAGTCTCGGGCGTCAATTGGGATTCGCCGGGGGAAGGACAAAATGAAAATCCGGAATCTTTCACTCATCGCATCTGCTTGCCTGCTCGCCACGAGCGCCGCCTTCTGTTCCATCGCATCAGCGCAGGCGCCGCCGGCGACAACGCCCGCCACAGCGCCGGCCACGGCCACGCCGGTCCCCGCCGACCAGCTCGCGAATCGCTGCGCACCCGACCTCAAGCCCGGCCCGCCAAACGCACCTTCCTGGACCAGCTGGGGTGTGAATCTCGCGAACTGGCGCTTCCAGCCCGCCGCCGAAGCAGGGATTTCCGCGGCGGATGTCCCGCACCTCAAGCTGAAATGGGCTTTCGGCATTCCCAACGTGCGCATCGTGCGCTCGCAGCCCGCGCTCTACGGCGGCCGCGTCTACGTCAGCGGCAACGACGGCTCGGTCTACTCGCTCGACGCCTCGACCGGCTGCACCTTCTGGGCCACGACGACGCCGAAAGCCGTGCGCTCCGGCATGCTCGTCGGCAAATCCGGCTCGGTTGAAGCGGTTTTCTTCGGCGAAGCGGACGGCGTCGTCTACGCGCTTGACGCGAACACCGGCACCTTCCTCTGGAGCACCCGTGCCGACACCCACCCTGCCGCGACCATCACCGGCACGCCGTCGTATCTCGATGGCCGCATCTACGTTCCCGTTTCATCGGGCGAGGAGCAGGCGCGCCGCCGCCCCGGCTACGAATGCTGCACCTTCCGCGGCAGCGTGGTCGCGATGGACGCAGCCTCCGGAAAAATTCTCTGGCAGACGTACATGGCGCCCGACACTCCGTCGCCGCACGGAAAAACTCCCGACGGCCGCACGATCTTCGCGCCCTCCGGCATGGCTATCTGGTCCTCGCCGACCATCGACACCGCGAAAAAGCGAATCTACGTTGGCACGGGCGACAACTATTCCGAGCCGGGCACCGAGACGAGCGACGCCGCCGTAGCCCTCGATCTCAAAACCGGCAAGCTCCTCTGGTCCGCGCAATTCGATAAGGAAGATATCTACAAAATGGAATGCGGCACTCCTCCCGCCGCGGGCTGCGAGCCGCCGACCGTCCCCGAATTCGATCTCGGCGCTTCGCCGATTCTCGTCGCGCTGCCCTCGCACAAGCGCGTGCTGCTGCTCGGCCAAAAAACCGGAATCATCTACGCCGTCGATCCCGACGCGCGCGGCAAGCTGCTCTGGTACAAACACGCAGGCGTCGGCGGCTTGCTCGGCGGAGTGCAGTGGGGCCCGGCGACCGATGGCTCGAACGTGTACGTCGCAGTCTCGGATTTGGCGTTCGCGGGACGCGGCCCCGATCCCACGAAAGGAGGCGGCATCTCGGCGTATCAGGTTTCGGACGGCACGCTGCTCTGGAAAACTCCGCCGCCCGGCTGCGGAGATCGGCGTCCGTGCAGCCCCGCGCAGTCGCAAGCCGTCAGCGCGATTCCCGGCGCCGTCTTCTCCGGCTCGATCGACGGCCACCTCCGCGCCTACGCCACCGACGACGGCAAAATCATCTGGGATTTCGATACGGCGCAGTCATTCGATTCGGTAAACAAAGTTCCCGCAAAAGGCGGCTCGCTCGACGTAGGCGGCCCCGCCATCGCCGGCGGCATGATCTTCGTCGTCTCCGGCTACCCCGGCTTCGGCGCCATGCCCGGCAACGCGCTCCTCGCCTTCAGCGCAAACTGAAGCGCAGCGCCGCGCGGCTCACATGACGGCGCTGCGTTGGGCTGAGTTTTCCGAAGGTAGCCGCGCCCGGTTTTGACGCACGACTTACCAGGAGTTACCGAAGTCTGGCCAGTAGTTGATAGCTGATAACGGCTCATTTTCTGAGTTGTCAGCAACTCATACAAATGCAATAGTGAGTGCTCATCCGTTGAGTTCTGCCGTGAAAATCGCGCCTTGGCACCTTGGGGGAAGTACGAGCAATCGGATATTTTGTCTGGCGATATTGGTCGTCACCTGCATTGTTCCGGCTGATGCCCTACCGCAACGCACCGACCAAGAGATAATTCGACAAGCGCGGCAATCCTATTACAGCCTGGAGAGCCAAGGCCTGATCGAACTGCGATGCACGGTGCAGCCGGACTGGGATTCAATGTACAAAGCGTTGAACGCCAACAAAGTTGCAACAGAGCAGGTTCTCCCGATACTAAAAGGCACCCACTTCACGGTCTTACTCGGACCTCAAGGGGCATCAGCAATCTCGCATGAGACCGATATCGCCCCGCCGAGCGAGGAAATTGCGCGGCGAGTTCGCCAATCAGTAGACGGCATAGACCAACTTTTGACTGGCTTCTTCCAGACTTGGTCGAACTTTATGTTCGAGCCGCTTCTTCCGGAGCCGGACGACGAATATCGGTTGCAGGACCTTGGCGAAAACTATCGTCTCAGTTTTGCAGAAAAAGCCACCACTGTGACGATGACAATGAGCCATGAACTAGCAATCGAAGAAGTCAAAGTGACCTCGCCTGAGCTGGAAGCAACGCTGCACCCGCAGTGGTCACCAAGCAGCGACGGACTTCTCCTCGCGGGTTATCAGGCCAGCTACAAGATAGGCACGGGTGAGCCGGGACAACTGTCGGTTAAAGTTGAGTACGGCGAAGTGGAAAGACTTAGCCTGCCAAGCACCGTGGATGCAACGGTGCCAGGAGGACCCACCGGCTCCGTGACAATTCGACTGGTCTTCCTGAATTATCAAGTAAAGAAGCGCTGATTCTGCGTCGAATTCACTCGACATCCTGTCGACGCCGACTTCCTAGCCGAGAAGGAGTTGCGCACCGGGCAGCTCATCGCGGCAGCTCAGGGGGTCGGAGCTTCAGCTCCGACATAAAGACCGCGCGAAGCGCGTTCCGCTGCGCAGGTTCACCCGCAGCATGTAGTCGCTTTCCGCCTGGCAGTAACGCGTCCCTCAGTGCTGCGATTCGTCGAGCAGCTGCTTCAGATATTGCTGCCACACGGCCGCATGCGTGTGCGTGCCGTGGCCGTACGTCTCGAGCGACGCCGGAATCAAAACGAATTTGCCATTCTTTATGAGCTTGACCTGCTGCTCCGCAATTCCGAGCTCGGGCGGATTGATGAAATCGTCCGCCGAGTTGATCCACATCACGGGCGCCTGAATCTTCGCAAGCTGCGATGACGGATCGTAGTTCCGTGAAGCGCTCACCGCATAGAGAAAATCATTCGCGTCGAACGTCTGGGCATTTCGCTTCCGGTCGTCTTCGAGGTATTGGTCCGCCGCATCGCGCGTCGGATAATTCTTCTGCATCTGGAGCGGCGCGCTGCCTGCGATTAACAGCATGTCCGTCGAAATCTCAAACGCCGCGCGCGGCTCCGTGGTGTATTCGCCGTTCTTCCATTCGGGATCGCTCTCGATCCCATCGATCGCCATTTTTCGCCAGATGCGATTCCGCCCCGCCACCGCAACCGCCTGGCACGCGAGCGGCATCAGCGCGTCCATGTAATCGGGATACGCCTCGGCCCACACGAACGTGTGCATGCATCCCATCGAAGTCCCCATCAGCAGCCGCAGATGATCGACGCCCAGCCCCTTCTCGACCAGCTCGTGCTCGGCCGCCACCATATCGTCGTAGTCGTAATGCGGGAAGTGCGCGTGCAGCCCATCGCTCGGCT
Source organism: uncultured Acidobacteriota bacterium (assembly GCA_963740095.1). Taxonomy (GTDB): domain Bacteria; phylum Acidobacteriota; class Terriglobia; order Acidiferrales; family UBA7541; genus Palsa-295. The sequence continues at coordinate 40,481 of CAVUDN010000017.1, forward strand.
TGCTCGATTTGCCGTGCCCGACGTCGTCCGGCAGGATGATGAAATAGCGGTTCGCGTCGAGCAGCTCGCCGGGCCCGAATAGCACTCCCGCGAAAATCGGCTGCAGCAAGCTATGCCCGCGTCCGCCCGTGCCATGCATGATCAGGACCGCATTCGTCGTGCGCCCGTTCGCATCGCGCACCGGCGTGCCGAGCGTCGTGTAGTGCAACCGCAATTCCGCCATCGTCTCGCCCGACTTGAAATGAAAGTCGTGCGCCACGTAATCGCCTTCGCTCGTCTTGAGCGCGGCGAACACCTGCTGCTCGCGCTGCTCCTCCGTCTGCTGCGCCCGCAGCGGAGCGGCCGCCAGCAGCAGAATCGCAATCATTGCGGAAATCAGCGGAACGCAAATCCGTGTCTTCATATCGCCTCGCAAAGGTTCGCCTCGTTTATCCTAAATCTGGTAATCGATGATGGCCTGGAGTTCGTCGGCGGCGCGCGAGTCAGCGGGCGTGCTTCCCTCCAGTTTCTGAAGACGCTCCTTCAGGTCCTTCACCTGGGTTGCCACCGCCGCGAGAGCCTCAGACAGGGGATCCTGGATCTGTTTCGGATCGGTGATGATGACGCGCTGCCCGGCCCGCAGGATGACGTGGCCAGGCACGCCAACGATCGTGGAATTGTCGGGCACGTCCCGAAGCACGACTGAGCCAGCGCCCACGCGGCAGTTGTCTCCGATTCGTATGTTTCCCAGGATGCGCGCGCCCGCGCCGATCGTAACTCCGCTTCCAATCGTGGGATGCCGCTTGCCTTTTTCCTTGCCGGTTCCGCCAAGCGTCACGCCTTGATACAACGTCACGTCGTCGCCAATCACGCTGGTTTCCCCGATGACGACGCCCATGCCGTGATCGATAAACAGGCGCCTCCCAATCTGCGCCGCGGGATGAATCTCGATTCCGGTGAGCAGGCGCGCCACCTGGGAAAGCCAGCGGGAGAGCAGGCGCATGCGATGGTTCCACAGCCAGTGATTGAAGCGATGGAACCACAGTGCGTGCAAGCCCGAGTAGCACAACAAGACTTCGAGGATGGATTTGGCGGCCGGGTCGCGATCGAAAACCGACGCAATATCCTCTCGTATCGATCCAGGCACTGCTTCCTCCCGGCTCACATCGGCGCTGCGGTCAATTGCTGTGCTTCGTTCTTCAAACTTTCGAAGAGAACGCTGCTTAGATATCTCTCGCCGAAATCCGGAATGATGGCGACGATGAGTTTCCCGGCGTTCGCATCGCGCCGCGCCACCTGCAGGGCCGCAACGACCGCGGCACCCGATGATATCCCCACCAGGAGACCTTCCTCCAGCGCAAGCCGCCGGGCCATGTCGATCGAATCCTGGCTTGAGACTTGGACGATCTCGTCGATGTAATCCCTGCGCAGAATGCTCGGCACAAATCCCGCTCCGATGCCCTGGATCTTGTGCGGCGACGGTTGGCCGCCCGAGAGCACCGGGCTTTCCGTCGGCTCAACCGCAATGGCCTTGAACGAAGGCTTTTTCGGTTTGATGTATTGGCACACGCCGGTCAGCGTGCCGCCGGTTCCGATTCCGGAGATCAGAATATCGACTTTGCCGTCCGTGTCGTTCCAGATTTCCGGACCGGTCGTCTCGAAATGAATCTTGGGATTCGCCGGATTATCGAATTGCTGGAGGATGAAACCGTTCGGCGTCGCGGCTAGCAATTCGTTGGCCTTGGTGATCGCGCCATTCATGCCCTTGGCGCCCGGCGTCAGGACGATCTCGGCCCCGAACGCCTTCAGCAGCACGCGGCGTTCCAGGCTCATGGTGTCCGGCATCGTCAAAATGAGTTTGTAGCCCTTCACCGCCGCCACAAACGCCAGCGCAATCCCTGTATTTCCGCTTGTCGGCTCGATCAGCACGGTTTTGCCGGGATGAATCTTCCCGGCCTTTTCAGCCTCCGCGATCAAGCTCACGCCGATGCGGTCTTTCACGCTGGCATTCGGATTAAAGCTCTCCAGTTTCGCCAACACAGTCGCCTTACAGCCGTCCGTGACCTTGTTCAACTGGACGAGCGGTGTATTGCCAATCAGCTGGGTAACGTCCTTCGCGACTTTCATTCCTATCTCCTTGATCGCAGCAGGCTATGCGCGGAGTGTAACAGCATTTTGCGGGACAGATCAGTCGAGGCGCCAAATAGCTCCACTTGCTGGGCGGAGGTGTCTGTCCGGCAATCCGACTTCCATTACAGGTCTTCTTGTGCGCGAAAGATGACGGCGGTCACGGCCGATTGTGATCCACATCACTGAACGATTGCGCCGGAGTCGGATATGCGAATGGGGTAGTATTCGTACGCGCTCCCGTTCAGCCATGCATTGGAATCAAGAATTCAATGTGGCCACACGCTTCGTGGATCGGCACATCGCCGAGGGAAGAGCGGGAAATACTGCGATCGAGTGTGGCGGCGAGCGCGTCAGCTATCAGCAACTGTCAGACCGGACAAACCGCGTCGGCCACGTTCTTCGCGGGTTGGGGGTGAAGGCCGGAGAGCGCGTTCTGCTCCTGCTCCCGGACTCGCCTGAGTTTTTATACTGCTTCTTCGGCGCAATCAAGATTGGCGCGGTCGCAGTGCCGCTGAATACCCTTTTGAAACCAAATGAGTACGAATTTCTGTTGAATGATGCGCAAGCCAAGGTCGTCGTGGTCGACGAATTCCTCCTTCCGCTCCTGGAAGTGACTCCGCGCGAGCGGTTCAAATATCTGAGGGAGATCGTCGTTGCCGGCAAATCGAAGCAGCGCCATCTTCGTTTGGGCGACGCGATGGCCGAATCGTCCTCGGAACTTCAGCCTGCGCCAATGAGCAAAGAGGCTCCCGCCTTTTGGCTGTATTCGTCCGGCAGCACCGGCTCCCCCAAGGCGTGCGTTCATGCTCACCAGGACATGCTCGTTTGTTCCGAGCGCTATGCAAAGGGAATCCTCAACATAAGCGATCGCGATCGTTGTTATAGCGTCGCGCGCCTTTTTTTCGCATACGGTTTGGGGAATGCCGGCTACTTTCCGCTGTATGCCGGGGGCACTACAATTCTCTCGCCGACTCATCCCACACCCGCCGGTATCTACGCCGTTATCGAACGCTACCGGCCGACCTTGTTCTTCTCGGTGCCTTCAAACTACGCCGCATTGTTGGCTCACCGGCGTGAGGATGGACGGGAATTCGACTTATCGAGCGTGCGTCTCGCGATTTCGGCGGGCGAAGCGCTCCCAGCCGTAGTGTTCGAGCGCTTCAAGCAGCGCTTTGGCATCGAAATCCTGGATGGCTTGGGCTCCACGGAAACGCTTCAAACGGTGATCTCCAATCGTCCCGGGGAAGTGCGCCCGGGATCGACCGGCAGGGTCGTTCCCGGATACGAAGCCAAGATTGTCGACGAAAATGGCCGCTCCGTTGCGGTTGGGGCAGTAGGGAACTTGATGATCAAGGGAGATTCGGTTTGCTCCGGCTACTGGAACGGACAAGAAAAAGTCGAAGGCGGGTTCGCCGATCGCTGGTTCCGCACGGGAGACAGGTATTACCAAGATCCAGACGGCTACTTCTGGAATGCCGGACGCACGGTCGACACGTTCAAGGTCAACGGCCGATGGTTGAATCCATCGGAGGTTGAGGGAGCGCTGATCGCGCATCCTTCCGTCTACCAGGCGGCCGTAGTCCCCCGCGAGGATGAAGTTGGACTCACGAAGTCGGCCGCTTGCGTCGTCCTAGCCCCGAATGTTGATCCGAGCGACCAACTCGTCCGCGAACTCAAAGACTGGGTCGCGCAACGGATCGGCAGTTACAAACGTCCCAAGTGGATCGAGTTTCTGAGCGACCTTCCGAAGACTGCCACGGGGAAGGTACAGCGCTTCAAGCTGCGTGAATTGCAGGTGCATCACGATTCAGATAGCGCTGCGGACCATCAGAAACCCACTTCGTAGCGTGGCGCGCTATCGATTCTTCCAAATAGGCTTTCGCTTTTCCAGATAGGCGTTCAGGCCTTCGCGGGCATCCTCCGTCTGCATGAGTTCCCCCAAGTAAAGTTTCTCCGCGGCCGCGAGTCCCTCGATCACATTCGCATCAAGCGCCCGGTCCACTGCCCGTTTCGTCAGCTTCAGCACGGGCGCGCTCATGGACGTGAGTTTGCCAATGAATTCGTCCGCTTTCTGACGAAATCCCTCGGTCGGGAAGACCTTGTTGATGAGGCCCGCCTGCTTGGCTTCCGCCGCGTCGATGACGTCTCCGGTCAGCAGCAATTCCAGCGCGCGGTTTCGTCCCACAAGCCGGGGAAAAACAACCGCCGCCACCGGCGGAAACACTCCCACTTTGATCTCAGGCTGGCCGAAAGTGGCTCGTTCGGAAGCGACGACCATGTCGCAAAAAGTGGCCAGTTCACAACCGCCGCCGAGCGCCATCCCGTCGACGAGCGCCACCGTGGGCACGGCGACGGAATCGAGCAGCCGGAACACCCCATGAAATTTTTCGATCATTTCCGATACTTTGTCAGGCGTGTGATCGCGAATAGAAACCCCGGCAGAAAATGCCTTTCCCTGGTGGTCGATCACGAGAACTTTCACGTCTTGCTCCGACTGAACGCGTGTGATGGCGCCATGGATTTCGCCAAGCATTGGGATGTCCATTATATTCAGAGGCGGAAGATTGAGGCTGATCCGGGCAACTCCGTTTTCGACTGCACACAGGATGCTTCGATATTGGTCCGGCATCGGGTCAATCCTCACAGCTCTTGAATGAATCCTATTTCAGCCGGCGGATTCCAGAGTCACTTGCCGGTCTTGGCGGGTTGGGCGACCCACGGAGCAATTTCGCGGACCAACTCCTCATTCCACCGCGCTCCTTGGGCAAGCCGTTGCCGCAAGAGAACAAAATCGACTTCCCGCTCGTCTTTGGTCCCGTAGTGAAAGGCGCGAAAACCCGCATTGGCCTCGGTCATCATGTTCAGCGAAAGCCAGGCGCGGTTGCTCTCGCGGTTCTTGTCCCAGTGCACGAGTTTGTGCTTGCGGAGACTTTCGATGGTCTTGATGAGGCAGTCGGGCATGGTGTAGAGGAGCTTCGTGCACATCTGACCGACGGCCTCGTCCAGCAGCGAAAGATCCACGCTGCCCTTGGCCAACACTGACTTGCCTTCCTCGCGAGCCTGCCCCGTTTTCCATTCGCCGAGCACGATGCGCCCGTATTCGTCCAGCACCCGGTCGGTTACGACGAGGGGATTGGCTGTCCACCGGCCCTCAACCTTTAGGGCCGGCACGATCTGCGTGAGCCCTCCCAGCCAGTAGAAACGATGCGCGCTCCAGGTCTCGCAAAGCGTTCCGCTGTACATGGCCCGCTCGATTCCCAAATAAACGGGAAGAAAATCCGTGCTTCCTCCGTCCGGAACGGAACCGTGCTTCGGCCCAGCCTGGCTGAAAAGTGCGAGATCGCTCGCGACCGAGAAATCACAGGCCATGCCGATTTCCTGACCACCACCCACGCGCACTCCATTCACGCGGCAGATCACGGGTTTGTCGCACTGCAGAATGCCCGTGACCATGTCGTTGAAGACGCGCATGTACTGGCGATATTCACCCGGCGCCCCCGCGTAATACTCGGCGTATTCACGCGTGTTTCCGCCGGCGCAAAAGGCGCGCGTTCCGGCGCCCGTCAGGACGACGGCCACAGCCGCGCGGTCGTTGCTCGCCTCGCGCAAGGCCAGAATCACTTCCTTGGCCATGGAAGTCGTATAGCTATTGAGCTCGTTTGGGTTGTTGAGCGTGATCCAGACGTTGTGGAGGCCGTCGACGGGCTTGCCCGAGCGATCGTGCACGGGCCGGCGTTCGAAGAGTATTTCTCGCGGAGAAAAAGTCTCAACGAGGTTGTGATTTTTCACGTGCTGCCTCCCGTCAGTGCTTCCCATGATTCGGGCCCGGTTGCAGGATGGCCCGGCGACGCACGGCATGCTTTGCGACTGCATCGAGAACGGCCGGAGCCTCTTCCAGCGAATGTAGTTCAACAAATGGAGCGAGAGCAATCTTGCCCGTAAGCACCATCTGCAGCGCGCCGGGATATTGATCCGGCGGGCAGCCCCAGTTGCCGCGCGCGGTCGCGTCGAATGCCATCAAATTCGACAGGCGAAGCTCGACGGTTTTCGGTGTGAAGCCGACGACCCCCAGATACGCGCCATAATCCAGCAATCCAAAGGCCGTCGCTTGGCCGGCAGGCGTGCCGCTCATTTCAAAAATCTTCAACCCAACGCCCTTTCGCCCGCTTTCTTTGGCGAACGTGCGTATGGCTGCTTTCAAGCCCTTGAGGTCCGTGGTGCTGGCATCGAGAGCGAGGCTGGCGCCATGCCGAGCGGCCAGATCCAGCCGCTCGCGATCGATGTCGATGACGGCAACTGCCGCTCCCATCGCGGCAGCAATCTGCACGCCGAACCCCCCAACACCGCCGGCCCCCACAATCACCGCGACGTCCTCGGACCCGAGATTCGCTCTGCGAATCGCTTCATATGGCGTCGTCACCGCGTCGGCAACCACAGACAGCATCTCGAGTGTGACGCCCGATGGCAGAGATTCGGGCACGGGACAGAGCCCGCGAAAAGGCACGAGCACGTGCGTGGCAAAGCCTCCGTCTCCGTCGTTGCCCGGCATGAACTGCTGGCGGCAAATCGTAACTCGCCCCGCCCGGCACGCCGGACAGGACCCACACGGAATCACAGCCGGAACAATCACCGATCGCCCGAGCCAGCCGGCGGCATTTTCTCCCGCGGCGACGACTCGTCCGGAAATTTCATGCCCGAGGACAAGCGGTAGCGCATGGCGAGTTGGAACACCGTCGAATGCAAAACCGATGTCCGTGTGGCAGACACCGCAGCCCGCAACCTGCACGACAACCTCATCTGGGCTGGGGTTGAGGACGGGGAGTTCGCAAGGCTCTACGGGCGTGTTTGCGGCCGTTAAGTGAAACCCGTAGCCTCCAGTCACACTTGTCAAGATGGACCTCAGCGGCTCACTTCTCGCAAGGTTCACAACCTACGAAATACCGCAGGCGGACGCGGTGACGAACATCACAGCGCTTCGTGATGCTCCTATGGAACGAAGCAGTATTCCAGAGATGCCGCCCAAAAGTCCCAAAAGTCATTGCCGAGGCGTCTGCCTGGACTTGTACAGCGGGTCGATCGGTAGCTTGGGAAACCGCGCCCGGTCGGGCTCGACCGCGGTGAGCGCTTCGGCTGGTTTCAGGCCCTTGAGGCATCGCTGGGCGAGCGCCTGATAGACCGCGGTCGCTCCACTCTTCCAGGCTATGTCAGCATCCGTCAGCTCGCGCACGACCTTGGCGGGAACGCCGAGGACCAGGCTGCGAGCCGGAATCACCGCCCCCGCCTTTACGAAGGCCACCGCCGCGACGATGCACGACTCGCCGATGATTGCTCCATCCGAAATCACTGCATTCATGCCAACCAGCGAGTTCTTGCCGATGCGGCAGCCGTGGAGGACCGCACCATGGCCGATGTGACCATTCGTTTCTACGACAGTCTCTGCGCCAGGAAAACTGTGCATCACGCAGGTGTCCTGCAGGTTGCTTCCCTCTTCGAGTATCAGGCGCCCGAAATCTCCGCGTAAGCAGGCGCAAGGACCCACGTAGCACCGCGGTCCCACAATTACGTCGCCGATAAGCACGGCTGTGGGGTGCACAAAAGCAGTGGGGTCGATCACAGGAACAATTCCGTCGAGTGAATAAACCTGCGCCATCACACGCCTGCTCTGGGCTTATTTTGCGGCGCCTGATCCCGCGGCCTCGCGGCGATAGGATTATCTGCTGTCATGATCCATCGGAGGATGTAACTCTCAAGCGCGTATCTTAGTGTCGCATCCACCCGGTTTCAATAGACATTCCTGCTCAAGCCGGGTCGGGCGAGAGCGAGCTCGTTTTTCGTATCCATCGCCCGTGTGCCCCGTGCCGGCTTGCCGCAAAGACCAGCCCTGCTGCCCAAATTCCAGGGAACATTTCGAGGGCTAGTTCCGTACTAGCTGGCAAGAAGGGCTGAGGAGGCCCGCAAGATGAGAAAAACCATGCGAACGCAAACCGCGGCCGTGCTCTGCCTGTTCGCGGCGGGAATGATGGCCCTGGTAACACCTGCAATGGCGGCGCCTGCGGAAAGGTACCTGCACGTCAACGTCGAGGATTCGGCCCAGGGCGAAAGCGTCAAAGTGAACGTGCCACTCGCGATGGCCGAGAAGATTCTGCCTGCCATCAACAATCGCGACCTGCACGACGGCAAGGTCTCGATTCATAACGCGGAAATGAACGGCGTGGACCTTCGGGCGCTGCTGGATGCGGTGCGCACGGCCCCAGACAACGAGTTCGTCACCGTCCAGGACAAGGACTCAAACGTCCGCGTGGCCAAGGCCAACGGAAACATCATCGTTCATGTGATCGACGCGAAAAGCAAGGAGCAAACGGTTGACGTCACGGTTCCCCTCAAGATCGTCGACGCGCTCTTTGCCACCGCAAAGGACGACCAATTGGACATCGCGGCCGCACTGCACGCCTTGAGTGATGCGGGTGACATCGTGTTGGTGACCGTGCACGACTCGACCCAAAAGGTCCGCATCTGGGTCGATTCGCTAAATACGCAGAACTGAGCCTGTAATGAACGCCCGAAACGGGGCGGGCCATCACAGCCGAAGATTGGGAGCGAAGCGATGATACTGCTCGGGAAGATTGTGCTGGGAATGGCCGGCGTGGGACTGGCCGGCGCGAGCATTCTCTGCAGCGAAGGTCTCGTTCACGTGAAAGTGATCGAGAAACAGCCCCAAGGCGTCCACATCAATGTGATCGCTCCCGCGATGCTGGCGCCGATTGCCGTTCGCCTGGCGCCCCAGCGCGACTTGGCGCAAGCAGCCCGGCAAATTCAGCCATATCTGCCGGTGATTCGCGCCGCGCTCGATGGTTTGCGCGATTCAGAAGACGTGGTGCTTGTCGAAGTGACAGAATCCGGCGAACACGTCGAGGTTGCGAAATCGGGCGGCTCGATCATCGTGGATGTCAACGATGCAGACGCGACGGTGCACGTCTCCACCCCAATTCGCGCGATATCGAGCACGGTCGAACAGCTCGCCTCCGTCGACTCGAACCCACTCTAATGGCAACCGGCTGCGCCTGATCAGCGATAAACTAGTTGCGTGTGTCCCGTGCGCCCCGACGATGTTCGAGCCGGGGGTTGCAGGACCGATGAAAAGGAGCCTCACATGAAACAAAAGTTGCTCGCTTTGGGTTCGGCCGTGCTGGTGCTTCTCGCCGTAGGCTTTTCCGCCGCCGCAGACAGGACCTACAGCGGCGAGATAACGGATAGTTCCTGCGCCCTAATGGGCTCTCACGACGGGATGATCAAGGGAAATGCAAGCGTCAAGGACGCCAAAACGTGCACTCTTGCCTGCGTGAAGGCTGGCGCTAAGTTCGTTTTGTACGATGCTGCGTCCAAGAAGGTCTATAAATTGGACGACCAGCAGAAGCCCGTTCAGTTTGCGGGTGAGAAGGTCAAGGTTGCGGGCACTCTCGACAAAGCCACCAGCACGATTCACGTTACAGACATCAAAGCGGGCTCTTAATTTCTCCGGGCAGCGCTGCTGCGCCTTCGCCAGGTCACTACTAACATAGACAACCGGCTGCGCCCGCCACAACCGAAGCTCAACGAAGGCTTGTTCTGGAATTTCGCCGATCCCGGGTTATACTCGCATCACTCGACAACCTGTCGACATCGGCTCCTTAGCCGAGAAGGAGGTGATCCAGTGAGGTACGATTTACGTTGACGCAGTAGAGGAGGCGCTTGTGTATCCGCCGAGCGCCTCTCTCCTTCTTTCCGCTTACCAAGTAGTTGGCCGTCTCAGCGAGGCTGCGTTGGGCGCACTATGAATCCTGCAACCGCACCCGCCAGACTGGCGTCGTATCCTCATGGTGCAGGCCGCATTGCGCCTGACTCCGTAGATTCATATAATCGGGTCCGCAAATTGCCGTCCCGGGTGGACGGCTTTCACAACTAAGGAGGTTTTTCATGAACCGCCGCGATTTTTTACGATCCGCCGGCATCGTTTCAGCCGGTCTTGCGTTTCCGAAGTCGAAGCTCTTGTTTGCGCGAGAGGCCGCGCCCGACAGCTGGCGCACCTTTGAACTCACCACCGATATCGAAGTCCTGAATCCTTCCGGGCCAACGCGCGTGTGGGTGCCCACCACGCTCATTAATCCGACACCTTTCCAGCGCACGCTCTCCGCCACGTATCACGCCGAGGGCGGCAAGGCGAAGCTCCACAAATATTCAACCGACTCGCTCGGAATCGTCGCGGCGGAATTTGCCGCCGGCGTCAAGCCCGTGCTTACGGTGAAGAATCGCGTCGAGACCCGCAACATCGCGGTCGACGTCTCCGCGCCCGGCCACCCGATGAAGGAAAACCACGCGCAGCTCGAGCATTTTCTCCGGCCCACCAAGCTGCTGCCCACCGACGGCATCGTGAAGCAAACGGCCGATGAGATCACCAGCGGCAAGAATACGGACGTCGAAAAGGCGCGCGCCATCTACGAATGGATCGTCGACAACACGTTCCGCGATCCCAAAACGCGCGGCTGCGGCCTCGGCGACATTCGCTTCATGCTCGAATCGAAGGACCTCGGCGGAAAGTGCGCCGACCTCAGTTCGCTTTACGTCGGCATCGCCCGCGCCGCCGGTCTTCCCGCGCGCGACGCGTTCGGCATCCGCGTCGCAAAATCCGAGCTCGGATACAAGAGTCTCGGCGCCTCCTCCGACGATGTGTCGAAAGCCCAGCACTGCCGCGCCGAAGTCTACCTCCGCGACTACGGCTGGGTTCCCGTCGATCCCGCGGACGTACGCAAGGTCGTCCTCGAAGAACCGCCCGGTCACCTCGCGCTCGATGACGAAAAGGTCGTCAAGGCTCGCGCGCGCCTGTTCGGCTCCTGGGAAATGAACTGGGTCGCCTACAATTTCGCACACGACGTCGCCCTGCCCGGATCAACCGGCAAGCCGGTCGGCTTCCTGATGTATCCGCAGGCGCAGACGGCCAACGGCATGATCGATAGCCTCGACGCCGCCAACTTCAAATACGAAATCACCGCAAAAGAGATCGTGCCCGAGTCCGTCGCTTAGACTCTCGCCTTCGCCGCGACGACGTTCTTGCTCGAGATCGGCCGACTGTGTCGATGTGGGGCTCGCGTTAGGCTTCCTCAAGGATGCTCTGTGGAAGTAAAGAGCAGCGAAAATAGAGCGAGCGTTGCGGCAGTCATGTGCTGGGCCCTCATACCCGCGGGTGTGTGGGCTGGCGCGATGAAAATCATAGGGGCCTCGGTAGGAGCCCACTCGACCGCCGGAGTCTGGGGGGTAATCGTCGGATTCCCTGGTGACATGCTCGGCGCCTGGATTGGCCAGTGGACGAACTCGGATCCAGCTTTCTATGCCGGCGCGTTCCTGGGGATCTGGCTCTTCTGGTTCGGCCTGTTCAAGGCCGCGGTCGCTCTCAAACACAAACTACGCAGGTCCCCGTAGGCAGCGTCCCGTCCCGATCACGGCCGAGCGGGAAGAGGCGGCAAAGCCGGCGCGCCGTTCTCCAGATATTCGCGAATCATCTGCTGCTGCTGGGGCGTGAGAATCGTCTTCGCTTCGAGGATCGCGTCGAGGTAATGGCTGATCAACTCCGACGTGTCTTTCGAGATTTCGTCACCCTTGCTCATCACCGCGGCCTTGTCCGGCTTGTCGGCGCGCAACAATTCCCGCAACTGGATCGAATCGACCGCGATGTTCGCGCCTCTCTGAATCGTGAATATTTCCGTATCCGTGACGATTTTCCGCAGGCTGTCGGCCTGCTCGTCGGATAGGCCGAGCATCTTTTGGGCGCGCGGATCGTTGAGCGCCGACATCAGCCGCGAAAACCTCTCAAGCGGCCCGCTATCTTCCCGGCCGCGCACCGTCACGTTTTGAGAACGCGCCAGCATCGGCCCGATCCTCTGCATCATCTCGGGCGTCATCATGGCGCCGCCGATCGCGACTCCGCCCATCGGCCGCTGGCCGGGCTGCCCCTGGTCCGTTTGCGTAGATGGAGGCGCCGGCGGATTCTGGGCCTGCGCGGCACCGCCGCCCGCAAACAACGAAAGGCTCGCCACGAAAATCAAAGTGAACGTCGTCTTGAATCGCATCGGATTCCTCCCACTGTTACTACGCACCGGCACAATCGGAAGTTGCACGTCACCTGGCGTGTACTGCGATCGTTGTGCATTCAAGCATACTCCTCGCGGCCCGCGGCAGCGTGTTATCCTCCTCCCCCGAGAACTCAAAACGACAAGGGGAAATTCAGCATGGACGCAAAATCCGCCGCCCGCGAACGCTTCGAATCCGCTCGCAACAGCCTGATCGATCTCAGCCATCGCATCCACGCGCATCCCGAGCTCGGCTTCGAGGAAGAGCAAGCCTCCTCGTGGCTGTGCGAGTCGCTGGCCGACGCCGGCTTCGCGGTGAAAAAGGGCATTTGCGATTTGCCCACGGCGTTTCGCGCCCGCGCCGGATCGGGTCCGTTGCACATCGGCATCTGCGCCGAATACGATTCCCTTCCCGGCATCGGCCACGCCTGCGGCCACAACGTGATCGCGGCCTCTGCAGTTGGCGCAGCGCTTGCCGCGGCCAAAGTGGCGGACGATGTCGGCCTCACCATCAGCGTGATCGGCACGCCCGCCGAAGAGGTGGGCAATGCCGGCGGCAAGATTCTCCTCCTCGAGCGCGGCGGCTTCGAAGGCATCCATGCCTCGATGATGGTTCATCCCGCGCCCTTCGACATGCTGCGCTCGAAGATCATCGCCGCTTCGATGTTCGAGGTGCGCTACACCGGGAAGGAATCGCACGCCTCGGCTTTTCCCGAGCTGGGCGTCAATGCGGCGGACGCGCTCACCGTCGCGCAAACAGCGCTGGGCCTGCTGCGCCAGCATATTCGCTCGACCGATCGCATCCACGGTATCGTCACCAATGGCGGTGCCGCGCCCAACGTCGTTCCCGCGCACACGTCAGCCAAGTACATCGCTCGCTCCGAAACGCTGGCTCAGCTCGCCGAACTCCGCCCGAAAGTGTTCCGCTGCTTCGAGGCGGGAGCCCTGGCGACGGGCGCGAAAGTCGAAATTACCGGCGGCGACAAACCCTACGCCGAGATGCTGCACGACGACGCCATGGCCACGTTTTACCGCAAAAATTCCGAGGCGCTCGGTCGCCCCTTCCCGAATCTCGGCGAATGGGAAACCCGGCCCACCGGCTCGACCGACATGGGCAACGTCTCGCTGGCGATGCCGTCGATCCACCCGATGATCGGCATCAATTCCCTGCCCGCCGTCAATCATCAGCCGGAATTCGCAGCGCACTGCGTCACACCGGACGCGGACAAAGCGCTCATCGATGGCGCGCTCGCCATGGCGTGGACCTGCATCGACCTCGCGACAAACCGCGAAGTGCGCGAACGCCTCACAGCCTCCCGTTCATAGCGGCTCCAGACGCACGGAACCACCGCTGGTGTGTAAGCGCAGCAACTCTCCGCCCGTACCCAAAGTCCCGCGCAAAGCGCTCCACGAACTCGAGTCGGCTCCGCGTAGCGGAATGCCGGATCTGACGCCCCGCCGGACGAAGATGCATCCACATTCAGATTTGCCGCAGGGTCGATCTTCGCGTAGATCGATCCGCCCGAAGTCTCGATCGCTCCGCCGTGCGCGTTTCCTTTGCTGAGGACCACCTCGATGGATCCGCCTGAGGTGTGCGCACGGACGCGGCCTGTTACTCCATTGATGCGAATCGACCCGCCGCTCGTGTCCGCCACGAGTCCGCCATCAATCGAATCCGCCTCGATTCCGCCGCCCGAGGTTCCAATCTCGAGTTCGCCTCGAATCTGCTCCGCGCGAATGTGTCCTCCGGAAGTGCGCGCATGCACATCGCCAATCAAGTGCGAAATTTCGATCGAACCACCCGAAGTCTTCAGCTCGGCGTAGCCCACCGTCGAATCAACGCGGATCCCCCCGCCGCCGGTCCTGATTTCGAGCGTCGTCGATTTGGGCAGGCGAATCTCGTAGTGAAGCCCCAAGGGGTCGAACAGGAAATCGAGGGGGTTCCAGTATCGCCGTTGCTCGCGGACTCGCACGATCCCCGCATCTTCCTCAAACTTCAAATCGACTTCCTTTTCAAGATCGTTCCTGTAGCTGGTGACCACCACGCTCGCGCCTGCCTGGTCGGTGCCCACCACGTCCACGCTTCCCTCATCCGCTTCGAGAACAAACTTCCCGCCCGGGTCGAGCTTCAGCGTCTTCTCGATCTGCGAGCCAGCCCACGCGGGCGCGGCCATCGCCAGCAATCCAACGGCAATCAGGCATCTTCGAGCTGTTCGCAATTTCATGGCAGAGTCCTCCCATGCCCGGCTCGTGCGGCCTTCCCTAAGGGTATCTACGCTCAACGCCCGGGGTTTGTTCCACTTCGCATGAACTCCGTGCCATTTCCTCACTTCCTTCCAAGCTTGCTCAGAACACCCAGCAGCCGTACGACAACGTCGAGAAGCCTCTCCATCAGGAACAGCCTTACAAGGAAGCATGCAAGGCAGAAGCCGAGCAAAAGTACGATGATTTTCCATCCCTTGGACATAGGAACCTGCTCCGGCGCCGAAGCCGTTGTGCCGAGCGCAGGAGAAGCCTACGATGCGCGGGTTCCAGGTCCAAATCCGAAATTCGCGATTCGGGATTTCGGCACGTTCGGATTCGGCCCGCGAACGGAGAAATAGTCGACGTTTCTCTGTGTACTCAGTGCCTTCTCTGTGAGCTCTGTGTTTAGTTGGGCGATCAAATCTACCCCCGGTCAAACGACACCACTATCCGTCCTCTTGATTGGCTCTGTGTTCTCTGTATTGAGGCACCCCTTGCACCCCTTTAGCCTGACTCCGCATGACATCCCAAATCGCCAATGCAATGCACGCCCGATTTGGCCGAATGACACCACTACTCTGTGAAGGCCGGATTTGCATCGACACAGCCTCCAGCCTAAAATGCCCCTCTCGGTCCAGTCGGCGTCTTCACGGCCGTCGGACATTCCGGCTACTCGGGCGAATCGATCTCATGGCGCAGCAATTCTTAGGCGTGACTCCGCGGCGATGGCTCGAATATCTCATCGCCATCCTCATCGGCAACGCGATCTACTACTTCTCGCTCGTTCCGCACTTACCCGGACCTCTCCGCCACCAGGGCTTCCGCACCGATTGGGGCGCCGGAATCGACTTCGTCGTCTGCGTCGCCGTCTACGGCCTAATCCGCCTCGGCTCCAGCCTTTGAGGACCGAAACGTCCGTGGAGTGCGGGAGCTCGCTCCCGCCGCTTGCCGCCTGGGCTTGCCCAGGCGTGCTCCCCGGACGAGCCACGTGCGCTATCGGCGGAGGCGAGCCTTTTTTGGCTTTTTACCTGTTCACCCTGGACGAAAGTCGAAGGGCAGGCCCGCGAAAAGCGCTCCATAATAAAGGGGGGCTTCAGCCCCGGGCCCTGCTCCTCCTTGCCTCCTTGCCTCTCTTCCGCGCCCAATTTGGCTGGAACAACCGCTCAGCCTCGCACGTATTAATCTGTGAAGGCGCGCCGCCCCATGTGACGCTTCCTCTAGGAGGAAACGACCTTGGTCGAACCGTCCGATGGTGCCAAAATGGCCTCCTCGGGTGCTAACCAACCGCCGGTCCCCCCGTCTATATGGACAGGGCCTGGCAAGGGGCCCGAGCAGGGGCCCGCGGGAAAGCCTGATAGCGGGCTGGATGCGCCGGATCGCTCGATAGAATCCGGGCGCACCGAAGCACAATCCAGTTCGGCGGCGAATACGATGGGGATGAGCGTCGCACTCGACGGAGATGCGCGCCAGGCAGCGGCAGTGAAGCTCGGCGAAGAGCAGGCACTGGTCCGTAAGGCCCAGGCGGGTGACCGGCTGGCTTTCGAGGACTTGGTCCGCCGGTACGATCGCGACGTCCTGCGTTTGGCGTTGAATCTGGTTCACCGCCCCGAGGACGCTCGCGACGTTTATCAGGAAGGTTTCCTGCGCGCCTACCGGAACCTGCATCGCTTCCGGTTCGAGTGCAGCTTTTATACGTGGCTCTACCGCATCGTGACGAACGTGGCGCTCGATCATCTTCGCCGCCGCACCAGCCACCGCGAGGAGCAAGCGCCGGCGCCGAAAGAGACCGAAGGCGTCGCGCCCGACTTTTTCGATCGCCAGCCGGAAGTAAGGGCTTCGGCGAATCCGGAAAAGAGCCTGCTCGGCCAGGAAGTCGGCCAGCAAATCGAGCGTGCGATGAAAAGGCTTTCGCCCCGCGAGCGCGTCGTTTTCGAGATGAAGCACTACCAGGGCCTTCGGCTCCGCGCCATCGGCGATCTGCTCGGCACGTCCGAAGAAACCGTAAAGAATTCGCTGTTCCGGGCCACGCGCAAACTTCGCGAGAGCCTGGACGGCATTCGGTGAGGAATTCCGAAATGAATCGGGACGCAGCGAACACGCCCAACACGCCATGCTCTGAGTGGCAGCCGCTGCTGATGCTCTCCGCCGCAGGCGAGGAACTCGAAACTGTCGAGCACGATCGCCTCGCCGCCCACCTCGCGCAGTGCCCCGCCTGCTCCGCATCTCTCGAACGCGAAAAGGAACTTCTCGCTCTTCTCGCCGAAAATCACACCGAGCCTGACGCCTCCCTGCTCGCGAGCTGCCGCGCCAGCCTCACCGATGCGCTCGACCGCGAAGAGGAAGGCAGCTGGCTGCGCCGCGCCCTCGGAAATCTGCTGCCCGCGAATTGGCTTTCACCGCGCCCCGCATGGAGCGCGGGTGTGCTTCTCTTGATCGGCTTCAGCGTAGGAGTCCTGGCCCCGCGTCTTCTTCGCCATCCTGAAAATCTTAAGGCTCCCGCCAATTCCAGTTCCCAAGTTGTCGCAACCACTGATTCCGGCTCGTCTCAGAGCGCGCCTGTGGATTCTTCCGATTCCAACCCGCTCGCGAATCTCGCTCAGTCGCCGATCGACTTGCGCACCGCCGACGTAGCCGGAATCGACGTCCTGCCGTCCGACGGTGTCGACGATTCTCCCCGCGTCCAATTGCAGTTGCGTTCGCAGCAGCCCGTCACGCTGAGCGGCACCGTAAATGATGACGACGTCAAGGACGTTCTCCTCGGCGTCCTCCGCAACGGCGAGCGCTTCTGCCCTGACGTGCGCCTCGATGCCGTCGACTTGCTTCGCGCGCGCAACAACGATCCCGACGTCCGCGCCGCTCTCTGCCACACGGTCCGCAACGATCGCAACGCCGCCGTGCGCCTCAAGGCGCTCGAAGCCCTCGATGGCGCCGAGCCGCAGGCCATCGTCCAGCAGACGCTGCTCAGCGCGCTCGTCGACGACGATAATCCCGGCGTCCGCGTCGAAGCCATCAACGAACTTCGCGAGCTCGCAGCGAAAGGCCGCGTCACTTCCGACGACGGGCACATGCTCTCCGTCCTCCGCGACCGCATGCAGAAAGATCCCAACACCTACATTCGCCTCCAAAGCGCGCAGGTGATCCGCGAGCTCGGACCGCGCGAAAAATTCTGACCATGCAGAGCCCCGCACCTTTTCGCTCAGCCGGTCGCGCCGCAAAAATCCGAGGCTCATTCTTGGCGGTGTCGCTGGCCTGTGTTCTCGCGCTGGCCGGCGCCGCATGGGCGCATCGCCGGGCCGATTCCTCGCCCGCCCGTGATTCCGGCCCGCATCTCACTTCTGATTTGACCGGCTCCGTCGCGACGCACCCCGGCGAGCGCATTCGCCTCTCAACCGAACTCGGCAGCATCATCGTGCACACGCACGACGCCGACACGGTCGATTACAAAATCCATCTCGAAACCGACGCGTCGCAAAAAGACGCGCACAAGCTCCTGAAAAGTTTCACGATCTCCTCGCACGACACGCCCGACGGCCTGCTGCTGAAAGCGGAAAGCTCCGCGCGCTCTTCCGGCCGCCTTTGGGTCACGCTCGAGCTCGACATTCCGAAAAATAACGGCCTCGACGTCACGACCGGCGGCGGCAACATCGACGCCGCCGAAATCGATGGCCGCGTCTCGCTTTCCACCGCCGGCGGCAACATCACCGCCGGGAATATTGGCGGGCCGGCGCATCTGGAAACGGGCGGCGGAAACATCAGCGCGAAAAGCGTCGCGGGCGAACTCACTGCGGACACCGGTGGCGGGCATATCACCATCGGCACCGTTGCGGGCAACGCCACGCTGCACACCAGCGGCGGACACATTCGCGTCACCTCCATTCAGGGCACGGCTCACCTGGACACTGGGGGCGGGAACATCACGCTCGAGCATTCCGGCGGCGAACTCACCGCCGAAACCGGCGGAGGCGAAATCGAAGTCGGCGAGGCGGCCGGGCTCGTCCGCGCGCGCACCGGTGGCGGCGGCATTCGCGTGGTCCGCGTGATCGGCCCCACGAATCTCGAAACCTCGGGCGGCAGCATCTATCTCACGCAAGTCGACAGCCCCGTGAAAGCATCGACCAGCGACGGCGGAATCACGGCGTGGTTCGTGTCGCCGCCGAAATCGGCGGGCACGTGCGATCTGCAATCGAGCGCCGGCGATATCGTGGTGCACATGCCTCGCAATCTCGCCGTCACGATCGACGCCGAGGTGGCGCGCGGCAACGAACATCGCGTGATCGTCGATCCCGCGTTTCCGCTGCACGTTTCCTACGACGATTCGTCGAATGGCGCGCGCACGGTTCGCGCCGAGGGCTCGCTCAATGGCGGCGGCCCGCTCGTTCGGCTGCGCACGGTCGACGGCAACATCCGCTTCGAACTCAGCGACGTCAGCAAGCAGCTTGAAATTTACAAGCAGCAGATGGAGCAGCTTCAGCATCAGTTGCAGCTGCAACTGCAAAAGGCCGGAGTCTGGCAGCCCGGCAGCAACGACGGGCCGTAGCAGGGGTGGCAAGTGTCAGGTCGCAGGTGGCAGCGCGACCCAGGTTTGTAGCTGCAAGGCTGCCTGGCGCGGGATGGAGCGGCGTCGAACCGCACTCGTCAGGTGCGCGTGGATGGAAGCGCGAAGAGCAAGGTTCTGAGGTGGAAGCGTGAGCCTTTAGGCTCGCGAAAAAGGGCGCAATAATAAGGGGCTTTCAGCCCCGGCAAATTTTGAGCAATCGCAAATTGCAAACGGAAGCTTAGGGGGCGAACCGTGCGAGAAACGACCAGCCTGTTGTCTCGAACCCATTCGTGTCTTCACTCGAAATCCCAATCGCCACGCTGCTTGCCGGCGCTGACGCGAATTTTCCTGGCGCTCGCAGCCGTCCTCTGCCTCGCGCTTCCCGGCTTCGCGGACGTGCAGGTCTTCGAGCAAACGTACCCGCTCGCGTCGGGCGGCCAATTCGTGCTGCAAAATGTGAACGGCTCGGTCCGCGTCGAGGGATGGGATCGCAACGAAGTCGAAGTCCACGCAGTGAAAACTTCCGAAAGCGACGCGCGCGATCTCGCGCTCGTGAAGATCGACGTCCAAAGCCATCCCGGCGAAGTTGACGTCCACACGCTCTATCCCGATGGCGAGAACGCCGAAGTCGCGGTCGAGTACGTCGTCCACGTGCCGTATCGCGTCCTGCTGCACAGCATCCGCACCGTGAACGGCAGCGTCTCGGTGCGCGGCGTGCAAGGCGCGGGCGAACTCAAATCCGTGAATGGCAACGTCGAAGTCCTCAATAGCTCGGGCCGCTTCAGCGCGCGCACCACCAACGGCAATCTGCATCTCGAACTCTGCAGCCTCGCCGACGGCGCGCCCATGAATCTCGAAACGGTCAACGGCTCGGTCACGCTCGGCCTGCCGTCCAACGCGAGCGCCGATCTCAGCGTCCGCAACATGAATGGCGACGTCTCCTCCGATGTCCCCGTCACTTCGACGGCCGCCCTTCCCGGCACGCAGATCCTTCGCGGCCGCCTCGGCCACGGCGGCAACCCAATCTCGCTCCGCACCGTAAACGGCGGCATCCGCCTGTTGCTCGAACATCCCGGCGTCTGATCGGCTGCCGGGCCGAAAAAAAAGCCAAAGAGTGCTGCGCCTGAAGCGCAGCGCTACATGAGGAAAAACCTCGTCCAAAAACCAGCTCCGGCGGCGGCAACAATGTTGCTTCCGTCGGGGGATTAAACGGGGTTAAATGGCCAAGAAAAGCCATTTTTGGGAGGATTTTGCCATGTCCCACTACCCGACACCCAAGGAAAGGGCCAAGCGCGCCTTCGGAGCGTATATGGAGGTGCTTGAGACGGCGGATTGGCTCAAGGGCGAGTTGCGCGGCCCGCTCGTGCTGTATGACTTGTCGATGGGAGAGTTTCGCCTGCTCGAGATGCTCCATCGCGAGGGCGCGATGTTCGCCCCGGACATCGCCCGCAAACGGAGGCTGCACAAGCAAGCCGTGGCCGTGATCGTCAAGCGTCTTTCGAAACGCGGATTCGTGATGCGAAAGATCGTCAAACTTCCGCCCGTGGAATTTCAACGGGCGCACGTGCCGGCGTCCAAGCGGGACGAGGCGCGCCAGGGCATACGGACCAGCGTCGTCGGCCTGACGAAGACCGGAAAGAAATTCGTCGCGGACGTCCTGCCGACCCATACGAAGATGATGAAGGCGTTGATGCGAGCTCTGAATGCGCGGGAGCAGGACACCTTGAGCCACCTCTGCCGCAAATTGCGCGCCGGCAACCCGGTCCGGTATTTCGCCGAGCTCACCCACGAGTATGTGGAAGGTGATGACGAGTAGTGATCCGACTGCCTTAAATGCTCGACCTGGAGATCCTGCGGATAACGGCCCCAAGCTTCCGAAAGCCTTTCCGTGCCGCGGTCAGCTGGGACTGATCGAATGAAACCGTCTCGAGATTTGTTCCGTCCGGCTTCTGGAAACCGACCTCTATCTCGACCTCGGGGCGACCGTAGATCAGGGAGACCGCTGATTGGATCAGCGGCATTCTGAGCTGACCCCGCCATTTGGGAGGGCTATTTCCAAGGAGTACTGCGCGATATCCCGATGGCGTGACGTCGACTCGGCTTACCTCTCCGCGCAGCTCCAGGAAGCCGAGAGGAAGGCTGATGCGCACTTGAACCCCGGCGCTTTTTACCTTGTCGGAATTAGCCCACAGGATGTACGACTCGAGGTCGTCCTCCAGATCACCTACCTTTTTCGCGTTCTTAAAATCGTGTTTCTTGATCAGTTCGGTTAGGTAGGCGCGCGCTTTGCCGGCTGACGTCCTGTGGTAGTGGTAGGTCGATAGTCGAAGGGCCCTCTCATACCCCATCTTGTAGGGATGAGAGTCGAGGATGCGAGTAGACGTGTACCACTGGCGGGGATTCCTAAGACACGCGTCTAGTGCAGTATGGGAAATCCTCATTTGAGTACAGGCGAAATGTTCGGATACCTAGCTAATACGTTTCGAGCTTCGGATGCGGCCTTCTTATACATAGCTATAGCCTTGGCAGGTTCTATCTGAGGACAGTAGAGATCGGGGAACTCGGTCATCATTTCCATTTCGGAGTAGCGTTCGATCCGAACTACAAATTCTCCGAAATCGGCGAGGTTTCGTCGGCCGTCGTCGTCCTCGGGTAGCGCCGCGAACACCTCAGAGAAAAGATCCCGGTCATGGGCGGTCGAGTCTGTCCCGTGCGACTCAACGGCAATGCGACGGATGATGCATGGGATGCACGCTCCGCAATGAGTAGCGCCGCCGGTTAGCCTTGACGTTTTCCAACAGCTGATCGTCGCCGGGATGGAGAGTGGCAGCTTGTCCCAAACGATCTTCGTTACCTGAGCTTTGGTGAGGTGGACGTAAGGATTCTCTATTCGAATGGGGCGTCCTAGCGCCTTGCGGAAGTAATCCTGAGTTTTCGCGAGCACCTCAGGGTGCGCAGTGTGCGTGGAAAATGCGCCTATCCTAGCCTGGGTCAGGGGCAGATGTATCGCCATCTGTCCGTTTTCGGCGATATATACCACTTGTGAGTGGCCAGCACGTCTCGCGCAAAGGACAGCTAGGGTTAGAAAGAGAAACGATCTTGTACGTTGGCTACTTTCGGCTTCGAAGGAAAGATCGGGAGCGGGGGGGCTCGAAAGAGCCGTCACTTGAAATTTTCTGTGTAGTGGTGCGATCCCGAGCTTTTGGAGCATCGTCGCTAGCTCATTTTGGACGGCCGCAGTGCGTGGGTTTCGGGTTGTGTGGCTGACCAATTGAAGCAGCCGTCCTTGGCTTCCCAGGTCGATCGCTGCGGCGAGCGAATCTAAGCCGCCTGAGAAGAGAAGCGTTGTGCCATTGGAGGTTTCTGCCTTTATTTCGTCTTCCGGGTCGCCCTTGTCCTGCCGGAAAGTTATTCGCCAGGCATCGTTGGAGAGAAGTCGCAGGATATCTTCGATCACCGATCGGAGCGGCTGCAGTCGACCGATATTTACGATGGGTATCGAGACCTCGATGCCTCGTACGAGCGCTTCCCGCGGTTGGCGGGCCACACATCGATCGATCGCAAAGATGCTTGCCGCGATAAGAAGTAGGTCGGCTTCGAGCGTCGTGATCCCTCCGAAGATCGCCGCGAATTTTTTCTCGCCGGTTTGCAGGTTCGCGCCTGGCTCGAGCACGGCCGACGCGCCGCCAGTGTCCCGGCCGCGTCTCCTAATGAAGGCGCGCGTCACTCCGGCTTACCTCCGCCCTGGAGCGTCCTTAGAACGCGTGCGACGTATTCTCCCCAGCGATCGGCGTTGAGATCAGGTCGACCGACGCTTTCAACCTGTTGTCTGGTAACCTCGCGAAGAGAATCTTTCAGGTGTATAGCCTCGCTGGAACTGGCCACTCGACCTGCGGAGGCGATGTAGCTTGGGAGGTCACGCGACGCATAATAGGAAACCGCTTCCGAAAAAAGCTCGGCAACGAATCTAGTTGAGTCACCTCGCTCAGCTGCGCAACGCGCCACGGCTCGGCGCCCCATATCGATGGCGAGGCCGGCAGCGCTTTCGTATCTAGTGATTTCGTTGAATCTCTCGATCGCTTCGCGGGGTGAGAGACCGGATGACGCCACACGGCAAGCTTCACGTAGCGAGGCACTTGCAAAGTCTCGGATCATCATCGGGCCGCGTTCCGCCATGGCCGCCCTCCAGATTTCCTTGCATTGGCGGGCGGCGGGTACATCCGTAGCCCCAAGGACAGCCCAAGCGGCTCGCCATGGAGGTATTGCCGGGGACCGATCGTTTCGAGAGGTTCCCATCAAAGATCCCTGAGCTCGCAGCGCTCCGCCTGTGCTGCCGCTATCTCCTCTTGCACGCGGGCCATGGTGATGAGGCCGCCGTTAAAGAGCATGTTCCAGCGGATAGCGCCGCGCAGATCGGGCTGGCGCAAGAGCTGATTAACAAGTTGTGCTAACGTGTCTGCAGTCATCAGGCAAAGAGGTATCCGCGTTTCGCCGAGAAATTCCTGGGCCACGCTTGCGAGATCGTCGTCGGCGCGCTGGAAGCGAGAGGAAACGACGAGGGCGGCGACCACCTCACCGCCGCCCTTCTGCCGGATTTTTTGTTTCTGAACATATTCTACGAGGGGGCGCAGAGAAGCCCACTTGGCGTCGAATCCCTCTGCCGAAGCCTTTGCGTCAATGACCAGGACATTGAAGTCGGGTAGGGGCGCGATCATGTCGCTCACCTTCTTAGCCCGACGGTGCCCGCCCAAGCGATTTACTCGTCGGCCAAAGCAGAACTCCACGCCGTCGGCTACCAGGTCCTCGAAGACGAGCCACGGCTCGCCTAACAAACCGTGGGGTAGTTCGTTTCGCGCCGCAGTCGTCAGATGCTGTGCGAAATCGGCTGTCAGTACCCGCCAAGGCGGGACGGCTCCGCCCAATGCCTCGAAAAACTCCGACTCGCTCATCTGGTCGGTCCCGCCCGTCGAGGAAACGAAGGCCACGGAGCGGTTTTGATTGTTAGCGGCGTACGATATCTCGGCGATCTGCGCAGGCTGAAACGAGGGGTCTTCTGTGATCGCGATCAGGAGTTGTAGTTTCGCACCGAGTCGCGTGGTTCGTTCGCACCTAAATTCAATATGAGTCGGCTGGCGGTGGACGCCCGACATCGCATAGCCGGCGGCTAGCAAGGTTCGCGTAACCATGCTCACAGTGTCGGATCGCGTCTTCAAAGGAGGAAAGGTGATTCAATGGCAGTTACAATGTAATTGGTAAACCGATCGACCTTGAATGTCAAGCATTCGAGAATACCGGACCAACGGCGTTCAAACCTAACGCCTCAGGCGGGTGGGTTTGAAACCCGCCCCTACGGAAGAAAACGCGACGATGACGCGATGCGGGCGACCCCTCGACTCTTCGCCAAGAAAGCGGGCGAATCGCTCGGGATGACGATGCTCATCGCATCGTCATTGGCGGACGATTTCGGCGTTGGCGCTGGGGGCGACGATGCGGACGACGCGGGGGCCGTCGAGGTAGACGTCGACTTCGAGGTCTTCGGTTTTCACGCCGAGTTCGTCGAGCTTTTTGCCGTCGATGTCCTGGCTGCCGAGCGAATCGACCGCGATCGTGCCGGGCGTGTTCTCCTGCGGAACGAGAACCGGAAAAGTTTGCGGGCCCTTCTTCTGCCAATCGTAGATGTGCGCGAGGACGGCGTACTGATCGTAGAGATTATTGTCGAGGATCACGACCAGCGGAGAGGTGAACGTCAACTGCTGCGTGAAGGGGCGCGCGCCCGGGATGCGCAGCTCGATCGAAGCGACCGGGCCGTTGAAGGTGACCGTGGCGGCGGCTTTCTTCGCGCCCTGCGTGGACCATTCGTAGCGGACCGGCGTGCCATCGGCGCGAAATTCGAGCGTGCCGCTGACGCTCGTCTTACTGCCGTCGGGCGCCGTGATTTCGGAAGCGCCGTGGGCGATCCAATCGCCATTGCCGCCGCCCGGGCCGATGTCGAAATCTTCCTTCCCCGCTTGCTGGCCGTTGACGAGGATCTTGAAGGCGCCTTTATCCGGCGTGAATCCCGAGAGCGGCTTCGAGGCGAGCGAGCCCGCGACGCCGATCGAAAGAAAAAATGCGAAGACGGAGGCAGCGAGAATGCGGCGTATTGCGAGCGCGCGGCGCGGGCGGATCATACCGTCACCTGTGGAAAAATTCCGAGCGCGAGAATCTGTTCGACGACGCGCAACGGCTCGCGGCTGCTATCGACGCGATAGTCCGCGAGCTCATAAGCGGGCACGCGCTCCTCGTAAAGACGGCGGAAGCTGGCCTCATCGCGAAACAGCGGGCGGTCGGTGACCTGCGCGCAGCGGTGCAACAACTGCTCGACGGGACACTGAAGCCAGATGAGGATCGCGCCGTTTTCGCGAAGCAGCGCGAGATTTTGGGGCTGCGCGATCGTCCCGCCGCCGAGAGAAACGATGCGCGGGCGCTGCGTTTCGGCGTATTCAGCGACGATGCGCTCGAGCTGCTCGCGCTCGATGCGGCGGAATTCGGCTTCGCCCTGCGTGGCGAAAATCTGCGCGATGGTTGCGCCCGTTGCGTCCGTGATGTTT
Source organism: uncultured Acidobacteriota bacterium (assembly GCA_963740095.1). GTDB lineage: Bacteria > Acidobacteriota > Terriglobia > Acidiferrales > UBA7541 > Palsa-295. The sequence continues at coordinate 66,061 of CAVUDN010000017.1, forward strand.
TTGTCGAGGTCGGTTTTCGGCCAGCCGAGCTGGCTTGCCAGCAGGCGCGCGGTGGTGGATTTGCCGCTGCCCATGAATCCGGTGAGGCAGACCAGCCTTCGAGGACGGTTTTCATTCGGCATCGGATTCAAGACATCGCGCAACATCAGGCGCGATGGTGCATGATGCGATCAGTCGCGCTTCAGGATGTTGATTGTACCATCGAAGGAACTCAATTCGACGTTGGCGCGGCCGGAATTGAGCGTTCCGAAAAGCGCCTTGCCAAATCGCGGCAGGAAGTGGTGATGCGAAGGCGGGTCGAGCCGCGCCTCGTTGTGCACCCGGCCCTTGAGCGAGGTGGCGCTCAAATCGAAGGAGTCGCCGGGCGAGAAACGCACTTCGATCACGCCGCTGTAGTTCTTGAGGCGGTAGGTTGCCTCGGGGAGAAACTTGCCGTTGAACGTAATGTTTCCGGTGGACGTCTGCGCGCGGACGTAGGGGCTGCTGATGTCGATGAAGTGGAAATTGCCGCTGATGGAGGAGACTTCGATGCGCCCCGTGCAGCGCACGCACTGGAAGGATCCGTCGACCGTTTTGACGTTGAGGTAGCCCGCCGCGTCTTCGAGATCGACGCCGGCTGCAATCGTATCGACGTTCATGTCGCCGAGGACGTTCGAGACGTTGACGCCGCCGGCATCATCGTGAATCTCAAGCTCGGTATCTTGCGGCACGCTGATTTCGAGGTCGGTGCGAAGGTCGCCGGGCGCGGCCGAATCGGAAACCTGGTGCGTGAGGATGTCGACGCGATTGCCGGTCTGCTCGGCATCGACCTCGACATCGGTGGTGGCGCGATTGGCGATGACCATCACCTCGGACTTGGTCCAGGCGCGGACGGTGACAGTGCCGCTGGGATTGTGGATGGCGACAACGGGGTGAGCTTCGACGCGGAAGTGTTGGGTGATGCGATCGCCCGCCGACGCAGACGCCACGCCGAGGATCAAGAGTCCCGGCACAAGGAGCGTCGCTTTCTTCCACTGGTGAAACGCAGCCGGATGGGTGGCTAGGGTCCTCATTGACCATCGTCTCCGCGGTCGCTCATCTGTGCGAGCAAATCCGCCTTTTGCTGATAGGCACCGTACAAATAATCGCGAGCGGCTTCGTCCTGAGGATCTTCGCGCACGCTTTTTTCACACAAAGCGATGTAGTTGTCAACAATCGCGAGATTCTTCTGCAAGGAAGCGGTGACGACGGGATCGGCATTCTTCAGAGCGGAAAAAGCGTCCTGCTCGGCCGTATCGAGCTGCGCGCTGAGAGGCTGCGTGGAGCTTTCGGTGCGGTTGAGCCAGCGCGCGTCGTTGGCGTGGCGGCTGCCCGTGCCGGTGAGGGCGGCGCCGACGGCGATGAGCGCCGCGAGATACGCGCCGGCGAGCACGGGGCGCGGGATGGCGCCGAACACCACGTCGAGCCAGCTGCCCGAACTTCGGGCGGGCGCGACGTGGCGATCGGAACGGATCAGGCCTTCTTCCTCGAGCTGCGCGCGCAGGGCCAGCCAAACACGCGGCGAAGGTTGTACATCGTCGGAGGCGAAGGATTGGGCGGTGTGTTGGATGGCATCGAGATCGGCAGCGAGCAAACGGCAGTCGCCGCAGGTGCGCAGATGGGCATGAGCTTCGGCGGAACGGTTGCCCTCCATCCAGTCGCCGAGTTGATTGTGAAATTCGTTACATCCGATTGTATTCATGTTCAAACCTCGCCACCGGAACCGCTTCCTGCCGCGCGGCGGTCCTCGCGGGCCTTCGCGCGCACGGCCTCATGGAGCAGATCGCGAAGGCGCATGCGCGCTTTGTGCAACTGCGATTTCGAATTGCCGATCGAACAACCCATGATCTCCGCAATCTCGTTGTGTTCGTATCCCTGCACGTCGTGCAGGACGAACACCGACTTATATCCGGGCGGCAACTGGTCAACCGCACGCTGGAGGTTGACCCGGTCGATCGATCCGGTGAGCTCGATATCGACCGCCCCGAAATCCCGCCGCGGAGTACCCGCTTCTTCATCGCCCTCGGTGACCTGTTCGAGCGAAGTTTCCTTGCCCGACTTCTTCCGGAGCTTCATCAGGACGACGTTGACCGCCAGCCGATGAAGCCAGGTCGAGAATGCCGACTCGCCCCGAAACGTCGCAATCTTGCGGAAGAGCTGCAGGAACGCTTCCTGCGTCAGATCCTCAGCCTCAGCTGTATTCCCCACCATCCGAAGACACAGCGAATAGACCCGGCGGCTATGCAGTTGATAGAGCCGCTCGAAGGCGGGTGCATCGCCTTGCTGGGCAAGCCGGATTGCATCCGGCTCGGCCATCTCTCCGGCATCACTTCGTCTCGTTCGGGCCACGCTACCCGTCGGGACGCATCCTTCACTGCGATGCATCCGCCACTCCGGAAGTTGTACCTCGTGTTTCCTGCCGCACACCCCTGATGCCGAGAACTTGTCCTGGCGGGCGGTTTGCGGTGAGCCGCGATGTCAGAATCGCGAAACGCTTTGGAAACGTTGTCCGGTCTATTGTCGTCGGAATCGCGCCGCGCGTCCAGAGCGCGGGCGCGAGCTTGATTTTTTCGCGGTGGAGGCGTGGGAACCCAGGGCTGAAAGCCCTGTTATTGCAGGGAGCTTTTTCGGGAGCCTAAAGGCTCACGCTTCCACCTATCGCGCTTCGCGCGCGACAAACTACAAAGATTCGCGGTCGCTAGACAAACCAGGAGGCTCCGACACACTGACAAATATCTACAAAACGCCTTCTAGGCTGGGGCGCCGGAGAGACGCGGTTTGGCGCGCAGGCGCTTGACGGGCGGGGGCGCATCGAGTTCGGTGGCTAAGCCGGACAATTGTTCCGCGGGCAACAAACGCAGGAAGCCCTTCAGGACAATCTCTGTCTCGCGCAAGCACGTGCTGAAATCGTAGTGGAGATCATCGAGCTTCGTCCAGCAATCGGCGGGCTCGATGGACGTTCCCCTGGCAATATCGCCGGCCGCTTCGTGAAACTCGCGGTCGATCTGCTCGAGGGTGTCGGAGAGAATGCGGAGCTTGTGGAAAAAGCGCGAGCGATCGCCGAACAGGAGATGGTGGAGGATTGCGTTCCAGGAGGCGGCGCTTTGGCCTGTATTGCCGCGGAAGAATTCCTTGTTCAGAGGCTCGACGGCGGGAACTCGGGTGATATGGCGGCCGTGCGCATAGAGCGTGTCGCAAAGGTCGACGAGCGTGGAGGAAAGACGTTCGAACAGATCGGCGGCGACGGAAACCTGTTGGCGGGCGCAAACCAGTTCGCCGCGCGCGCGCAGAGATAGCGCTCCGTCGAGCGCTACGCTCATCATCGCGTATCCGCACTCCCAACGGCGAACGACCGTGTCGAAAACCTGGCCCTTCTCGCGGGGCAGAGCCGCGAACCACTCTTCCGTGACCCTGCGACGCTCGGCAGAAGGACGCCCACTGCTGCGCCTAGAGAAAACCACACCGCCCCCGAGATCGCTCCATGGAGTATACCACCGATGGCACGGGTGCCAACGTGGAGGGGTTTGCAGGGGTGGCGCGACTCGGGTATTGATAATGGCGGTAGGTGACCGATGAGATACAAGATGTGACCGGTCATTCTGTGGATTGTACTTCTCCGGTCACGGCGGTGGATTCAATGGGTCAACGCAACACGGGCTCGAAGGCTAGGTGCAGCAGTTTCAAAGGCTGAATTTGTTCCAGAACGTCAATTCGAAGAAACAACTGCCCTGTTTAGGTCTAAATAGAATCGAGCCCTGGAGATCGGTCTTCTGTGAAAGCCCGCAGAAGCAATCAACTAGAGCGGTGTTGCATCGACCGGTTGAGCCAGCAGCGTTAATCAGGCTTGTGGAACGAGCTTGCTGGAAAGTGGGGGGGGGTGATTAGCACGAATCCACGACGGACTGAATTTTGCCGGCCCCCCCCACCTACTGTGCTGAACTGAATGATATGAAACGCCTCGTGCTCACGGTGCTGACCTGTGTGCTTGGAATCGCTACGCTGAGCGCGAAAAACACAAAGCGGCCGCTACGCGTCGAATTGGCTGAACAACTGCGTTCATCAGGGTATTCCCTGGCCGACGTGTACGGCGGGGACGCTTATGTTGTCTCTGTTGATAAACGCACTCTGAAAGCGACCAAACTGAAAGACCCTAAAAAGCTCGCGTCAGTGGAGTGCTCATCACCGGGAGGACGATACTTCGTTCTCCACAAGAACGGCGGAATCTGGTTACCCCACTTGGTCGCCGGACGGCAAGTGGCTCGGGTTCGACGACGGGAAGCATTACGTGCTGCTGAATCAAACGACAGGAACACACGAGAAGCTTTTCAGCACCAACGACTCCGCGGGTCCAGTTTGGTCGCCTGACTCGCGGTATCTGACTTACACGAAGAGCGGCGGAAGTACTGGTGGTTTTCTATTTTGGGGTATCAAGTGCATTGAACCCTATAAGGTATGGGTCTGGCGCGTGGAGGATGATGAGCACGACTGGGTTCAACAGATTTGCAAGCCAGGCCGCGCCTTCGAGTGGATAGACAATTCCGAACTCTTGCCGTCAGCGCGTGAACTTCCGTAACTCCTGGTAAGTTCTATAAAAGGAGAAGTCAAGAAAAAACACGTCTCCTTCGGCTGAAGCTTTTCGTGCTTCGCAGCCCACTTGACCGAACGAGAGCTGTTCTGACCTGCCGCGCCATGTGCCCGGGTACGGGGCGCTGAGGCCCTGTGGTTTGGGTTTTCTCTACCAGCGGTTTTCATCACTTTCTTCGCGACGAAGCCGGTCAGTTCCGAAACCAACAAAGCAGAACGGTGGTCAAATGTGGCGACCATGGTTCTATCGGAGACTCGTGGCCTATAGCTTTTTCTGGTTATCCGAGAGGGCCTAGGGTCGGATGGGAGACTGGGTGCCCGAGGCACGCAGCGCCTAACTTACCAGCTGAGACTCGCTCTCGAACCAGAGTGTCTCGAGAACCCGACGGCCACCGCCAGAGAAATACCCAGAGATGGAGCGGACTCGATCCGAGACGCTCAAGCTGTTTGTGGTTTCAGATGTTGGGCGTCGAAGCACACTCCTCTCTTCCACACGATCAGAACGATCGTGGCAATCTTCCTGGCCAAAGTCAGCCGCGCCATTTCTGGCCGCATGCCTTTGGACACGAGAGCTTCATAGAACTCCGCCAACGGACCGGGCTTGATCGAGGCCACCACCGCCGCGCCCTTGAACAGGTCTTTCAGATCGTGATTGTAGTTTTCGTTTAGCCCGCGAATCTGTACATGCTTCTTCTTCCGTCGCAGCTGGCCTTTCGACATCTCATGGTCGGCGCTGGAACTGGTCACCACACCCAGGCCGCAATAGGTCCACAGTTGCCGCTTGGTACGAAACCGGTGTGGGGTCTGCAAAATGCCCAACAGTTCAGCGGCTCGAATCGGACCGATCGATGGAATCTCACACAACCGTTTCCACACCTTGTGCTTCTTGCTCTCCGCCAGCAGATCTCTTCGTACTTCCTGGCGCAAGCTTCTCAGCGCATCCAGCTGTTGGTAGTACAACTCCGCCCGCCGGCGCACTCCCGGTTCATGGATCTTTGCCAGCCACTCCGCCCGATGCCGCGATCCATAGACCTGCTTGCCGCTGCAGGGTATGGCCCAGCTGCGATACATAGCCTTTACACGAGTCATCACCCGACTCTGGTCGCGGGTGATGGTCAGATAACTCCGCCCCAGTTCCTTCAGCGTCCGTAGCCCGTGGTCTCCGTGATAGACCGCGCTGAGCTTGTTCAGATACAGAAGGTCGGACAGCTTGCGTGCATCCACGCGATCATTCTGGTTGCCGTCCTGCAACAGAGCGTTCCGTCGCGGATCGCAGACCACCAGCTTCGTGACATGAGGCTTCAGCAGGTCGTACAGCCAGGCGGCCCAGGTTCCTTCTTCGAAGGTGACGTGCAAATCTCCGCGCAACCCATCGAAAAACTGCAGAATCATGCTGGCTTTGGTCTCAATAACGCATTCCATCACGATCTTGCCGGCAGCATTTCGTACCGCAATCGAAATGCTTTCCTTGTGCACATCCATGCCGATATATTTAGCGCTGGTCATAAGGGCGTTCCTCCTCTGGAGCGGTTGAGCGAGCACTCAAACCTACTCCACAAGGGGCGCCCTTTTATATTGCGTCGGGTGATCTCAATAGGTCGACGCAACACTCAGGTCGAATCCGACTTGCCTTGAAAACAAAGGCTAAATCGCTCGCTACGGTTGGATCGGCCGGAACACCACCCTGGCTAGGTTTTGACCGAGGACAGCCAAACAAACCAATTCTCCCGGGGAAATATGGTCGAATGAACGCATTGGATGGTGTTGCATCGACCGGTTGAGATGGCACGCGTAATCGGACATGTCCCGCTGGCGTTAGTCAGGTACAACTACAGATGAAGAAGTCCAAATACCAAGAGACCAATTCCGCCAAGCAAACACGGTAAGTACAAATAGATTGGCAACGGCGACCAGCCATGTTTGGCGCGAACCTTAAGATATTGCTTGGGAGTGTTCAGTCCCTTCGCACTCAGCGGCCCCCTGAGGACATCGAAAGACGTCTTATAGCCAGCTCTGACCATTTTGAGTTGTACGTGAATGTAGAGCACCGATGAGGTGCCAATCAAAAGCAAGCCAGCGACCGCCGCGGGGTCATGTCTAACCATGTATGACACGGCCTGAATTTCGTTCTGCATGGATGCGTTTCCTGTGCCTCCGGCGGCCGCGAAGCATTTAAGTAATGCTACGGCCATTTGCAGTCCCGACATTTGCGTGGAATTAGATTCCGTGCCGAAGCTGTAACTCCCCAATAAGTCGGATAGAAGAAATGGCACACGCTGGCCGGCTGTCAGGCGTTTTCTTGACGCTCTCGGAAGGCGACCGCTATACTCGCGCGATTCGCGTGTTGCATCCGACCGGAAGGATCGTCTGTCGGAATTCGAGCCGGCCGTAGCGCGACCACGAGAAGAGGGGAAATCATGCCACATGGGGTGAGCGAGGTCATTGCAGTCCCGGGTCCGCCGACGCTTCTGCTCAGCAGTTTCGATCTTGCGCCCCTTGGCTATACGATTGACGAGTTCTTTGTTTCCGGCGCGGCGTCGTCCTACAAACTTTCCGGTGCGCCTAGCGCGGACGGCTGCTGGAACGCCTCGCCGGCCGAGACCTCGCAATATTGCAGCCGCATCGTGATTGTGCGGCCGACCGATCCCCATAAATTCAACGGCACGGTCGTCGTCGAATGGCTGAACGTGAGCGCCGGGACCGACAGTGCGCCCGATTGGAACGCGCTGCACCGAGAGCTGATGCGCGAGGGCTATGCCTATGTGGGAGTTTCGGCTCAGAAGGTCGGGATAGAGGGCGGTCCGAGCTTGGGCGGCATGGGCGTCCCCTTGAAGAAGGCCAACCCAGAGCGATACGGTCCACTCAGCCATCCGGGCGATGCTTTTTCCTATAACATCTTCTCGCAGGCGGGCTCGCTGCTCCGGTCGGCAGACGCCGGCAAAATCTTGGGATCCCTCGTGCCGAAGCGCATCATTGCAGCGGGAGAATCCCAGTCCGCAGTTTTTCTGACCACCTACGTGAACGCGGTCGATCCGATTGCGAAGGTCTACGACGGATTCCTGATCCACTCGCGTTTCGGTAACGCCGCGTCGCTCGAAAGTGGTTCCATGGTGGGCGCGACCACCCAGCCCAGCTTTGCAAAACTTCGAACCGATCTCCGCGCGCCCGCGATCACTGTGATCACGGAGACCGACCTGATCGACACCAGGATTCCCGGGTTTCACGGCGCTCGCCAGCCCGATAACGAGCGGCTTCGCACCTGGGAAATTGCCGGAACGGCGCACGCCGACAACTATACGTTTACCGTCGGCTTCATTGACTCGGGATCGACGCCGCTGGAACAGCTCGCGGCAGGCAGCGAACCCACGGCCAAAATACTTGGGAGCGACCTCGCCAAGCCGATCAACAACGCCCCTCAACACCATTACGTGCTGGAAGCGGCGCTCTCGAATTTGGACCGCTGGATCAGAACCGGCCAGACTCCGCCGAAAGCAGCGCCGATTAAGCTGGCCGCGGGCGGCCAGCCCGGCGCGCCAGTAGGCTTCCTGCTCGATGCAAATGGCTTGGCCGAAGGTGGCGTTCGCACGCCCTGGGTCGACGTTCCGACCGCGCGCCTCTCGGGCGTGGGAAATTCGGGCGGCCCGCTGGCCTTCCTGGTCGGCGTCTGCGAACCATTCGATGCGACCACACTCGATCGCCTGTATCCCGGCGGCAGGAGCGAGTACCTGAAGAAGTTCGGGTCTTCGCTGGACTCGGCAATCGAGGCAGGATTCGTTCTTCCCGCAGACCGACAGGAAATCCTGGACCTAGCGGCGATCGCTTACCGCGGCTCGCGCTAGCATTGTGAATTTGTATCGATCAAGTTTCGGACGGACGATCAGGTTCCGCGTTTGAACAGGCGTTGCAGAGATCTGTGCAAGCCATCCACCGCGTCATGGAGTTCGGCCAGTCCCTCAGTCTCCAGGCTCACATCGACATTTTCAAGGTCGAGAGTCAAATCCTTCGCGAGTTGAACGGCACGGCGGACACGTAGAGCAGCTACGGTGGCCAACACGGCGTAAGGGTCACCGGAACGCTCCTGGGCTCCATACCAGTCCTGAACGGCCAACGCCGTATAGCGAATGTGCTCGATTGCGTTACGAAGTTCGCTGAGAACACGAGGATCAAGATCGCCGGATTTGACGGAGTTTTCCAATTCATTGAGTGCGTTGGTGGTTGCCAGCAAACGCGCAGCAAGGGGAGATTCTTTTCCGTCCAAGCTAGAAGCGGTCATCGGCGACCTCCGAGCGCGCACTGTACCTTCTTGGTAGAAAGTTACCATTCTCGACGACGATCGTAAATGAAAGTATAGGGTGTGACGCACACTACCTGATGTGGCGTTTTCTTGACGCTCTCGGAAGGCGACCGCTATACTCGCCCGATTCGCGTGTAGCAGCCGACCGGAAAGGATCGTTCCGTTGGAATTCGAACCGCTCGACCAGTACCAGCAGCGCCGCAAAAAGCTGAGTGAAATCCAAGCTCTCGGGTACCCGGCATACCCTCACAAATTCGACTGGACGCACACGCCCAAACAGGTGGCGGAGCAATTCGGAGGGCGAAGGGGCGAACTTGAAGCGGAGCGGGTTAGCGTGCGAGTGGCGGGCAGGATTGTCGCGCTACGGCCGATGGGGAAGGCTGCGTTCGCACATCTTGCGGGCGATGGCGCGCGACTGCAGATTTACGCGCGGCTCGACGTGATGGGCGAGCAGGCGTTCAAGCTTTTTCAGCTTCTTGACCTGGGCGACATCATTGGGGTTTCCGGGCACCTTTTCCGGACGAAGACGAACGAGCTGACGGTGAAGGTCGAAGGGATCGAAGTGTTGAACAAGGCGCTGCTGCCGCTGCCGGAAAAATGGCATGGGCTGGCGGATACGGAGCAGCGGTATCGGCGGCGGTATCTCGACCTGATCGTGAACGAGCGGACGCGCGAGATTTTTATCCGGCGCGGGCAGATCATTCGCGAGCTGCGGCGATTTTTCGACGGGCGCGGCTACGTGGAAGTCGAGACGCCGATGATGCATCCGATTCTGGGCGGGGCGACGGCGCGGCCGTTCGTGACGCACCACAACACATTTGATATGGATTTGTATTTGCGGATTGCGCCGGAGCTTTATTTGAAGAGGCTGGTCGTCGGCGGGCTCGACCGCATCTACGAAATCAACCGGAACTTCCGCAACGAAGGGATCGACGCGATCCATCAGCCGGAATTCACGATGCTGGAGTTTTATCAGGCGTACAGCGATGCGGATGCGTTGATGGAGCTGACCGAGGAATTGCTGCGCGAACTGGCCGAGAAAACATGCGGCACGGCCAAAGTGAACTACGGCGAGGGCGACGATCAGACGGAAATCGACTTTGGCAAATTCACGCGGCTTTCCATGCGCGAGGCGATTCTGAGGCACATGCCTGTGGCGCCGGACAAAACCGCCCAGGCGAGCGATCTCGCATCGAAGGATGCGTTGCGCAAGTTGATCGAGGCGGCGCTGCCGGTGCTGGACGCTTTGATTACGGACGAGGCCCCGCGGAAATCGCTGCCGTGGGAGGGTGGGGTTGCGAGTTCCAAGAAAGCGCTGACGACTGAGAAAGCGATCCTGCATCTCATCCTGGCGAATCTCGGGCGCGAGCCTCTGGGGCGGGCGATCGGAGATGTGTTCGAGGCGGTCGCCGAGAGGTATTTGATCCAGCCGACATTTATCTATGATTTTCCTGTGGAAATTTCGCCGCTGGCGAAGCGGCGCGCGGACGATCCTTCGTTGACCGAGCGCTTCGAACTTTTCGTCGCGGGAATGGAGATCGCCAACGGCTTTTCGGAGTTGAACGATCCCGAGGACCAGGAGAAACGCTTCCGCGAGCAGGTAGAAAAGGGCGGGCTCGAAGCGCCGAAGGAAGTGGACATCGATTACATTCGCGCGCTGAGCCACGGCCTTCCGCCGACGGCGGGCGAAGGCGTGGGCATCGACCGGCTCGTGATGCTGCTCACGAACTCGCACGCGATTCGCGAAGTGATCCTCTTCCCTCTTTTGCGCGGCGAGAGCGCCGAAGAATCCGATGCGGCGCACGACGAAAGCCCCAAATGAACTTTGAATGGCTGGTGGCGCTGCGGTACCTGCGGTCGCCGAACCGGCCGGCGGTGCTGCGGCTGGTGACGTTGCTCGCCGTGCTGGGGGTGGCGGCGGGAGTGACGACGCTGGTCATCGCGCTCTCGATGAATACGGGATTCCGGCAGGCGATTCGCGACCGGCTGCTCACCGTGACGGCGCACGTCAATCTGAAGCCGGAGGACGCGGCCGACGGTATCCGCGATTATCGCGCGCTGATTGCGAAGCTCAGCGATACGCCCGGAGTGCAATTGATCGAGCCTGCGATTTACAACACCGTCCTGCTTTCTTTCGGGCATAAGCCGAGCGGCGTCGTCTTGAAAGGCGTGGACCCGGATATGGAGCTTCGGGCGAGCGGGGCGCTGCGGCATCTCGTGGCGGGCTCGAACACATTCGAGCCGGATGCCGACGGCATTCCGGCGGTCCTGATCGGATACATCCTCGCGGAAAACCTCGATATTTCGGTGGGCGATTACGTCACGCTGACGAGCCCGCAGGGGAGCCTGACGCCATTCGGCATGCTGCCGAGCTCGCGGCGATTTCGGGTGACGGGAATTTTCGACTCCGGATTCTACGATTACGACGCGAACTGGGGATTCGTGACGCTGAAATCGGCGCAGGCGCTGGCCGGAGTGGGCGACGCGGTGAGCCTGCTCGAGGTGCGCGTGAAAAACCTCGACGATGCGCGCGAGGTTGCGGACGAGTTGGTGCGGCGGGCGGGCCCGGGATATCACGCCACGACCTGGATGGACGAGAACCGGGCGCTGTTTCGAGCGCTGAGCCTCGAAAAATTAGTAACGGCGCTCTTCATCGGATTGATCACGTTCGTGGCGGGGCTGAATATTCTGGTGGTGCTTACGATGACGGTGACGGACCGCGCCAAGGACATCGCCGTGCTGATGGCCGTGGGCGCGAGGCGGCGGCAGATTCGCAGGATTTTCGTGCTGCAGGGGCTCGCCATCAGCATCGCGGGAACAGCCGCGGGACTCGCGGCCGGCTTCGGATTTTCGTGGGTGGCAAATCGGTGGCAATTGATTCCGCTGAACCCCGAGGTTTACGCGATACCGTACGTTCCGTTTCATGCGAACGGCACCGATGCGATTTGGATCGCGGTGGCGGCCCTGGCGATCAGCATCGCCGCGACGGTTTTGCCCGCGCGCTCGGCCTCGAACATTCTCCCCGTCGAGATTCTTCGCTTCGAATGATCGTCTCGAAGCCGAATTTTCGAACCGCTGCTTCGATCAGAGAATCGACTCCCTTCGATAGCCGTTTCGATTCGTTCGAAAAGCGCGAGCGTGTTAAAATGGGGTGTCTGATTGGGACAGTGCCATTATTTGGCAGTTCACTGGGCGCACAATGGAAGAGTCTGGGATAAGTGTGAAAACGATTCTCCGAGGCCGCTTCCAGCGTGCAACTAATGTGATGTAAAGCAAGGACATATCTGCAGCGGTTTTCGGCATCTAACGTGTGGAGAGAACCGGCGGGATAATGCAGAAAAACGCAGCTACGATGATCGAAGCGGACGACTCGAATGTCGGGGGTGTCGCAACCTCAAGTGAGATTCTGCGCGCCGAAAACCTTCGCAAAATTTTCTACTCGGGCTCACAGGAAATCGTACCCCTCGGGGGGATCGATCTTTCGGTGGAGCGCGGCGAGATGATTGCGATCGTGGGACCGTCGGGAACGGGAAAGAGCACGCTGCTGCATCTTCTGGGCGCGCTGGACACTCCGACAAGCGGTGCAGTATACTTCGCCGGGAATTCACTCCATTCGCTTCGAGAGGCCGAGCTGGCAGAATATCGCAACAAGTCCGTGGGGTTCGTGTGGCAGCGGCACCATCTGCTGCCGGATTTCACGGCGGCCGAAAATGTGGCGATGCCCCTGCTGGCGGGCGGCAAGGCGGCCGGGCAAGCGCTGCGCGCGGCGGGAGAATGGCTGGCGGAAGTTGGTCTTGGGGACCGCGCGGCGCAGCGAGCGTCGGAACTATCGGGCGGCGAACAGCAGCGCGTGGCGATCGCGCGAGCGCTGGTGAATGAGCCGGTGATTCTGCTGGCGGACGAGCCGACCGGCGATCTCGACGAACGGAATGCAGAGATCATTTTTGAGCTCATGCAGGGTTTGCACGAGTCCCATCACCTGACTTCGATTCTCGCGACACATAACTTATCCTTGGCAAGGCGCACGGACCGCGTGCTGAATCTGGAGCACGGGACGCTGACGCCGAGCGTAGAAGTGCTGGCAGGCGCAGCGGCTGAGGGAGCGCGCGCGGCGAGCGCTGGGGCCAGTCCTCGGGAGAGTGCGGGGTGAACCGTGTTTGAACGCTACACAGAAAAGGCTCGGCGAGTAATCTTCTTCGCGCGGTACGAGGCCAGCCAGTACGGCAGCCCGTACATCGAGACGGAGCACCTGCTTCTCGGCTTGTTGCGCGAAGACAAGGCGCTCGCGAATCGTTTTCTGCGGACCCACGGCTCGATCGAATCCATCCGCAAGGAGATTGAATCGCGGATCACGGTCCGCGAACGCATTTCCACGTCGGTCGAAGTCCCTCTCAGCCAGGAGTGCAAGCGCATCCTCAACTACGCCGCCGAAGAGGCGGAACGGCTCGGCCACAAGCACGTAGGAACGGAACACCTCCTCCTCGGAGTGCTGCGGGAGGAGAAATCCTTTGGCGCCGAAATCCTGCTGGAACGGGGATTGAGGCTATCGACCGTGCGCGAGGAACTTGCTCGCAGCGCGGGAGAAGGAAAGGTGCCCGTGAACCGTCCCAAAGAAGCATCCCTGCTGGCAGAATTCAGCCGCGATTTGACGCAAGCGGCGATGGAAGGACAACTCGATCCGCTGGTCGGCCGCGACCGCGAACTCGAGCGCGCCATTCAGATTCTGTGCCGGCGCACGAAGAACAACCCTGTCCTGATCGGCGAGCCGGGCGTGGGCAAGACGGCGATCGTCGAAGGGCTGGCGCAGCGCATCGCGGATGGCGACGTGCCGCCGTTCCTTGCGGACAAGAGGATTCTCTCGCTCGATTTGTCGCTGATCGTGGCCGGGACGAAGTATCGCGGGCAATTCGAAGAACGGCTGAAGACCATCATGAAGGAATTGATGGAGAGCCAGAACGCGATCGTCTTCATCGACGAATTGCACACGCTGGTGGGAGCGGGATCGGCGGAAGGTTCGCTCGACGCCGCCAACATTTTGAAGCCGGCGCTGAGTCGGGGCGAGATTCAGTGCATCGGCGCGACAACGCCGGCCGAATACCGCAAGTCGGTTGAGAAGGACCGCTCGCTCGAGCGGCGCTTCCAGTCGATCAAGGTGCCAGCGCCGGGCGAAGACGAAGCGATTCGCGTGCTGCAAGGCGTGCGCGACCGCTACGAAAAATTCCATGCCGTGAGCTACACGGAAGATGCCATCCGCTACGCCGTCTATCTCTCGAGCCGCTACATTCCCGACCGGTTCCTGCCGGACAAGGCGATCGACCTGCTGGACGAAGCGGGGGCGCGCGTGAAATTGCGCCAGGCCATGCTTCCGGACGAGGTTTCGGAAGTACAGAAGCGCGTGAAGTTCATCACGCACCGGATGGAAACGGCGATTGCGAACCACGAGTTCGAGAAGGCGCGGTTCTATTCGGAGGAAGAGCGCAAGGAAAAGGAACATCTCCGGGTGCTGCGCGAGAAGCTGAAGATCGACGACTCTTCGACGGGGATCGTGACGCGCGAGGATATTGAGGAAGTGGTGGCGCGCTGGACCGGGATTACGGTTACGTCGATCAAGGAAGACGAGCAGCAGAAACTGCTGCGCATCGAGGAAGAGCTGCACCGCCGCGTCATCAGCCAGGACAAGGCGATTACCGCGCTCGCGCGGGCCATTCGCCGCAGCCGCGCCGGATTGAAGGCGCCGGGACGGCCAGTGGGCTGCTTCCTCTTTCTCGGGCCGACCGGCGTGGGCAAGACGGAAGTGGCGCGGCGGCTTTCGGAGTTCCTATTCGGCAGCGAGAAATCGCTGATCCGCTTCGATATGTCGGAGTACATGGAGAAGCACTCCGTTTCGAAGCTGATCGGCGCGCCTCCGGGATACGTGGGATACGAAGAGGGCGGGCAACTGACGGAGCGCGTGAGGCGCACGCCGTATTCGGTGATCCTGCTCGACGAAATCGAGAAGGCCCATCCGGACGTCTACAACATATTGCTGCAGGTCTTCGAAGACGGGCAATTGACGGACGGCCTGGGAAATACAGTTGATTTTCGCAATGCGATCATTATCATGACCTCGAATCTTGGGGCGCGGCAATTGCAGAAGCAGAGTGGCCTGGGCTTCCAGTCGACGGATGACGTCGCGAATGCGAAGAGCCAGGACGACATGGTGATGGGCGAGGTCAAGCGCGTCTTCAATCCGGAATTTCTGAACCGTCTGGATGAAGTGATTCTGTTTAATTCGCTGACAGACGCGGACCTGCTGCTGATCATCGATCTTCTGATCAGCCAGATGAACGAGACGCTGGTGCACCGCCAAGTGCAGATCGTAACGACGATCGAGGCGCGGCAATGGATTCTCGAGAAGACCTGCGGCGATCGGAATTACGGCGCGCGGCCGCTGCGGCGTGCGTTGCAAAAGTATGTCGAAGACCCGCTGTCGGAAGCTCTCATTCAGGGCGAACTCCAGCGGCCGGCGACACTGGAAGTCTTTCTCTCCGGCGACGGCCTGGCGTTTCGTCCTGTGGCGGAAGCAACCCCGGTGGCCCACTAAGAATCCTACACGCGCAAGCCGGATAAAGCCGAGCCGGCAGGGGAGCATAAAATCTTGGGCGGGGAACTGCGGCCTTGATCATCATGGCCGCCAAGAGGGAGATATTTCCGCGCGCGTTGGAGTTTATCGTCGTTGTGTCGTTGCTGATCGTTGCGGTGACGCAAAGCCTTTGGGCCCAACAGGCCGCTCCGGCAAACAACCAGCAATATGTGATCGAGCGCATCGAATTCATCGGGCTCCGCCGAATCCAGCGCGATACCCTGCTCGCGCGCATCTTTTCCCGCCCGGGCGATCCTTATAACCCCGACGCCCTCCGCCGCGACTTTCAAGCCCTCTGGAACACACAGTTTTTCGAAGACATCCGCCTCGAGGTAGAGGACAGTCCGGATCAGCCGAACGGGAAAATCGTCCTTTTCAACGTCATCGAGCGGCCGATCATCAGGCGGATCGAGTACAAGGGCAACAAGTCGATCACCGAATCGGACATTCTCGACGCGTTCAAGCAGAAGAAAGTCGGCCTCTCGGTCGAGAGCCAGTTCGATCCCACGAAGATCAAACACGCC
>CAVUDN010000018.1:0-41633 GCA_963740095.1 uncultured Acidobacteriota bacterium
CGCGCGAAGAGGCGCAGACGGGAATGGTCACGATGGAGAAGGCCACCACCGGCCTCAACCGCACCAGCCAGGCCATCCAGGCTTCCGCCGAGATCATCGACGTGCTCGGCCGCCGCGCCGATGACATCGGAAAGATCATCGAGGTGATTGACGATCTCGCCGAACAGACCAACCTGCTCGCCCTCAACGCCGCAATCGAAGCCGCGCGCGCCGGCGAACACGGACTCGGCTTCGCCGTCGTCGCCGAGGAAGTTCGAAAGCTCGCCGAGAAATCCACGCAGTCGACCAAGGAAATTTCCGAGCTGATTCAGGGAATTCAGAAGGAAGCACGGGAAGCCGTCGAGAACATGGAAAAGAGCACGACCATGGTTCAGGAAGGCCTCCTGCTCAACAAGGATCTCAGCCTCGCGCTCGACAAGATCGCGGACGTTGTTTCCGAGGTCTACAAGTTCTCCCAGGAGATCGGTGCGGCCACGATGGAGCAGTCGAACGGCTCCTCGCAGATCGCCAAGGCCACCAGCCGCCTCACCGAGATCACTCAGGAAATCAATTCCTCCGTCGAGGAGCAGGCTTCCGGTGCGCAGGCCGTCGTGCGCGCCATGGAGCGCATGCGCGAACTCGTGCAGCAATCAACCTCGAGTTCCACCGAGCTCGCCGCAACCGCCGAGCAGATGTCGAAGCTCTCGCGGGCCTTGCTCGATTCGATGGACCGCTTCTCGCTCGAAGAGGGGCACGCGGACAATCGCCGTTCCTCGAGCCGCCGTCTGGCCCCCCCCGAGCGGCGCACCCACGCGCCTGCGGATTACGCGGAACTGGTGCGGTCCTGAAAACGGCCACGCATACGATGGACAAGGAACTCCAGGTCGTCGGCTTTCGCATTGGCCGCGAGACGTTTGGTCTCCCCATCTCCATTGTCCGCGAAATTGTCCGCGTCCCCGAGATCACGTCCGTGCCTAACGCGCCGGACTACATCGAAGGCGTCATCAATCTCCGCGGGCGCATCATTCCCATCGTCGACCTCAGAAAGCGGTTCGGAGACAAGGCGTTCGAAGCAAATAAGAAGAACCGCATCGTCGTGGTGGAGATGGAATCGCGCGTCATCGGCCTCATCGTGCATTCCGCATCCGAGGTTTTGCGCATTCCGCCCTCCGAAATCGAAGCCCCCCACAACGTCTTCCAGGAAGGCGAACTCAACTACATCACCGGGGTAGGCAAATTGAACGGGCGGCTGGTCATTCTGCTCGATCTCAGCCGCATTCTGCAGCGTGGCGAACTCCGTCGCTTGGATGAGGCCGCTAATACGATCGGCGCGGTTCCGGTTCCTGCCGGAGGCGCGACGAGAGAGCGCTAGGAATTCTCGAACAGGCCCGAGCACCAACGAGGGACGAATGTCCACCACACTCACTACGCAGGTGCAGCTCAGCGAAGCGGAATTGAAGCTCTTGCAAACCCTGGTCTATCAGGAATGCGGCATGTATTTCGATGAGCGCCGCACCCATTTCCTGCGCGACCGTCTGCAGCGTCGCCTCAAAGCCTGTCAGATGGACACGTTTTACAATTACTACCGCCTGCTTACCAGCCGGGAAGGCAAACAGGAACTCACTGCGCTGCTTGAAAATCTCACCGTCAACGAAACGAGCTTCTTTCGCATTCGCCCGCAGCTCGATCTCTTTCAAAAGGTCACTCTCGAGGATCTCCTGAAGCGCAAGCAGGAGCGGCGCGACTGGTCGCTGCGTATCTGGAGCGCTGGATGTTCGACGGGCCAGGAGCCCTACACCCTCGCCGTCATGGTCTGCGACGCGCTCGCGTACTACTATCTCCGGAATCCGCTGCCCTTCGACATGCCGACTCCGAAGCCGCTGATTCCACCGCCGTGGAAGGTTGAGATTCTGGCCTCGGACATCAACTACTCGGCGCTCGTCACCGCGCAGCAGGGAGTCTACAGCGAATCGCAGATGGAAAACGTCGATTACACCTGCCGGCTTCGCTATTTCGACAAAGTCGCGGACAAGTACGCCGTGAAACCGGCGCTCAAGAATCTCGTGCAGTTCGATTTTCACAATCTCAAAACGGAATATCTGCCGCAGCACAACGACATCATTTTCTGCCGCAACGTGATGATCTACTTCGACGAGGCGGAGCAAAAGCGGCTCATCGACAAGTTCCATCACTGCCTCAATCCGGACGGCTATCTCTTCGTCGGACACGCCGAGAGCCTCTTCGGCCTCACAACCAAGTTCCACATGATTCATCAGAACAACGCTACGGTGTACCAGCGAATCGAGGGGCCGCAGTGAGCTTTCCTTCCGACGAGCACGCTCCGGAGCTCCGCGAGCTCTTTTTCGAGAGCGCGGAGGAAATTCTCCAGAATATGAACGAAGCCGGTCTCGCGCTCGAAGAGAAGCCGCGGGACAAGGAACAGCTTCGCAATGTTCGGCGCGCCGTGCATACCTTGAAGGGCGATTCGGCAGCCTGCGGTTTTCGCCAGCTCAGTGAACTTGCCCACGAACTCGAAGACGTCTTGACCCCGGAGGTCGCCGAAAAGAATGCCGGCACCATCGCTGAGGTTGTCCTCACGGCGGCGGATACCTTCCACGAAATGCTCGCGGCCTACAGAAATAATCTCCAGCCTCCCGCAGGTGATGCCCTGCGCGAGCGCATCACGCGCTTGCTGGATACGTCGGCCGCGCCCAAAACGCAAGATCCCGCGACCCAGGCCAAGTTTGACTGGAACGAATACGAGCGCCTGATGATCACCGAGGCCTTTGGCCGCGGCGAATCCATGTACAACGTCGCTCTCTACATCGATCCGGAAACGCCTTTGCCGGCTGCCGCTTTCGAGCTAAGCCGAAAAGCATTGGAAGGCGCTGGCAAACTTCTCGCCATCCGCCCGGAAAAGGGCGCCGCCACCGAGCAGGTTCGTCTGGTGGAAGCCGCCATTTCGACTAAGAAGTCCGCCGATTGGATCCGCAAGCGCTGCATGGTGCCTTCGGTCGTTCAAAATATCTCCGTCGAGCGCATTCCCGCGCCGCAGCCCGTCACCCGCGACCTGCTCGACATCCTCATCGAATCCGAAGCCAAAGCCGTCGCCGCCGGAATCAAGCCCGGCCGCGCCGATGCTGCTTCTCCTGTGGAGGACGAGCCTCATGATTCTGCGGCGCCGGCCGGCCTGGCTCACGCCACGGCGGAAAACACCCTGCGCGTCGATGCGGCCCGCATCGATACCGTGATGAATCTCGTCGGCGAAATGATCATCAGCAAATCCATGCTGCAGCGCGCCCTGGCGGAATTCGAACGCCGCCACGTAAAAGATCCGCTGCAGGCAAAATTCTCCGATGCCCTCTCGTTCCAGTCGCGCGTCCTCGGGGAATTGCAGAAATCGGTCATGAAAATTCGGATGGTGCCCGTCGAGCAGCTCTTCCGGCGCTTTCCGCGCGTCGTGCGCGATGTCGCCAGGCTCCGCAATAAGGATATCGGCATCGAAATCGCCGGACAAAACACCGATCTCGATAAAAGCATCCTCGATGCGCTGGCTGAACCCCTTGCCCACGTGGTCCGCAACGCTGCCGACCACGGAATCGAAACGGCGGAAGAGCGCCAGGCGGCCGGAAAGCCGCCTCGCGGCACGGTCCGCTTGAACGCGTTTCACGATGGCGACCAAGTGGTAATCGAAGTTTCCGATGACGGCCGCGGCCTGAATCGCGACAAGATCGTTCGCCGCGCCATCGCAAGTGGGATCGTCTCCACGGAAGACACGCTTCGCCTGAACGACACCGAAGCCCTTCAGCTGGTTTTCGCGCCGGGCCTCAGCACGGCGGACGAAATCACGGAAATTTCCGGTCGCGGCGTGGGTCTCGATGTCGTGAAAACGGCGCTCGATGAACTCAAAGGCTCGGTTGAAATCGAAAGCGAGCCGGGCAAAGGCACCACGTTTCGGCTGCTCGTGCCGCTCACGCTCGCCAGCATTCAGGCTCTCTTGTTCCGCGTCCACGGGCGTCTCTACGCCGTGCCGCTCGCGTCCGTCGCCGAAATCACCCGCATCACGGACGGCGAAATTCATCGCGTGGATAATCACGAAGTCTTTCAGCTGCGCGAACAGGTCCTCACGCTGGTGCGCCTGGATCGGCTCGGACCGCAGGCCGTCACCGACCGCGCCAAGCGCCTCTTCGTCATCGTAATCGGCAGCGGAGGCCGCCGCTTCGGGCTGGCGGTCGACAGCCTGATGGGCGAGGAAGAGTTGGTGATCAAGCCTCTCGAAGATCAGCTCGTCACGTCTCCCCTGGTGAGCGGCGCCTCGATCCTGGGCGACGGAACGGTTGTCCTGATCCTGAACGTTCCGGCGGTGATTTCGCATCTCTCCCGCATCCCGGCCGTTGGGGCCATCGCATGAGCCAAAAGGTCCGCGTTCTCGTGGTCGACGATTCCGCGCTCATGCGGAAGCTCATTCCGCAGGCGCTCGCGGACGATCCAAACATCGAAATTGTTGGCACGGCGATGGACGGCCTGATCGGCCTCCGCAAGATCGAAGAGCTGCATCCGCACGTCGTCACGCTCGACCTCGAAATGCCGCGCATGGACGGAATCGAAATGCTGCGCAAGATCACGGGCAAGCATCGCGTGCCGGTCATCGTGGTCAGCGCGCACACCGAGGAAGGCGCTTCGCTCACCCTGAAAGCGCTTTCGCTTGGCGCATTCGATTTCGTCACGAAGCCTCAGGACGCCGCCCTGGGGCACCTCCGCCAGATCGCATCCGAGCTGGCCCTCAAGGTCAAAGTAGCCGCATCCTCGGGCGCGCCGAAAATGATCCTTACTGTGTCGTCGCCCAAGCGCAAGGAGCCGCGCCCCTTTTCCACAAAGCCGCGCTGGCCTTCCCGCATCGTCGCGATTGGAATTTCCACGGGGGGACCAAACGCGCTGCAATATCTCTTCTCGCAGCTTCCGGAGGATTTTCCAGGCTGCCTCGTCGTCGTCCAGCACATGCCGGAAGGCTTCACGGAAATGTTCGCGCAACGTCTGGACGAATCGTCGGCCATCGAAGTGAAGGAAGCGCAGTCGGGCGATCTCTTGCTCGCCGGACGCGCCCTCATCTGCCCCGGCAACCGCCATATCAAAGTCCGGCGGATGGAGCACGGCGACATCGCCGTCTTGGTGGATCAGCCGCGCGTCAATGGACATCGGCCATCGGTCGATGTCCTGTTCAATTCGGTCGCACAGGAGTTTGGCAACAAAGCCGTCGCCGTATTGATGACTGGAATGGGCGAGGACGGCGCCGCCGGGCTCGGCGCCATTCAGGCTTCGGGCGGTTTCACCATCGCCCAGAGCCCCGATACGTGCATTGTCGACAGCATGCCCCGCTCGGCGATCGATCGTGGGTTTGCTTCGCGGGTCGTATCTCTTCCCGCTCTTGCAAGCATGCTGCAGGCGAGATGCACGCCCGATCGGCAGGCTGAAGAGCCGGTCACGTCTTCCGCAACAAAAGAATCCGCTGAAATAGGGTCTTCGCGAAGGAGAACGCTATGAAACAATTTGAACCTTTGACACGAAAAAAAGACAACCAGCCGGTCCGCTATCTGATCGTGGACGACTCGGTCTTTGCACGCAAGAGCCTCGCGAAGATGGTGGAGTCGTTCGGCGGCCAGCTGGCGGGTGAAGCTGGCGATGGTTGCACCGCGATCACCGAGTACGCCCGCACGAAGCCGGACCTCGTCCTGATGGATATCACCATGCCGCAGATGGAAGGCATCGAGGCCGTCGAGCGCATTGTCCAGGAGCATCCCGAGGCGCGCGTCGTCATGGTGTCGTCCGTCGGCTACCAGGACAACATCCTCGCCGCTCTCCAAAAGGGTGCCCGCCACTTCGTCCAGAAGCCGGTGAAGCCCGACGCGCTCTACGAAATCATCCGCTACGTGCTCAATGACGACGGCGTCACGGCGCCTGTCGGAGCAGGGGAGAATTCCCGATGAGAATGGACCTCATTCAACCGTTCATTGGCTCGCTCGATTCAGTACTCGCCGTGATGATGAAGGCCCCGGCGAAAATCCTGAATCTCGATATGGAAGAGGAGGGCTACCGGCGGAAGGGGCTCGCTGCGACCGTCATTTTCAAAGGCCAGATCGAAGGGCGCATCGTTCTCGATATGGAGCCTCGCGCGGCAGCGCAGGTCGCCAGCTATCTGAGCGGAGCCGAAGTCGATACCTCGGAATCTATCGTTCCCGAGGCCGTCTGCGAGCTCGCGAACATGGTGATCGGCAACGCCGTCACCCAGCTCAACGACCGCGGCTTCCAGTTCAAAGTCTATCCGCCGTCGCTGCTCACCGAAGAACAGTGCGCCAAGGCCGGACAGGACTCGGAGGCCACCGTTCTCTGCTTTGAAACTCCGCACGGCAACGTGCACCTGAATATCGCCATGCACTACCACGCCCGCCGCACCCGCGAACGCAGCCCAGTTTCCGTGTAGCGCCGGTTTACCCTGCTCGCCCTGCCTGCCCTGACGAAGGAAGGGACGCAGAAAGGGAGCGAGCTCGAAGGGCGTCCCGGCCCTTTCGGTTCTATTGAGACCGCGGGCCCACGCGCCGGTACTCCGTGCCGTGCCGGAATAGTCCCGCCTTCGGCATTTCCTCGGAATATATAATTCGCGCAGGCAGGAAGATATTGGCCGCGTCCGGCGAATAGGGAACTGCCACTTCGATCGGCGCATCGGCGTCGTACCGCCTCTTGCTGCGAAAACACATGCCGGCCGGCGAAATATCCTCGCACACGGCCAGTTCGTCGTCGGCGCCAGGCTGCCGGATGCAGGCGGTGAGCCGCGTTTTCAGCCGCATCCGCTCGCGCTCGCGTTGCTCGCCCTCAGCAGGAGCGTCCGCCCCTTCGCTCGTCCGTTTTCCGCGGGCCGCGCGCGCCTTCATCTTCTTCTCGTCTTCGTGCGGCGCCTGCGTCCAGATGCTCGGCACGCGGCAGGCCTTGCAGTGGCGCGCGATGCCCCGATTCGTCTCGAACGCGCGCAGCTCCATTTCATTCAGATACACTACTTCGCGGCTGTGGCAGTAATTGCACTCGAGCAGCATGCGCGCCACCGCTTCCGTCGATTCCGCCACGGCCGGAAATTCCACACCCCAAAGGTCCTTCGAAGGGTCTTGGATCTCGATTCCATATAGATATCCGTCACGCTGGTGGCCGAATTGATTCACCACGCGCACGTCGCTCTCGCGATGCGATTCCGTGGGCGCCTGCCGCTTCAGATGGATCGTCTGTTCGGGGGTAAGTTCGCGGGCGAACACGATCACAGCGCCGGTGCGATTGATCAACAGAGTCCGCGCCGGCTCCTTAAATTCCTGCCCCTGGCTGTCCTTACCGGAGGCTTCGAGCAATAGAGTCAGCGAGACGCGGTCGCTCCGGCGCTTCGGCAGCGGCGGCAATGCCATTTTCGGCCCTCCTGAGGGCGAGAGGATTTCCCCGGGGCCAAGATAGCATATCCGAAGCCCGCTTTCGCGAGCGCCGCAAAACTGCGCTTCCATAAGCTACATATCCAAAGCATAATGCATCCCATTGAAATAAACGGAATTGCAAGGGGCCGTCGTGGTTCGGTTGGAGGGTGGGTGTATGAGTATCGGGATCGCGCGCGCCGTCGTCGCGATGCGCTGTTTTGCACTGTGTGCCATTCTGGCCCTGGCCTGCGCGCCCTTTGCGCGAGCCCAGAGTTCGAGCCTTGAAGGCGTCGTACAAGACTCGACCGGCGCCGCCGTACCAGGCGCCCAAGTCGAATTGCGAGCGAAGTCTTATTCCGCGCAGACGGTCACTGACGGATCCGGAATGTTTTCATTCGATCGGATCCCAGAGAGTTCCGGCACGGTCACCATCACAGCCAAGGGATTTCAGCCGATCGATCAGCAATGGACTGCAACCGCTAGCGCTGCCGCGCACCTCACAGTCGCCCTCAAGCCTCTCGCGGTGAACCAGCAAGTCATCGTGACGGCGGCGCGCACCACGACGCGCCTCAGCGATTCTCCCGTCAGCGACATCGAGCTCACGCGGCAGAATCTGCAAGAGACTCCCGCACTCACACTCGACGACGCGTTGCGTCAGGTTCCCGGCTTCAGCATGTTTCGCCGCTCCAGCAGCCGCATCGCGAATCCCACCACGCTGGGCGTATCGCTCCGCGGCCTCGGCAGCGGAAGCGCATCGAGCCGGGCGCTCGTTTTGGAAGATGGCGTTCCGCTCAACGATCCCTTCGGCTCCTGGGTCTACTGGGATCGCGTCCCCGAGGCATCGATCGCCAGCATCGAGGTCGCGCAGGAAGGAGCGTCGAGCTTATATGGCAACGAGGCTCTTTCCGGCGTCGTTCAGTTCCTGACGCGCCCGCCAATGCCCGCCGGTCTTTCGATCGACGCCTCCTACGGCAATCAGAACGCGCCGGATCTTTCGCTCTGGGCTGGCGGCGAAAAGGGCGGCTGGTTCTCCACGTTCGGCGGCGAAGTGTTTCACACCGACGGCTACTATTTGGTTCCTGCCGAAAATCGCGGCACCATCGACACGATGGCGAATTCCGAGCATGGCACCGCCGACCTCACCATAGGCCGCAAGTTCGGCTCGAACGACGAAATCTTCGCGCGCGGAGTGTATTTCGACGATTCGCGCAACAACGGCACGCCGTACCAGACCAACAGCATTCGCATGGGCCAGGGCATTCTCGGCGCGAATCTTAGCCTCGGGAATATAGGTTCCCTCACGCTGCGTTCTTACGGCGACTTCGAGACATACCATCAGGGTTTCTCTTCGGTTGGACCGGGCCGTAATAGTGAAACGCCCACCGACAAACAAACAGTGCCCGCCCAGGGAATCGGCGTATCCGCCGTTTGGACTCGCTCCGCGGGCAAACGCCAAACGCTCGTCGCTGGCCTCGACGAACACGAGGAGATCGGCCGCAGCGACGAAATTTTGTTCTCCGCGAAAAAGGATACATCGGCGGGCGGGCGGCAACGCTCGGTCGGCGTGTTCGGCGAGGACATCATTCAACTCGCGCCGCGCTGGCTGCTCTCCCTCAGCGGCCGATACGATCACTGGAGCAACTTCGACGCGTCGCTCTATAGCGCTCCGTTCACTCCTCCCCCTGCCGCTTCGACCACGCCGTACGCCAACCGCTCCTACGACGTCTTCGATCCGCGGGCCACGCTCCTGCATCAATTCAATGGGCACGTATCCTGGTCCGCGTCAGTCTACCGTGCCTTCCGCGCGCCCACGCTCAACGAGCTCTATCGCTCCTTCCGCCAGGGCACCACGACCACGGACGCCAATCCCAATCTGAGCGCCGAGCGTCTCACTGGCGGCGAAACCGGCGTGGACGTTCACACGTTCAATCAGCGCCTCGAAGTGCGCGGCACGTTCTTCTACAACCAGGTCATCAATCCCGTTTCGAATGTCCCGTGCACTGGGCCGAATATGCCGCCTCCGTGCGTCCTCGCGTCGTCGGGAAGCACCCAGGTCCGCGAAAATCTCGGCAGGACCTCGGCGCCCGGCTTCGAAATCGATAGCGTCGCCAACGTTACCAATCACATCCAGCTTTCCACCGGCTATCAGTATGTCGACGCCACCATTCTCAGCTCGCCGGGCATCACGCCTTCGCTCGCGAACGCCTGGATCCCGCAAGTGCCGCGCCACGTCATCACCTTCCAGGCGACCTACGCAGACCCCAAGCTCATCAACGTCTCTTTCGATGGCCGCATGGTGGGCAAGCAGTACGACTCGACGGGCAATCAGTTTCTGATGGGCGGATATTTCGTTCTGGATGCGATGGCGTCTCGCTCGATCGGCAAAGGCGTGCAAGTCTATTTCGCTGCGGAAAATCTTTTGGATAGAGGCTACTTGTTTTCCCTGAACGGCGGCCCCGAGCTCGGCCTTCCCATTACCGCCCGCTTCGGCGTTCGTTTCAATTTCCCCGAGCGATAGAGTTTGCTCGAGGAGGATCGGACCCTAGCTCGGACAAAACCGCGCCTGGACGCGCTCCTTCGCGTAGCGCTGGCGTCCCGCCGACTCTTTTCCTACGGGTGGAAGCGTGAGCCTTCAGGCTCGCGAAAAAACTCACTTTGATAGCAGGGCTTCAGCCCGGGTTCGATCTTTAGGGGGTCGGACCTTCCAGGTCCGACATAAAACGCCCGCGCGAAGCGCGGTGTGTGCGTCCGCCGTGGCGGGCGCGTTTCGTTTCCGCAGGTTCATTCGCAGCATGTACTGTTTTGCAAGATGCGGAGGCCACCGCGCTTCCTCCCGAGCACCGGAGGCGGGGTCCGCAATGGCTTAAGGCGCCAAGCGCCGTAGGTGCGACACAACTGCGCAACCTTATCTCACAGCGTGTATTGTTCCCCGAACCTGCAAACGCGGCCGCGCTTTCCCGATAGCACCGCGCCTCACCGCGGGGAAAAATCGTCGCCATGCGTCATGAACTCCGGATAGGCGCCCGCGCCCAGTTCGTGCAGGTCCATTCCCTGCCGCTCGCCTTCGAGCGCCACGCGCTGCGGACGAAACCGGTTCAAAAGCCAGTTCAGCCCATACGTGAGCGGCAACACGAATCCGATCAAGGTCGCGATGCCGACCACCTGCGCGAGCCATTGCCCCGGTGCCTCTCCCGTCGCATTCACGCCCACCGGCGGAACGCGCGCGATCACTCCCACCGCCAGCACTCCCCAAAGCCCGCCCATCGCGTGCGCCGAAATCGCACCGCCTGGATCATCCACCGACATGCGCAGTTCGAACCATTCGACCGAAAGCGTCACCAGTGCGCCCGCCACCATGCCGATCGCCGCCGCTTCCGGTGGCCGCACGAAAACGCACGCCGCGCTGCTCGCGGCAAGCCCGCCGATCCATCCGTTCGCCGTAAGCGAAACATCCGGCTTGCCGAAGCGCACGCCGGTAATCACCGCCGCCATCAAAGCGGAAGCCGCCGCGCACAGCGTTGTGTTGATTGCGACCAGTACCGCGTCTCCAGGCCCGGCGCCGGTGAACAGCACGGCCCCCGCCGAATTGAGTCCCCACCAGCCCACCATCGCAAGCATGCAGCCCAGCACCACGAAGCTCGAATTGTGCCCCGGAATCGCCGTCGGCATTCCATCGTGCGTGTACTTGCCGCGCCGCGGCCCCAGGATCCACGCGATCGAAAGCGCGGTCAGCCCTCCGACCGCCTGAATCGTGCCCGATCCTCCCGCATCCACGAAGCCGCGCCCGAGCCCGTAATTTTCCCCGAGCTGCGCGAGCCATCCGCCGCCCCAAGCCCAGTGCGCGAAAATAGGGTACGTGATTCCCGACAGCAGCGCCGTCGATGCGCACGTCGCGCTCAGCCGCCAGCGATCGGCTCCGCTACCAAGCGGGATCAGCGCAGCCAATCCGACGCTCATCATTCCCAGCAGCGCCGCGAGCGACGCAGGCGAACCATTCAGCGCCACATGCCGCAGGAAAAGCGGCTGCGCCCCGATCCAGTCCCACCCCTTGCCGCCCATATTCAAAATGTGCGCCGGCCCGCCTTGAAATCCCTGGCACGTGAATCCCCACACGAAGAACACCACCGCCGCGATCGACACCGCGCACAGCGACGACATCATCAGGTGCGCAGCGCTACGCGCGCGGCCAAGGCCCGTATTGATCAACGCTAGCCCGGCGCCGGCAAATGGCACCAGGAAGATGAACATCAGGCACAGCGCTGCTGCTGTTTCGGAAAGAATCGGGCCGCTCGCAGGCGTCACTCGTGTTCACCTCGCGGAGCCGGATGCGCACAGATCACGAGAACCAGCCCCAGAATCTCCACGCCGATGCCGGCCAGCACGAATGCAACTCGCGGGGCGCTCGCCGCCAGCAGGACGATGGCGGTCAAGGCAATTCCCCAGCCCGCCAAAAGCAGCAGAAAACCCAGAAATTTCATCGACGGAGCCCTCGGAATGCGCGCTCGCGTTGCTCGGACGCGCGGCGTTAGCGTAGCATCCGCGTGAAACCCCATCCAGTCGATTTTTGCGCCCACAAGTACGGTTGGAAGCAGCTCAGGGATGTCTATCGGGTGGACGTTGCTCCCTGCGCGCAAAGAACAGAAGCCAGATTTCGTTGCGACGGATGACTACCGAAGAACTGTCATCCCGAGCGGAGTCCCGCGCGCCTTTGTCTTTTCCGCGGTCTTCGCGGGCGCGGGACGTAGCGAGGGATCTGCTCTTTTCTTTTTGAAGACGATGACGGAGGACAGCCGGAAGGCCCCGCCCCTCCCGTTAGTTCTGCGACGCGTCTCGCGGCATCACGTACACGGTCAACGGCTGATCGAGCTGAAAATCGAGCTTGGTCTCGGAAGGAATCCGCACCTGCTTGCCATGCGTCGCCGCCTGATAGACGCCGCCGCCTGCGCCTCCCACGCCCGCTCCAATCGCGGCGCCCTTGCCCCCGCCCGCGAGCGCTCCGATGATCGCGCCGAGTACCGCGCCGCCGCCTACTTTCTCAGCGGTGTTCTTGCCGCGCGAATCTCCACTTAGCGAATAGGTGCTGCTGACCAGCGAATATGACTTGCCCTGAAAATCCAGCTTCACCAGCTCCATATGCAGCTCGCTTTTCCCCGAAAACTTCCCCGCCGAACTCGAACTCACGAGCCGCGTATACACATCCGCGCCCCTCGGCACGACGACTCGATCGCCCGACACGATCGGATTCTCGAGCGAAGCGCGAAAAATCTCTCCCGGCTGGTTCACCGACGAATCCACGCCGTCGATCATGCGAATCGTCAGCGTCGTACCCGCGGGAATCCCCACTGGCACGAGTTGAGGCGGAGGTGGCGGAGGCGCTGCTACTGGTTGAGGAGCGTCGGGCAAATTCGCGGCCGGAATCGGCTGCTGGCCATCCGTGACCTGCGGCGGGGCGGGTCCTAGAATGTCGCCCGATACTCCCGTCACGGGCGGTTTCTTAGAGTGCGGCTCATGCCGCGATTTCTTTTCGGCCCGGACTGGCTTCGATCTCTCTTTCACCGGCGTGGGCGGCGGTGGCGCCGCTTCAGCTGCGGTTTCCACTGCGATCTGATCGTTGACCTTCGTAACGCCCGGTGTCTGCGACGCAATCTTGTACGCGTCCAGATGCGCCGCATCATCCGGCACCGTGCCGCTCAGCGTGACCTCGCCTTTATCCGCCGTCACTTGCACGTTCGCGTTCTTCAACTGCTGATCGGCGAACATCTGCGACTGAATGCTCGTAACCAGAGCCGTGTCATTCGGCGCGTGCGAACATCCCGTCGCGGGCGCGATCACAAGCAAAGCGATCGGGAACATCCATCGTTGGTGCATCAGCCTCCTCCGATATTCGTAGTGTCTTGATTCCTGGAATCAACACAATGGCGCCGCGAGGCTGGTTCGTTTCAGTCTACTACGATGCGGAAGCCGCCCTAAATGCCGTCTCGCCATCGTGCCTCGGCTCACGATTTGGATTCCGGGCAAAGCCTCGCGGTCGCCGCAACTTTTTCGATCTCTCTGGGTTCTACCCGCAGCAGCCGAACTGAGTGTTTTCGGCTCGGGCAGTCATCATTCATAGGGGTGAAGGAGAATCATCATGTGGAAAATGAAAGCTACGGGTGTGTTCATCACTCTTCTCGCCGCATTCGGCCTCTCGAGTTGCGGCGGTTCGTCTTCCGGTTCCAATCCCGGCGGCGAAGATCAAGCTTCCGTCTTCACGGTAGGCACCGACGCGCCTCTTCCCAGCGTCGTCTCCTGCCAGATCATGGTCACCGGCGTCACGATCAATAACGGCACCACCAATGTTCCCGTCCTCACCACGCCGCAGGTTGTGGACTTCGCGCAACTGAGCGGTTTGCACCAGTTGCTCGATCTCAACGCAGTACCGACCGGCACCTATTCGTCCGCCACCGTGACGATCGCGAGCCCTGTGATCGGATACATCGACACCACGCAAAGTCCGCCTGCAATCAACACGATTAACGGCTCGCTCACGCAGTCGAGCGTCACCGTGAATTTCGCGAATCCCTTCGTCTTGAACGCCGCCGATCTCGTCGGCCTGCGCATGGAATTCGATCTACGCCAGTCATTGCAGCTCAATCAAAGCGGCCAGGTCACTGGCGTGGTCGATCCGGTGTTCCACATGCGGTTGCTCAATGCCACCGACGCCAACGTCTCGATCGACGATTTCCACGCGGGCGTAGTCGGCGTCACCGGCGATAACACCTTCACCGTCCAAGGCCCGAAAGGCCGTCAATGGACCGTTCAGACCAACGCAAGCACCATCCTCGATGATCCGAGCGAGCCGGTGAGTTCATTCACGACCAACACCATCGTCGAACTCTCGGGCCAGCTGGACCCAGTGTCGCACGACATCGATGCTTCCGAAATCGAGGTCGTCTCCGACGATAAATTCGTCCTTGGCGGCCTCTTCACCAGCATCCGTCCACCATCGGGCCCGGCCACGCAGGCCGATCTGTACGTTCGCTATGAATTGCCCGACATCACGGGCGTTCAGGACGGCCAGATCGAGACGCTCGCGCTGAACGGCACCGAACGCTACAAGATCGCCAACATCAACAATCCGATCACCACGCTCCTCTTCAATAATTCGGCGCTGGCTGCCGGGCAAGTTGTCGACGTCGGCGGCTCAGTCACCACAACGGACGGTGTCTCGACTCTGACGGTCCATCGCGTCATCCTCCGGCGGCAGGGCCAGGCCGGCACGTGGGTTCCCGGCAGCACAGTGGTGCAGTCGGGCAACGCCGGAAACTTTCAGTTGAACGACAACTGGACGGCCGGCGTCCTGCTCCCGAGCCCGCTCACGGTGCTCACTACCAACAGCACCATCTTCATCAACCTCAGTGGATTGTCCGGTCTGAGCGGCTCGCAGGCTCTCCCGATCCGCGTGGTCGGATTCATCCTCATCGACCCGGCCACAAGCCAGCCCGTCATGGTGGCTCGCGTGGTCGAAGAGTTGACGTCGTCCGATTAGTCGCAGTGGGAACTCTGTCGTTCACAAACGCCGCTGTCTCGTTCCGCAGAAAAAACGAGACAGCGGCGCTTCTTTTTTTGATCGTCCGTGACAACCGCAAGTTTTTGTAGGTCGTGGCTTCCAGCCACGACCTAAACCGGCGAAATTGCGACGGCCTTCAGCCCCTGAAGTTCCTAACGCGGTTGGCATTCGTTAACAGAAGGACCGACCCGTACGGCCGTGGGTGGAAGGCGCGAGCCTAAGGTTTACAGGTGGAAGCGTGAGCCTTCAGGCTCGCGAAAAGCTTGCGATCAAGAGAGGGCTTTAGCCTAGGGTTTCCAACTTACGCGATAAGCGCGTTGCGCGCTACTCGCTTCGCACCGCGATGATGTCTTTGCCGCTCGTCTGGATCTCGATCGCTAGCGGCGGCCGAACTCCCGCACCCTGCACGATTTCGCCGCGGACCAATCCGCCGCCCGGAGCCCCGCCGCCGTAGCGCATCAGATCGTAGACCGCATGCGTGCATGGATTCACTACCATCGGATGGTCAGCACGAAATCCGTAGTCCGTTGCCAACTCTTGCAGGTCAGTGACGTATTTCAGTTCGCACTGCCCGAATGGCTCGCGCAGAAAGAATCCCCAAAGGTCTCCTCCCGGCAACCGCACGACCATCGCGGGAACAGGCTCGGCCGAGAACGGCCCGCGAAAAAGAAATTCCCTCTCGGACCACGGCTTTGCAAGCTCCGCGGTGGTGGCCACCGGCCCGGGACCAACCATTAGCTTTTCGGCAGGCTTGCTCTTAGTCGTATCGGAAGGAGCCGGACCAACCGCCGCAGGCGAAACATCTAAATCCGCTTTCGCCGGCGAATGATGGCCTGAAAGAAGAATCACTCCCGCCAGCAGCACTACTCCGATTCCCGCCGCGACGCCGATCATCTTCGCTCGACGATCTTGCGCCGCTCGCGGCTGTACCGTCGAAGGAGTGCGAGTCTGGGCGGGCCGCTGCTGCTCCGGTTTTTGGGCTTTCTCGCTGGTGGCAGGCACACCCGGGATGCTCGGTGCTTGAGGCTTGAAGAGATCGACTTTCTTATCGACTGGCATGCTGGGTTGCGGCGAATCGCATCTTCAGCTTGAAGGCCCTGCATTCGGAAAGCAAGCCTCGAACGCCTCTCTGCTATTGACCTTTTCGCGGCGAAAATTTGAGGGGAAGCGAAAACTCAGGCGGGCCGGTGCAGCCGGACGGAATGATGCGCCACGTATTCGTGAAGGTTCGCCAGAATCAGCAGCAGCTCGAGCATGCGATCGCGCTGTTCGGGATTCGGATCGCCTGCTCCCTCTTCGAGGTTCTTGACGACCGCCAGAGCGTCCGCCAGCAGCCACTCGACGTCGCCCGGGCTCATTGCTTTCCCCTCGCGGCACCGCGTAAGCATGTGGTCCGTCCGCAGGAAAGCTTCATCGAGAAAGTGATCGAGGCACAGCCGTTCGGTCGCTAAAGCAGCAGGGATCGCGTTGGCGCACGATTCCCTTCGGCATCCACCTGGGCCGGGGACAGTCATGGCGAAACCCCACAGCCTCGACTTATCTTCCGAGGCACGTGCCCGAGAGCCTACCACAATTTAGTTTCGCCGCAAGTGAAGGATGGCCCGTTTCCAGTCAGCGCGAAATTACCAGCGGAATACGACTCCTGCAGAAATCCGCGCGTTATTCTGCCGGTTATTCGCGTTATCGTTGAGCATCGTCAACAGATACTCGGCCTGGACCAACCGGATGCCAAGGTGCTGCGTCGCATTCCAATCGATGCCGCCGCCCGTGGCCATTGCGAACGCGTCCTGGGAACCATACGCACTGCCGGACGATGTGTGGGCGCCTCCGAAGAGCGTCTGGATGAACGGCGTGAACCTTCCCATGCGGAAGGTGGTTTTGGGACCGAACATGTACGTATAGACTTCGCCGTTGATTCCGCCGCTGCCGCTGCTCGTACTGCCGTGATACCCGCCGAAGTCACCCACGAGGCCGAGCCAGCTGGTCGGATTCACCGACACCGACGCGCTGCCGCCATTCAGGTTGGCGGTGAAGCTTGTGCCGCTGAAGCTCGTATGCAGGTACGAATATCCGCCGAACACTTCCACCCTCGGGGTGCCTTGGGCCGATGCGGCAACGGCCGATAGCAACGCAACTCCACACAGCAACGCCCAACGTTTCATCGAGTTCTCCTGTTTCGCTTCGCCTTACCAAACTCAAAAATGGATCAACCTTGCCGAGGCTAGCATCCGAAACCCACGCGGACAAGCCGATGCGCGCGAATCGGCTCCAAAGGATAAACGCCCCCGCGATGGGAGGATCTGCGAGGGAATTCTACGCGGCGGCGCCATGGCACTTCTTGTATTTCTTGCCCGACCCGCAGGGACACGGATCGTTTCGCCCCACTTTGGCCGCCGCCCGCACCGGCTTGGGTGCTTCCGCCTGTGCCGGCCCTGCCTGGAACTGCAGATTTCTCTGCTGCCGTTGCTGCCGCTGTTGAATCTGGCGCGCGATTTGAGAATCCGGCGTTGCCGCCTCGCCGCCGTGCCGCTCATTTGGCCCCTTCGGCGGCTGGGCCGCCGCCGGTCTCGCCTGACCAGGTTCGGCGGGCCGCACGAGGAACAGGAATCGCACCGCCTCGGTGTCGATCCGGTCCATCATGTCTTCGAAAAGCGTGAACGCTTCGCGCTTGAATTCCACAAGCGGGTCTTTTTGCCCGTATCCGCGCAGCCCGATCCCTTCCTTCAAGTGGTCGAGCGTCAGCAAGTGGTCCTTCCACTGCCCGTCGACGATATCCAGCAGGATGTGCCGCTCGAGCCAGCGCAGTGTCTCGGCGCCGAAGAGCTTTTCTTTCTCTTCGTAGCGCTCGCGCACTTTTTCCATCAGCTCGTCGGCGAGCTGATCGTGGTTCAGATTCTCGATGTCGGGAATCGCCGCCTTCAGATCCATGCCGAACTGGTTCAGCAGTTCGTTCCCGAGCTGCGTCACGTTCCACTGGTCCGGATGTTGATCCCGCGGGCAATACGTTTCCACCAGCGATTGCGCGATGGCCTCCGCGCGCTCCAGCACGAATTCCTTCTGGTCCCGCCCCTCGAGGAACGACCGCCGCAGCGAATACACCGTCTCGCGCTGCTTGTTCATCACGTCGTCGTATTCGAGCAGGTGTTTGCGCGCTTCGAAGTTCTGCGCTTCCACGCTTTCCTGCGCGCTTTCGATGCGCTTGCTGATCATCTTCGATTCGATCGGCACGCCTTCCGTCATCCCCAGCCAGTGCATCATGGCCTTGACCTTCTCGCCGCCGAAAATCCGCAGCAAGTCGTCTTCGAGTGAAAGGAAGAATCGCGACGATCCCGGATCGCCCTGACGTCCCGCGCGCCCTCGCAATTGATTATCGATGCGCCGCGCCTCATGCCGTTCGGTGCCGAGAATGTGCAGCCCGCCCATCGCCACCACTTCCTCATGTTCGATCTTGCACTGCGCGGCAAACTCGTCAAAGATCGGCTTCCACTGATCGAGCGGCACCTGAAAAATTTTGCCTTCCTGCTGAAACAAAACCATCGATGGAGCGCTCGCGCCATTCGATCCTGACGCGCTCGCACCACTCGCGCCATTTTTGCCGTCCGATGGGGTGCCTGATTCTGCGCCAGCGGCTGCGGCATCCGCTTGCGCGGGCGTTTCTGCGCCTGCCTCGAGGCCGATCACGGCCGCGGCCGGCGCGTAAGGCATCGCGATCTTGTTCTTCAGGAAATGCTCGCGCGTCATCAACTCGGGATTGCCGCCCAATAAAATATCGGTGCCGCGCCCGGCCATGTTCGTCGAGACCGTCACCGCTCCCTTGCGCCCGGCCTGCGAAATGATTTTCGCTTCGCGCTCGTGCTGCTTCGCGTTCAACACCTGGTGCGGTATGCCCGCTTTCTTCAGGTGCTCGGCGATTTTTTCCGATTTCTCGATCGAGATGCTGCCGATCAGCACCGGCTGCCCGCTCTCGAAATATTGTCGGACGCCGCCGCTCTTCGTGCCATCCTCTTGAATGATTCCGTTGACGGCCGCCTCGAATTTTTCCCTCTCCGTGCGGTACACCACGTCCGGCGCTTCGAGGCGGATCAGCGCTTTGTTCGTGGGAATCGCCACCACTTCGAGTTTGTAGATCTTGTGGAATTCGGGCGCTTCGGTTTCGGCCGTTCCGGTCATGCCGGAAAGCTTCTTGTACATGCGGAAATAATTCTGGAAGGTAATCGTGGCGAGCGTCTGATTCTCGCGCTCGATCTTCACGCCTTCTTTCGCTTCGACGGCCTGGTGCAGCCCGTCCGACCAGCGGCGTCCCGGCATCTGCCGCCCCGTGAATTCGTCGACGATGATCACCTCGCCGTCTTTCACCACGTAATCGACGTCCTTCTCGAAGAGCGTGTGCGCGCGCAGCCCCTGGTAAACGTGGTGAATCAGTTCCATGTTGTCGGGATCGAACATGTTGCCGAGGTTCAGCAGCCGCTCGCATTTCGACACGCCCTCTTCCGTCAGCGTCGCGGTGCGCAGCTTTTCGTCGAGGGTGTAATCCATGTCGGGAATCAGCTTCGGGATGATCTTGTCGATTCGATAGTATTTATCGGTCGATTCCTCGGCAGGACCGGAAATAATCAGCGGCGTACGCGCCTCGTCGATCAAGATCGAGTCCACTTCATCGACGATTCCGAACTGGTGGCCGCGCTGCACGCACTGCGCGAGATCGTATTTCATGTTGTCGCGCAGGTAGTCGAATCCGAATTCGTTGTTCGTGCCGTAGGTGATGTCGGCCGCGTAGGCCGCGCGCCGCTGCACGTCGTCCAGATCGTGGACGATCACGCCCACCGTCAGCCCCAGCATCTTGTAGATCGGGCTCATCCATTCCGCGTCGCGACGCGCGAGATAATCGTTCACCGTGACGATGTGCACGCCCTGCCCAGCCAGCGAATTCAGAAACGCGGGCAGCGTGGCGACGAGCGTTTTTCCTTCGCCCGTCTTCATTTCCGCGATTTTTCCCTCGTGCAGGACGATTCCACCGATCAGCTGTACGTCGAAATGCCGCATCCCGATCGTTCGCCGCCCCACTTCGCGCGTGAGCGCAAACGCCGGCGGAATCGCCGGCTCGAACGCCTCTTGCAATTTTCGCTTGTAGTCGGGATCGTCGCGCTCGACGCCTTCAAGGCGCTCTTGGACCTCCGCCCGCAGCGCGGCGGCGCGCTCGGCAATCTGCGCGTCCGTCAGCTTCTTCATCTCGGGCTCGAGCTCGTTGATCGACGCGACCATCGGCGTGATCCGCTTGACGTCGCGCTCGTGCTTCGTCCCGATAAATTTCGCGACTACGGTGTCTATAACCTTCTCAACGTCCATGTTTACTTTCTACCACCGAGTCTTTTCTAGGAGGCAATCCCGCTAAAATTAGATGCAGCTCTCCTCTGCATTGTAGCCGCTCGCCCGCGTTCCCGCAAAGCCGCGCGCCGGGCGAGTTGCTTTGGCGCCGCGACCGCGGCGAGCGGTGAAAATCTGCTGCTTTGGAGGGTGCGTATTTTCCGCTCCCAAATGAGCAGTAACTTTGCTTCCTAGGGGAGGTTAGAAAGGGGTTAAATGGCACGAAAAAGCCAAATTTGGGAGGATTTTGCCAATGTCGCGCCAACCGACCCACAAAGAGAAGACGGACCGAGCTCTTGGGGCGTATCTGGAGCTGCTCGACACGGCCGAGTGGTTCGAACGCGAGATGCGCCCGCCGCTTGGGTCATTTGACCTGACTATGGGCGGATTTCGCCTGCTCGAAATGCTCCACCGCGAGGAGATTATGACCGTGCCGGATGCCGCCCGTCGGCGGGGCACGATGCGGCAGACCATGGACGTGATCGTGGCGCGGCTGGTGGAGTGCGGATGGGTGCGGCGCGTGCGGATCGCGCTTCCACCGGCCGATCCCGAAGGGAAACATGTGGCGAAATCGAAGCGGGGCGAGCGACGGCTTGGCCGGCGAGTGAGCGTCGTGAAGCTGACGCGAGAGGGGAAGACGTTCGCCAAGGGTATGCTGCGGAACCATTCGAAGCTGGTGAAGGCCTTGATGCGCGTCCTCACCGCGCGCGAGCAGGAATCTCTGCGCCGGATTTGCCGCAAGCTGCGCGAGGGCGATGTGCTGAAATTTGTCCAAGAGATCAGGATGGAGGAGCCGGAGGAATGAGACAGCCCACGTTCGTCGTGGCGGGCAGGACATGTCGCTATGAAGGCAACGGCAACTCCAACCCCGGAGCCTGCGGATGCGCGCGCAAAGCGCGATTCCTTTGCGCAGGTTCACCCGCAGCGTGTAGTGTGTTTGCGGGGCGCCACATCCTCGCACCGGCGCCCGGAGGAGACCATGAAGAGCGGCTTGGTGATCCCATGCGTTGCGGTTCTCAGTTTTGCGCTCGGCATGACTCTTGAATCCGCCCGCGGCAAAGCCGCCGCGCACGTCACCGGGATCGGCGGAATCTTCTTCAAGTCGAGCGATCCGCAGAAGCTCGCCGCGTGGTATCGCGAGCATCTTGGCATCGAGCTTACGCCTGAAACCAACGCTGCCGGCGCCCCGCCCAATCACGGCTTCGAATGGCGCGAGAAGGACGATCCCTCCAAGGTCAGCACGACCGTCTGGGCTATTTTCCCGCAGAGCACGAAATACTTCGGCGCAGGCCCGCAGCCGTTCATGATCAATTATCGCGTCGACGATCTCGATCGCCTGCTTGCGCAGCTTCGAGCGGCGGGCGTCGCGGTCGATTCGAAAATCGACGAGGAGCCCAACGGGCGGTTCGGCTGGGCCACCGACTCCGAAGGCAACCGTTTCGAATTGTGGGAGCCGAAGCGCTAAAGATTCACTACTGACCGAGACTCACTCGCAAACCACTCCCTTCGACTTCGCTTCCTTCGCCACTCCACTCAGGGCAGGCAGGACAAGCTACGAAGGCAACACCAGCCGCAAAGACCGGGATTTTCCCCCTGTCCTTAATCTGTCCTTCGGCACAGCTAGAAACTCCCAGCCATCGTGCTAGCGTTGAGCGAGGAGCGTATGGACGTGACGCGAAGAGGCGAACGAGGCGGCAGCCGAAATCGATCGAAAGTAAACCTGCGCTGCAAATTCCCGCGCGGCATAAATCGCCATGTCGAGCGCCCAATTGCGATCGCAATCCATAGCAATTTTGGCGCAGTTCTAATCGACATTTGGCGATTAGAAATCGATGCAAGTGATTGAAAACATGAGATGGGTGCACAGTCTAATCGACACGTCCGTGGCAGGCCGCCGGAAGGCCCGCCGTTGCCTTCGTAGGGGCGCTGCTTGCTGCGCCCTTCGACGTCACGACGTAGCGGAGGAGGCTTGCGGCGCCGCCGGGAGGCGCACCAACCGCGCTTCCGTCACCGAGGGCAGGCCGAGGATTTCCTGCACCACCGATGCGCTGACGTTGCCATCGAGGCCGACGAGGGCAAGCGCTTCGGAGCCGCCGGCAGGGGCGCGGCGGCCGAGCGCGAACGTGGAAACATTGATGCCGAGGTTGCCGAGCGCCGTCCCGATGCGGCCGATCACGCCGGGGACGTCGATATTGCGCGAGAGCAGGAGCGTGCCCTCGAGAGGAGACTCGAGCGCAATGCCGTCGAGCGCGAGAATGCGCGGCGAGCCATCCTGCGCGACCACGCCCTCGAGCGAAAATTCGCGGCCGCCATTCGAGACGGACACCTCGACCGTGTTGGGATATCCGCGCTCGCGACGCCGCGTGGTTTCTTCCACCACCACGCCCCGCGCCGCCGCCTCCTCCGCGGCATTCACCAGATTTACCTTTTCATCGAGCACCGAATTCAGCGCGCCCACCAGCACAGCCTTGCCAATCATGTGCGAGCCCAATTCCGCGGGCTCGCCCGCATACCGGATGCGCACGCGGCCAAAGGTGTGCGACGGCGAGGCCTGCGCGACGAACGATCCCAGGCGCTCGCCCAATTCGAGATACGGGCGCAGGCGGCGGTACTGGTCGGGCGAAAGCGCGGGCATGTTGACGGCGTTGCGGATCGTGCCGTCGGCGAGGAAATCGCGAAGCTGCTGCGCGATCGCCGTGCCAACCTCTTCTTGCGCCTCGGCCGTGGAGCCGGCGATGTGCGGCGTGGCGATCACGTTGGGAAGGCCGACGAGCGGCGAGTCTTTCGGTGGCTCCTTCGCGAAGGTGTCGAGCGCGGCGCCGGCCACGTGGCCGGATTTCAGCGCTTCGGCGAGCGCGGCTTCGTCGATCAATTCGCCGCGCGCGCAATTGATGAGGCGCACGCCCTTTTTCATTTTGGCGATGGCCGCGGCGTCGATCAGCTTTTCGGTTTGCGCGCTGAGCGAGGTGTGGAGCGAGATCACGTCCGAGCGGCGGAGCAGATCGTCGAGCGGCACGAGCTCGACTTCCACTTCGGCGGCGGCCGCGGGCGTGACGAAGGGATCGTGCGCCAGCACTTTCATTTCGAGGGCGCGCGCGCGGCGGGCCACTTCCGTGCCGACGCGGCCGAGGCCGACGAGGCCGATCGTCTTGCCGCGCATCTCGGTGCCGGAGAATGCGGACTTCTCCCATTTGCCCGCGTGGATCGAGGCGTTCGCCTGCGGCACGGCGCGCGCGAGGCCGAGCATCAGCGCGAGCGTGTGCTCGGCAACGCTCACCGAATTGCCGCCGGGCGTGTTCATCACGAGGACGCCGCGGCGCGTGGCGGCATCCACGTCGACGTTGTCGACGCCGACTCCGGCGCGGCCGATCGCGCGCAGCCGGCCGGCCTTTTCGAGCAGCGCCGCCGTGACTTTGGTCGCGCTGCGGACGACCAGCGCGTCGGCATCGGCGATTTCGCTCGGGAGCGTGGCCGCCGTCGGCATCACGACGTTCCAACCCGCGTCGCGCAAAAGCGCGATTCCGCGGTCACTGATCTTGTCTGCGACGATGATTTTCATGAGGCAACAAGGTTATCGGGCGTTCGCGGCTGTGTCAATTGCGCTTGCGGGAGCATGCGAATGCAAACGTGTGATATTCTTTTTGCAACACCGAGAGGGATCACACAACAAATGGGATACATCGAACGCATCCAAAGCGATTTGACCGCCGCGATGAAGGAAAAGAACGAACTGCGGCTCAGCGTGCTGCGCATGATGAAAAGCGCGCTGAAGAACAAGGAAATCGAGAAGATGAAGCCGCTCGACGACATGGAGTCCCTGCAGGTGCTGCAGACGCTGGTGAAGCAGCGGCGCGATTCCGTCCATCAATTCACGCAGGGCGGGCGGCACGATTTGGCCGACAAGGAAGCGAAGGAAATCGTCATCATCGAGGAGTATCTGCCGGCCGCGCCGAGCGACGACGAAATCCGCCACGCGATCGAAATGGCGATCACCGAGGCGGGCGCGGATTCTCTGAAGCAGATGGGCGCCGTGATCAAAGCCGCGCGCGCGAAGCTGGAAGGAAAAGCGATCGACGGCAAAGTGCTGAGCGACCGCGTCCGCGAGCGCCTGAGCGGAAAAGCCTGAGGCTAGGGCGTGGCGGCTTTCTTGAGGACGGCGGCAGACTGCTGATCCGCCGCGACCTGCTGCAGGAAATCGCGAATTTCCGGCAGCTTGTCGACCGGAACCATCACGTCCTTCACCTCGAAGCTGCGCTTGTAGTGCAGCACGCCGTCGGCGACTTTGATTTCGCTGCGATACGTCGCGTAGTCGCAGCTGGCCTCGACGGGCTGCGGCAGCCCGTCCAACGCGTAGCCGGGCGGGAGCGCGATGTCGAACACGTCGTCCTGCCGCATCGCTTCTTCGAACTGGATCGGATATTTGCGCGCCTTGTGCTGCGTGAAGAGATTCAGGAGGCCGATGTCCTCGTTGCCGACGATATCGGGTCGGAGAATCAGCAAGTCGCCGCTGGAGTTTGCGTAGCCCTGCGCTGAAAACTTGTAGTCGAGAGAAAGGCTTTCATTTTCCTTGTCGAGGTTGCCGAGCGACCCACCGAGGAAGAGGAAGTTGTTCAGGAATCCACCGAGAAAATGCTCGAAGACGTCGGCACGCTTCGAGGGCGGCTGTTCGAGAAACTCCCTGCGCTGCGCCGCCGCCGGGCCTCCCCATTCGACTTGCTGGACTTCGCCCGAAAGATCGCCTGCGGCAGTGAGATCGAATTTCGCGACGCGAAGAAGGCGGTTGGTCGCGGGCGGCAGGAGCGGCAGAGAGATCAATTCGCCTCCGTCGGGCGCGACGAGCAGTCCATAGGACTGTTGCAGATACCAGGGGATGTAGCCCATCGGAACATGCTCGTTCGTGGGATCGAATATGAGCAAGCGCCCCAGCTTCGGATCGTTCACGACGGAATAGAGCCCATCGCTGGAGACCTCGTCGGGAAGATGGATCGCAAGAATGACGTGATTGAAGTCCATCGACGGATAACTCGGGTGAACAACTCCGCGGTGCGTATCGACGATCACATAGTAGGAATCGATGCCGATTTGGCTGAGCATGGAGCTGAGAAGCGTGGCCTTGTCCTTGCAGTCGCCAAACTGATGGGCGAAAACCTCGGCGGCCGGATGCGGTTGATATCCTCCGATGCCGATTTCCACCGCGAAGTAACGAATACTTCGCTGCATATACTCCGTGAGAGCCCGCATCTTGCTGAGCGGGTCCGAAAGACCGGAGGTCAGTTCGGCCACCTTCTGCTGGATTTGAGGCGAGGCCACACGGCTAGATTGCGTGAGGCCGTTGTACCAGAGCCCCATATCCTTCCAGGAACCGTTGGTTTTGGACCGCATGGCGGGATCCTGGGGGAAATACTTCAGACCCATCCAACCGGCGAGCGATCTCCATGCGGGCATGTCGGGCTCGATTTCCATCGCGGGAAGATCGTCGACTTCCCAGATGTAGGTGTTCGAGCCCGACACGGCGGGCTTCTGCTCCGTATAGTTGAACCAGTTCGTCGTGAATTCCCAGCCAGGCGGGATCAACAGAATGAGTCGCGCGGTCTTCACGGGAACTTCGCTCTGAAATTCCCAGTCGTCCTCAAAAACGTACGGACGGTTTCGCTGCACGAATTCGAAGCCGACGACGTTGCCCGCATTTGCTTCGGGGAATTCAAGAGTGTCGACCTTTACGTCGGTATATGCGAGATCGTCAAAGAGCCCGTGTTCGATAATGTCCTTCTGGCCGACTGCCAGTTCGTGGCCGTTCGCTTCGATCGTCCAAGCCTTCATGTAAGAGATTTTGGTGTCTTTGTCGAACGGGACGTCAAGGCTGCTGTAGTCGCGGCGTGACTCGGGGCGCAGGATGCGAATCGCCTGGCGGTGGCGGGTGTCGATCTCGCCGTTGGATTGGACGGTGGTTTGCGTCTCATCGAGAAGAATGACGGCGACGGTATCTTTGTCATAATCGGGGAGCTTTTCCTGCGCGGCAGCGCGGAGCCAATCGGGCGCGGAATCGCCCGCCTTCGCGCGGGGCGCAAGACAACAGAGCAGCGCCGCGGCTAGAAGCGCGATGGGGATCGAGCTAGTTGTTTTTCGCCGATGTGGCATTCTGCAAGACCATTTGAGCGTCGTCGTTCGTTTTGATCATGCCGTAGAACGCGCGAAGGGCGGGATAGGCGTCTTTCCCGAACAACACGCCCTTCATGGCCATGTGGCGTTTCACTTCGATGGTGTCGCCCTGCGCCTCGACGGAGATGGAATAGGACGCCGCACCGAGATCAACCTTCTTCTCGGCCGGGACGCTCTCCGCCTTAAAACCCGAGGGCGCGCGAAGCTTCGCATCGTCGAATTCTTCGTACGGGAACGGGAAGTAGATCGGATTGACACGCTTCTGGGATGCGAATGAACCGAGGTCTTCCGCCTGAAACACATCGAGTGGCATCAGCATTCTCTGCGACGCGCCGCTGGCGTAGGAAGGGACCTTGATCGTTCCTTCGACGTGGACCGGTTGATTGACATCGTCCCAGTTTGAAATCTTTGTGACTTGAAACGTGGAGCCTACAGGCAGCCAATGTCTGATTTGATCTTCCAAGTTCTTGGTGCGGCCGGTTTCGTCGTCCTTGCGCTCCTCCTCGCGGAGCAGGGCGCCTCTTTGGCCGGTAAAGTCGATCTGAAGGGTGCCCGCGATCGAGCCGTCGGTACTGAGAACTAGGTCCGCATTGCGGACGATCGTGGCGTCGGTCGACTGCGCATTGGGAGTCACGACGTTCGTTGCGTGCTTGTCGTCCACCCGAATGCCGGCAGCTTCGGTTTCATACCACGGCAGGAGTCCAAAGGGGAAAAAGTGCGCGGCGGGGTCAAGGTAGTACTCCTTCGAACCTGCGCGGACCCAGACGAGATCGTCGTCGAGCTCGCTCGCGTCCTTGCGCTCGGGAACAAAGAGCGCGCGACTTCGAGGCGCAATGTAAACCTCAGACGCCTCGAATCCGGCGGCTCGCGAGAGACCTACAAAAAGATAATTGATCTGGCGGTCGTAGCCTGCCCCACGGCTCAACAGCTCCTCGACGTTGGACGCGGCTTTCAAGTTCTCGGCCTTCATCTCCTGCGCGGTACGAGCTTCTTCCACGTTTAGATTGCGGATTTGCTGCACGCGCGCATAGATTTTGCGGAGCTTCGTCTCCGGAGGATCGGACGGGCTGACGTCCTTGGCGATTTCCTGATCGAGAGCGTTCTTTTTGTCGATGAAATGATCGAGCTGGCCACTCCACTTCTTCGCCCAATGATCCCAGTACTTGCTGGCCGGATCGTCCTCAGAAGGGGCGTCCGGCTCCGTATAGTAGAACTCGACCCGCGGCTCCATTGTCCTCTCGGGCGGCATCAAGGGTTCTTGCTCGATGCCGAGAATGTCGTTCAGAGTCATGGCAAAGGAGCCATCGATCTGTTGCTTAGGAACAGCACCGGCCGGCAAGAGAGATGTGCGGTAGCGGGGGCTAATTCCGAGTCCGCCATAACCTTCGTAGGGCCTGTATGTGAAGTGAGCCTCGCGAGTGAACATATCGCTCGCGACCTCCCACTCCTCGTTGTGAACATAGCCCGGCTTGGCCTGGCGCGAATCTTTGTATTCGATGATGCAACCGGGCTGAACGTCGGGGAGGGTGAACGTTTTGACGTAAATCTTCAAGCCGCCGCCCCTTACGGCGGTCGTTTCGAGTACCTGGCCGTCAAACTTCACGATGGTGCCGTCTGGACGAATCGTCCGGCCCGCAATGTAGTTGACGTCTTCCCATCCTTTGCC
Organism: uncultured Acidobacteriota bacterium; assembly: GCA_963740095.1. Taxonomy (GTDB): domain Bacteria; phylum Acidobacteriota; class Terriglobia; order Acidiferrales; family UBA7541; genus Palsa-295. Next base: position 28,163 of record CAVUDN010000018.1, read on the forward strand.
GAAGGGAATTTCGACGTGGGCGTGCTTCGTTCCCTCCTGTGTGAAAATCTTGATGCGGTAATAGTCTTCGACGGTATCGCCATCGGTATTCGCCTTGCGCGCGTCGATCACGCTTTCGCGATACAGAATCATGGCGTCGGCGCCCGGCTGCTTGGGATTGTCTTTCAGCGCGAGGTCTTCGGGTGGGACCGGCAGCCACCCTTCCGTGGCCGACAGAGAGCGAGCCGCCGCAAACAGCAGCAGGCACACGACAGCCACGCCAAAGACGCTTCGATGGATTGGGCTCATGAGAGGTCCCTAGCCTTTCTCCCAATTTTACGCACACCCATTCGTTTCAAGAGCAATGAAGTGCCCGCAAAGTATCGCGAAATTCACTGAGCTGTCAATAACCCGCTCGAATTAAAAGTGAATGAGTAATACGGTTCCCATTTGCCAGTTCTGAGCCTGCTAGGAGACCCGGACAAGCACGGGCACCACTTTCAATTCGGTAACGCGGGCGGCAATCCCCCGGCGCGCAGGGAGTTTGGGGGCTTTCTTGCGCCTTCCGCCTTGCCTGCGCCTGCGTCTGATGCTACCGTGCCGAATTCGCATCCGGGCGCCGGCTGGCGCCACGGAGCGCGGACGGGCGAAGGGAGAGCGAATTGGGGACGAGTTCGTGGAGTTCGACGGCACCGCCGGGCGAGTTTCGCCCGTACGTGGGCCCCGGGGAGAGCCCGCGGGAATTCACGCTTCGCGCGATCATTTTGGGCTCGCTGTTTGGCGTGCTGTTTGGCGCCGTTTCGGTGTACGTCGGGCTGCGCGCGGGGCTTACCGTGTCGGCGTCGATACCGATCGCGGTGCTATCGATCAGCATCCTGCGCGCTTTTGGGCGCTCGACGATCCTCGAAAACAACATCGTGCAAACGACCGGATCGGCGGGCGAGTCCGCGGCGGCGGGCGTGATTTTCACGATGCCCGCGTTGATCTTTCTCGGGTTTTCGCTGAATACGGAGTACTGGCGCGTCTTTTATCTCGCGCTGCTGGGCGGGACGCTCGGCGTGCTCTTCATGATCCCGCTGCGGCGGCAATTGATTGTGAAGGAGCACGGGAATCTCACGTTCCCTGAAGGCACGGCTTGCGCGGACGTCCTCATCGCCGGAGAACGCGGGGGATCCTTTGCCGGGCGCGTGTTTTGGGGGCTCGGCCTTGGCGGCGTTTACACATTTTGCATGAACACGCTAGGGATGTGGCCCAACCAGCCGGATTATCAGCCTAAATGGCTGCCGGGAGCGTCGGCGCGCCTTACAATTACGTCCGAATATCTCGGCGTGGGCTACATCATCGGGCCGCGCGTGGCAGGGACGCTTTTCGCGGGCGGCGTGATCTCGTGGCTGGTGATGATGCCGGCGATCCGATTTTTCGGGTCGCTGGCGCCGGGCGCGGCGCTTTATCCGAGCACCGTGCCGATCCCGCAGATGAATCCCGATCAGCTCTGGGCTACTTATATTCGGCCGATGGGCGCGGGAGCGGTGGCGGCGTCGGGACTGATTACATTGATCAAGACGATGCCGACGATCGTTTCGGCTCTGAGCGCGGGGCTGAAAGACGTGCGCGCGAAGCAAGAGGCGATGCCCGTGGCGAGCCGGACGGAGCGCGATCTTTCGATGCGCGTCGTAATCGGCGGCTCGATCGTGATTATGGCGATGATCTGGGCGTTCCTGACGTTCAAGCCGGTGCCGGGAGCGCAAACCGGGGCGTTCGCCAATCTGATGGCGGCGCTTTTCATCATCGTTTTCGGATTTCTATTTGTGACCGTAGCGTCGCGGATCAGCGGGCTGATCGGCAATTCGTCGAACCCGATCAGCGGGATGACGATTGCGACGCTGATGGCTACGTGCGCGGTTTTTCTGGTGATTCATTGGACCGCGAACGCGTACGCGGTGCTGGCGCTGACCATCGGAGGCGTCGTGTGCATAGCCGCGGCGATTGCGGGCGCGACGTCGCAGGATTTGAAGACCGGATTCCTGGTCGGCGCGACGCCGGCGAAGCAGCAGGTGGCGCTGGTGATCGGAGTGCTGGTTTCATCGCTCGCGATTGGCGGGACGCTGATCCTGATGAACGTCGGGCTCGCCAGCTACAAGCCGATTCAAATTCCGCTGGACATCAACCATTTGCCCACGGGCGTCGAACTCCAGCAGAACAACTATCCGCATGAGGGCAAGACGTATTCACTGGTGAATGCGATCGGGTCGGGTGTGATTCCGGACGGCAAATATCTCTACGATCCGTCGACGCGCGAGATCGAAATCCAGTGGGAGCAGGGCATCGGCAGCGCAAAAGCGGCGGCGCCGCAAGCGCGGTTGATGGCGACCGTGATCAGCGGGATCTTGAACCGGCGGCTTCCGTGGCGGCTCGTGTTTCTCGGCGTATTTCTGGTGATTGCAGTCGAGCTGCTCGGGATTCGCTCGCTGCCGTTTGCCGTGGGCACCTACATTTCGATCGGCACGACGATGGCGATGTTCGCAGGCGGGCTGGTGCGATGGCTGGCCGAGCAGGGCATGGAGAAAAAATCCGAGTCGGAGAGCGAGGTGAGCCCCGGATCGCTTTATGCGAGCGGATTGATCGCGGCGGGCGGCGTGTTTGGGTTGCTGGCGATCGTTATCAACTTGCTGCAGGATCCCGAGCTCAGCCGGCACGTGCCGCATTGGCTGGCGGTGGTGCTGCATGTGCCATGGTCGGAGGGATTTTTTGCCGTGGGCGCGAAGTTCATGCCGCACGCGAGCCAGAGCCAGTGGCTGGGGCCCGGATTGTTTGTGGCGCTGGCGGTTTCGCTGTTTGTAGCCGCGCGGAAGAAATTAAAGCAGTCGTAGCCACGTCGCCAGGAGCGAAAGAGGGATCCTTCACCCGGCCAAAAGCAAAAGCGCCGGGTTCCCTTCGCCTTGCTCAGGGCAGGCAGGATGACGATGCTCATCGGATCGTCACCGTGCTTCGCGGAGGAAGCGGGCGGCCTCTTCGGGGGGCGTGGGATTGATGTAGAAGCCGGTGCCCCATTCGAATCCCGCGACCTTCGTCAGCTTGGGCATCATCTCGATGTGCCAGTGGTAATGATCGTTGATTTCCTCGCCGATGGGCGAGGTGTGCACGACGAAGTTGTACGACGGGAACGCGAGCGCGGCGTCGAGACGGCCGAGGAAATCGCGCAGGATGTGCGCGAGATTTCCGTAGTTGGGCGTGGGCATGTTTTCGAATGACGAGCTGTGCTGCCGCGGCAGGATCCACGTCTCGAACGGGAAGCGCGGCGCATAGGGCGCGAGCGCGATGAAATGATCGGTGCTCAGGATGACGCGCGATTCGGTTTCGATTTCCTGGCGGATCATGTCGCAGAAGATGCAGCGCTCTTTTTCGTCGTAGTAGTGGCGGGAATTATCGACTTCCTCGCGGACACGCTTGGGGACGATCGGCAGGGCGATCAATTGCGAATGCGTGTGCTCTTGCGTGGCGCCGGCGGGCTCGCCGTGATTTTTGAAGAGCAGGATGTAGCGGAAGCGGCGGTCGTTTTTCAGATCGAGAATGCGGTCGCGATAGGCCCACAGGGTTTCCTCGACCGCGCGCTGCGGCATGGTGGCGAGCGTGTTGCGATGATCGGGCGTTTCGATGATCACTTCGTGCGCGCCGACGCCGTTCATGCGATCGAAGAGACCCTCGCCCTCGCGGTCGAGACCGCCTTCGATGCCGAGCGCGGGGAATTTATTGGGGACGACGCGCAGCGACCAGCCGGGCGTGTCTTTGCCGCTGCCGTTGCGGCCGTAAGCGAGGACTTCCGAAGGCGTCTTGCCCTCGTTGCCGGGGCAGAACGGGCACATGCCGACGCCCTTGATCTGCACGCTTTCGCGGACGAAGTCCGACGGGCGCTTTCCACGATTGGTGGAGATGATCACCCAGCGGCCCGTGATCGGGTCCTTGCGAAGCTCTGGCAAAGCTTTCCTCCCCCGCGGCGGCCGGGAACCGACGATTCCAGGCTGCGTATCGCCCTTGTAGCTATTCTATATCCGCCGCGGTGTGCAGCGGCGAACGATTCCCGGAATTGCCGCGCCTGTGCGCTTAGTACGACTGGGACGCGAACGCTCCTTTGTGCAGGCGGACCTCGGGGCGCGCGCCGGGGCGCGTTTCGATGGCGAGCACGTCGAAGCGATACGAGGGCGAATCGATGCGGCGGGCGCGGAGGAATTGGCGCGCCATGCGGGCGAGATTGCGGCGCTTTTCGTCGTTGACGGCGTCTTCGGGCGAGGGCTGATTGCGATCGCCTGCCGCGCGCGTTTTTACTTCGACGAATGCGAGGACCGGGCCGTCGTAGGCGACCATGTCGATTTCGCCTCTCACGCCGGAGCGCATGTAGTTGCGCGCGACGACGATGTAGCCGTGGCGGCGGAGGTACCAGTAGGCGTAGGTTTCGCCGCGGACGCCGGTGCGGAGTGCCTGCGCCTTCTTCGAGGAGACTTCCGAGGAATCATCCGCGGCGGGCAATTCGACGAGGCCCTTGCGGGCTCGGCGGTCGACGATGGCGAACATCAGACGCGAAAGCATCGGTGGAATCCCGCCGGGCGGGTTTGAGACCCGCCCCGACAGGGCTAGACGCCCAGGGCCTGCTAGACGCGGCTACGATGCGCTTTCGACTTCGGTAATGCAAGCGTCGAGGGTGCGGATGGCGAAATCGGCTTGCTCTTCGTCGATGAGGAGCGGCGGGGCGAGGCGGAGCGTGTTTTCGCCCGCGCCGAGGATGAGAACGCCTTTGCGGAACGCCATTTCCAGAACGCGATTGCGCAGCGCGGGAGCGCGTTCCTTCGTTTTCCGATCGCGGACGAGCTCGATGCCGATCATCAGGCCTTTGCCGCGAATGTCGCCGACGATTTTGTGGCGCTCGCGCCAGTCCGCGATGCGGCTGAGGACGAATTCGCCCATGCGCGCGGCGTTGGCGATCAGGCCGCCTTCGAGCAGCTCGATGGTGGCAAGCGATGCGGCGATCGACACTGGGTTGCCGCCGAAAGTGGACGCGTGCGCGCCCGGCTTCCAGTCCATCACATCGGCTTTGGCGATCACGGCGCTGAGCGGCATGCCGGAGGCGATGCCTTTGGCCGTGCAGATCATGTCCGGCACGACGCCGGCGTGACCGACGGCCCACCATTTGCCGGTGCGGCCCATGCCGGACTGCACTTCGTCCGCGACGAGCAGGATGCCGTGCTTGTGGCAGAGGCTCTCGAGCGCCTGCAGGAACTCGGCGGGCGCAGGAAGATAGCCGCCCTCGCCCTGAATCGGCTCGACGAAGATTGCAGCGACTTCCTGCGGATCGACGAGGCGCTTGAAGAGCTCCTCTTCGATGCACGCAAGCGCGTCAGCGGCAGCGTTTTCCGGGCGGCCACCGGCTACGCCGCGATAGGTGTTCGGATACGGCGTGTGAAAGACGCCGGCGAGCAGCGAGCCGAATCCCTTGCGCTGCACGGCCTTGCTGGCGGTGAGCGAGAGAGAGCCCATCGTGCGGCCGTGGAAGCAACCGTGGAAGGCGATGAATTTATCGCGGCCCGTGTGATAGCGGGCGAGCTTCATCGCCGCTTCGATCGCCTCGGTGCCGGAATTGCCGAAATAGACGCGCTTGGCGTGGTTGCCCGGAGCGATCGACGCAAGTTTCTCGGCGAGATCGACCATGCCCTGATAGTAAAAATCCGTGCCAGACATGTGGATCAGGTCGGCAGCCTGTTTCTGGATCGCGGCAACGACGCGCGGATGGCAATGTCCCGTAGCGACGACGGCGATGCCCGCGGCGAAATCGAGGAAGGTGTTGCCGTCGACATCTTCGATCATGGCGCCGTGGCCTGTTTTTGCGACGAGCGGGTAATCGCGCGTGTACGACGGCGAGAGCACGGCGGCGTCGCGCTCGACAATCTTCCTGGCTTTCGGGCCGGGCAGCTCAGTGATGAGCTGCGGCAATTTCATTTCTGCGGCGGTCTGAGTCTGCATGGTCTCCTCCCCGGGCTCATTCATGCGTTGGCAATGTGGATCGGTAGAACGGACGCGTGCCAGGTGCAGTTGCGGGAGAAGAGGTGTTAGTCAACGCCGAAGAGGCTCGGGCGCTCGAGAGAGGGCCTGCCGTGAAGCGAAAGCGCGTGTTGTGCGGAGAAGCTCATTTGTACTTCCAGCGAACCGAACCGTCTTTTGTATCTCCCACTATGATACCAGAATCGGTGAGCTGCTGGCGAATGGCATCGGCGCGCTGGAAGTCGCGGCGGCGCTTGGCGGCGTTGCGTTCTTCGATGAGGGCGTCGACCTGCTCGGGGGCGAGGCGGGGCTTGGGGGGCGTGAAACCGAGCTTGGCAAGCTTTTCGTCGTCGTCGTCCGCGAGCACGGAGAGAATCGCGTCGAACTTTTCCATGGCGACGAGCGCGCGCATGGCGTCCTGCTGGAGGAAAGCGGCGCGATCGATTGCGGTGTTGGCGTCGCGCACGAGATCGAACACCGCGGCGAGGGCGACGGCCGTATTGATGTCGTCCGCGAGGCCTGCGTCGAATTCGCTTTCGGCTTTCTCGATGCGCTTCACCGTTTCGGCGTTCGAGCCTGCTGGAAACTGAGTCGCCTTGAGGCGCGCGACGAAATTGCGGAGCCGTTCGACGGAATTGCGCGCTTGCGTGAGGCCATCCTCGGTGAAATTGAGCTGGCGGCGATACGGCACCGAGAGCAGCAGGAAACGGATCGTCGAAGGCTTTTGCCCTTTGGCGAAGAGGTCGCGCAGCGTATAGAAATTGCCGAGCGATTTCGACATCTTCTGCCCGTCGATGATCAAATGCTCGGCGTGCATCCAGAGGCGGACGAACGGTTTTCCCGTCGCGGCTTCGCTTTGCGCGATTTCATTTTCGTGGTGCGGGAACGCGAGATCGACGCCGCCGGTGTGAATGTCGAGCGTGTCGCCGAGATATTTCATGGCCATCGCGGAGCATTCGATGTGCCAGCCGGGGCGCCCGGGACCGATGGGCGTCTCCCAGAAATGCTCGCCGGGCTTGGGCGCTTTCCACAGCGCGAAATCGCGCGCGTCGTCTTTTTCGTATTGGTCGACGTCGACGCGCGCGCCCGCCTGCATGCCGGTGATATCGATCTTCGAGAGTTTGCCGTAGGCGGGAAATTTAGCGATGCGGTAGTAGATCGAGCCGTCGCTGGTGTAGGTGAGGCCCTTTTTTTGCAATCTTTCGATCAGCGCGACCATGTCGTCGATGTGGTCTGTGGCGCGGACGAGTTCCTCGGGCATCTGGATGTGCAGCGCATCGATATCCTCGAGAAACGCCTGGATGTATTTTTCGGTGTACTCGCGAATGCCGACGCCCGCGGCCGTGGAAGCCTTGATGATGCGGTCGTCCACGTCGGTCACGTTCATTACCTGCATCACGCGATAGCCCTGCGAATGCAAGAAGCGGCGTAAAATGTCCTGAAACATGAACGTGCGGAAATTCCCGATATGCGCGAAGGCGTAGACCGTGGGGCCGCAGGTGTAGATGCGCACCTCGCCTGGATGAACGGGCTTCAGCGGCTCGATGCGGTTCGTGAGCGTGTTGTAGAGGTGTATGTCGGGCATCAGGGCCTCTGCGCAAAAGCGTAATTCTATCTGAGGCTTCGCCTAGCGGCAAACCGATCCCGCGCCCTAGAACCCGCATCGGGGCGTGATACTCTACCGCTCGCCCGACAAGAATTCGGGCCGCTCAAGGAGCTGACGCGCTATGTCCGACGCATCCGTTCGCCAGTCGATCATCGACGAGGAACATCTGAAGCTGCTCTCGATCTGCTACATGATCTCGGCTGCGATCTCGGCATGTTTCTCGATGATCGGCTTGATGTATGCCGGGATGGGCGCCGTGGTAAGCGAGGCAATGAAGCACGCTCCCGAGCTGGCCACGGACACGGCCAACGCACCACCGCCCGCATTGATCGGTTGGATTTTCGGCGCAATCGGCGTGGCAGTCTTCCTGATATTGATCACGATGGCCGGGCTCCAGCTGGGCGTCGCGTTTTCGCTCAAGAAACGAAAGTCGCGAACGTTTTGCATGGTCGTGGCGGCATTTGAGTGCCTCGGAGTGCCTTACGGCACGCTTCTCGGCATCTTTACGTTCATCGTGCTCGGCAGGGACTCGGTCACCCGGTTATTTGATGCGGGCGCTGTTCCTCAATCACCTGCCTGATCTGAGAGCGTTTTCGGCGGATCAAAACTGATCAGCGCACGAATGGGTAGATTTCGTCGGCGATCCAATAATTGGCGAGGACAAATGCGAAGAGGGTTCCCAGCGACCACAGGATCCACCGGCGGCGGCGCCAGAGGGAGCTAAGAGAGGAGCGCTGCAGCGGGATATCCACAAAATAGGCCGCGCAGTAGCAAACATTTGCCAGCAGCGCGAGGACGGCGAGAGGCGCGAGCGAAGGGAGCGTCAATGCCGGGCGAAAATGGGGCCAGGTTAGTGCAAACCACGCGCCGGTGGCCGCGATGAGGACGAGATTGTAGGCGAGGCGGCGCGGCTCCCAAAAGTGGATCGCATCTCCAAAAGAGCCTCCCAACGGACCGATCGATGACCTGTCCATGTTTTCCACGAAAGACCTCCCAGGTTCGATGCCTGAGTCCGAAAAAGAAGAATACCTTACTTCTTGCATATGTCAAGTACTTTGCAAAGCAAAGTATATCGAAAGCCGGCAGGGACGCGGTGCCCGACCTACGTTTCGAAAGCAAAAGGATTTGGTCGAGGATGCGGTTGGCAACGCCGAATTTCGGGAGCTTGGAAGGAGATTTCGCAGCCGTCGCGGAAGTGCAGGGTGACGATGTTTCGTGGACCTCGCTCGATTTCACAAGCCGCATGGGCCAAGCAATCGCTAAGGCGATTAATCATCCTCGCGAACTCCAAACAGCCGGAGCATTCCCGTAGTCACCCAGTCAAACATCTTATAAAACCTGCGTTTGCGGTCGAAGTGCGAATACACGGCGCCGCATATCCAGAGCGCTATAACGGAAAGCCATACGTACCCGACAAGGTTGTTGAGCCGCTCGTCATACGTATAATTGTCGCTAAGCGGAAGATCGGGCCGTCGAGCCCACATGCCGAAGTGAGCTAAAACTTGCGGCATAACGATAAGGGTGCCGACAACTATTGCGGCCAGGACAAGGCCACCTTTCCACTGATCGCTTACGGGGCCCGTGGATATGCCGGCGCTGCCGACCATCACGGAGATGTAGTGGTCCTCTTTCTTGAGTTTCCGGATTGCACTCATCCAAAGGGTGAAATCCTTCGGGCTCTCTTTTCGTGTTCGTTTCGCGGCATTCCGTATTAAACGTGCGATTTTCTTCTCGTACTTGGCCTGATCGTAGTCGCGGTCAAATTGATCGTTCACTTCCATGGCGTCAGGGAGCGTCCATGCGGTCTCCGAAAAGTACAGCATCTTGCGCTCAATTTCAGATAGGGAAACATTCTCGCGCTGAGCCTCCGCGACGATCTCGGAAACCAGGAACTCTTTGGCCTCGCGGGAACTGGAAAAGGCTTTCATAAATGAGCCGACTCCGTCTTAACGCGTCGAAAGGGAGAGGACGGCATCGAGGATGCGGTTGGCGACTTCCAACTTCGTGAGCTTGGGGAGCGGGATTTCGCTGCCGTCGCGGAGGAAGAGTGTGACGATATTGGTGTCGCCATCGAAGCCAGCGCCTTCCTGGGTGACGTCGTTGGCTACGATCATGTCGGCGCCCTTGCGGGCGAGCTTGGCGCGGGCGTTTTCGGCGAGCTGAGTGGTTTCGGCGGCGAAGCCGACCAGAATGCGGCTGCCCTTTTCGCGGCCCAGCTCGGCGAGGATATCGGGCGTGGGCTCGAGCTGGAGCGTGAGCGAGCCATCGCCGCGCTTGAGTTTTTGCGTGTGCGACGCGGCCGGGCGGTAATCGGAAACGGCGGCGGCCATGATGATGACGTTTGCTTCGGCGGAGCGGTCGCGCACGGCGTTGCGCATTTCGTCGGTCGAGCACACGGGAATCCAATCGACGCCGCCCGGAACCGTGAGGTCGGTTGGGCCGCTGATGAGAATCACGCGCGCGCCGCGGCGGATCGCAGCTTCGGCGAGCGCGTAGCCCATCTTGCCGGACGAGCGATTGGTGAGGAAGCGGACAGGATCGATATCCTCGCGCGTGGGGCCGGCGGTGACGAGCACGGTGCGGCCTTCGAGGTCGCGGCGCAGGCCGAGCACGGCGCAAACTTTTTCGACGATGGCTTCGGTCGAGGCGAGGCGGCCCGCGCCCGTCATGCCGCAGGCGAGGTAGCCTTCGCCGGGGTCGACGACGTGGACGCCGCGCGCGCGCAGCGTGGCGACATTTTCCTGCGTGGCGGGATGCTCCCACATGTTGACGTTCATCGCGGGTGCGACGATCACGGGCGCCTTCGTGGCGAGGTAAAGCGTGCCGAGAAAGTCGCCGGCGATGCCGTGCGCGAACTGGCCGAGAATGTCGGCGGTGGCCGGCGCAACGAGGAGCAGGTCGATGCGCTGCGCGACGGCGATGTGTTCGATGGCGCTTTCGACGTTGGCGGGCGCGGCGTCGCCGGGCGCGAACATTTCGGTGATGACTTTCTGGCCGGTAAGCGCGGCGAAGGTGAGCGGCGTGATGAATTCCTGCGCGGCGCGGGTCATGACGACCTGCACGTCGAGCTTTTCCTGTTGCAGGCGGCGAACGAGTTCGGCCGCTTTGTAAGCGGCTACTCCGCCGGTGACGCCGAGGGCGATTTTCATAGCGTTCCAAGAAGGGCGCAGCAAGCAGCGCCCCTACGACCAACAGCCAGCAGGAAGCGACGGCTCGCGCTGCTACTTGCGGCGCTTGCCTTCTTTTTCGTCCGCGGGCAATTCGGGCGTTTCGTATTCGAGGAGGCCGAGCAGCAATTCTTCCTCGGCGATGCGCGAAGTCTTGCGCGACCGCGGATTCTCCAAGAGCGGACGTCCGCCCATCATCAACTGACGCGCGCGGCGCGACACGACCACAACGTACGCGAATTGGCTTTCCGGTGCTTGTCTAGAAACAGCCATCAAGATCAGCCTCCAAAGGACTTCAGAATATCGCGAATCCGTTCTTCTTTTTGCGCCGTGAGGCAGCGCGAAGCAAGCGCAATGGCTTGCACCTCGCGGCCGGCACGATCGAGATCGTCGTTGATGATCGTAAAATCATAACGGGTGTAATTCTGGATCTCCTGCCGGGCGCGCTCGAGCCTCCGGCGAATTTCATCTTCGGAATCCTGGCCGCGTTCCCGGATGCGGCGCTCGAGATCGGGAGCCGACGGCGGCAGAACGAAAATGGCGACCGAACGCGGCAGCTTACCCTTCACCTGCAAGGCGCCCTGCACGTCGATTTCGAGCACGAGGTCTTTCTCCTGCGCCAGCGCCTCGTCGAGCCACTTGCGCGGCGTGCCGTACCAGTTTTTGCCGAAGACCTGTGCGTGTTCGAGGAATTCGCCCCGCGCCACCATCTGCTGGAATTCCGCTTCTGACACGAAATTGTACCATTTACCGGCGCTTTCCGTCTTGCGCGGCGCACGTGTGGTGCACGAAACCGCCAGCAGCGTGCCGGGAAGCTCGAGAATCTTCTGCACGAGGGTCGATTTGCCCGACCCGGAAGGGCCGGAGACGATGAGTACCAACGGTTCCTTTTGCGGCTCGCTCGGGCTCATTCGATATTCTGGACCTGCTCGCGCAGCTTTTCGATTTCGGATTTAATTTCGAGGCCCATCTGCGTGATCTCAAGGCCCTCGGCTTCGTTGCCGGGCGTTTTCGAAAGCAGCGTGTTGGTCTCCCGCTGCATTTCCTGCAAGAGGAAATCGAGCTTCTTGCCGACGTCGGAGGCGCCGACCAGCAGCGATTCGAATTGCTGCACGTGGCTCGCGAGGCGCGTCAATTCTTCGGACACGTCGCTGCGTTCGGCGGCGAGAGCTGCTTCCTGCGCGAGGCGCGCGGGATCGAGATGGGCATCGCCGAGGAGTTCCTTCAAGCGTGTTTCGAGACGGCGCGCGAAGGCCGGGCGCGCGCGTTCCGCGAGGACTGCGATTTTGGCCGCGAGGCCCGCGATGCTTTTCAGGCGGCCGGACATTTCCTGGCGCAGGGATTCGGCTTCGTGCTCGCGCATGCGATCGAGCTTGTCGAGCGCTTCCGTAAGACATTTCGCGACGACGCCTTCGAGGAGCCCGATTTCTTCATCGAGTGATGCAGCCGGAGGGCCGATCACCCCGGGCAGGCGCAAAATCGAGGCAAGATCGGGCTCCGCGTGGATCGAGAATTTCTCCCGGAGCGCGTGCACGGCTTCGAGGTATGCCGCGGCAACTTCCTGATTGACCCCTACGGCCGCGGGGCCCGCGAGTTCGTAACGCACCGTGAGATCGAGGTGGCCGCGGCGGACGCGTTCGCGGACGATCTGGCGCATGCGCGGCTCGACCGGCTCGAAGCCCTCGGGCACGCGCAGGTGCAGATCGAGGAAGCGATGATTCACGCTGCGAACCGAGACCCGCAGGCTGAATCCGCCGAAAGCTGCTTGCGCGTGGGCGTAGCCCGTCATCGACTTGAGGCGCTGCGGCTTGGCTGCCTGCGCCGCCTTGGGCGAATCGGCTGGTGCGGGTTGAGGGCGCGCTTCGGACATTATTCGGGACCTGCGCTGCGAGATACGGGCTCGGCGTCGCGGAACTGCATTTCATAGAGGCGCGCGTACACTCCGCCGCGCGCAAGAAGCTCGTCGTGAGTGCCACGCTCGCGAATCGCGCCGTCTTCGAGGACGGCGATCGTATCGGCGCGGCGGATGGTCGAGAGCCGATGCGCGATCACGAAGACCGTGCGGCCGGTCATGAGATTGTTGAGCGCTCCTTGCACGAGCATTTCGGATTCGGAATCGAGCTCGGACGTCGCTTCGTCGAGAATGAGGATCGGCGCGTCTTTGAGAAGGGCGCGCGCGATCGCGAGGCGCTGGCGCTGGCCGCCGGAAAGGCGCTGGCCGCGATCGCCGATCATGGTTTGATAGCCCTGCGGCATCTGGATGATGAAATCGTGCGCGAGAGCGGCCTGCGCGGCGGCGATGATTTTCGCGTCGGGCATGTCGGGACGGCCGTAACAGAGATTATTGCGCACTGTGTCGTTGAAGAGGATGGTCTCCTGCGTGACGATGGCCATCTGTTCGCGCAGGGAGCGCAAGGTGACATCGCGAACGTCGTGACCATCGATGCGGACCGCGCCCGACGTCGCCGCGTAGAAGCGCGGCAGGAGGTTTACAAGCGTCGTCTTGCCGGCGCCGCTCGAACCCACGATGGCGACTACGGCCCCCGCGGGAACCTTCAAGTCGATGTTGCGCAGAATCAACGGGCCGCTGTCGTAGGCGAAACTCGCGCGATCGAATTCAACGGACTTCGAAAGGGGCGGCAGGACTTTGGCGCCCGGCGTTTCCATGCTTTCTTCGGGCAAATCAAGA
>CAVUDN010000019.1:0-25475 GCA_963740095.1 uncultured Acidobacteriota bacterium
ATTTGTGGAAGGCGCATTCCCAATTCCAGTAGGGCTACAATTTCAAGCGTTTAGAACTGAAGGCTGAGGCCGCCCTTGAAGAAGCGATAGGACGGGACCAGCATCACCGATCCATCGCCGGTCGCTACAGGAACATACCCTTGCGCCAGCAGGTTGCCGACATCCGCCTGCACCTCCATGTGGCAGGGGAAGACGTTGGGCAGCGGCTGCCGGATTTCCATGCTGAGGTATGGGTCGATTTGATACATCGACTCGCCATAGGAGTCGAGCCGGGAAACGGTGGGCCCGCTCAACCATTTGTAGCTGGCGGACACCTTTGTGCCGAAGCGCGGCACCGTGGCGGAAACACGCCCGGCGAGGCTGTGACGATAGCGCGTATCCAGTTCATCGCGCAGGTTCGCCGCGTCCGAATTGCCGTCCGGTGCGAGCGCTCCGGCATACGCGTAGACGATCGTCGTGTCCAAACGCGATCCGAATCTTCACGATACGCAACGCGTGCGCCCGTGGAACTCGAAGCTCCGCCGTCGTAGGCGAAAGCCTCCGAGAAATAGTCCTGCAGGAAATCTGGGCCATCGGCCGCGCCGCCGCGTCCAATCACCGCCGTGTGGCTCGAGTAATCGTGAAACACAGCCGCGCTTATATCGGCGCGCTTGCCCATCGTGTGATCGACAGCCAGTTCCTCATGTACGCCGTTCTCAAAAACCGGCCGCCCGGCGTGAATCAGGAGCGTAGGTAACGTGTCGAGGGTATCGACCGCTGACTGCAGTGTGTCGGCGGATGCCACATTGTTCTGCCACGGACGGGTTGCCGCGATGAAAGATGCCCGCCAAGTGGACGCCATCTGAACTGCCACTTCGCCCCGCGGGCGCAGTGCCATAGTCGTGCCGTTAAATCCGGCCATCAGAAACTCGGCGCCGTAACGAATGCTCACTCGGTCGCCGAGGCTCAGCGCGTCATCGTGCGATATGCGCAGTCCCCGGAAAGCCGGACCGCCGGGCGTCAGGCGCGATTCGCGCACCAGAATCGTCGTAACCGGGCCGACGCCCTCTTCGCCCGTGGGCAGCCATTCGGCGGCCAGCCCAGCCGACGAAGAAGCATCCTGATAGCTGAACTGGCCGGCCATCAGCATCTGGCCCTTCGTGCCGAGTCCGATGCCGTAAGCAAACGCCGTGCCGGGAGAATCAGCCACATCTGAAACGGAACCCGGATGATCGCCGCCCGAACCGACTTCGAGCCGGGCATGGACCGCCCGAGCTTGCGATCCGTCGGAATTGCCCTGTGCGGCATCCGGCACGTCCTGCCAGCGCAAAACAGCACGCGTGGCGGCAGAGGTCCGCAGCACCCAGGTCCAATCGTCCGCAGCGACCTGTTGATCGGCCGGGCGCCGCAGCTTCTCGAACGACGACATCACGGAACCCAGAACAATCTGCAGCAGCGCCTCGTGGTCGCTATCGACCTGGATGTGCTGCTCGATCGCCGGCAGGAATCCCGCCAGCGTGACCTTGATCGAGTACGTCCCGACCGGAAGAATCGATGTTGAAAATCGCCCGCGGTCGTTCGTGAGCAGCCGGATCGTCGAACTGTCGAGGAGCTGTTCGGAAGACACCACCACGGTCGCGCCCATCTGTGGAGTCCCGGCGGGGTCGACAACCACGCCGGCAATTCTTGCCGCGTCGGTTGCAGCGTGCAGTGGCAACACGAAGACGCAAACCAGAGACGCCAGACCTAGGAGACGAATGGTTCGAGAGCCCAACCCTTTACCTCCCCTGTTTTGCGCTCGCCGGCATCGGCTTGACGGTAAATTCCGTCGTGGGAGTAATCGTTTGCTTGGTCACGTTGTCGGTCACGGCTACTTCAAGCTTGTACTTTCCGGGTGCAAGAGAGCCCAGGGTGATCTCGTTCGCGAGCGTCATTTCCTCGCCGTGCTCGGGAATCTTGTTCGCCGGAAGGTCGAATTTCAGGACCGGCGCAGTCTGGTCCTTTTCGGCCTTCGTGACGCGAAACTCGACGGAAGCATCCGCTTTATGCGTCTTGTCGTCAACCTTCAAATTGTAGATCTGAAGGAAGACGCCCATGCTGTCGTCGGCCGTGAAGGTCTGATCCAGCTTGGGCCGGACTTTCAGGTCGCCGAGGACGAATTGGCCGAGGCCGATATCCTTCGATGAAACGCGTTGAATGTCATCCGCCAGGATCAGGGAACTGTTGCTGAGCTGATCGTCGTTGAAGTGCGGCACGTCCAGGCGCGCGTTCACCACGCCGACATTGCCGCTGTTGACGTCCTTGACCACGATGTCGAGACGGTAGAGTCCCGGAGCGAGCGGGACGGCCTTCTGATAGATCTCGAAGTGCCGATCTCCGCTTGCAGCTGCGAGGCCGGCACGTTGGTCGCCAGCGTGTCCTCAAAGGTTTGAATCACGCGTCCGCTGAGGCTCGTGATGCGCGCGAAGAGATTCATGTTCGCGCTATCGACTCCATCCTTTTCCTGGAAGCTCAGCTGCCGCACCGGAATCTGCACCGTGATCGGCACCAGAACCGTGTCCGACGTAATGCGCAGATAATCGTAGCGGTAGTCGAACTTCAACTGGTCGCGAATGAGGCGCGAGGTCGAGTCCGCTTCGAGATCCTTGAACTTCACCGGGGGCGGCCGGAAGATGTTGGCCTCGAGTTCGAGGCGCGAAAACTCGTTCATGCTCTCGTTCTGCATGTTCGCGCCGAACTCGGTTTCGGCCATGTTCGTGCCGTCGGTATTCGAGAAGCGTTGTGACTTGTTCGCCATTCCCATGGATTCAGCCAGCGTAAGGCCAGCGCCAGGAACCCGCAAAAGAGCGTCCTTTTCGCTCGGGTCGGTGGTCAGGTGGTATTCGCCCGTTCCCGTCGGATCCACGAACTCAAGCTCCACGTTTTCACCGATGCCCTCGAGATACCGGTAGCGCCAATCTTCATAGGCATACGTCGTGGTCTCGCCGCCGCCCTGGTCCATCGGACGATCCCAGGTGCCGCCCGTCGGATGAGCATCGACTTCGTCCGCCGGTCCCCACATGATGTAGATCTTGCCGCGGTCGGTCTTCCAGCCGGGTATGCCGGAAGCGAAATGCTCGTTCGCGTAAGCGATCCGGCGGTAGTGCTCTTCCTTGAAGGTGTTTTCCGCCGAATCCGGGTCGGGATTGCGGCGCTGCCAGAAGGCCTCGATGAATTGCTCGCGCTCTTCGTTGGTCGAGAGGTGCAGGAAAGTGTGGCGCTCTTCGGGAGTGATGATGTACACCACATCCTGATCGAGCCAGTTCTTGTACTGAGACTCGAGTTCCTTCTTCAGTTCGCTATCGCTCTTCTGCTTGAGCTTTTTCTCGCGCTTCTGCTCTCGATGTTTCTCCGTCTTGTCCTGCGCCCGATCCTGAGATTGATCGGGTGACTGAGCCTGGGTTTGATCCTGCGATTGATCTTGGTCTTGAGCCACCGCGCGGGAAGGGACCGTCGCCAGCACAAGCCCCCCCATCAGCGCGATCAATGGGAACGTCTTAACGAAACGATCCATAGTGGCATCCTTGTCCGATTGGGCTAGAATCCTAACCTGTCCTAAGGTACAGGTCAATCGGTGTTTGCTTCCGCCCCACCTCTTGGAATCCTATGTCTTTCAAGGGGTTGCTTCCGCCGAAGCCACCGGGACGCCGGGCCTTGCCTCGAGCATCCTGAGCTTAATGAGAAAGCACCGCAGCGATGCCCTACTGATTTCATTTTGATGCCGCAAGGAACCGAATTAGAATATTTGGCGTCCCTGTGGCGGCGTCTGAGCGTGGAGTGGGACCGAAACTGGGCCAGGTTGGCCCGTGCTGAAAATCGCAACGTCTACCTTTACCCGAGAAACATTCTGCCGCGTCTAAGCGTATGTATCAAGTGGTGGGTAAAGTTGTCAATTAGGACCCTCCAATCATCCAAAGGTTGGTGCAATGAAGACTTGGCAAAAAGCTGGCATCGGGGTCGGTGTCGCCCTGCTCCTCGGGGGAGTGACCTGGTACAGCATCTACAAGCAGAGCGAGGGTGTGGTCACCGTCCAGACCGGCCAAGTGGTCCGGCAGGACTTGACCTCGATCGTCACCGCCTCCGGCGAGATCCGCCCGAAGAATTATACCAACGTGCTGGGTGAGGGCATCGGCAAGATCACCGACATCATCGTGAAGGAAGGCGATTACGTCAAGAAGGGCGACATCCTGCTGCACCTGGAAAATATCCAGCCGGGCGCGGACGTCCAGGCGCAGCAAGCCAGCATCGACGCGGCGGCGGCGGCCGTACAGGCCGCGGGCGCCAATTACGATTCGGCTGTGTCGACTGTGGCGCAGCGGCAATCCGATCTCGACAAGGCCAAGCTTGACTGGCAGCGCGGCCAGCTGTCGTACAAAGAGCAGCTGATCGCCAAGCAAGAATACGATACGGACAAGGCCACCTACGACAGCGCGGTGGCGGCCCTTCAGTCCGCGAAAGACCAGGTGGCTCAGACGCTCGCGGCTCGCGAGCAAGCGCGCTCGAATCTCGCCCAGAACCAGGCCGAACTCCGCCACACCGCGGACGTGCTGCGCAAGACCACCTACACTGCTCCGATCAACGGCATCATCAGCTACATCGCGGTGCGCGTCGGCGAAAACGTGGTGCCCGGCATTCAGGGCACGGCGGGCAGCTCGATCCTCACGATTTCCGACATGAGCGTCGTCACCGCAGAAGTGATGGTCGACGAAACGGACATCGTCAGCGTGAAAAATGGCCAGCCCGCCGAGGTGTCGATCGACGCCATCCCGGATAAAACCTTCAAGGGTCACGTCACCGAGGTCGGCGAGCTCGCCATCCTACGCACCTCCGGCCAGGCCTCGATGACGGAGGTCACCGCGAACGTCCAGGAGGCGCGCGACTTCAAAGTCGTCGTCACCCTCGACAATCCTCCGACTTCGCTGCGCCCGGGCCTTTCGGCGACCGCCAAGATTCAGACGGCCAGCAAGAGCAATGTCCTCACGATCCCGATCCAGGCGCTCGCCGAGCGCACGCAGAAAGAGCTCGACGAAGCCAAGAACGGCACCAGCAGCAATATCACGCTCGCCGCATCCAACGACACCGCCAGCAAGGACATCCAAGGAGTGTTCGTGGTGCGCGCCGGCAAAGTGCAGTTCGTGCCGGTGCAGACGGGCATTACCGGCGTGTCAAATATCGAAATCACGGGCGGCTTGCAGGAAGGCGACACGATCGTCACCGGCAGCTTCAAGGCGCTGCGTTCGCTCAAGCCCGGCACCAGCATCAAGATCGACAATTCCACGCCGGCGCTCGACAATACGACATCGTCGTAGAATCGCGCCGTCGCAGCAGCAGATCGGCCATTCCCGAGGGAGCGCAATGCACATGGCGGTGGAAGAGACCGGCTCGCAGAGTTTCCGGCAGGACCTTGTCGACGCCGGGATCGTGATCCAGACGGACGACCTCTGGAAGACGTACGAGATGGGCACCGAGCAGCTGCACGCCCTGCGCGGCGTCAGCATGCAGATCCGCAAGGGCGAGTACGTCGCTATCATGGGACCATCCGGCTCGGGAAAATCCACGTTGATGAATCTGATCGGCTGCCTCGACACGCCGACCAAGGGCGACTACTGGCTCGCGGGCCGGTTGGTGAGCCATCTCGATGACGACGAGCTCGCCGCCATCCGCAACCGCGAAATCGGCTTCGTCTTTCAGACGTTCAATCTGCTCGCGCGGGCCACGGCGCTGCACAATGTCGAGCTGCCCATGATCTACAACGGCACGCCCGCCGAAGAGCGCCTCGATCGCGCCAAGAAAGCGCTCGCGCAGGTGGATTTGAGCGACCGCATGATGCACAAGCCCAACGAACTTTCCGGCGGCCAGCGCCAGCGCGTCGCGATCGCCCGCGCGCTCGTCAATAATCCCTCGATCTTGCTCGCCGACGAGCCCACCGGCAATCTCGATTCCGGCACCGGCGAGGAAATCATGGGCCTCTTCGCGCGCCTCCACGAGAGCGGCAACACCATCATCCTCGTTACCCACGAGCCCGATATCGCCGCGCGCGCCCATCGCGTCATCCGCGTCCGCGACGGCAAAATCGAAAAAGACGAAGGCACCCGCTAGGTATTTCTCCTACTATTCGCCGCGCATTTTCTGGTGTAAAGAGAGCAAGTACTTTGTTGCCGTAAGCAGCTAAACCGGCCTTAAATGGCCGGAAAAAGCCAACTTTGGCGGGTTTTTGCCATGTCGCGCTGGCCGAGCCAAAAAGACAAGACCGTAAGAGCGTTCCAAGCCTTTCTGGACGTGATGGATACGGCCGATTGGTTCAAGAACGAGCTACGCGGGCCACTCGAGTCGTTTGACCTGACGATGGGAGGATTCCGCCTGCTCGAGATGCTCTACCGCGAGGGAGCACTGACGGTGCCGGACGTGGCGCGAAGGCGCCTGTGTACGCGGCAGAATATTGGCTTCGTGATCGCGAGCCTCGAAGAGCGCGGATGGGTGCGACAGATGGTGGTGAGGGTGCCGGCCGCGGCGATCAAGGAGAGCCGCCTCTCGAAGCTCCGGCGCGGAATCCGACGCGACGGGCCGAGGGTGAGCGTGGTCGGGCTGACGAAATCGGGGAAGAAATTCGCGGGGAACGTGTTGCCTCGGCACGTGAAGGTGATCAAGGCGCTGATGCGCGCGCTTGACGGGCGCGAGCAAGAGTCGCTGAGCAAGATGTGCGAGAAGCTGCGAGAAGGCGATGCCGTGAAGTTCTTGCGCGAGATGCAAATGATGGACGAGGCAGAGGAAGCGGCCGAGTTGAGGGACAAAGTGATGGCGGGGCTGGAGCGACTCGCCAGCCCAAAGAGAGTCAAGCTCCCGAAGGCGCTGATGCGAGTGCTCAACCGCGCGAGCAGAAAGCGTTGAGCAAGATGTGCCGGAAGCTGCGCGAGGGCGATGTGATGAAGTTTGTTTCGGAGATCATGCACGAGGATGTGGAGGATTGAGGGTCGATGGAGGGCCGGACGGGCGTCTCGCGCGCATATTTTCGCGGAGAGGCGTATGCTGTCGCGAAATTGTTGTTCGGGGTGACGCAGGATGGGATTTCAGGTTCACACGCGGGAGATCGGGCGCGTCGTCGTGGTCGAGGCGGTGGGGAGGCTTACGTTGACCGACGGCCAGACGAAGCTTCGAGACCAGATTCACGTCTCGAGCGGTTATGGAACGAAGAAATTCGTGCTGAATCTGGCGCGCGTCGAGTTTGTCGACAGCTACGGCATTGGCGAGCTGGTGCGATGCTATACGGCCGTCCGGCATGCGGGCGGAGAGATCAAATTGGCCGGCGTGAATCAGAAGGTGCTGGAAGTGCTGGCGATCTCGCGGCTGAACGCGTTTTTCGAAATGTATCCTGACGAGGACGCGGCGCTGCGAGCATTTGGGCCGACGTGATTGACCAGAAAACAAAGAGAGATTCTTCGGCCAAAGGCGGGCCTCAGAATGACGCGCGATCCGGGCGTAGCCGCTGGGATGGCTGGCGCGATCACGGATGATGCGACGCGCCCGGAAAACCAAGAAGCAAACCCGGCCACCTGCCCTTCGACTGCGCTCAGGGTAAAAAGGTGGCCGTTACGAAGGCAACGGCGAAAGGCCCACCCTCGCAAAGTGCGCGAGAGTGGGGCACCCGGAAAAGCAAAACCGGACGCAGCAAGCGCGCCCCTACGGTGCGTTGACACTGCTTTGGCGCACCCGTAAGATTCCTGCACTATGTCCCTCCCGGATTCACTTGCGGGCAAATCGGTGTCGCATTACCAGGTGGGCGAAAAGCTCGGCCGGGGCGGGATGGGTGTCGTTTACAAGGCCGGGGACACGACACTGGGGCGGACGGTCGCGCTGAAGTTTCTTCCAAGCGAGGTTTCAAACGACAAGCAGGCGCTCGAACGCTTTTTGCGCGAGGCGCGGGCGGCCGCGGCGCTGAATCATCCCAACATCTGCACGATCCACGAAATCGGCGAGCACGAAGGCCACCGGTTCATCGCGATGGAGCTGCTCGAAGGGCAGACGCTGAAGGAGCGCATCGGGAAAAAGCCGCTGCCGGCAGCGCTGCTGCTCGATCTCGGGACGCAGATCGCGGACGCGCTCGATGCGGCGCACGCGAAAGGCATCGTCCATCGCGACATCAAGCCGGCGAATATTTTCATCACCACGCGAGGCCAGGCGAAAATTCTCGATTTCGGCTTGGCGAAGCAATTGCCGCAAAGCCGCGCGGCGACAGCGGGCATGGAAGGGGCCACGATCGCAGGCACGACGACGGAAGGCACGACGGAAGAGGACGATCCGCATCTGACGAGCCCGGGAGTGGCCGTGGGCACGGTGGCGTATATGTCGCCCGAGCAAGTGCGCGGCGGCGACCTCGACGCGCGAACCGATCTCTTCAGCCTGGGAGCGGTGCTCTACGAGATGGCGACGGGCCGGCAGGCGTTTGACGGCAACACGTCGGCCGTGATCTTCCACGCGATTCTTGCGGGCGAGCCGGTGGCAGCATGCGAGCGGAATCCCGAATTGCCGAAAGCGATCGAGGAGATCATTCGCCGGGCGCTCGAGAAGGACCGCGAGCTGCGGTATCAGAGCGCGGCGGGAATGATGGCGGACCTGAAGCGGGCAAAGCGCGATTTGCACGCGCCGGTTTCGGCGGCACCCGCGGCGGAAGCGGCGACGACTGCGCGCACGACCGCGGGAGGTGCGTCGAAGGCGGCACGATCATCGTCCACGAAACATGCGAGCGCGATCGATTCGCTGGCGGTGCTGCCGCTCGAGAATGCGAGCGGCGATCCAGAGGCGGAATACTTGAGCGACGGAATCGCGGAGACGCTGATCAACGCGCTGGCGCAGCTTCGGAAGATCCGGATCGTGCCGCGGGCGCTTGCGTTCCGCTACCGCGGGCCCTCCGTAGACACGCTGGCAGCAGGGCGCGATCTCGGCGTGCGCGCGGTGCTTGCCGGGCGCATGGTGCAGCGCGGCGATGAGCTCGTCGTCTCTGTCGAACTCGTTGACGTCGACCGCCAGGCCCAGCTTTGGGGCGGGCGCTACAACCGCAAAATGACGGACCTGGTCTCGTTGCAGGAAGAGCTGACGACGGAGATAGCGGAGAAGCTGCGGTTGCAACTGACCGGTGAAGAAAAGAAAAAGCTTCGCAAGCGGCCGACGCAAAACAACGAAGCCTACCGCCTCGTCCTTCAGGCGCAGTATCACCTCCGGACTTCGTCTCCTGAACAGGCGCGCCGAGGGATCGAGCTTTGCCGGCGGGCGACCGAAATCGATCCGACGTATGCCACCGCGTACGCATGGCTCGGGCACGGATACGGCATCCTCGTCATCCTCGGGTACGCTCCGCTATCGGAGGCGTTTCCCGCGGCGATGGCCGCGGTGAAAAAAGCGCTCGAGCTCGACGACTCGCTCGCCATCGCCCACACCACGCTCAGCTTTCTCCTGGCCCAGTCCTGGGATTTCGAAGGCGCCGAACGCGCGCAGCGGCGCGCGCTCGAACTGGATCCCGACTCACCCGACGTCCACAATGCGTGCATGATGTTCAATATCTCTCGCGGACGCTTCGACGGCGCCATCGCCGAAGGCAAGCGCGCGATCGAGCTCGATCCTCTTACGGCAGCGCGCCAGTACGGGCTCGGCCTCGCCTACTATGTCGCCCGCCGCTTCGACGACGCGATCCAGTGCATGCGCAAAGGGCTCGAGACCGACCCCGAGAGTCCGGTCCGCCGTCTGATGCTGGCCGATGCCTACGCCCATCTCGGCCAGTCCGAAAAGGCGATCGAGGAATGCGAGACGGCGCTGGCGCACGGCCGGCACGTGCCGACCTCCGTTCTGCTGGCGGCGGCAGTCTTCGCAAAAATCGGCAAAATTGAGGAAGCGCGCCGCACGGTCACCGAAGCCGAGAAGACGTGGCGGTCCGGCGGGCCGCACGCGGTGTTTATCGCGGCCGTCCACGCGCGCCTCGGCGAAAAGGACGCCGCATTCGAGTGGCTGGAGAAGGCCGTCCACGATCGCGCCGGATTTCTCATAAATGTTAAGACGAGCCCGATGTGGGACAATCTCCACGGCGATCCGCGCTACCACGCGCTGGTGAAGCGGATCGGGATTCCGGACTGAGAAGGCAGTTCAGAGTCGAGAGTTCAGAGCCAGAAGCTGCCCGCGCCAGCCGGACTGACGCCGTTTCCCGCCGTTCATTCGTCGCAAGCGAAGAGAATTGGCAGAAGCTCGCCTGATTTGCCCGCGTGACATTCTGTGAACGCGGAACGATTAGCGGGGACTTCGGGGCCAACGTAGATGGCGCGCGTGTTGGTGCGGCGGCGGACGTGGGCTACGAAGCTGGCGGCGGGCTCGACGACGCCGGAGGTCCCGATGGCGATGAAGACGGTGCAGAGGCCGAGCGCCTGATAGATTTCGTCCATGCAGAAGGGGGCTTCGCCGAACCAGCAGATGTGCGGGCGAATGCGGCCGCCGCAGTGGCAGCCGGGAAGTTCCGAAGGTGGCCCGCCTCGCGGGCAGGCCCGCCATCCGGACGGGTAAACTCGTAGGTATTCGTGTCGTCGAAGGGCGGCTCTGGGCACGTGTCGCAACGGCTTTTGAAAAGCTCGCCGTGCATGTGGACGACGCGGATCGAGCCGGCCTGTTCGTGGAGATTATCGACATTCTGGGTGCAGAGGTAGAGGCGGTCGCCGAGGCGGCGTTCGAGCGCGGCGAGAGCGAAGTGGCCGGGATTCGGTTTCGCGGCTGCGGCCACGCGGCGGCGCATGGAATAAAATTCCCAGACGAGTTGCGGATCGCGTTGCCAGGCGGTGGGCGAGGCGACTTCCTCGAAGCGGTATTTGCGCCAAAGACCGCCCTCGTCGCGAAAGGTCGGGATGCCGCTTTCGGCGCTGATGCCGGCGCCCGTGAGGACGAAGACGGAGTCTTGCGGTAAGAGGTTGATCATCGATTTGGTTGCAGCTTCGAATTGTACCGCGCGAGCGGGGGCAAGTATCATGGATGTATGAGAGCGCGAAGATTCATTGCGTGCCGACTCGTTCTGGGTGCAGCGCTGGCGATTTTCGCCGCCGGGTGCGGCGACCCGAAGCCGAAATCGGATGCGCAGCTCGGTCTGACCGCGGAGCAGGCGAGCGGGCGGCTGGTCTTCGACCACTATTGCGGCGCGTGCCACAACGCGTATTCGTCATCGGGGAGCAAGGGACCGAGCCTCGAGGGACTCTACAAGAAGCAATTCCTGCCGAGCGGGCTGCCCGCGAACAACCGGTTCGTCGAGCAGACAATTATCAATGGGCGCGGGATGATGCCGGCGGAGGGCGATGCGCTCGATCAGGAGCAGCTGGACGATCTCGTCGCCTACCTTCACACCCTGTAGAAGCAGAAATCGGAAAAGAGAAAATAGAAAAGGGCGAAGAACCGTTCCCGCACGATGTGTGTGGACGGGCGTCCATTTTCGATTTTCCAATTTCTAATTTCTATGAAAAGAAATTGCGGGCGAGGAACCACGCATTCGCGGGGCGTTCGGCGAGGCGGCGCATGAACCACGGGAACCAATACGAGCCGTAGGAGATGAGGACGCAGCTGCGATAGCCTTCGCGCGCGAGGCGAAGCTGTTCGGCGCGCTGGATGCCGTAGAGCATGGCGAATTCGAGCTCGGGTTTCGGGATTTGCTGCGCGGCGGACCATTCGATGATGCGCGCGATCAATGGGCGGTCGTGGGTGGCCATTGCGGCGCGGACTTTTGCGCCGCGCGCTTCGGGGCCGAGCAACATCTGCGCGAGGCGGAAATAGCTTTCGTCGACATCGGATTTTTTCGGGTAGGCGATCTCCGCAGGCTCGCTGTAGGCGCCCTTCACGAGGCGGACCGTGGCGCCCTGCGCGATGAGGGAGGCGACGTCCTTTTCGGTGCGATAGAGATAGGCCTGGACGCATACGCCGACATTGCGATAGGCCGCGCGGGCTCGGCGGTAGAGTTCGAGCGTGACGTCGATGTAGGGGCTCTGCTCTATGTCGATCCAGAGCGTTTTCGAGGCGGCGGCATCGGCGGATGCGGAGCTTTCGATCAGCTTGACGAGATTCGCGAAGCAGAATTCCGCGTCGAGATCGAGGCCGAGCTGCGTGAGCTTGACGGAAATTTCCGAAGGCAGGCCGGCCGCGCGGACGCGCGCGATCAGATCGCGATATTGATTGGTGACCGCTTCCGCTTCGTCGCGGCTCGCGACGTTTTCGCCGAGGTGCGTGAGCAGCGTGATGACGCCGCTTTGGGCGAGCGTGCGGGCAGCGGCGAGCGCGGCGTCCGCATCTTCGCCCGGGAGAAAACGTCCCGCCGTGCGGCGGACGAAGCCAAGACGCGGCGCGCGGTCGCGCAGCCACGCGCTTTGCGAGGCCGAGAGAAATATGGTGCGGAGCAGGCTCATCGCGGTCTTGCCGGAAGTGGCACGCGGAGAAAGAGCCGGCGAGACGCCGGCGCTACGAAATCCGGCGTCATTTGCCTTGATCGCCTGCGGCGGGCTGCGAGGTGAGCGCTTTCAGGAGGCGCTCGTAGAACACGACGCCGTCGTCGAACGAACTGAGGCGCAGGCGCTCGTCGCGTGCGTGCGCGCGGACATCGTCGAAATCGATCGCGACGCCGGAGATTCCGTAAGTGGGCATTCCGGCGGCGTTGGTGAAGACGCCGTCGGACGCGCCCGTGGCCATCGTGGGGATCACGACGATGCCGGGCCACATCTCGCGGGCGATTCGCTCGACCGGCTCCATCACTTCGGGGCGCAGCACGACGGGCGGCGCGGGAGGCTCCGTTGGAACCGTGTCCATCACGTGGCCGGCGTCGCTGACGTAGCGAACCGTGATCGCGGGATCGGCCAGGATCTGGATTAGCTTTTGGCGAATCTCTTCCTTTGTGTGGCTGGGGAGAATGCGGCAATTCACGATTGCGCGCGCCAGCTGCGGCAGCGCGTTGTTTGCGAGGCCGGCGTCGAGGCGCGTGGCGACGCAGGTGGTGCGCATGGTCGCGTTCGAGAGCGGATCGGCGGAGAGGCGTGCGATGGCGGCCGAATTCGGTTTTTTGCCGGCGATGGCGCGCATGTCGGCGGCGGTCTGGCCAGATTCGGTGGCGGTCATCTGGAGGAAATAGGCGCGCGTGACGGCGTTGAGCTCGAACGGGAACTTGTACTGTTCGAGACGTGAGAGACCGTCGGTAAGGTGGTAGATCGCGTTGTTGGGGACGGGCAACGAGCTGTGGCCGCCGGCATTTTTCACTTCGAGCTGATAGTCGGCGTAAATTTTTTCGCTGCCGTCGACGGACATCATCACCGCCTTGCCGTCCTGCGTGTAAACGCCGCCGCCATCGGCATTGAGGACGTATTCGGCGTCGATCAGGTCGCGATGATTGCGCAAAAGCCAGTCGACGCCATTCGAATCGCCGCCTTCTTCATCGGCCGTAAGCGCAAGGATGATGTCGCGATCTGGATGGTAGTGTTCTTGCGCGAAGCGGATCAGCGTGGTCACGTAAATGGCGTCGCCGTCTTTCATGTCCTGCGTGCCGCGGCCGTACGCGTAGCCGTCTTTTTCGACGAATTGGAATGGGTCGGTCGACCAATCGAGGCGCGGGGCTTCGACGACATCGAGATGGCCGATCAGGAGAATCGGGTGGCGCGCTCCCGTGCCGCGGAGGCGCGCGACCATGTTCTCGCGGCGGTCATTGGGGCCGAGGACCTGCACATCACTCGCGGGGAGTCCGGCGTCGCGGAGGCGCTTGGCCATGGCTTCGGCGGCGGGAGTGGTGCTGCCGACCGAGTCGGTGGTATTGATTTCGACGAGCTGGCGAAAAATATCGCGCGCGAGCTGGCGGGTGGAGTCGTCGAGCTGCGCCGCAAGCGCGGCGGCGGCAAAAGCGAGCAGAGCGACAAGAGCGAGTGGGGCTTTGAGTTTCATGTTCGTGCGACCGCGAACGAAAGCGTATCAGACTGGCGGGCCGGTCGTCACCTTAACGGCGGGCTTGGAATGGCGTCATTTGCCCCCGGGAGAATCCCGAGGAATTCACCGCGCTTCCTGGCAGCCGCGCGCGCCGGCCACTCATTTTCTTTCGCGTGTGGCGCTGATTCTGTGATACTTCTCACCGGCTAAAATCAATTCCCTTTGCAAATCAGGTGTGGAGGCGAGCCAACCCGGGCGGCGCCGGGCGCCTCCAAGCGATGACACTTCGCCGGGCGATCCGAGGAGGACGCGGTAGATGAAAACGTTTGCGGGACTCTTTGTTCTGTTCCTGCTGGTGGTTGTTCCGGTTGTGGCGCAGGACGCGCCGTCGCAGGATACGCCGCCTCAGGATACTTCGCAGTCGTCATCGTCTTCGTCGTCGCAAACGGCGCCGGAGGAGAATCAGAAGCCGGAAAAGAAAGTGAGCACGCTATTTTCGCCGAAGTACGAGATTTCCGCGGGTTATTCGCACCGATCGTTCTACACCACAGGCGTTCCGAAAGTGGGGATGAACGGCTGGTACGGTTCATTCACCTACGACTGGAAGTCGTGGCTCGCGGGTGAAGCGGAGGTCCAGGGGGTCTATAAGACGATTCCCGTCACAGCGGGTGGGACCGAAAATCCGACTCTCTATACGATACTCGCCGGGCCGCAGATCTATCCTTTCAAGCATCACAAACTGTCGCCGTTCGGACACTTTCTGTATGGGGAGGGATATTACCGGCTGATGATCGGCCCATACGGTGGCTTTGGCAGCAGCACGACAACGTATTTCTCCCACGCCTGGGAGGGGGGCGGCGGCCTGGACGTGCACATCAAGCCCCACTGGAGCGTTCGCGGCATGTTGGATTACGGAAGCACTCACTTCCACGCCGGGAGCAGCAGCGGCACGACCGGCCAGGGAAGTTATCGCGTCGCGGTCGGGATTGTCTATTACATCGGCGAGAGGTAATTCTCCTCGCCGAGCGTGGCGAAATCTTCGCGGACGCTGACGCCGCTCGTTTCGAGGCTCATCATCTGGGCTGCGAGATTGAGGATGCGCGCGGCGGCCAGTTGCGGGCTGACGCCGCGGGCGTGAATATTCGAGATTAAATTGCGGTCGGCGTCGGTGTGGCTCGGGGATGGGCGGTAGGCCATGTACGCCGAGAGGCTTTCGACCGTCGCGAGGCCCGGGCGCTCGCCGATGAGCAGGACGACAACCTTTGGATCGAGAAGCGCGCCGATCTCGTTGAGGATTCCCACCCTGCAGTAATGGATCACGAAAGTGCGGCCGATTTTCCAGCCGCGTTCTCTCGCGCCGCGATCGAGCAGCGGGAGTAGCGGCGGAACTTGCATGGTTACGGCTGGGACCGAGAGGCCGTCACCGATCGCAATTTGAAGATCGGCGCTGCGCGGGCAGAGCTTTCGCAGGGTTTCGCGAGAGTCGTTGTCGAAGGAGCGACCGAGATCGGGGCGCAATAGATATTGATCCTTGTTTGCGGCGCGGGTGCGGACCTCGAATAGATTCCACTGTTGCATGAAGGCTGCGCCGAATGCGGAGGATGGGTCGAATTCCTCGCGGACGGCATCGCGCGCGGCGGCGTGAGCTTCGCGCAAGACGATTTGCGTGGCGGTGCGATAGGCCGCGCCGGAGCGGCCCGCGAGCAGGCGCGCGGGCGTGCGGGCGCGAATCTTTTTCACGATTTCGGAAAGATCGGACGGCGCGAGCGGATTCGATTCGTCGGCCATTCAGGCGATTTCCTCGAGGGAAGATTCAAGCGCGTGCATCAGGCGGCGACGTGACGGCGCGTCCAGGAGCGCGGGCTGGCCTTCGCGATAGATTCCCATTTGCTCGAGCCACGCGAGGAATTCCGGGGCGGGGCGGAGATTCAGGAGGCGGCGAACAGCGAGCGCATCGTGGTAGCTCGTGGACTGGTAGTTGAGCATGACATCGTCGGAGCACGGAACGCCCATGAAATAGTTGCATCCGGCGGTGGCAAGCAGGATCAGGAGATTGTCCGCGGAATTTTGATCGGCGGCGGCGTGATTCGTGTAGCAGACGTCGCAGCCCATCGGCAGGCCGAGCAGCTTGCCCATGAAATGATCTTCGAGGCCTGCGCGAATGATCTGGCGCTCGTCGAAAAGATATTCGGGGCCGATGAAGCCGACGACACTGTTGACAAGGAACGGATCGAAGACGCGCGCGACGCCATACGCGCGGGCTTCGAGCGTGAGCTGATCGACGCCGTGATGAGCCTCGGCGGAGAGCGCGCTTCCCTGCCCGGTTTCGAAATACATGACGTTGCCGCCCTTCCAGGCGATGTCGCGATGGCGATGATGTTCGAGGACGCGGTCGCATCCTTCGCGGAGCATCGCGAGCGTGATGCCGAAGCTACGATTGGCGGCTTCGGTGCCGGCGATGGATTGGAAGAGGAGATCGATTGGAGCGCCGCGATCGAGCGCGGCGAGCTGTGTCGAGATGTGCGCGAGGCAGCAGGCTTGCGTGGGGACGTTGTAGGTTTCGATAAGGCGCGCGAGGGCGTGGAGAATCGAGGCGACGGTGTCGACGGAATCGGAGGCGGGATTCACGCCGATGACGGCGTCGCCGCAGCCGTAGAGCAAGCCTTCGAACGCGGCGAGAAGGATGCCGCCGATGTCGTCGACGGGATGATTCGGCTGGACGCGGATGCCGAGGACGCCGCGTTCGCCCATGGTGTTGCGGCAGCGCGTGATGTTGCGGATTTTGGAGGCGGCGAGGATGAGATCCTTGTTGCTCATGATTTTCGCGGTGGCGGCTGCGATTTCGGGAACGACGGCGCGCTGGAGCTGACGAAGCTGCGCGTCGATGGTGGCGTCGTCGAGAAGATATTCGCGGAATTCGCCGACGGTCATGCTTTGGAGCGGCGCGAAGACTTCGCGGTCGTAGGTGTCGAGGATGAGGCGGGTGACGTCGTCGGTGGCGGGATCGATCAGGGGCTGCGCGACGATTTCGGCGAGCGGGAGATCGGCGAGGCGGCGCTTGGCGGCGACGCGTTCGCGCTCGGAGCGCGCGGCGATGCCGGCGAGTTGATCGCCGGACTTCTCTTCGTTGGCCTTCGCGAAAAGATCGCGAAGATCCGAGAATGCGAAGCGCTCGGGCATCGATGTGACGCAACGGAGCGGGAAACGGGCGTCCTCGTGGAAAGTAGCATCAATCGCGGGTTAGGGAAAGCGAAGCTCCGTCGATTGCAGGAACTCGACCACATGTCGCGAGAGAAGCAGCGCCATAGAGTGAACCGACCAAATTCTAAGCCGTGGTCTGCCTTGCTTTTCTGCAACTTACGACATGGCTGTACACAAGAAATCGACGGGTTTTGCTCCCCGTCTACCGTGCGAACAACATTTGAGCAGCTTTTCGTGGACGACGTATGATCCCAGAAGATAGAGTGGACACGTTCGCCGGATCGGGGATATTGGGAATTGCGTCGTCCCGATAGATCTCGTGTTCGGCGTCGAAATCCGCATTTTCGGATCAGGTCCAATGCCGATCGAGAAGCGCGCGGGCTTCTTGGTTATTCGCCGCGGGACCTCCGGTCGATCGGGATGTCAACGCCGAATGATATTGCGCGTGTAGGAACTCGGCGCGGCAAATCCTAGCCGGATGGGCGTCGGAAAATTACGATGGAACACTCAGGCTTTGAATACAAATTCCGCCCGCCGCTGGCGCGGCCGGAGGCTCGCGGCGGCAAGCCGTCCGTTTACAGACGCACGCTGGAAAGCAGCATGATCATCGAACGCGACCTGCCTGTGAAGATGCGCGATGGCGTCGAGATCATGATTGACGTCTTTCGTCCTGCTGACGAGAAGCCGGCGCCGCCGATTATCGGCTGGGGCCCTTACGGCAAGCACGGTCACACGCGCTACGCTGAGAATTTTCCCAACTGCGGCGTGAAGCAGGAGACACTCTCGTCTTACACGGCCTTCGAAGCACTCGATGCGGGCTATTGGGTGCCGCGCGGCTATGTGGTGATCAACCCGAACCCGCGAGGGACTTGGTATTCCAAAGGTGACGCCACTTATCTCTCCCCTGAAGAGGCCGAGGATTTCTACGATCTGATCGAATGGGTCGGCATGCGGCCGTGGAGCAACGGCAAGGTCGGGCTGTCCGGTGTCTCGTACTTGACGTCCTCACAGTGGCGCGTCGCCGCGCTTAACCCGCCGCATCTCGCAGCGTTCAATCCCTGGGAGGGCTGGTCGGACACTTACCGCGAGGTGGTGCGCCACGGCGGCATTCCCGAGACGTGGTTCTGGCCCTATCTTGCCGGGCGCTGGGGCCACAGCACGACGCGCGTCGAAGATCTGGCCGGCGAAACGCGGGAGCATCCCTTCTTCGACACCTTCTGGGCCTCGAAGGCCGCGGAATTTTCCGCCATCAAGGCGCCGGCGTATGTCGTAGCAAGCTGGACCGATCAGGGCATGCACACGCGCGGGACGCTCGAGGGTTTTAAGAAAATCGCCTCGCCGCAAAAATGGCTCGAGGTTCATGGCCGGAAAAAGTGGGCTTACTACTACGATCCCGAAAGCGTCATGCGGCAGGAGGAGTTTTTCGATTACTTTCTGAAGGGCATCCCGACGTCCGTCCCACAATGGCCCAAGGTGCGTCTCGAGGTGCGCGAGAAATTTTACGTCGGCGCGATGAAGACCGAGAACGAGTGGCCGATTGCCCGCACGCAATATACGAAGCTCTATCTGGATGCCGGAACCGGCTTACTCGACAGGCGGCCCGTTTCGGAGGAGAGGTCGTGCCGCTACTTTGCCGCCGACGCGATCGCCGAGCCTGCGCAGCGGCCAGCAGAGGGACAGCTATCGCATCGCGCCCAGTTTGATTTCACGTTCGGCGAGCCCACAGAGCTGATCGGACACATGAAGCTGAGAGTGTGGGCGGCCGCCGAGGACGCAGACGACATGGATATCTTCGTCGCCATCCAGAAGCTCGATGCCGCGGCCAACCTCGTTCCGTTCGCCTTCTGGGCCCACTTCGACGACGGACCGGTGGCGCTAGGCTGGCTGCGCGCCTCGCATCGTGAACTCGATGAGGCGAAGTCCACGGAGTATCAGCCGGTTCTCTCGCACCAGCGCGAGCAGAAGCTTGCACCGGGCGCCATCGTGCCGCTGGAGATCGAAATCTGGCCCTCGGGCACACGATTCGAGGCGGGCGAAAAGCTGAGGCTTGTCGTGCAGG
Organism: uncultured Acidobacteriota bacterium; assembly: GCA_963740095.1. Taxonomy (GTDB): domain Bacteria; phylum Acidobacteriota; class Terriglobia; order Acidiferrales; family UBA7541; genus Palsa-295. The sequence goes on from CAVUDN010000019.1 coordinate 19,193, forward strand.
GCACGGACATCTATACCTATACGAAACCCGTTATGTGCGACCGCCATGAAGATAGCGTGAACCGGGGACACCACGCCCTGTACACTGGCGGGAGATACGACTCGCATCTCCTAGTCCCGGACGTCCCGCAGAAATCGAAATAACGAGCGTGCCGCACTTCGCCTGACACTCCCGAGATAGCCATTAAAGCTTGCCGCCCGGAGAGATTCGAACTCCCGACCCTCTGGTTCGTAGTAAGCGCTTCGCGCCGTCGTTTTATGGCAGGGCTGGAAGCCCTGCCCTCCCACCTCTCGGCGCGCTGCGCTTCCGCTTGGCAACATGGGCCGGGAGGCCGCGCGGCGGCGGAAGACCGACGAAGCAAGCTTTGCCGAAGAGGACCAGCGGGCTTATTTTCGACTAGAGGTTATCTCATAAACACTTTCAACGCACTGAACGGTTGAAAGTTATGGCGAATGACGTAAACCGGGAGCATGGACCTCACCGACGCCCAGTGGGCGTTGCTCGAACCGTTGTTTCGTCCGAAACGCAGGGACGATGGGCGAGGCCGACCGTGGCAAGATACGCGGGCGGTGCTGAACGGGGTCTTTTGGGTTTTGCGCACCGGCGCTCCCTGGCACGATCTGCCCCGTCGTTATCCTCCCTATCAGACCTGTCATCGCCGCTTCCAACAGTGGCAGCGCTCGGGGTTGCTCACCAAGCTGCTGCAGAAACTGGCCGAAGATTTGCGCGATCGCGGGAAGCTGGATTTGAGCGAATCGTTCATCGACGCCAGCTTCAGTTCGGCGAAAAAAGGGGCTCTGCTGTCGGCCCTACTCGCCGCGGCAAAGGCAGCAAAATCATGGCGATCAGCGACGGCCATGGTCTTCCTCTCGCCGTGCACGTGGCCAGCGCTTCGCCGCATGAAACAAAGCTCGTCGAAATCACGCTCGAACGGCGATTCCTCGCCGAGACTTCCGAGCGACTGATCGGCGATCGCGCCTACGACAGTGATCCACTGGACGTGCAAATTCGCGAGCGCTTCGGCGTGCAGTTGGTTGCGCCGCACAATCCTACGCGCACCCGCAAAGCCACGCAGGACGGCCGCGTGCTCCGCCGCTACCGGCGTCGCTGGAAAATCGAGCGCCTGTTCGCTTGGCTTCATAACTTTCGACGCGTCGTCATTCGCTGGGAATACTACCCAGAGAATTTCCTCGGGATGGTGCAGCTTGCTTGTGCCGTCATCCTCTTGAGGCATTTATGAGATGGCTTCTAGCCACGTAGAGCGAAGAAGACATAAATGGTGGTTTCAGTCGGCGTAGGCGTGTCGCCGCATTGCCTGGGTTTGTAACGCCACTGGCGCACCGCAGCCAGGGCGGCATCGGCGAGTCCGGGCGACGGAGCACTTAATACCTGCAGGTTCTGCAGGGAACCATCCGTTGCAATGACCGCATAGATTAGGACCGCGCCTTGGTGATGGGCGGTTCTTTCCTGTGCCGGGTAATCAGGACTTACCCGGCTCACCGGGAGGGGCTTTCCCGGGTACGAGCAGGTCAACCACCGCAAAGACCCGTTTGGAGGGACGAAATCGGAAGGAGCGATCTTCTCGATGTCCACCAAACGCTCGACCGAGAAGTCCGCAAGAGGCGCCTTACCCACAGACACCTGTATCGTGCCCGGAAAGCGGCTTTGGCCGAATTCGCGGAAATCCGAATATTTGAAGGAGTAGGGTATGGCCGGAGGTTCTGCCATGGGAAGTCGAGCTATTTGCCAAACTTTGGATTACACTCGGCGACGGTCTGAACGCAAACGAGCGGGGGGAAGTATGTTTCACTTAATCTGGTACATCCTCATTGGGCTAATCTCGGGGTTCATCGCGAAATCGGTGATGCACGTGCACATCACGATGTTCTGGACGATCGTGCTCGGCATCATCGGATCGATCCTCGGCGGCGCCGTTACCCACATATTCTTGCGTCCGAAAAACGAGCGATATCATCCCGCCGGCCTCATTTTTTCCACACTGGGCGCGATCCTGGTACTTTACATCTGCTATAAGCTGAAGATTCATTTTCCCGAGGTCTCCTCTCCTCTACTGCATTAACGTAAACCGTACCTCACAGGATACCTCTTTCTCGGCAGGAACAACCGGATGCAATAGTCCGCCCCCGGGGAAAGGACTTGAATCCAATCTCAAATGAAGTAGTACTTTACTTTTCCGGTAAGCGGCTGCGGGCTCAACCGGTCGATGCAACACCGCTCTAGTTGATTGCTTCTGCGGGCTTTCACAGAAGACCGATCTCCAGGGCTCGATTACATTTAGACCTAAACAGGGCAGTTGTTTCTTTGTATTGGCGTGCTGGAACAAATTCAGCCTTTGAAACTGCTGCACCTAGCCTTCGAGCTAGTGTTGCGTTGACCCATTGAATCCACCGCGTTAATCAGGACTTAGCCCCATTTATCGGAATCCAGGCTCAAACTCTCCGGTCCTTGGGGAGGCTAAAGCGCCTCCATGTCTCCGGCCTGCGAAGCGGCACGCCCCCAAAGATAGACTATTTCATTCGAAGTGTAGTAATTCCATTGACAATAAGGAAGCATGAGCGCACTGTGACTATGGACTTGGGATTCTTCAGTTCACCTGAATACAGCGGAAGCTATCTGAATCACCCCTCGCCTTAAGAGAACCAGCAAGACATCCAAGGAGATTCATGAACACGATCACACGTCGGGACCCGTCCCGCGGTTTTACACTACAAGAACAAGTCAATCGTCTCTTCGACGACAACTTTATTCGTGACCTTTCGGCCCAGTCGGACCTGGCAACATGGGCCCCAGCCGTAGACATCTACGAAACCGAAAATGAATTGGTCGTAAAGGCCGACCTGCCGGACCTCCAGGACAAAGACATTGACGTCCGCGTCGAAAACAACACCTTGACCATCCGGGGAGAGCGCAAGTTCGAGAAGGACGTCAAGGAAGATAACTACCTCCGGATTGAACGCGCGTACGGCTCGTTCATGCGCAGCTTTTCGCTGCCGAATACGGTCAGCGCGGAGAATATTCATGCCGAATATCGCAACGGCGTCCTGACACTGCATATGGCCAAGCGTGAGGAATCCAAGCCGAAGCAGATCAAGATCAGCGTCACAGCAAACGGCAAGTAGTCCATGCTGATCGTGCGCGAGGGGCGGGACTCGCCCCTCGTGCCGACAACCAAGGATGTTGCTATGATCGAACTTAAAGAACTACACAAGGAAGATATCGCTCAGCGGGCGTACGAACTCTACGTTCAACGCGGCGGCGAGCCTGGGAATGATGTCGAGGACTGGCTCAGAGCTGAAAAAGAGCGAGGTGCCGAGCCAATCGTCACGCCAGCAAGAACGAAAGCCGCGGGAGTTGAGCGGCTTACGACCGCCAAGGTTTAGATGAGCAGTCTTATTGCTGCGAGCGTGATAGATGTCACAGGACTACGTGATCTATACCACTGACTTCCCCTGGGCGGGCGGAACATAGTTTTCAGGGGTGTGGCTTAGCCACAGCCTCCAAATTTCTGACAGCTATGGTCGGCAGGTGCCCGAGAGAAGCGAAACATTTCTATGAGCCGGAAGCGAACACAGAAAGTTCTCATTGCTGGTGGCCTGATTGGATTGATTGCGGTCGCCGGAATGGGTGCATTTGTTATACGCAACCTACTCGCGGCGTTTGGGATGTTCTGTGTATTATTTGGCGGACTCGGATTGATTGTTCTGGCGATCTTTCTCCTCGGGGAAGGAGTCGTGCGTTGTTTTGAGTTGCTTGCTGGCGGCGCGGCTTTTTTCCGTTTTCGTCAACCAGTACACTCAGTTGTTCGTTCTCCCTCGCGCGTTGGAATCGGGGTCGCTCCCTCGGCAACCGCAGCGTTAATTAGGCACTGACGAACGTACGACGGGAGATCCGTGGTGTACTCTTGTGAAGAGACACTCGATCCTGCCGCTTGGACTTGGGTCTGCCACCTGGGAGGCCCTCCTCCCGAAAGTCATTAGTGAACACTGGATGACTTCCCGTTACTCATCCCATCTGGAAGGATTGCGAGTGTAAGGGGTCCCAACATGCCTAGGAAATGTAGGGGCCGGAGCTGGCCGTCACTGGGTCGCTTTCATCAGCGTTTGAGAGGATGTGCACGGCGAAGGTCTCCCCGCCGGGTTCTACGCGGATAACGATGTGTCCGGCGCGCGATTTGAGCTCGTCGGTCTTCTTATTGGCGATACGATTCTCCTGCTTGACCAAGGTTGCGAAAACGTCGCGGTTCCCGGAGTAGATGGCTTTGGAGTAGAGCGTGTTCAGCACATTGACGGTCGGGTGCTCGGAGTCCCAGGCTGGGATGACAAAGACCTGCGGCTGCAGTGCGCGAACATACCGGTCGCCATTGGCATTGAAGTAGCCATGGTGGTTAGCGACGGCTACACTAACCGGGCCGCACACTTCGGCGGCGGGAGATTCGGAGTCGCGCCAAGGATCGCGGCCGTAGTTGGTGTCGTTGGTGAGATCGCCGCCGGTGTAGTAGCCGAACTTTCCATGGGAGAGGAATGGGGGGGGGGGGGGGGGGGGGGGCGGGGTGGTCGGCAGGCTTGAGAGTTGATACTTCTGGGAAGAGCTCTCTTGTCTGCTCGCCCTTGCCGGTCCAGACCTCGCCGTTGGCAATCAGGTTGCTTCACTTGTCCGGTTTGGGTGGTGGTCTCAATAGGTCGACGCAACACTCAAGTCGAACCCGACTTGCATTGGAAACAAAGGCTAAATCGCTCGCTACGGTTAGATCGGCGGGAACACCACCCTGGCTAGGTTTTGACCGAGGACAGGCAAACAGACCAATTCTCCCGGGGAAATATGGTCGAATGAACGCATTGGATGGTGTTGCATCGACGGGTTGAGCTGGCAGCCGGAAACCGGACATCTCTAACAATGTCGGCTCCGTCAATCGTTTTTTGAGCGCACTTCTCCGTTCACTTCGAGAGAGTGCCTTCGTTTGTCATGTTCTTTGGCCCAGCGTCGATGACCACGGCTCGTCTGTAATCTTTCGGTCGGTTTCGGTCCGACCCAAACATCTCTTCGATCTAAACTTCGACCACGATTACTACGTTCAAACTCCCTTTCAGGGAGCGGGATGCCCCATCAAGTGGACGGTGTTCTACTGCACACCATGTCCGGTACCGAGCTGTCCCGCGTACGAACCGAACTCTAGAGACTGCGAATAGTCACTACCATTCCGCCACATCCAGTACAACCGAATCGCCAGCCTGCGTCCCATCGCTACCTTGGCAATGCTTTTGTGTCGACGCATCGCCAGGTGGATGTACGCGACGTCTCCAGTCAGGATGGACGCGCGCTGCTGCTTGGGCCGCCTCCACCAGCAAGAAGCGCAACAAGGAATTGCCCTGCTTGCTGATGTGCCCCAGCCGTTGCTTGCCGCCACTGGAGTCCTCACTCGGAATCATCCCCACGTACGTGCCGATCTGCTTGCCCCGTTGAAACCGTGTCGGAGTTCCGATGATCAACACGTAAGCGAGTGCCGTGAGCGGACCCACACCGGGATGGGTCATCAGTCGCTGAACCTCGGGCCGCTTTCTGGCTTCCCGCTCGACCGCAGCCGTCAGCTCTTCAATCGTCGGATTCAGGCGGTCCAGCAGTTCCAGCAACTCTTGCCGGCGCCGACTCGCCCAGGGAGCCAACGCGAGCTTTTCTAACTGCGCTCGCCCTTGCTCGCTGAACAGTTTTTTCTTCCAGCGATAGCCCTCGTTCATGGCCAACGCCTGCAACTGATTCAGGATCCGCGTGCGCATCTGCACCAACCGATGCCGATGCCACAGCAGTTGCCGTAGATCTCGATTCTCCGGACTCGGTATCCAGATCTGCGGGAAGTTATTTTCCCGCATCAGCCGGAGTAGCAGTCGAGCATCGTTGCGGTCGGTCTTCTGCTTCTTGACTCGCTTGGCCTTGATCTCCGCCGGATTGCCGATCCACAGCTCGAAACCCAACTCTGCCAGCAGCCGCTCGAACCAGCGTGAATAACCAGTCGCCTCCATTCCTACCCGCACGCTCGCTCCTCGCTGCTTCAGCTCCCGGTAGAACTTCTCTGCTTGTCCATCACTGTGGCTCAGTTCCTGTTCACCCCACTCACCGGTCTCTTCTTCAAAAAACGCAATCGCCTGAAAGCTCGGGTGGTAATCTACGCCTATCATCACCATGTTCGGCTCCTCTCTCCCGAGCCTATGGTCGTCGACAAACCACAGTCTACTCGGGGCGAGGAGCCGACATTGTTATGCAATCAAGT
>CAVUDN010000020.1:0-13556 GCA_963740095.1 uncultured Acidobacteriota bacterium
TCGTCGTTGAGATTGTCGCAATGGCGATATTCTGCGCGCGATGGAATTTCTCGATATCGTTTCTTTCGCCGCCAGTGATCGCCAGTGGGCTGATGAACGGCGCGATCGCACTCCAGATCATCACGCTCTACCCGATTGTCGCTCTGATCGTTCTAAATCTCCGGCCGCGGAGTCGGCCCGCGGGCGCCGAGCACGCATGAGCCGTCGGGAACAGCTCGCGAACCTACTCCGCGCGAAATCAATCAAGCGCGGGGAATTCACGCTGGCCTCGGGCAAGAAGAGCAACTACTACCTCGATTGCCGGTTGACGACGCTCGATCCCCAAGGCGCGCTCCTCACAGGCTACTGCGTGCTCGAGCTCCTCGACGAAATGGGCGTCCAGCCCGACGCAATCGGCGGGCTCAGCGTGGGCGCCGATCCAGTGGTATCCGCGGCGATCGTGGTGAGCGCGATTGAACAGCGCCCTGTGCAGGGATTCCTGGTCCGCAAGGAAGCGAAGGGCCACGGCCGCAAGAAGCAGATCGAAGGAATGGAACAGACGCAGGGCAAGCGCGTGGCGATCGTCGACGACGTCTGCACGACGGGCGGCTCGACGCAGGAAGCGATCGACGCGGCCGAGCGCGAAGGCTGCGAAGTGGTCGCCGTGATCAGCGTGGTGGACCGCGAAGAGGGCGGCTCGGATATGCTGCGCGCGAAATACAACTACCGCTCCATCTTCACCGCCCGCGAATTGCTGAACGAGGGATCTGCCTCACGAACGGCTATATCGCGCTCCTCGCAGTGAATCTCCGGGAAGGCCAAACGAGAACGAGCCGTGCGCTTTGCGCGACAACGCGCAACTGCGTGCGCTCCAGACGCCGCGAGAACATACTAGAATGGTTTCGCGTTCATTTCGCCGAGGGGGAATCATGAAGCGTCCGAGCGGTCATCTGCCCATGTCCAAGCTGGCCTACAAGGACCCGATATTCATGGAGAGCCTGCCGGCCCGGCCGCTGCGGATCCTGGCGGAGTACATCGATCCGATCAACCGCCTGCGCCGCGCGCGCGTGGGCGACACCATCGTGATGTTCGGCTCGGCGCGCATCCAGCCGCGGGACAAGGCGCTGGCGACGCTGAAAAAAGTGAAGCACGCCGCGAAAAGGCGCCGCACGCATGAATGGAAAACCAAGATCGTCGCCGCGAAATCGATGGTCGACATGTCGCGCTATTACGAAGATGCGCGCGAGCTCTCGCGCCGGATCACAGCCTGGGCGATGACGCTCGGTCCGCATCCGCGGCGCTTCGTGATCTGCTCGGGCGGCGGCCCGGGAATCATGGAGGCGGCCAATCGCGGCGCGGCCGAAGCGGGCGGCTCATCCATCGGGCTCAGCATTCAATTGCCGCACGAACAGCTCCCGAATCCCTACATCACGCCGGAGCTGAATTTCTGCTTCCACTACTTTTTCATGCGCAAGCTCTGGTTCGCGCAGATGGCCAAGGCCCTGATCGTTTTTCCGGGCGGTTTCGGCACGATGGACGAATTGTGGGAGCTGCTCACGCTGCTGCAGACGAACAAGCTATCGTCGCACCATCTGATTTTGATCTACGGCCGGAAATACTGGGACAAGGTGCTCAATTGGCGGCACATGGTGCGCAGCGGAACGATCAGCGAAGCGGATTACAATTTGCTGCAGTTCGCGGATACAGTGGACGAGGCCTTCGATCGCGTCCGCTCGGAGATGGAGACGCACCACCTCGCGCTCGACATCGATTAGTGGACAACGAGTAGCAAACGACGATTCGCGCACAGCGGAGAGGAACGCTCATGGGGAAGGATCGCAATCCTTCCCCTTTTTCTTTGGCCCTGCGGAGCGAGGAGAATGCAGGCGCTGCGCTAGTTGTTCGAGACTCCGAGATCAGCCTGGAACACGGCGTTAAAGCGCCGCTGCTCGCCCTGGTCATGCAGCAACACGACCGGGGAAAGGTGCAGCGACTGCTTGCAGTTGCGGCAGGCGCTCATCTCGCCCTGAAGATCCTGCACAAACCCGTCCGTGAAGTGATAAGCCGAGCGCGGCCGGCGAGCGGCCTTGGTTCCATGCGTCCCGCAGTGAGGGCACGTGAATTCGACGAGATCCTCCTGCGGATCGCGGTTCAGCGCGGCCCAACCCGTATATCGGACTCCTACTGTATCGAGCGAAGTACGGCTCATGATGCCACCTCTTTGCGACTCTATGACCCCATCTAGGGTGTCTACAAAATTCTTAGACGCTCGAGCTACATAAACCGATTCATCTTTCGCATTGGGGCACGCAAGTGCCTAGGGCTGCGTGGCTTAGGGCCAGTTTCGTTGAAATCAGCAGCTGCCCGGCAAGTCCGGGAACCGGCTCGCGCGGCCGGTGTCTATAAGCAAGTGTAGAGAAGGATAGCAGCGACCTCTTATCGTTGGCGAGAAGCTGGGCGATGCGTTTCCCGTTTGTCTATTCGAGTGCGGAGGTGTGTCTATGAGCGATCTCGTGAACCTGTCGAACTGTGTGATGGATGGCAACCCTGGAGGAAATGGCTGGGCGAGGCGCCTCCGCCGGAAGGCATTCGTCGGCTCGCTGGCGCTGGAAGCCGGCTTGGTGGGCGCGATGCTGCTGTGGCCGCTGCTCAGCCCAGCAGTGCTCCCGATGCAAGCGGCAGTAACGCCGGTGCCTCCTTATTACGCTCAGAGGCCGCCCACCCCCGTCGTGGCGGACTCCCGCAATAGCGTACCTCGGGCCACCGACATCACAGCGATTCTGCTCCACCCAACGGTCGGACGGTCGCACCCGGCCGCGCCCAGCTCACCCGGTGATAAGCCGCCAAGCATCGGGGACAATTCACCCGGTGACCCCGGGGTATCGATTCCAGGCGGCAACAGCAATGGCCGCCCGATCGAGGTACCTCGGCCTCCGGCTTCCAACCGACCGGTCACCGTCAGCGCCGGAGTAATGGCGGCGCTCCTGGTCCATCGTGTACAGCCCGAGTATCCGCGCATCGCGCAGGTGATGCATCTCTCGGGAACAGTTGAACTGCAAGCGCGGATCGGGACGGACGGCACGGTGCAGGAACTCGAGGTGGTGAGCGGCAACCCGATTCTCGCCCGCGCCGCGATGGAGGCCGTACAGCAGTGGCGCTACCAGCCCACTCAGCTCGACGGGCAGCCCGTCGAGGTCAGACCCACATCACGGTGACCTTTACGATGGAGTAGCCCGGGGTCGCAGCGCCCAGCCGCGACGGCCAGAATCGAGAGCCGCCTAGTCATCATGGACGAACCGACTCAAGTTCGGTCGGTCGTGCCATGGAAAAAAAAGACCGACTTCCATTTCGCGGTGCGCGGATTACGCTGTGAGTCGTAGGAGACTAACGGCGCAGAGCCACAAGCGAAAGGAGAATCGGTCCTATGAGTAAAATACGATTTGTTGGCCTGGATGTCCATGCTGAGACCATTGCTGTCGCGGTGGCGGAACCGAACGGTGAAGTTCGATCCTTGGGCCTGATCCCCAACCGGCCGGAATCGGTTCGACGGTTGGTTCGAAAACTGGAACCTGTGGAGCCACTGCGGTTCTGTTATGAAGCGGGTCCCACGGGCTACGTGCTGTATTGGCAACTGACCGCCCTGGGAGCGAAGTGCGAAGTGGTCGCGCCGTCGCTGGTGCCAAGCAAGCCGGGGGACCGGGTGAAGACCGATCGGCGTGACGCCCTGAAACTGGCCCGCTCCTACCGAGCCGGCGATCTCACGGCGGTGTGGGTTCCCGACGCGGCGCACGAAGCGCTCCGAGACTTGGTGCGAGCTCGGGAAGCCGCGAAAGGAGACCTGCTGCGAGCACGACATCGATTGAGTAAGTTTCTGTTGCGTCACGGATGGCGGCGTCCGGAGAGTATCAAGTCTCCGTGGACCAACGCTCATTTGGAGTGGATCAAGACGAAGGTTCATTTCCAGCAGCCCGCGCAGGAGATTGCGCTCACCGACTACGTCCACCAAGTCGAGCACCTGGTGGCCCGCATCGAACGGTTGGACCAGGCAGTGCTGGAGGCAGCGCGCTCGGTGCCACCACAGATGCGCGCGGTGATCGAAGCCTTGCAGGCACTGCGGGGTATTGCGCAAGTCACGGCGGTGACCATCGTCGCCGAACTGGGGCAGATCTCCCGCTTTGCCAGAGCCAGGCAATTGATGGGATATAGCGGCCTGGTTCCCCGCGAAGACTCCAGCGGCCAACGAGAACGGCGGGGCGCCATCACCAAGACCGGCAACGCGCATTTGAGACGCGTCATTGTCGAAGCGGCCTGGGCCTATCAGTTCCGACCTTGGCTGGGCGGCTATCTGTTGAAACGCCAGGTAGGACTGAGCGAAGAAGTGAAAGAGATCGCTTGGAAAGCACAGCATCGATTGCACGCCCGCTACCGAAAACTGCTGGCGCAAGGAAAGAACAAACCGCAGATCGTAACGGCCGTGGGGCGAGAGTTGCTTGGGTTTGTCTGGGCCATTGGCGTGAAGGTCGAAACCAGGATACGCGAACAGAAGCAGGTCGCAGCGTAAGTCAGCGAACCACAGGAGGAAGGCAGTGCGGATGGCGGTCGAGCCGAACACGGAAAGGAGAGTCCTCGTATGTTCTATGCGGCAGGCTCTCTGGGCCCAACCCGCGCTCCTAGTCCGAGGCAGCTCCCGACGGATCACGATTATGCGGTTCCGACCCGCGAATATCAGAGTGATCAACCGTCGCGATGACCGCCTCGGCCGCCGTCCGCACTGCTTCCCACTTCCTAGAGAAGAACAGCGCAAACCAACACCGCGAATGTATTTGACAGGTTCGTCCATATCAGAACTTGAACACGATTCCCGTCGAAGCGCGCACGTTGTTCTGCGCGTTCCCAAAGAAATGCGTGAAAAGGTAGTCGCCTTCGATGATGCGCCAATAGATGTGGTTCACGAGCCTCGTGTCGATGCCTCCACCGATCGCCAGGGACAAGGACGAGTTCGAGAATGGTCCAGTGCTGACGTGCGCCCCTCCGACCAGTACGTGCGCGAATGGAGACACGCGGGTCGGCCATGAAACCTGCGGTCCAAATAGGAATGTATGAATGGAAGTGCTTACGCCCGAGGGCGAACCGGAGTGGCCGTCGAAATCCCCTACCACGCCGAGCCAATCCTTAAGTTTGTACTGCCCCGAAGCCTCCCAGCCATTCAGGTTAAAGCCGCCCGATCCCGGATTCAGCGCGGGAGTGGCATCGACCCGCATGAACGAATAGCCGCCGAAGAGCTCGATCTTGTCCTGCGCCCGCGCCGTGAGCGGAACGACAGAAATTAGTAGGATCAGCACAAATAAAGCCGGGAATCTGCGTGGCATGGAGTGTCTCCTCCTCGGGAGAATGGACTTTCAGAAACGACTCTCGCACGGGAAAGTCTCGCACGGGCAAGACTTTCCTGTACAGGGCTGCCTGACGCGTGGCTCCAGGAAGCCGGCTCGACCACGTTGGATGCGCGGAATAGCCCCCGAAGTTACTTGCGAGCTCCGCAATCCAGATCAAAACTCATACATGCAGCAATTTGCGGCTTCCTTTTTGCATATATGGAAAACGGAAGTACAGTCGTCCTATGGGAATCCGCATAAGTGCAACGCTATGTATTTAAGTGACTTATTGCGTCCCACTCATGGAACCTTACTTGCCTATGCTCCCAGTGCTGAAGCCTTGGGGGGCCTGTGTCCGCAGTTCCTGATTTGCTGAAGACCTTATGCGCTAGGCGTCGGCCTGTCCGAGATACGCTGGACCACTTGGGGCCTTGGTCGCCTCGGAAGTGCGGCAATCATTTGATTCAAGAGGGAAATCGAGGAGGGGTTATGACATGGAAGCGTTCGATGTTGTTTTTCGGCTTGGCACTTATGTTGGCGGCTCTGAGCTGCCAGCCAGCGTGGTCGCAGGCTACGGTTTCCACCGGCAGCATCCAGGGCATCGTGACCGATCCCCAGGATGCGGTGGTGGTGGGAGCGAGCGTGACCATTACATCCCAAGCGACCGACCGAACCATCCAGGTCACCAGCGACGCATCCGGATTGTACAACTCCGGCGCACTGACTCCTGGTGAATACACTGTCCATGTGGCCACGAAGGGTTTCCAAGCCGTCGATCTAACGATTACAGTCCAGGTCGGAAGCATCGCCACTGGAAACGTCAAGTTGGCGCTAGGAGCGGAATCCTCGGTCGTAGAAGTGACAGGCAACGCGGTAACCGTCAACACTGAGCAGGCGCAGGTTCAAGGCGTCGTAACGCAAGAGCAAATCGAAAACCTGCCCAGCAACGGTCGCAATTTCCTCGACTTGGCCCAGCTCGAGCCCGGCGTGCAAATCCAGGATGGTGCCAACTTTGACCCCACCAAGACAGGTTTCTCGTCGATTTCGTTTGGTGGCCGCTATGGCCGGACCGCGCGTATTCAAGTTGACGGCGTCGACGTTAGCGACGAAACTGTAGGTACCACCACCACCGACATCCCCGAGAGCGCCATCTCTGAGTTCCAGCTTGCTCAGTCCAGCCTCGACATGTCCAACGATCTGACTTCGTCCGGTGCCGTCAATGTTGTGACCCGCTCTGGTTCCAATGCTTTTCACGGGGAAGGCTATGGCTCTTTCCGCGACAGCAGCCAAGATGCCTATTTCCCAGGCGGCGGAACCTTCCAGAGAAACCAGGAAGGCGGGAGCTTCGGCGGCCCGGTTATGAAAAACAAGTTGTTCTTCTTCGTCGCCGCCGAAAGAAGCTTACAGCACGCCGGCGCTGGCGTCACTGTCTCATCCCCATTTGCCGACCTCACCGGGAATTTCCCCTCGCCCTTCAAGGAGGGTATGGCCCTCGGCCGGATTGATTACCAGGCTACACAGAGCCTCCACCTTTTCTACCGCTACAACTATTTCACGAATTATCTGATTCCATCCTTCGGCACCCCCAGCTTCTCGTTCTTCGCCAATAAGGATATTTCTCGTGAGCACGTTCTTGGAGCCGACTGGTCCAGCGGCAATTGGACCCACAGCGTCCGCTTCCAGTACTTGAAGTTCCAAAATTCGATTACGGACGCCGTGCGCGGCAGCAGCGAGCCCTTCGCGAACTTTCCAGTCTCTATGGATTTCTTCGTCTCAGGGCTAGCCACCGGACCGAGCCCGAACGCCCCGCAGGCTACGCCCCAGAGCGATCACCAAATAAAGTACGACGGCAGCCGGGTTTGGGGGTCGCATATCTTCCGCTTTGGGGCCGCCTATAACCACATCCACGGCGGAGGCTTCGCCAGCTTCTTTGCCTTTTCCCCTCTTGCGCTGAACTTCCAAGATTCTGGCTCATACGATTCCACAGCTGGGCTCACCTGCCCCAACGGTGATATCGGTACGGGTTGCCCGCTAAATTACGTCGCAGAGGAACTGCTTATTGGAAACGGTCAAGGTTATTCCACGGCCCAGCCGGCGTTCGGGCGGCCATTTGGAGGGCTGGGCCCGGATAACCGATTCGCCTTTTACTTGGGCGACTCCTGGAAGATTCGCCCCAATTTAACGCTGACGTACGGTGTGCGCTACGACCGCGATACCGGTCGGACAGACAGTGATTTGCCGCCGATCCCCGAACTCAACTTGGCGCTTCCCGGCCTTGGGAATCGCGTTACTCAGCCCAACGCCAACTTCGGTCCCCAGATCGGCATTGCTTGGGACCCTTGGAAGACCGGCAAAACCGTAATCCGCGCTGGTATTGGGCTTTACTACGATAACTCCATATTTAACAACGTCTTGTTCGATAGGCCGCCGCGCTTGCAAACTGGCACGTTTTTCTTCTCCGACGCCGCGGCGTGCTTCTTTGGATCCGCCGGCCCAGTCCCGTTCGGAGACGGAAGCGTCCAGTTCATTCCGGGCGGTAACACCACTTGCTCGACTGGAGTCGGCGCACCCATTCCGGCTTCGGCTGTCGGCGCTACTTGCCCATCCGGAATTACGGTTGCGCAGTGCATGGTCAACTTTCAATCGGCGTACGCGGCATCCTACGCTGCGAATCCTTTGGGCCCCAACCCGAATTATATTGGCAACCTGATTGCCAATGGCCTGCCGCTCACCGCTTCAATCTACGATCCGAATTTCAAGTCACCGCGCTCGGTCCAAGTGAATATCGGCTTCCAAAGGCAGTTGAGCCGGGGAGCGGTCCTAAGCGTGGACTACATCCGTAACGTTGGTGAACATTTCCTACTGGGAATCGACGCGAATCACACCGGGGATGCCGCTTATCTGAATACAGTCGCTGCTTCGAACGCGATTGACACGACGAATGCTTCCTTCGGTTGTGGTTCGGGCATCGCGGGCGTGACGTGCGCCATAGCTGCCGGCGCCGGCATCACCGACTACGCCAACAACGGGCTGGATTCGCCGAAGGACCTGAATATCGGTGAGTGCAGCAGCGTCGCGAACGGCATAGGCGCGCCGTGCGCGTTTGGAGGCATCAACCCCAATATCGGTCCGACCGATATACTTTACCCTGTGGGTAGGTCCGTCTATAGCGGCATGGATGTGAAGCTAACACAGAACGCCCGGAATCCACTTCCAGGCATTCGTTACCTCAACGGGGAAGTGTCTTATTCGCTTTCGCGCTTCGTCTACAGCGGTTCTTCCAACGGTCTTGCCAACCCTGGCACACCCGGAAACCAGGACCAGGATTTCATCGATAGCTCTTTGGACAATCGCAGCCCCAACCGCTTCACGGGCCCGACTCTGCTCGACCGCACCAACCAGTTCAGCTTCGGCGGTTACGCGGATCTCCCTTTTGGCATTCAACTCGGAGCGACAGCACATTTCTTCTCGCCCCTTGCTGTGACTCCGCTGCTCGATGTGCCCGCTGGAGCCGGCTCGATTTTCCAAACGGACTTCACGGGAGACGGAACGGTCAACGACCCGCTCCCCATCGGCCAGACCAGTGCTTCCTGCGGTACGGTTGGCGGTAGCTGCGACTACACAACCTACAAGACCGGCGCTTATGGACGCACGCTGGGCCCGGGTGGGCTGACAAACGCAATCAGCAACTACGACAGCACGATCGCCGGAAAGACCATTACACCGGCCGGGCAGGCGCTCGTGAATGCTGGCCTCATGACCGAGGCTCAGCTGATAGCCTTGGGAGCGACTCCGCAGACGATCGCCCCTGCGGTGCCCGGGGCAGTGGGCCTGAGCTGGCTAAAGAACTTGGACGTGCAAGTCAGCTGGATAGGTCACGTCGGGGAGCGATTCACTATTCAGCCCAGCGTCAGCTTCTACAACGTCCTCAACTTCGCTAATTTCGATTCCGCTGGCGGTACCCTAAGTGGCGCCCTCAGCGGCTCGGCGGGATCAATTGGCTATACGACGGTCGCCACAAGGACAAACCGAATTGGCGCCGGCTCCGGGCTTTTTGCTGGCGGTGCTCCGCGAGTGATCGAGTGGGGGTTGAAGTTCACCTTCTAGCAATCAGATTCACTCTACATCGAGGGCGTCCCGATCTTCACTGGGGCGCCCTTTTTCTTTGCACCGCGTCCAAAATGTAGGCCGCTCGAGGGTGCCAGAGTGTGGGCCCTTGCCCTGAAAAGATGCAACTTCCGCCCGCTCTGCCGCGTATGGGTATAATAGGGCAGCCCGGGACCTCGAGCTGGGATAGCCTGATGCCACTATGGCCGGAAAAACCTCCATGGCTCTGGGCGAAGCCGTCAACATCGCCACCGCAAGTCTCTGGGCGCACAAGATGCGCAGCGTGCTGACGCTCTTGGGCGTCGTGATCGGCGTCACCTCGGTGATCGCGGTGGTCAGCCTGATCAACGGCCTCAACGATTACGTGGCGAATGCGATCTCCTCCAATCTGAGCGCGGACGTCTTCATGATTAGCCGCGCGCCCTCCAACATCACCAGCGTCGATCAGTGGGCCGAAAGCCAGAAACGCAAGAAATTCCACCTCGACGACTACGAGGCCCTGCGCGACAACTGTCACAGTTGCGTGGCAGTAGCGGCAAACCTGAATAAGGGCGGCTCGGTCAAATATGGCACGAACACCCTCGATCAGTCCGCGATCCTCGGATTCACGCATGAAATGCCGGAGGTCTATAGCCGCGAACTTGCGGAAGGGCGCTATTACACTCGCCTCGACGTGGCACGGCACGCAGCCGTCTGTGACGTCGGCTACGACATCCCCGACAAGCTGATCCCGGGGACGGACCCCATCGGCAAGATCATCCACGTCGACAGCGGGGCGTGCGAAATCATCGGCGTGGCGAAGAAACGCGGCTCGACGATGGGGCAGTCGCAGGACGACTGGGTGATCATGCCGATCACCACCTACGAGGATATCTACGGCGCCAACGACTCGGTCCGCCTGTGGGTGAAAGCCGCCGGAAGGAACGCGATGGAGCCCACGATGGACGAGGTCCGCATGCTCCTGCGGGCGCGCCGGCACGTCGAGTACAAGGACCCGGACGATTTCGCAATGGAGACGAATGCATCGTTCCTGCAGCTGTGGGGCAGCATCAGCAACACGTTCTTCGGCGTGACGATCGGCATCGCTTCGATCTCGCTGATCGTGGGCGGCATCGTCATCATGAATATCATGCTCGTATCGGTCACCGAACGGACGCGCGAGATCGGCCTGCGAAAATCGCTGGGGGCGCGCCAAGCGGATATCCGGATGCAGTTCCTGATCGAATCGGCCACCATTGCGGCGGTTGGCGGTGCGGTCGGGGTGATTTTAGGCATCATATTGGCAAAAATCGTGAGCTTGACGACGTCGCTGCCGAGTTCCGTGCAAATCTGGTCGGTCCTGATGGGCTTGATCGTGGCCACCAGCGTCGGACTGTTTTTCGGCGTCTATCCGGCCTCGAAGGCAGCGCGGCTCGATCCCGTGGTTGCGTTGAGGCAGGAGTAAGGGAAAGCACAGCGTGAGCGAGAGACGCGGCTTCGCCGAATTTCAGGAATCCGTTGCGCTGGCGTTCGACGTGTTGCGACGCAACCCCCTGCGATCGTTTCTGACGGTGCTGGGCATCGTCATCGGCGTCACCACGATCATCGTGATCGGCGCTGTGATCAACGGCCTGAATTCGAACGTGCTCGGCAATATCCAATCGCTCGGCTCAAGCACCGTGATCGTTTCCAAATTCTCATGGGCCACGCTCGGCCGCCTTTCACCGAAGGTGCTTCAGCGGAAGGATTTGGATCCGGCGTGGATCGATGGTCTGGCGCAACTGCCGCACGTGGTGGCCGCCGCGCCCGCAGCGCAGATCGAGAACTACGCGATAGGCGCGGGTGCCAGCGAAGTGCGGCGCGGGAATCTGCGCGCGAAAAACGTGATCCTCGAGGGCGACGGACCGGACATAGCAAAGATCAGCAGTTTCAATCTCGATCGCGGCCGTTTTTTCAATCAAACGGATGAACAGCACCATTCGCCGGTCACGGTCCTCGGCCATATCACCGCCGACACGCTTTTTCCCAATGGCGAGGATCCCGTAGGCCAGGAAGTGTTGCTCGAAGGACAGGTATTCACCGTTATTGGAGTTCTGGAGATACAGAAGCAGGCGCTGGGAACCGGAGAAAATCCCGAGGACAATACCGCGCTCGTCCCATTCTCGGTGATCCGCAAGCTGCACCCTGAGTTCAAGAACGTCGTTTTCTTGGCCAAGGCCGACACGACCGAGAATCTTCCCCTCGTCGTGGATGAGGTCGAGGCGTACATGCGCCGCATGCGGAAGCTATCGTCCGAAGACGACGATGATTTCGCGATCCTGACCACCGACACCTTTCTCGATCTGTGGAAGCAGATTTCAGGCGGAATCTTCATCGTGATGATGGCGGTGGGCTCGGTGGCGCTGCTGGTGGGCGGAATCGGCGTGATGAATATCATGCTCGTCAGCGTCACGGAGCGAACGCGCGAAATCGGCGTCCGCAAGGCGATTGGCGCGCGCCGCAGTAATATCCTGACGCAATTTTTACTCGAGGCTGTCACGCTGGCGATTGTGGGCGGCGCCACGGGCGTCGTGCTCGGATCGACCTTCGTGCTGCTGATCCGGCTGGCGATTCCTTCGTTTCCCGCCTCTGTCTCGCTTGTGCTGATCGCCCTGGGCGTGTCCGTCGCCGGGATGATCG
The DNA here is from genome assembly GCA_963740095.1 of uncultured Acidobacteriota bacterium. Taxonomy (GTDB): domain Bacteria; phylum Acidobacteriota; class Terriglobia; order Acidiferrales; family UBA7541; genus Palsa-295. The sequence continues at coordinate 12,117 of CAVUDN010000020.1, forward strand.
GCATCTTCTTCGGCGTCTACCCCGCGTGGAAGGCCGCCAGGCTCAATCCCGTCGAAGCCCTCCGCTACGAATAGGACGGTGTTGCCTAATGTAGCGCTGCGCTTTGAGCGCAACATCTTGGTTAGTCCCCGGCGTCACCCGCAACCTGCCGCCTCATCAATTCCCTAATAGATTCCTCGAATGGCGCGCGTGCCACGCCGCGCTCGGTAATGATCGCCGCGATGAATTTCGAGGGCGTGACGTCGAACGCGGGATGCGCGGCGCGGACGTCGGGCGAGATGCGCACGCCGCCCAGATGCGTCACTTCCTCTTGCGAGCGTTCCTCAATGGGAATTTGCTCGCCTGAGGCAATCGAAAGGTCGATTGTCGAAATCGGCGCCGCCACGTAAAACGGAATGTTGTGCTCGCGCGCCAGAACCGCAATTCCGTAGGTGCCGATTTTATTCGCCGTGTCGCCGTTGCGTGCAATCCGATCCGCGCCCACCACCACCGCGCCCACATTTCCCGTCTTCAGGAAATGCCCCACCATATTGTCGGTGATCAGCGTGAGTGGAATGTGGTCCTGATGCAGCTCCCATGCGGTAAGGCGCGCGCCCTGCAGGTACGGCCGCGTCTCCGGCACCAGCACCTCGATTTTGTGTCCTGTATCAATGGCAACGCGGATCACGCCGAGCGCCGTGCCGATTCCGCCTGTGGCGAGCGCGCCCGCGTTGCACTGCGTCATCACCCGGCCGCTTTGCGGCAGCAGCTCCGCGCCGAAGCGCCCAATCCGCTCGTCAGCCTCCCGCCGCTCTTGATGAACTTTCTGCGCCTCTTCGACGAGCGCCGCCTGGACGCCTGCGATTCCGCCGGCGCCGTTTTTCTCCGCCGCGTGCGCGAGTTCGTCGAAGCGGCGCTTGAATCGCTCGATCGCCCAGAATAAATCGACAGCCGTGGGGCGCGTGCGCGCCATCGTGTCGCAAATCACCGGAAACTCGGCGCGCAACTCGGCCAGCGTCGTCGCTTTCGAACGCTCCACACCAACAGCGATGCCCATCGCCGCCGCCACCCCGATCGCCGGCGCCCCGCGAATCACCATGTCTTTGATCGCCCGCGCCACCTCGCGGTAGTCGCTGTAGGTGTGATACACGACCTCGCCCGGCAGCCGCCGCTGGTCCAGCATCACGACGCCTTCGCGCGTCCACAGAATAGGCTCAACGCTGCGCAATGAAATCCTCTCGATGATTTGCACGCCCACAGGCCCGACGTGCAACATGCTGACAAGTCTAACCGATTTCCCGCAAATGCACCGCGCCCTCCGATCAAGGTAGGTCGCCTTTGAATTTCCGGGTGCCCCATCCTCGGTTTTGTGAGGGTGGGGCCTTTGCACCCAACGAGCGCGAACTCACTTTTCTTCCGCAGCGCACACCTGCAAGGCAGCTAGCCAGCTTCTAGTGCAGC
>CAVUDN010000021.1:0-20108 GCA_963740095.1 uncultured Acidobacteriota bacterium
GGATCGCATGATCCGACGTTGCAGGAAAAACCGGCGGGTCTAAGACCCACCCCTACAAAGAAGGAACCGACGTAGATGTTCGAAACACTTACCGAAAAGCTGCAGCGCACATTCAAGAATCTGCGCGGGCAGGGGAAGCTCACCGAAGAGCACCTCGACGCGGCGCTGGCGGAGATTCGCGAGGCGCTGCTCGAGGGCGACGTCAATTTGCAGGTGGCGGACGATTTTATTGCGCACGTGCGCGAGAAGGCGCTGGGGTCGGAGGTGCTGCTGCAGCTTTCGCCCGAGCAGCAGGTGGTGAAAATCGTTCGCGACGAGCTGGCGGAACTGCTCGGCCGCGAGGCGCGGCCGCAGTTTGCGTCGCGGCCGCCTTCGGTGTGGCTGATCTGCGGGCTGCAAGGATCGGGCAAGACGACCTCGACCGGAAAGCTCGGGAAGTGGCTGGCGGAGCATGGGCACCGGCCGATCGTCGTGTCGACGGACGTTTACCGTCCGGCGGCGCGCGAGCAACTGGCGCAAGTGGCGAAGGCGACGGGCACGCCGATCTGGCCCGGGACGGGAACCGACAAGCCGCTTGAAATCGTGCGCGGCGCGGTGCGCGAAGCGAAGCTTTCGGCGTGCGACGTGATTCTGGTGGATACCGCGGGGCGGCTGCACATCGACGACGAGCTGATGAACGAGCTCTCGATGCTGAAGAAGGAGCTCGGGCCGGCGGAGATTCTGTTCGTGGCGGACGCGATGATCGGGCAGGACGCGGTGCGGTCGGCCGGGGAATTTCACAAGCGGCTGGGCGTGACGGGAGTCGTCCTTACGAAGATGGATGGCGATGCGCGCGGCGGCGCGGCGCTTTCGATTCGCAAGGTGACGGGCGCGCCGGTGAAGTTCGTCGGCGTGGGCGAGAAGTACGATGCGCTCGAGCCGTTTCTGCCGGACCGCATCGTCGGGCGGATTCTCGGGATGGGCGACGTTCTGGGGCTGATCGAGAAGGCGCAGAGAAACGTCAACGAAAAACAGGCGCGCGAGCTCGAACGCAAGCTGCGCGAAAACGAGTTCACGCTCGAGGATTTTCGCGACCAACTGCAGCAGATTCGCAAGATGGGCTCGATCGAGCAGTTGATGGGGATGCTGCCGAAGGTGGGGCCGTTCGCGAAAATTCCGAAGGACGCGTCAATCGACGAGAAGCAGCTGAAGTCGATCGAGGCGATCATCAATTCGATGACGGCGGCGGAGCGGGCCGACGCGAACGTGATCGACGGCAAGCGGCGCAAGCGGATCGCGCGCGGCAGCGGGACGTCCGTGCAGGAAGTGAACCAGGTGCTGAAGCAGTACTCGGACATGCGGCGGATGATGAAACAGTACGGCAGCATGGCGAAGATGAAGATGCGCGGGATCGGGAAGCTCGCCGGACTGAAGTAGAGACATGCGATGATCCCGAAGATCGAAGTCAGACGAATGGAGCGCCAAGTACGCGACGTCCTGATGAATGTTTGGGATCCGATTGGCGTCAAAGATGAAGCGGCATGTGCGGACGAATACGATTCTTATGTGGGACCCGTGCTTGGGCTGCTGATTCGCAAGGAGAGCGACGAAAAAATAGCGCGACATCTGGCGGAGATCGTGACCCACCGCATGGGCCTTAGCGGGACGGCTCGTGATATGCGTCCGACGGTAGAAGCCTTGCGTCGAATCGAGCTCTGGAACGAATCAAAGTAGGTAAAAGATCATGCCTATTGTGATGGACAACACGCTGAACCAGATTCGGATGACGGCGGCTAGCGGCGGGCTGCGCGCGGAAAGAGCAAAGCGGCTCGCGGAATTGATTCGGAAGATTGGCGATTATCGCTGGGTGGGCGTTTACGAAGTGGGCGCCGAGAATGTGTCGATCATGGGCTGGAGCGGGCCGAGCGCGCCGGAGTTTCCAACGTTTCCCGTGACCAAAGGGTTGACGGGCGCGGCGATCGCGGAGAAGAAGGCGGTGGTGGTTGGGGATGTGCGCAAGGATCCGCGATATTTGACGGCTTTTGGGAGCACGCTTTCGGAAATTATCGTGCCGGTGATTTCGCCCGATGGGCGCGTGATCGGAACCGTGGACGTCGAAAGCGAGAAAGCGGATGCGTTTTCAGCGCGCGATCGGCAGACGATAGAGCAGTGCGCCGAGGCGGCGAAGCTGCTGTGGTTGCTGGCTTGAAATGAGGCGCGCGCCTGCAAACAAAGTCAAAACCAAAGTCAAAAACCCCACCCTCACAAACCGAGGATGGGGCACCCGGAAAAACTCAGACCCGACGCAAGCGAGCGTAACGAGATGAGCGCCTAAGGGATGCGAAGCGGACGCTCGTTCCAGGCGACGTCCCAGTAACGGCCGAATTTGCGGCCGTTTTCGGTGAAGACTCCTACGCGCTGGAAGCCGAAGCGTTCGTGAAGGGCGGCGCTCGCCGGATTCGGAAGCGTGTAGCCGGCGACGATGCGGCGAATGTCCTCGGCTTGCAGCGCGTCGAATAACGCGCCGTACAGGCGCAAGCCGATGCCTTTGCCGATGGCGCGCTGATCGCAATAGATTGTGGTTTCGACCGTGGTTTCGTAGGAGGCTTTGGGGCGGAAGCGAGTGGTCCCTGCATATGCGACCACGGACCCATTTTCCTCGGCGACGAACAAGCGGTAGCGTCCCGAAGCGGCGAACTGGCTGAACCATGTTTCGCGCCGCTCGACGGTGTAGGGCTCTACGTCGAAGGTGACGGGTGTGTGGACGACGTAGTGATTGTAGATTTCGGTGAGGCGAGGCAGATCGGCGCGAACGGCCGGGCGAATAGTGATGTCGGACATATCCCTTCTCTGCCGCATGATAGCCCGGCTTGGGCATAGATTGCGATTGGTGAAAGGGGGCGGCGTCCGCTATACTGGCAAGATTGAAGTAAGGAGGAATCGCTCGTGTTAATGATACGCCTTGCCCGAATGGGCAAGAAGAAGCGACCGTTCTACCGCGTGGTAGTGACGGAAAAGACGCGGCCGCGGAACGGCCGATTTGTCGAGATCGTGGGGACGTACGACCCGCTGAAGAAGCCTGCTGCGGTAGAGGTGGATCGCGATCGCGTGCAGTACTGGCTCAGCAAGGGTGCCCAACCCAGCGACACGGTTCGGAGTTTGCTGCGCAACCCCAAGCCCGCCTAAAGCGTCCATTCTACAGAGTGTCATGTGCATGGTTATCGTACCCGCTCAAGCGAATTTCTCCGCTGGGCACGGCACACTGTGGAGGAACGGTCATGAAGGAGCTGGTGGAGCAGATTGCGAAAGCACTCGTAGATCATCCGGATCAAGTACAGGTACACGCAGTGGACGGCGAACAGGTAACGGTTCTCGAACTGCGGGTCCATCCCGAAGATTTGGGCAAAGTGATCGGACGGCAGGGACGCACGGCAAAGTCGATTCGTACGCTGCTGGGCGCCGCGGGCATGAAACTGCGAAAGAGATTTACACTCGAAATCCTAGAGTAGTGTGACCACGCGGCAATTCCCACCGGCGGCGGGTGTCACCGTGGCGCGCGTCGTGCGCCCACATGGACGGCGCGGAGAAGTAGCTGCCGAGATCCTCACCGACTTTCCCGAACGCCTCACACATCTGAAACAGGTCTATCTATGCGACGGCAAGAAAGATGCTGCGCGCGACGCCGATGCGAATGCGGAGCCGGCGGGGAGGCGCGTGGGCGTGCGTTCGTGCTGGCTGTCGCACAGCCGCGGCGGGCAAGCCATCTTTCACTTCGAAGGCTCGGATTCGATTTCGGATGCGGAGAAGCTGGTGGGGCTCGAGGTGCGGATTCCGCTGGCCGAGCGCGCGCCGCTGCCCGGCGGCAGCTATTACGTGACGGATCTGATCGGGTGCGAGATACGCGAAGACGGCGCGGCGGTCGGCGTGGTGCGCGATGTGGAGTTCACGGGCGGGACGCCGCTGCTCGCGGTGGATTCGGCGCACGGCGAGGTGCTGATTCCGCTCGCGGATGAAATTTGCGTGAACGTCGATCTCGCGGCGCGGCGGATCGATGTGGTCCTGCCTGAAGGCCTGCGCGAATTGAACCGGTAGGACACCGGGCGCCCGTCACTTCCTCAGCGGTAATTCCAACGGCAGATTTCTCGCTTCGCATCGAATGACACGCTAGTATTGGCTGTAAGAGAATTCGCATGCGATTCGACATCATCACGATATTTCCGGAGTTTTTCGGCGGGCCGCTCGATTACGGGATCGTGCGGCGCGCGCGCGAGGCGCGGCTGATCGAGACGCACGTGCACGACCTGCGCGCGTTCACACACGACCGGCACCGGACGGTGGACGACCGGCCGTTTGGCGGCGGCGAGGGAATGGTGATGAAGCCGGAGCCGCTGTTTGAGGCGGTGGAATCGCTGGCGGGCGAGGCGGGCGCGAAGGAACGGACGGAGACGGCGATCGTGTTGCTGTCGGCCGCGGGGAAATTGTTCCGGCAGGAGACGGCGCGGCGATTCGCGAAGCTCGGACGAATCGTCCTGCTCTGCGGGCGCTACGAGGGAGTGGACGAGCGTGTGGCCGAGCATCTGGCGACGGACGAGATTTCGATCGGGGATTTCGTCCTATCGGGCGGGGAGTTGGCGGCGGCGATGGTGCTGGACGCCGTGACGCGGCTGATTCCCGGGGCGCTCGGGAATGAGGATTCCGCGGTGAATGAATCCTTCAGCGAGGTGGCCGATGCGGCGCCGGATGGGGAACAGCAAGCAGCGGCCCTACAGCCAGAGATTGGCCGATCGCGCCTCCCGAACCACGGCATCCTCGATTTTCCGCACTACACGCGGCCGCAGACCTTCCGGAAATGGGATGTCCCCGATGTCCTGATGAGCGGCAACCACGAGGAAATCCGCCGGTGGCGGCGCAAGCAGGCACTCGCGAAGACGCTCCGGAATCGGCCGGAGCTGCTCGGTCCTGCGGCGCAGGGTGCCGAGAGCGAGCGGGCGCCGACGAAAAACGCCGGATAGGGTCGTCTTTTCTAGCCTGACTGCACCGTTTGAACCTTGACAAGAGAGAACGATCGGTAGTAAACCCTTCGGCCACAAGTCTGCTTAGTTGTGCCCAGTCAGACTCTTGCAGACCTGTTTGATGACTCGCGCCGGGGTGGCGCGGCTTCAATCCGCAGTCTGCATCAGACCCGCGCCGGGGGGCGCGAAATCCAGGCCACTTTATTTAATGGTGGGGTTTTTGGGGGGATGAAAATGCTGAGGCTCGCCAAGCGGTCGGGTGTGTGTGTATTCCAATCACAATTTTCGGGATTCAAGATCGCGTGCGGGCTACTGGTTTGCCTGCTGGCACTGTGCATCTGCGTTTCCCCGGCTATGGCACAAAGCGCTTCGACGGGTGCGCTGGCCGGAACGGTGACCGATCCTTCCGGGGGCGTGATCGCGGGCGCGACCGTTACGGCGACAAGTCTCGCGACGGGCCAAACGCGCACGACGACCACCGACGCCAACGGCTTGTATAAGTTTTCGCTGTTGCCGCCTGGAAACTACAGCGTGAAGTTTTCGGCGATGGGCTTTAAGACGGCCGAAGTGCCGTCGACCACCGTGAACGTCACGGAAACGGTTGCGCTGGATCGCACCCTGGAGGTTGGCGCGACGACGCAGGAAGTGACGGTTTCATCCACGGCGGAGACGATTCAGACACAGAACGCCACGGTAGGGGGCCTGGTTGGAGGGCAAACGGTGACCAACCTGCCTCTGAGCACGCGCAACTACACGCAGGTGATCGACCTCTCGCCTGGGGTCGTGGCGAACGTGGCGACCGCGACGGCGGTCGGGAACGGCACGATGGACATCAATGTGAACGGGTCGGGGTCCGATCAAAACACTTACCTGATGGACGGAGTCGTCACCACCAATTACGGCAGCGGGGGCGCGGCGCAATCCGGCAGCTACGCCGGGATCCCGATTCCCAACCCGGACTCGATTCAGGAGTTCAAGGTCCAGACCTCGCAATACGACGCCGCGTACGGCCAGAACCCCGGCGCGAACGTGAACGTGGTGACGAAGAGCGGCACAAACCAGTTCCACGGAGGACTGTGGGAGTTCAATCGCAACAACATCTTCAACGCCAACGACTTCTTTTACAAGCGCTCGGAACTGGGCGAAGGGCTGGCAAACAAGCCGCCGACCGTGAAGCAGAACCAATTCGGCGGGACCTTCGGCGGACCGATCAAGAAAGACAAGCTCTTCTTCTTTGGCTCCTATCAGGGCACGCGGCAGCTGAACGGAATCGGCAGCAATGGCTTCGCCACCGGCATCACTTCCGTCGGCCTGCTGCCGTTTAACGAGCCCGGGGTTCCTCTTGCGAACGCGCGTTCAGATCAGGGTGCCGGCTACACGATCCCACTCGACTACGGGATTAATACTCCGGGTTCGACGAACGCCAATTTACTTCCCTCGTTTTTCTACCCTAGCTTCGTCCAGGGAACCGTTGGCGCACCCTGCGATGCCTCTACGTATCGGAAGTACCTGGGATGCGCGTTCGGCGGAGAGAATGACTTCCTGGGAGCCATCGGTCTCGGGTTGGGTACAAATACCCCGGTCGCGAACGACGGGTCCAACATCAGTAACACGTTCATCAATCTTCTGAGGCAGACTGAGAAAATTCAGCAGGTGAAGGGAGGCTTCAACAACGGCTACTACATCCCCAGCCTGCGTTACAACTCGAGTGGCATACCCTTCTGCGTGGCCACCAGTTCATGTTCTGTGCCGACAACCATTTCGCAGCCCACAATCGCCAGCGAAGATCAGTTCATGATCAATACGGACTACGTGATCTCGAGCAAGCACACGCTGACGGAAAAATACTTCTTCTCGAAGGATCCTCAGACCCAAAGTTTCAGCTGCATCCTCAGTGGGTGCGATCCGGGGGCTCCAGAGGATGGGCGTTACGGTTCGCAATCGGCGGTTGTGAGGCTCACGTCGGTTCTCACCAGCAATTTCGTGAATGAAGCGACGTTCTCCTTCCAGCGGCTGTTCCTCAACGTCACGGATGGCGTGACGGTGCAATCCTGCGCGGGCGACGGCATCACGCCGCTTAATATCATTCCGGCGATTAACAATGGAACGCCGTGCCCCCTCTCTGCGGCCGCCGCCAACAATCGCGAAGACTCTCTAGTCCCGGTCGTCGGTGGTTTCACGTTTCCAGGGTCGAACTGGGGAGCATGGCAGGCCGGAGGAAATTTCTTCTCGGCGACGCACAGCCTTCAGAACACGTTCATCACCGGCGACCAGATTTCTTGGAACCACGGCAGGCATTCGTTTCGAGCGGGAGTGGGAACGCAGCGCATCCAGTGGAACTGGGCGCAGCCAGACCGGGAGAGGGGTTGGATCGTCGCGGGGAATACCGCCGATCTGATGACGAGCAGCAGTGGCGTTCCCCAGGACGGAACCCCTTTTGTCGGAAACCCATTTTTCATCAACCTTACGTACCGGCTGTTGCCGAATGGCACGACAAACCCTCACCACTGGCGCATCAACGAGTTCTCGTCGTTCGCGCAAGACGATATCAAGGTGTCGAGGCGGCTCACGGTGAACCTGGGCATCCGCTGGGAATATGACGGCTGGCCCAGCGACGAGTATGGCGTGTTTACAAACTTCGCGGCGCCGTTGGCCGGCCTGGTCAATACAGGTTCCTTCTTCATAAACAACCCGACCGGCACTCTCGCGGGCTATCTCATTCAAAAGAATTACAACCGCGCGTTGTACGGAAACCTAACCGGGCAGTTCGGCACGACGGGCATTACGGTGAATAACAACAACACCTTGCTCAACGGCTCTCCCCTCGACAACTTTTCCCCGCGCATTGGCGTGGCGTGGCAGCCATTCAGCGACAAGCTTGTGATTCGTGCGGGGTACGGAATGTTCTTCGATCGAGTCTACGGCAACCTCGTCGGGGACAACATCGTGGGCAATATGCCGCCCTACGCCACAGGGATCGGCACGGATCCTTCGGAAACGTTGCAGAATCCGTTCGTGGCGCAAGCATTCCTTGGCTTCATACCGCGCACCTTGGCCGTGGCTGGATCGACTCCGGGGTACGGTGCGACCACGATCACGGACATCAACGGCGGCAATGCGTCGGGGCTTCTTAACCCTGGCGACGACCCGAGGATGCGGACCCCGAAGGTCCAGCAATATAACCTCGACATCCAGTACGAGTTCGCACACGGCTGGATCGCGGATATCGGCTACGTAGGAACGCACGGAATTCATCTCTACGATTGGAACCGCGACCCGAACCTCGCATATCTTGTTGCCGGAGCCCCGAATCCGCCGACCGACCAGGTCAACATCAATCTGGAGAGGCCGGCCAATTCATTCCCGATGAACGATGTGGCCAACACCAACCCGGCGAATCAGGTTCTGGCAAACACCGCCTCCAATTATCTCGGCCGTGTAAGCTACCTCGGCGTGAACCCCGGGAATTTGCAGCAGGTCGAAACGGACGGAGCCCACCTGTACAACGCTTTGCAAGCTCAAATCCGGCACACGTTTTCACACGGTCTCCTGATTCAAGCTTCCTACACCTGGAGCAATCTCAAAACCGATATCAACGCCAGCGCAGCCGGCGCCGGCATTGCCACGCCCGGCAACGTGCTTTCCGGAAGCGCGTCGAGCAACGACCCGCTGAACGTGCGACAGCAGTACGGGCCGGCGGCGTTCAATCGCCCCCAGCGGTTGGTTGTGAGCTATAGCTACGACCTCCCCTACAAGGCCGATGGGTGGAAAGGGAAGGCGCTAGGCGGGTGGGGCGTTTCCGGCGTGACGACAATTCAGGACGGTCTGCCTTTCACAATCGTCGACGGAAGCGGTGCCGGTCTCTTGTACGGCTCTATTCCCGCGACTGGCCCGTACGTCCGAGCCGAACTTGCGGACCCGGTCAATTGCAACTCCCTCGGCAACTGCAAGTCGGGCATACCGCTCGGCACATCGGGCAGCATGGAGTCCCGTGTAAACGGGTTCATCAATCCAAAGGCCTTCGTTCCAGCACCGCTCTTTGGCGGCGTTCCCAATACAACGACTCCGAATACGGGGACGTGCACGGCCTCGCAGACCTTGCCCGCAGGATTTCTCGATTGCGGCACGGGATTCGGCAATTCCGGTGTCGGAATCATGCGCTGCTGCACGCAGCTTAACTTTGACATGGCGATCATCAAGAATACGGTGGTCGGAGGACTGCGGGAGGACGCCAGCCTTCAGTTCCGGGCGGAATTCTTCAATCTCTTCAATCATGCACAGTTCAACGAACCCGGCAACGATCGCAACTCGACCACGTTCGGACAGATCACGTCGAGTTCGGTGCCGGGGCGCATTCTGCAATTCGGGCTGAAATACACGTTCTGATATGGACGAACCTGTCAAATACATTCGCGGTGTTGGTTTGCGCTGTTCTTCTCTAGGAAGTGGGAAGCAGTGCGGACGGCGGCCGAGGCGGTCATCGCGACGGTTGATCACTCTGATATTCGCGGGTCGGAACCGCATAATCGTGATCCGTCGGGAGCTGCCTCGGACTAGGAGCGCGGGTTGGGCCCAGAGAGCCTGCCGCATAGAACATACGAGGACTCTCCTTTCCGTGTTCGGCTCGACCGCCATCCGCACTGCCTTCCTCCTGTGGTTCGCTGACTTACGCTGCGACCTGCTTCTGTTCGCGTATCCTGGTTTCGACCTTCACGCCAATGGCCCAGACAAACCCAAGCAACTCTCGCCCCACGGCCGTTACGATCTGCGGTTTGTTCTTTCCTTGCGCCAGCAGTTTTCGGTAGCGGGCGTGCAATCGATGCTGTGCTTTCCAAGCGATCTCTTTCACTTCTTCGCTCAGTCCTACCTGGCGTTTCAACAGATAGCCGCCCAGCCAAGGTCGGAACTGATAGGCCCAGGCCGCTTCGACAATGACGCGTCTCAAATGCGCGTTGCCGGTCTTGGTGATGGCGCCCCGCCGTTCTCGTTGGCCGCTGGAGTCTTCGCGGGGAACCAGGCCGCTATATCCCATCAATTGCCTGGCTCTGGCAAAGCGGGAGATCTGCCCCAGTTCGGCGACGATGGTCACCGCCGTGACTTGCGCAATACCCCGCAGTGCCTGCAAGGCTTCGATCACCGCGCGCATCTGTGGTGGCACCGAGCGCGCTGCCTCCAGCACTGCCTGGTCCAACCGTTCGATGCGGGCCACCAGGTGCTCGACTTGGTGGACGTAGTCGGTGAGCGCAATCTCCTGCGCGGGCTGCTGGAAATGAACCTTCGTCTTGATCCACTCCAAATGAGCGTTGGTCCACGGAGACTTGATACTCTCCGGACGCCGCCATCCGTGACGCAACAGAAACTTACTCAATCGATGTCGTGCTCGCAGCAGGTCTCCTTTCGCGGCTTCCCGAGCTCGCACCAAGTCTCGGAGCGCTTCGTGCGCCGCGTCGGGAACCCACACCGCCGTGAGATCGCCGGCTCGGTAGGAGCGGGCCAGTTTCAGGGCGTCACGCCGATCGGTCTTCACCCGGTCCCCCGGCTTGCTTGGCACCAGCGACGGCGCGACCACTTCGCACTTCGCTCCCAGGGCGGTCAGTTGCCAATACAGCACGTAGCCCGTGGGACCCGCTTCATAACAGAACCGCAGTGGCTCCACAGGTTCCAGTTTTCGAACCAACCGTCGAACCGATTCCGGCCGGTTGGGGATCAGGCCCAAGGATCGAACTTCACCGTTCGGTTCCGCCACCGCGACAGCAATGGTCTCAGCATGGACATCCAGGCCAACAAATCGTATTTTACTCATAGGACCGATTCTCCTTTCGCTTGTGGCTCTGCGCCGTTAGTCTCCTACGACTCACAGCGTAATCCGCGCACCGCGAAATGGAAGTCGGTCTTTTTTTTCCATGGCACGACCGACCGAACTTGAGTCGGTTCGTCCATGATGACTAGCTGATCGCTCTGGATTGGCCGATGCCGCGCCTGTGGCGTCGGCCAAGCCCAGGGCTGCCCTTCATTAACGCCGCGTTAATTTCGTGTAGGCTGCGCGACGCAAATTCGCTATAATACGAGATTGTGCGTTGTGTGCTGGCCCCACCTGAGCGGGTCTGCAGGGAAAAACTGTCATGAAACCGATCATCGCTAAGGCGCAGGAGTCGCAACTACGCAAGGACCATCCGGCATTTCGTCCCGGTGACACGATCCGCGTGCACGTCCGGTTGAGGGAAGGCGACAAAGAGCGCATCCAGCCGTTTGAAGGCGTGGTGATGAGCCGGCGTGGCGAGCTTCTGGGCGAAAGCTTTACCGTGCGGCGCGTGAGCTTTGGCGTCGGCGTGGAGCGCATCTTCCCAGTTCATTCGCCGATGATCAGCTCGATTGACGTGGTGAGCGAAGGCCGCGTGCGGCGCGCCAAGCTGAATTATCTGCGCGGGCGCAAGGGCAAGGCCGCACGCATCAAGCGCGCTGCCCCCAAGCTGGAAGCTGTCGCCGCTGCCGCCGAGTAGTTGCAAATCCGATTCCGCGCAATTTGATTGAAAAACGTTTTGGCCCGCCCGGCGTTTCCGGGGCGGGCTCTTGTTTTTCCGAGCAGCTTTGTTCAAATCTTTCGATCGCACCACGCAGCATCGCGCAGGCGTGTGCTAAAATCCGTCGCCGATGAGTCGGCTTTGCTGCTCACGCTACGAGCGCGAGGCGCGCCAGCACGGATGGCAGCGCATCGCTGGATTGGACGAAGCAGGGCGCGGCTCCCTCTTCGGCCCAGTGGTTGCCGCCGCCGTAATCCTGAATCCGCGGCGGCGAATTGTGGGGCTCGACGACTCAAAGAAGCTCGCGCCGGAGCGCCGCGGCGAGCTCGCCGTGCGCATCCGGCAGCACGCGCTGGCGTGGGCCGTGGCGGAAATCGACTCGAGCCGGATCGATGCGTGGAACATTTACCAGGCCAGCCGCCAGGCGATGGTTGCCGCCATCTCGCAGATCGATCCCTTTCCCGACTATCTCCTGCTCGACGCCATCGAGCTCGATCTACCTATCGAGCAGAAGGCGCTGATTCATGGAGACGCGCGCTCGGTGTCAATCGCGGCTGCATCGATTCTGGCGAAGGTCGAAAGGGACCGGCGGATGGAGGAATACGACCAGCTGTATCCCCAGTATGGGCTCGCACAGAACAAGGGCTACGGCACGCCGGATCATCTCGAGGCGCTGCGGCGGCACGGGCCGTCGCCGCTGCACCGGTATTCGTATGCCCCGGTGCGAGAGGCACGCTGCTGGGCCGCCGGGGCGGAGCAGACCCCGCTGCCGCTGGAGGCTGCGGCCGATGGTGCTGGCAGCGCGCTCGCGGATTCGACTCCTTAAGCCGGGTATCGGGCGCTTCCGCTCGTCTGGGCGTCACTGCCGGAGCCGCCCGGTCCACCACCCTATTATCCCCTTCGGCACCACCCCCTCTCCGTCACATAGACCCTGGTTTTTCGCGCATGCTAACCTTCAAGCCTGATCCGCTCTGACCCCACGACCTTCCTCAAGGCCAGACGCGGGTGGGGCATGCGGAACCGTTCATGGCGTTTAACAAAAGCAAAGCGCTCGAGAGCGCGCTGAAGTTCCTCAACCAGGGCAAGGTCGCTCAGGCGATCGGCGAATACCAGCAGATCCTCCGGCACGACGCGAAGGATCAGGCGACGCTGATGACTGTCGGAGACCTGTTCGCTCGCCAAGGCGACATGCCGCAGGCGGTCGAGTACTTCGAGCGGCTCGCGCAAGTCTACCTGGGCGACGGCTTCAACAGCAAAGCCATCGCAATCTACAAAAAGATCGCCAAGCTCGCGCCGAACGAACTGCAGCCACTCGAACGGCTAGCCGACCTGTACGTGCAGCAGGGCGTGCTGAGCGAGGCCCGGCCGCTGTTCCTGCAGATCGCTGAGGCTCACCTGAAAGCGAACCACGCACCCAAGGCCGTGGAGGTGCTGCACCGGCTGCTGGACGTCGAGCCGGAAAATCCGCGCGTGCAGATGCGCCTCGCCGAACTCTACAACGTGATGGGCCAGAAGAAAGAGGCGGCCCAGACATATTTCAATTACGCGCAGAGGCTCTTCGAGCAAGGCGATGCCGAGGAGGCGCCGAAACTGATCGACCGGGCGCTCGACGTCGATCCAACCAACGTAGCGGCACAGCTTCTGAAGGCCAAAATTTTGATCGCGGCGCACAAGAACGTTGAGGCCATCGCCATCCTGGAGAAGCATCCGGAAGCCGATGCGGGCGGCGATGTCACGAACATGATCCTCGACCTGGAGCTGAAGTCGGGCCAGACGGCAAAGGCTGCCGACCGGGCGCGCAACCAGATGGTGCGCGGTAGCTCGCATTCCGGATTGCTGGCAAAAGTGGTGGACGCGCTGACCGAGGCGGGGAAAGCAAAAGAAGCCCTTCCGCTGCTGCTCGAACTCCGCGAACCGATGACGGAGGCGAACGAGCAGGATAAGTTCATGCAAGCGCTTCTGAAAATCACCGAGAAACTGCCGGCCGATATCGAGGCGAACGAGCTGCTGGCCGATTTTTCGCGGCACACAAGCGATCCTTTCCACCTGGACTCCGCGCTGAGCGAGCTTGTCGATGCCTACGCCGACGCCGGAGACTTTGGGAAGGCCGAAGAGCGGATGCAGGAACTCATCGAGAAAAATCGAGACGACGAACGCCTCCTGACGAGGCTCGACGAGCTTCACCAGCGTGCGCGAGGCGATGCACCCGCTCGAGCGCCGGCCAAGCCACGGGCTCCGGCGTCACTCAAGCCGATCGCCGAGGAGAAACTTGTTGTCCAGGCTCAGGGCGAGGCTGAGGAACCCCGGAGGCTATCTGCCACTCCCGCTCAGCCGGTCATCGCCGAAGAGACCCTCGACGAAGACACGCAGCGGTATGTGTCGCAGGCTCTCACCGACGTGGACCTCTTCTCGAGCTACGGCCTGACGCACAAGGCGACGCACCTGCTCGAAAACGTCTTGCAACGCGCGCCGCGACATACGGCCACGCTCGAACGTTTGCTGGATTTCTACCTGGGCGCGGGCGACGAACGCCGCACGGCAGAACTTGCCGCGCAGCTCGAACAGATTCACCGCGAGCGAAACGATTCAGTCAACGCCGAGCGCTTTGCCGAGCTTCGCAGCAGATTCGAGAAGGCAGCCGATACGAGCGAGGAAGAAAAGGGCGCGGCGACGGAACAAGCTTCCGCTCCAATGGCCGCGATGGCCGCGCCGGTGGCGAGCGAGCCCGAGGCGAAGATCGAAGTCGCACCGGCCGAAGCTATTTCGCAGGATGCAAGCCCTGCTCCGGCTGCTCCGGCTGCGCCTGCCGCGCACGCTGAGTTCGAAGTCGCGGTCGCGCCGGCCGAGACGGAAGAACATGCACCGCCTCAGGCAGCGCCTGCGTCTGCTCCTGCGGCCCCTGTCGCCGCGGCACCAGCATCACCAAAGGCGGAAGAGGCTCCTGCTGCGGCCCGGGCGTCATCTGGCGAAGAAGTCGATCTCTCGGATGAATGGGAGGCGATGGCGCAGGAAGTGGTAGAGCCGTCGAGTGCAGCGTCAGAGGACACGCCCCAGGCGCCCGCACGAGCCGCCGAAGAACCGGCGCCGGTCGAAGCGGCGGAAGCAGAGACGGAACAAACCGAGATCGAAGAGACCGCGGAGCCCGAGGCGGCTGAGATTCCGATCGAGATTCAAGAAGTTACTGCCGAGCCGGCTGCGGAAGAGCCCGTTCTTGAAATTGTGGAGGAACCCGCTGAAGAAGCGAGCCCTGTGGAAGCGGCGGCCGAACACGGCAAAGAGTTCGAGCTGGAATTGAGCGCCGGTCCCGCCGAGACGGCCGAAAAACAAGGCACCGCGACGACGGAGGATTTCCTCAGCGAGCTGGCGGCCGAACTGGACGACATGGAAGCGCCACCCGCAAAGCCGGCGAAAGCTGCGAAAACTCCTGCAGCGCCGGTAAACGGTGGTCATCCGCCAGCACCCTCAGTGCCCGCGGCGGCAGCGCCCGTAGCCAAGATTCCGATCGTACCCGCCGCGCCTCCGGCGCCCGTCTTCGCGGAGGTTGGTTCCGTTCCCGCGGCGACGGTCGAGAGCCTCAACGAGCTGGCCGAGGTTTTCCAAGAATTCCGCTCGGAACTGGGCGAAATGGCGGACGAGGACGAAGATCTCGAGACGCACTACAACCTCGGCATCGCCTACCGCGAAATGGGTCTGCTCGACGAGGCGATCGGCGAATTCCAAAAGGTCGCCAAGGCCGTGCAAAAGGGCAAGCCTTTCCCGTACGCGATGAACTGCGCGACCCTGCTGGCGCTCACCTTTGTCGACAAAGGCGAGCCGAAGATCGCGTCGCTGTGGTATCAGCGGGCGCTCGAAACGCCGCGACTCGATCAGGAAACTGTGATGGCGCTGCGGTACGATCTCGGAGTTGCGCTCGATCTGGCGGGCGAATCGTCGGCCGCGCTCGACAGCTTCCGGCAGGTCTACGCAATGAACATCGACTACCGCGACGTGGCCGATCGCATTGCGACACTGCAAAAAGCCTGATCTCCGGTTGCAGCACCCGCGAGAATCTCCCATAATCTTAGTTCCGCAATGAGTCGAATTGCGCGCGTCCCCTTTCTTTTGATCTGGTTCGTGCTCGGGTTGATTCTGATACTCGTGCCGTGGCTGGACTCATGGGAAACCAACTACCTCTTCTATCAATATCCGGCGCTGGGGCTGCTGCTGAAAAATCCGTTCATGCGCGGCGCGATTTCCGGACTGGGATTCATGAACGTTCTGCTGTCGCTCGAATCATTCCGCAAGCGAGTGGTCAGTGTTGCCAGCCGATCCTGAACGCGTCGTCTGCTACGTCACGAACCGGAAGTTGCTCGGCGCGGACGATCCAGCCAAAAAGATCTTTGCAAAAATCGATGCGGCGATTGCAGCCGGAGCCAACTGGGTGCAGATTCGCGAAAAGGATTTGGCGGGGCGCGAATTGCTTGCACTCGCGCGCGCGGCTGTGCGTGCGGCGGCGACGCGGGCGGCGTCTGTTTTTGTAAACGACCGGCTGGACGTGGCGCTGGCGGCTCGGGCGGCGGGCGTGCACTTGGGAGGCGAGTCGTTGCGCGCGCGAGACGTGATTCGCTGGTGCCGCGACGGAAACGCGCCGGCGGGATTTCGGGTTGGCGTCTCATGCCACAGCGTCGAAGATGCGCGGGAAGCGGAACGCGCTGGGGCGGCGTACGCTTTTTTCGGGCCGATCTTCGATACGCCGGCAAAAAGAAAGTTCGGGCCGCCGCAAGAGATTGCGAAGCTGGCGGAAGCTTGCTCCGTGGTTCGGATTCCGGTGATCGCGATCGGCGGCATAGACCCTGAAAACGGCGCGGAGTGCATTCGCGCGGGCGCGGCGGGAATCGCGGCAATCCGGATGTTTCAAGAAACGACTGATGCGGCTGCGCTGCGCGAAGCGGTCGCGCGATTAGGCTCGAGCGGCAAGCTCTAAGCGCTGAGCCAGCGGCCGACCGGCTCCCACCCGGGGACGTGATCGCAGATCACTTTGACGACCGCAGTGATCGGGATCGCGAGGATCAGCCCCATCGCGCCCCAGAGCCACCCCCAGAAGAGAATCGAGATGGTCAGCGCGACGGCATTCAGCCGCATGCGCCAACCGACCAGTGCCGGCACCAACAGGTTCGCCGCGACAATATGGAAGAACGTAAGCATGGCGACGATGCCGATGAAAGGACCGATCTTGTGGAACTGCGCGGCTCCGATCAGCAGCGGCGGCACCCACGAGAGCACCAAACCGATATAAGGCACGAGATTGCAGATCCCGGAAACCAGTCCGGTGAGGAACGGAAACTCGAGTCCAATAGCCCAGAAGAAGAGCCAACTCGCGAGGATTAGTATCAATCCCACAAGCGCGGTGCCCATCAGGTAGGTGCGCAAGACGCGCGTGACGTCCTCCAGCGCCTCTTTCACTTGCGTGCGTTCGCTCGAGCGGAATAGCTGCATCGTGGCGTGGACCACCTGACGTTTCGCGGTGAGCATGAAGAACACGAGGAAGGGAATGAAGCTCGCGGCCAAGATGAAGCCGTAGACCGAACTGAGGCGGCCGAGAAGCGCGTCGCGTACCGCGTGCGATTCGGTGATGGTGACGACATGCTCGCCCACGTGCGGCGCTGGGGCGATTTCGGAGACGTGCGCCTCGAGGTTCGCGAGCCTCGTATCCACGGCCTGGAAAACTTCACGGAGCGGCGCGCGATACTTCGGCCAGTCGCTTCCGAACTGATCGAAACGCTCGACGAGCGTCCAACCGAGCGCGGCCATCAGCGCGAGCGTCACCAGGACGACGATCAACGAGCCGAGAGCGCGCGGCACGCGGATCATCTCGAGCCAGCTGACGATTGGATCGAGAAAGTAGGCGGTGAGCACAGCAACCAGCAGCGTCACGAGGACGGTTGAGGCCCAGTAACAAAAAGCGATGAGGATCCCCGCCGCAATGATCTTTCCGCTGACGGAACTCGAGCTAACCTTCGTCTCTGTGGGGGACATTGGCCACAACGATATCACAGCGCCCGTCGCCGCAGATGAATGCGTGCGTGTTCCGTTAACTTTCGCGCAAATGGGCGCGGAGACAGCGGAGCGCGAGCGCGGCGGTGCTAAGATTGAGATTCGCGTGTTTCCGCGCGGGGGGAAGCTCCATCGAGATGGTGAAACAGTTTTTTGGCACGGACGGTATCCGCGGTATTCCGGGGGAATACCCGCTGGATGACGCGACGATCGAGCGCGTGGGCTTCGCGCTCGGCGAGCATCTCGTATCGCGGAAAAAGGCGCTGGGCGCGCGGCCTCGCGTCCTGATCGGACGCGACACACGCGAATCCGGGCCGCACATCGCCGAGCAGATCGCGCGCGGCTTGGCCGCTTCGGGCGCGGAAGCTGTTTCCGCCGGCGTGCTGACGACGCCGGGTGTTGCGTGGCTCGTGAGTCGCGAAGGATTCGACGCCGGCGTGGTGATTTCCGCATCGCACAACCCGTATCACGATAATGGCGTGAAACTGATTTCGTCGCTGGGAATGAAATTCCCGGATGCCGAGGAAGCCGCCATCGAGGGACTCATCTTCTCGGAAAACGGCGCGGCAGCGGGAAAGACGAGCCATGCCGCCGGCAAAATGAGCGCGGCAGGAGCGAACGGCAACCAGCAACTGCATGAAGACTATCTCGCGGGGCTGCGCGAGGCGATCTTCCCTGGCGCGAAGCTGGCCGGAATGAAAATCGTGCTCGACTGCGCCAACGGCGCGGCCAGCAAGCTCGGGCCGCAGCTCTTTCGCTCGCTTGGCGCAAACGTGACCGCCATCAACGATGCGCCCGATGGCCGCAACATCAACGCCGGCTGCGGATCGCTGCATCCCGAGGAGATGCAGAAGCGCGTGGTCGAAACGGGCGCGGCGCTGGGCGTGGCGTTTGACGGCGACGCCGACCGCGCCATCTTTTCGAGCGCGACGGGCAGGCTCGTCGACGGCGACGGCGTCCTGCTGACCGCCGGGCGCTTCCTGAAATCGACGGGCAAGCTGAAGGGCGGCGCGATCGTCGGCACCACGATGGCGAATCTCGGGCTCGAACGGGCGCTCGAGAAATCGGGGCTGACGCTGGTGCGCACGGACGTGGGGGACCGTTACGTTCTCGAAGAGATGCGGCGGATCGGCGCAAACCTCGGCGGCGAGCAATCGGGCCACATCCTCTTCCTCGACGATGCCACGACCGGCGACGGTATGCTGACGGCGCTCAAGATCGCTTCACTCGTCGCGATCGCCGGGCCGCTTGATGCGCTGGTCGCCGACCTCAAGATTTTTCCGCAGAAGATCGTCAACGTGAAGGTGAAGTCGAAGCCGCCGCTCGAATCGCTGCCCGAGGTGGCGCAGACACTGAAGCGGGCGGTGGAGGCGCTCGGTAAATCGGGGCGTGTCGTGCTGCGCTATTGGGCACCGAGCCGCTCGCGCGGGTGATGGTGGAGGCGGAACGCCCTGAGAACGTGGAGCGATGGACCGAGGCGCTGGCGACCGCGTTGCGGACCGCTATCGGTATCTAGATCGCCGATCACAAAGCGTTATCAAAACGATAGGTAAGATTGATTCTTCCAAAGAACGTAGAAACAAAGGCTAAAAGCTTTCAGAAAGTGGATTCGCGCTCCTCCCGGACCACCCGCCTGTATAATATGGATTATATAAACATTTTATTATCAGCGTGATAGAGAGGTTTGGAGAAATGGGTAGACGTGGCAGGGCGCGTGCACAATGGCAGTCCGGCTGTCTCTTATCCCGGGGTGGGCCGGTTTCGTCGCGCCGAGACCGGAACTTGGGGGTAGAGCAAGAACAAGGGGGTCCGGGTGGGCCCCCTTTTATTTTGCCCGGTCGCTTCGGGCTAAAATGCGAAGGGCTCCCGTGGGGACGGGAGCCCTTTTTGTTTTCGAGATGATTCGGGTGCGGTCTAGCTGCAGCCGGATGTGGAACCGCAGTTCGAGCACTTGTAGCAGCTGCCGTTGGGCGTCATGAGCATGCCGCACTCGGAGCAGTAGGGCGCGTCTTCGATGGCAGCGCGCGCCCGTGTGATCGTTTCCGCCTCCACGACCCTCGTGGGAACAGGAGTTACAGATGCCGCTGAGTTCACAGCCGCGGCGGCGGGCGCGTCTTCGAGTGCTGCGGCGTCGTTATCGAGATAATCGGGCGAGATGAACTTGCCGCCGAGCCACCGGCCGATGTAATCGACCACGGACTTGGCGTAGCGAATCTTCGGATTGCCGGTGTAGCCCAAAGGCTCGAAGCGCGAATTGCAGAACTTATCGACGAGAGCGCGGAGCGGCACGCCGTACTGCAGCGGAATCCAGACGGACAGCGCGAAGGCGTCCATAATCCCCGACAGCGTGGAGCCTTCCTTCGCCATCTTGATGAAGATTTCGCCGGGCTTGCCATCGTCGTACATGCCGACCGTGATGTAGCCCTCGTGGCCGCCGACCGAGAATTTGTGGGTGATGGATTTGCGCTCCGGTGGCAGTTTCTCGCGACGCGCTCGCTCGAAGAGTTCCTTTTGCTGCGGAGCATTCTCGACGGAGGCGGCGACGACCGAGGCCTGCACCGCG
>CAVUDN010000022.1:0-25155 GCA_963740095.1 uncultured Acidobacteriota bacterium
TCAAGACCGCCGCCTTCAACCACTCGGCCACCCCTCCGTTTCTAAGTCGTTTCCACATTGTAGCGTAGGCCTCGATCTAGTGACAGCACTGCCACTTCAGGGGGTGTGCGGCGCGGCTGTGTCGTCACCGCCGAGTCGACCTTGAAATATCGCCTAACGCCAAAGCTCCTGGCTCGCGAGGCGTGCGCCCGCGACCAGTGCCTCGAATTTCGCCCACATCACCGACGGCGGCACGCGCTGGACCATCTCCGTCTGCGCGAAGCCGCAATCCGTTCCCGCGATCACATTTTCGCGCCCCACGATCCTCGCGAAGCGCACGATGCGGTCCGCCACGAGGCGCGGGTGCTCGACCGTGATCGTGTGGTGCGTCACCACTCCCGGAATCAGGATTTTGCCGTCGGGCAGCTTGCGCGATTCCCAAACTCGCCATTCGTGCTCGTGGCGCGGATTGGCCGCTTCGATCGAATACGCGCCGGCTTTAACGCTTAGGATGAAGCCGACAATCTCTTCGAGCGGGGCGTCCGCCATGTGCGGCACGTGCCAGCTGCCGAAGCAGATGTGGTAGCGAACGCGGTCCTCGGGAATTCCCTCGAGCGCGTGATTGAGCGCTTCGATCCGCAGGCCCGCCCACCGGCGATAATTTTCCGGGCTCTTCTGAACGAGATGGTCGTACATATTGGCCAGCACGGCGTCGTCGACTTGCAGCAGCAATCCGGATTCATAAATCGCGCGGTATTCCTGGCGCAACGCGTCGGCCATCGCGTACACATATTCTTTTTCGCTCGCGTAGTATTCGTTGACACCATCGTACGCGGCGCTCGCCGGCGCAACCACCGGAAGGAACGCCTCCTCCACAGCAACCGATTTCAGCGCGGCCTTGAGATTCTGAATGTCGCGTTGAATGCTCCCCGTATCGCGGTATTGAATCGGCGCGACGCAGGCTCGCGTCGGCAGCCCCGCCTCCATCGACGGAACAAACGGAAACTCAGCCTTCATCACTTCCGGAAATCGCTGAAGATCGCGCCCGAGCCAAAGCACGGGGCGCAATTCCTGCGGGCGAAGCTCGAAACCGGTGACGCGGTCGAGAATGTAATTCGCCCAATTCGCCTTCCCGTATTCGCCGTCATCGACGATGTCGATGCCAACCTTGGCTTGCATCTTCACGACATCGTCCACGGATTGGCGCAGCAAAGCCTCGTAGCTCTGCGTATTCTCCGGCGAAGTCCGCGCGGCAGCGGCCGCATCCCTCAGTTCTTTGGAGCGAATCAAGCTGCCAACGTGCGTGGTCAGAATGCGATCCTCACTCCGTTTCATGGGTCTCCGATTGTCAGGGGATTTGCCGCGCGGCTCAGGACCGCGAGATGGCCATCGCCGGCGGCGTGATCGGCTCGAGGCTCGCGAGAATTTCCTGGCGGCGCTCCTCAAACCACGGTGGCAGAAGAAGCTTGGCGCCCAGCTGGTCGGCCGGCTCATCTCTTTGGAATCCGCCGTTGGCGTTGCAGCAGCATTCCACCAGAATTCCGCCGGGCGAGCGAACGTACATCGAATGGAAGTAATAGCGGTCTTTTATTTCGGGAGGCATCCGTATAACCGAGCTCTTCGTATATGGCTTTCTGCGCCGCCATCGCTTCGTCATCCGCCACCCAAAGCGCAATGTGGTGGAAGGTGCCCGCGCCGAAACTCCAGCTGCCGGGAGCGCGATCCGGTTCGTGCAGGAGTTCCAGAATTTTGTTGGCGCCCCCGCCCCACAATTTCGAAACGATGATACCGTCCATCCACGCCTGTCTTGCGAAACCCAAGAGCTTCGATGAGGAATCGTTCCTGCTCGCTGACATCCCGCACGGAAAGTACGGGGCCGTGGAAACCGCGCACGGCCTCGCCCTGGCTTATCTGATCCGTTGTCCAGCCGACTCTCGCGTCCTTCGCATCTTCCAGGACCTCGAAGCTCATTCCCGAGGGATGAGTGAATCGGATGAACCGCTGCCCGAATCTCTCCTCAACGGGCCCCTGTTCAACCTTATGGCGCTTGAGGTGCTCTTTCCAAAATGGCAGCGTTCCTTTGGACACGGTGTAAGCGATCGACTGCACCTGTCCCGATCCGCGCCGGCCCATAATGCGGCTGTACGGGAATGTCGTCATCACCGAGCCGGGTTCGGCGTTCGCATTCGCGTAGTAGAGGTGATAGTGCGGAAACTTGCCGTCCATCAGGACGGTTTGCTTGACGAGGCGCTGACCGACGACCCGCGTGAAGAACTCAACGTCTTCCTGCGCGCCACCCGCGCACGCAGTGATGTGGTGATATCCGGTCGCAGGATAATTGTAACTCATGCCGCACCTCCGATAATTTCGCCAAGCTCGATGCGCTGCGCGATACGGCGCCATGCTGGCATGCGTTTCGCGTCCACAGCGTTGCGGTAATTACTACGTCCGCGGGAAAGTGTCAACAGCGATGCAACACTGGATTGTACTCCCAACGTGCCCCATGCATCCATTCTGACGCGAGCGCTGTCGGTTGAATCCAGGCATCGAAATGTCCTAAACCACACATATATTTCCACATTGCAAAGAGCCTCCGGGGCAGAAAGAGCGTCCAGCACGCGCCCGAATCGTCTTTTTGTATACATATTTATGTTGACAAAGACCCGCAGTCGATAGTATGACGCATGGCACAGAGGCGTCTTCGTGTACGGGTGGGGGACGGGCCTGACTTCAGAAAAGTGCGAAATAACTAAAGTGGAGGTGGGGAATGGCAAAGGGGCGTAGCGTGTGCGGGCAGATTCTGATCTGCCTGTCTATGGCATTGTTGGTTGCTTCATTCAGTGCGGGGCGGTTGTGGGCGCAGGCCCCAACGGCGACAATCTCGGGCACGGCCACGGACGCTTCCGGCGCCGCAATGGTCGGCGCAAGAATTCAGGCGACCAACACCGAAACGAACGCTTCTCAGTCTACGGTCTCCGATGCTCAGGGCCGCTACACGCTCTCCGACTTGCCGGTCGGCACGTACAACGTGCGGGGTCGCAGTCGGGCTTCCGAACCGTCGTCCATCCGGGGGTCACGCTCTCGGTCGGCGGCACCGTCGTCGTTGATTTCTCGATGCCCGTTGGCGAAGTGAAGGAAACGGTCAGCGTCGAGAGCCAGGTTTCGCGCGTCGAAACAACCTCGTCGGAAGTCTCCACTCTCGTCAGCCCGACGCAAATGCGCGAACTCCCGCTCAACGGACGCAATTTCGAGCAGCTCCTTGCTCTTGCTCCCGGTGTGTCGACCATCGCGCCGGCGCTAAACTTCGTCACCGGCCGCCTCTACGGCATGATGAACAACTACTCGGTCGCCGGCTCGCGGCCCACAGGCCCAAGAAATGTTCCTTCTCGACGGCACCGACATTCGCGACTTCTGGGAACACGCCACCGGTTCCGGCTACGCAGGCACGTCTCTTGGCGTCGAAGCCATCGGCCAATTCCAGGTACTGACCAGCGACTACACCGCTCAATACGGCGGTAATGGCGCGGTCATGAACGCTGTCTCGCGCTCTGGAACGAATGACCTCCACGGCGGCGCGTATGAATTTATACGCAATAGCAGGCTCGATGCTCTCGACGCGCCCGATAAGGCTGCTGGGTTGACCACTCCGCCACCGTTTAGGAGAAATCAGTTTGGTGCCGCACTTGGCGGCGCCATCAAGAAGGACAAACTCTTCTTCTTCGGCAACTACGAAGGATTGCGCGAAGGTCTGGAATCAACCACGCCTCTCTTCGTTCCAGAGCCCTACGTCACTGCCGGCATGCTGCCCTGCGCTCTAATTACTCCGGCGCCAGCGTCTTGCACCCCTTCCACGGCCGCGAACAGCACTCAGCCGGGTGTCCTAATCGGCTCGGTGTCCGGCGCGAATGCCCAGTCAGAGGCCACCTCTGCGCTGTACAGCCTTTGCCGCGGATGCCGCCAAATCACCCCCTTAGCGGCGCAAACCCGCATGGGTGGCTACTATGAGGTTGCCTCGTCTCCCAACCTGATCACCAATGAGGATTACACGCTCGGCAGGGTCGATTACACGTTGGGGCCGTCCGACAATATGTTTGGCCGCTACGTCCTCGACGACGCGCGCATAGCCGATAACCCTCGCGATCCTTTCGGGATTTTCCCGGAGGTGGATTTCACGCGCAACCAGTTCGTTACCATTACTGAAAATCATATCGTTTCGCCAACCACGATCAACTCGATCCGCTTCGGCTTCGTCCGCACCAATGAGAATTCTCGCGTCCCGGGGACGCTTTCGTCGGCGCAGATTTCTGCGGCATCGACGTTTTCAACCTCTGTCGGTGGTCCTGCCTTCACCACCGATCCGCTTGCCTTCCAGCCGACGAGCGCGGGGGAACTCCTGCGCGAGGACGGCACAAATAGCACATTTTCCGGCATTATTGGGGTCGGACCGGACCCGAACCGGCCTGACACGCTCATACAGAACAAGTTTAGCGGAGGCGATGACCTTAGTTTGAACCGTGGCGCCCACAGCATCAAGATTGGTGTCGTCGTCACGCGGATTCAGACGCAAAACCTGCAAACGGCCTACGCGAATGGCGGGGATTTCATTAGCTACGCGTCTGGGTTCTTTGGGCAGTCCACCGCACAGTTGTATCTTAAGGGGTTCCCTTTCCTGGCATTCGGAGTTCCGCCGGGCCTGAACAATGCCACTCGCTATTTCCGCGAGATCGAAGTTTGGCCCTATCTACAGGACGACTGGAAGGTCACGCCGCATCTGACGCTGAACCTCGGCTTCCGCTACGATTACAACACCAACCCGGTTGGGTGGGCTGCCGGCAATCAGCCTCTGAGCACGCTGATAGGTTCTTCCTGCCCCCTGTCGGCCCGGTGATCATACCGCCAAGTCCGGGCACGCCGGCCATCTATGCCCCATTTAATGTGGTCAAGCACGTCTTTGCCAACAACCCCAATTCGGAAAACTTCGAGCCGCGTTTTGGATTTGCTTACTCGCCGTTCAAGGACAATAAAACGGCATTCCGTGGCGGCGCGGGCATTTTCTACGATCCGACTGCGGCCCGGCTCTGGGAGTCGAACTTCATCAATACGGCCCCCTCAGGCTCTAATTTCTTGATTTTCCCCGGCTTCCCCAATCCCTACGTCGGAGGTTTCGGGATCAAGGCCGCGCCGGGTGAGTTCGCGGGCGTCACGTATCAGCTCAGCAGTAATTCAGCCATCACCAGCGGGTCCCCGTATGAGATTCAGTACAACTTCAGCGTGCAGCGGCAACTGACTCCAGCAACGATACTCAGCGTTGCCTATGTGGGTTCCGTCAGCCGCCACTTGTGCGCTCAGGGAGACATCAATCCGCCCAGTGCGTAACGTTCCCCAACTGCACGGCCTTGCCGCAAGTTCCGAGCGCTATACCCACTGCTTCCACCGCGACCTACACGGTTATCCCCGGTAGCGCAAATGCATGCTCGGACCCGGCTCAGAACAATCCCACTGCCCCCGGCGGCCTCGGAACCGGCTGCTACGGGAGCAGCGTGCAATTCCCATGCCTGCAGCCCGGAGCAATTCCGGGGACGACAGCGCCAGGTCCCCCGTGCTCGTCACAGGAACCTCGGATCAACCCAACTTTCGGCTCGGTGATTCAGCCTACAACAACGGAGCCTCGGGCTACAACTCGTTGCAAGTCAGCCTCAATCACAAGTTCGCCAGCAACTTCCGGCCAGGTTAGCTACACTTGGTCGCACTGCGTCGACAACGGCTCGTTCGCTTCTTCTCTTGAGGAATTCGCTCAGCTCCAAACCGACCGCTACAACCCAAGGTACGACTACGGGCAGTGCACTTTCGACATTCGCCAGAACTTCGTTGCGAATGCTCTTTACACCCTGCCGTTCAAGGGCAATCGGTTGGTCGAAGGATGGCGGTTTTCCACGATCCTCGGAATCCACAGCGGCTTGCCTCTAAACGTTTACAACTCCGGCACCAATTTCTCCGACCCCGCTGATTTGGGAACGCAATGGGGATCACGGGCAAACTACAGCTATGCTCCTGGCTGCAGCCCTAACCATATCCTCGACAAGGCGGTTCCCGGGTCGCCAGGGACGATCCAGTGGTTTGATACTTCCTGCTACGTGGCTCAGGCGCCCGGATTCCTGGGCAACGTCCAAAGAGACAGCCTCCCCGGTCCCGGCACCATCAGCGCGGACTTCTCCATCACAAAGGAGACCAAGCTGACCGAGAAGTTGAACATGGAGTTACGGGCCGAGGTCTTCAACTTCATCAATCACTTCAACGTAGGAGGATCGTTTGGGGGCGTGCTCGGTGAGATCAACTCTCCGACTGCTGGCCTAACCACCGCCTCCCAAAATCCGGTCGTAACTCGCGGCAGATTCAGTTTGCCGTGAAGTTCGATTTTTAGGTCGCCGCTATTCTGGCCTACGCGATGTTCAGGCATCGCGTAGGCCAGTCTTCCGGCCCGCCCTTCCTCCAGTTGGTGGCCGCCTTTTTCCTCCGAGACTCCTTCTGGTCAGGTAAAATACAGGTCCGGGGGAGGGCGTCACTTCCAGGCTTCCTGTCGCCAGGTCGGAAGCGGCTGAGCCGAAATGAGAATGAGGGGATACGACCTATGAAACTGCCACGAACGAATTCGGTGATCTGGATTGCGATCGGAGTTTTGGCGGGTTTGTCCTTGCCCGCGATTTCGCGCGCGCAGGCCGGAGGCAACACCCCCGCAAGTTCAACGAACAGCCTCACACAAGCAGACGGGAATCAGGCGCAGAAGCAAATCCAGGAAAACGGCCTTGATAATCCGAAAGCGGCACAGGCTTACAAGAAGTTTCATGGCGAGAGCGATCTCGACAAGAAAATCAAGCAAGGCAACGACTTCGTGAATCGGTACCCATCCGACTTTCGCGCCAATGCGGTTTATGAAGAACTCGCGCAGGCCTACTTCGCCAAACACGATTTGACCGGCTTCTACGCGTGCGCCGATCAGGGCTTGACCCATTTCCCGAATGACCCGTCTATTTTGTCGGTCACCGGAGCGACCATGGCCCGCGCGTATGACCACACGGACCCGGACGCGGACAAAAAGCTCGAAAAAGCCGAGAATTACGAGAAGCAAGCGATCGAGCTGGTGAACAATCAGACGCCTCCTCCCACGGAGACGGAGCAGCAATTCGCTGACTACAAGAAGCAGATATTAACCACGGCGCACAGCGGCCTCGGCCTGATCTATTTCCGCCAATCGCAATTTGACGATTCGGTGAAGGAACTCCAGCAAGCCACGCAGGATGCTGCGACTCCCGATCCGACGGACTATCTCATCCTGGGCGGAGACTATCAAAACCTGAGCAAATTCAAGGAAGCCGCGGACGCTTTCAATCAATGCGCGAAGATTGCGGGACCGATGCAGGCCGGTTGCAAGACGTATGCCGACCAATCGCTGAAACTGGCGGCGCAAGCGAAATAGAATTCGTACCGAATCCCGGGGGAAGCCCCTCCTCAACGGAAAGTGCATTACCAGCGCCGAGGCTACGATTCTTCTTGCATACACAGCACATATTTGTGTATACACTACGGCCAACTCGGCGCTCCACCCCCCGACTTTCTAGGAACGCCGTGCGCTGCCCGGCGGAGGTCCACCACCCTCTCTGCCGGGTAGCTTTTTCTCTTTAAACCGCCGCAGCAGGCGCGATGATAAGTGCAAAAACCCGCCAAATCTGTTTTTTTCGGCCATTTTGAGGCCGGTTAAGCCGCCCGCCAGGGGGATGCTCCATCCCCCTCTTATTGCAGAAAATTCTCAGCGATTTGCGTGCGCCATCCGGAGTTGATACCATCCGCGTGACTGTGGGGCGCCGAAGCGCTCGGTTTCGACAGGCGCGACGGGCGCGACGGCCGATTCCGTATTTCCTAGCAGATTCGGCAAGATTGGTGTGCACATGGCAGGCAAGAATTCACGAGTTGTCCTAAGAATTCGCGAGATGATTTTGCACGGCGATCTCCAGCCCGGCCAGCGAGTGCGCGAGGTGGAGCTGGCCAGCAGCCTAGGAGTTTCCCGCACTCCGGTTCGCGAGGCGCTGCCGATCCTGGCGCAAGAAGGCATCCTGATGCAGTTGGATACGCGCGGGTTCGTGGTGCGCGAATTCACGCCCCAGGAAATCATGGATGCAATCGACGTCCGCGGCGTGCTCGAGGGGCTTGCCGCGCGCTCGCTGGCCGAGCAAGGACCTCCGCGGCGGCTGATCCAATCGCTTCACGAATGCCTCCGCGAGGGCGACGAGATTTTTTCCAAGCGGCACCTCATCGAATCAGACGAAGACCGTTACGGCGACATGAACAAGCAGTTTCATGCCGTGATCATCCATGGAGCCGGGAGCAAGGTGATTGCGGATGCGATCGAGCGCAATGGCCGCATACCATTCGCCGCGGCCCACGCTATCGCCTTCGACCGCGTAGAGCTGCGCCGCATGTACGATTTACTCTGGTATGCGCACCGTCAGCATCACGCGATCGTCCAGGCCCTTGAGTTGGGTGAAGGAGGAAGAGTCGCAGCCCTCATGTTCGAACACGCTGTCGGGACGAAGGTCAGCATCAACATGGAGCGAAAGACGTGGCGATCGACCGCCGAAAATGCCGAGCCGCCCCCCGAACAAGCAGCGGGAAACTCTTCGCAAAGCTAACTGCACCCGCCTGAAATTATGCATACTCTTGTACACAATAAGGCTAGCGCGTATACTCTCGGCGGGGAAATTTAGCGGGTCGAAGCCGACAGTACTGCGATGCCGGTCGACTTCCGATTCCATCCGACAGTTCTCAGCGCAAAGCAGCTGTAGTCGGATTGTTCGCGACTGCCCGGTGAACCTGGCGCTTGTCGATCTATCGAAAGAAGATCGCGCGAGAACCCGAGTGGTGCGATGGGACTTTCCCGTTCTCGTCGAACGTAGCGTATGAATTTGGAGTTCTGGACTGCAGTGGTTTCGGGTAGACCAGACACTCCTTCCATTAAAAGGAGAACGAACCAGTGGGTCACAAGAGCTTAGAGGACGTGCTACAAGCCGCCGGGAATCCGGTGAAACTGCTGCGCAACTCGCAGACCGGGCCATATGTCTATCCAGTCGTCGCCAGCGAGTACTCGAACTGGAGGGATGAGCAGCGCGCCTGGCAGCAGACGTGCGTTCTCTACAATCAGTCCTATCACATGACGGATATGTACGTTCAAGGTCCCGATGCGTTGAAGTTGCTGTCCGATCTCGGCGTGAATAGCTTCAAGGGCTTCGAGCCCAATAAGGCCAAGCAGTTTGTTCCCTGCAATTATGATGGCTATGTAATAGGCGATGTAGTCCTCTTCTATCTCGAGAAGGACCTTTTCAATCTTGTCGGCCGTCCTTCCGTGCACAACTGGGTGCAATTCCACTGCGAAACCGGCGGTTACAACGCCAAAGTGGAGCGGGACGAGAGATCGGCCAGCAGGCCAGGATCGTTCACCCGCAAAGTTTATCGCTACCAGGTGCAGGGCCCGAACGCGATGAAAGTAATTGAGAAGGTCACTGGCAAACCTGCCCCGGATCTCAAATTCTTTAACATGACTTCAATAACGATCGCGGGACGCAGCGTGCGCGCGCTGCGCCACGGTATGGCAGGCCAGCCCGGCCTGGAGCTCTTTGGCCCCTGGGACGACGGCGAAGCAGTGAAGGCGGCGATCGTCGAGGCTGGCAAGGAATTCGGTCTTCGGCTCGTCGGCGCGCGAGCATATTCGTCCAACACGCTCGAGTCCGGCTGGATTCCTTCCCCGATGCCCGCGATTTACAGCGGCGAAAAGATGAAGAAGTACCGCGAGTGGCTTCCCGCGAACTGCTACGAAGCGATCGCTTCTCTCGGTGGCAGCTTCTATTCCGACAACATCTCGGACTACTACCTCACGCCCTGGGATCTTGGCTACGGCCCCATCGTGAAGTTCGACCACGATTTCATTGGTCGCGAGGCGCTCGAGAAGTTGGCCACCAAGCCGCACCGCAAGAAAGTGACGCTCGCCTTGAACAACGAGGACATGACTCGCGCCCTCGGCACGATGTTCCAGAAGACGAACCGAGCCAAGTATTTCGATTTCCCGTCGGCGGTATACTCGACGCTGCCCTACGACAAGGTGCTGAGCAACGGCAAGACGGTCGGCATCTCGACTTGGTGCGGCTACAGCTCGAATGAAGGTAAAATGTTGACGTTGGCGATTCTCGATGAGCAATACGCCGAGCCCGGCACGGACGTAACCTTCGTCTGGGGCGAGGAAGGCGGCGGATCGTCCAAGCCGACGGTTGAGCGCCACGTCCAGACGGAAATCCGTGCGGTCGTCAGCCCGGTCCCTTACTCCGAAGTGGCGCGCACCTCCTATGCCGAAGGGTGGCGCACCCATCAGAAGGTCGGCGAGGTTGCGAGTCGCAAGTAGATCGCCCCGCGAGGTATGATTTTGTGATCCGGGCTGACTGAGGATACCCGTTTGCGGCTGAGGCCGCGCCTGTGCCTCCGCCGGCCAGGGCTACGGTTGTTGGCAAACGTTGCTTCCGCAGAGAAGAGTCGCGCAAATTAAACTCGCAGAAATCGACATCGGAGCTTTGGCGAAATTCGCCAACGAGCCGGGCTTCGTCCTCTTGCGCGAGGAGTCCGGTTGG
Organism: uncultured Acidobacteriota bacterium; assembly: GCA_963740095.1. Taxonomy (GTDB): domain Bacteria; phylum Acidobacteriota; class Terriglobia; order Acidiferrales; family UBA7541; genus Palsa-295. Next base: position 10,647 of record CAVUDN010000022.1, read on the forward strand.
CGCATGTACCGTCGTCCCGCGCGGATTTTGAGCGCCAGCAATCCTGAGACCTTCGCTCACGCGCTCGCGGAGATCGATCGGCACGTACGGTCGGGCGGCGAGGCCGCTGGCTTTCTGTCCTACGAAGCCGGCTACGCACTGGAGTCGAAGCTGCGCCCCCTGCTTGGCGAGCGCAGCGATCCGTTGTGTTGGTTCGGCCTGTACGACACAGCTGCCACGCTCGATAACCTGACGTTCCCTCCCGGCGATTCAGCAGAGCTCGTTCGGCACAGTGTGCCGGCGATCAATCGCGGCCAATACGACGAAGCCTTGCGCTCGATCCACGATTGGATCTCCGCCGGTGACGTCTACCAGATCAACTTCACCTATCGGCTGGCTTTCGAATCCATGTCTTGCCCGTGGCGCCTGTTCACTTCACTCTGCTATCGGCACCCCGTTCCTTACGCCGCGTTCGTCAACACCGGACGCGAGCAGATCGCTTCGCTCTCGCCCGAACTTTTCTTCAGCATTCGAGGGCGACGCATCGTAGTGAAGCCGATGAAGGGAACGGCGGACCGCGGCCTGACGCTCGAAGACGATCTGCGCCGCGCCGAGGCGCTCCGAGTAAGCGAAAAAAACCGCGCCGAGAACGTGATGATTGTGGATCTGATGCGCAATGATTTAGGCCGCATCTGCTCCAACGGCTCCGTGAAGACGACGAATTTGTTCGAGGTCGAACGCTTCCCCTCGGTTTGGCAGATGACGTCCACGATTGAGGGCCACCTGCGCGAGGAATGCACGCCCGATTCCGCCATCAGAGCCCTGTTCCCATCCGGCTCGGTCACGGGCGCGCCCAAAATTCGCGCCATGCAGCTCATCTCGGCGCTCGAGACCACGCCGCGCGGCGTCTACACGGGCTCAATCGGTTATTTCGCTCCGCACCAGGCGCAATTCAATGTGACAATCCGCACGGCCGTTTTGCGCGGCACAGAGGGACTCCTGGGCGTGGGTGGCGGCATCACGCACGATTCGTACAGCGCCGAAGAGTGGAAGGAATCTCAATCTAAGGCAGCTTTTCTCACCCAGGACGCGCCCGACTTCAAAATCATCGAAACGATGCGCTGGGAAGGGACGTACGCGCTCGTCGAAGAGCATCTCGAACGAATGCATGCCTCTGCCGAGTATTTCGGGTTTCGCTTCGAAGAACGCGCGGCTCGCGAAGCGCTCGACGAAATCGTCCCGAGATTCGGAGACCGTCCTCACAGAGTCCGGCTTCTGCTGGCTCAAGACGGCTCACTCGAGCTTGATCCCAGCGAACTCATCGATCTCGCTCCTTTTGGCCGCGTTCGGCTATCCGCGGAAACGGTCCTCAGCTCCGATCGATTTCTCTACCACAAGACGACGCGCCGCAAGATGTACAACGACGAGCTGGCTGCCGCGCGAGCCGCGCGGTGCGATGATGCGCTTTTCTTTAACGAACGAGGCGAGCTGACCGAAGGTGCGATTCACAACGTTTTTGTCGTGAACGGCTCTCTATGGCGTACCCCGGCGATCGCGTGTGGAGTTTTGCCGGGTACGTACCGCGCGTTCATCCTGAAGACGCGTCGCAATGTGCGAGAGGCCGTGTTGACGCTCGACGATCTCGTTCGCGCGGATACCATATATTTGTGCAACAGCGTTCGGGGAATATTTCCCGTGCGGCTGTTGGGCGACCAGAAATTCCCTCAATCACACAGGGATAACCCGGTGAGCTACAGCACACGCTGATCTGAGCGACCTAAGAAGCTTCGCCAGGCGCTGCCCCAAATGCAGGCATCCGCCGGTGACGAGAGGAACCTGAATATGCTGCGCAAATCGATCCTTAGCTTGGTCGCCATCGCAATCACGTGTCCGCTGTTTTCGCCGGCCGCCAAGGCGCAAGCCGCCGCCGATTGGCCCATGTACAGGGGTTCTCTCGACGGCATGGGTTATTCATCACTCAAGCAGATAAATGTTGGCAACGTCGCGAACCTGAAACAAGCGTGGTCCTACGAGCTTTCCGGCCGTGGCGGGCTGGAAGTGACGCCCATCGTCGTTGCCGGCGTGATGTATGTTCCCGGTCTCAACAAAGTGCTCGCGCTCGATGCCGACACCGGAAAAGAGATCTGGCACTACGACGTTACGCTGCCATCCACGCGCGGCGTCGCCTACTGGCCCGGCGACAAAGACGACCCTCCGCGCATCGTCTTCACCACATTCAGCCGCAAGGTGATCGAACTGGATGCTGCCACCGGAAAGGCCGTCCCCAGTTTCGGCAAAGACGGTATCGTCGACCTCACCGTCGGCTACAACGGCGTTCCTATAATTTACAAGAATCTCGTCTTTCTCGGCGCGAGCGTCGGCGAGCTGCCCGTTGGCCCTCCGGGCGACTCGCGCGCCATCAATGTTCTCACCGGCGCGCTGGTCTGGGACTTCCATTCGGTTTCCCAGCCCGGCGAAGTCGGCCGCGACACCTGGTTGAACGATGGGTGGAAGGGACGGTCCGGCACCAATGTCTGGGGCTGGTACATGACCGTCGACGCGAAGCGTAACCTTCTCTACATGCCGATCGGCGGACCTTCGCCCAACTACTATGGCGGCGATCGTCCCGGCGACAACCTCTTCGGCAATTCCGTCGTCGCCGTCGATGCGGACACCGGCAAGTTGAAATGGTATTTCCAGACCATCCATCACGATTTGTGGGATCAGGATCTGCCGCCCGGCCCAGGATTCGTCGATATCAAACAGCACGGCAAGGAAATTCCCGCGCTTGTCGCCATCGGCAAGACCGGCCTGATGTTCATCCTCAATCGCGAAACCGGCAAGCCGGTATTCGGCGTCGAGGAACGCCCCGTTCCCAAAGGCGATGTCCCCGGCGAGTGGTATTCACCCACCCAGCCATTCCCCTTGAAGCCCCTTCCGCTGGCTCGCATGAGTTACAAGCCCGAGGACATGGTGACGGCCGAAGACACAACTCCCGAGCACGTAAAAGCCTGCCAGGCGATTCTCGCGAAGAACGGCGGAAGCTTCCACAACGCCGGCCCCTTCACCGGCTGGCTCTATCATGCGGATGGCGCGCCACCCGACCCGACAATCCAATTCCCGGGCGGAACCGGCGGCGCCAACTGGGGCGGCGTCGCAGTCGACCCGACAACTGGGTATGTGTTCGTCCAAACGCACGATATGTCCCTCATCGGCTGGCTCGAGAAGAGAAAGGCTGGCGGAGCTTATGGCCGGGGCAACGCAGATTCCACGCAGCTCTATGACCGCGGTGGAGTCGATGGTCCCGGCCCTTATTTCAGTTTCAGCGCCGTGATGAAAGACAAGGACGGCCACGTCATCGGCAACTGGCCGTGCCAGAAACCGCCCTGGGGACGCCTCTACGCGATTAACGCGAATACCGGCGACATCGCCTGGCAGTCCGTGATCGGCATCACGCCGGGCCTGCCGCCGGGCAAGCAAAATACCGGTGGTGGTGGCAACGCCGGCCCCATCGCGACGGCGGGCGGCCTGGTCTTCATCGGCGCGACGCCCGACAATCGCTTCCGTGCCATCGATTCGAAGACGGGCAAGGAACTGTGGGTCACCGACCTCGGGAAACTTGCCAACGCCGACCCGATGACCTATCAGGGCAAAAGCGGCAAGCAATACGTGGCGATCGTCGCCACGGATTCAGTGTACGTTTTTGCGCTGCCAGACGCCTCATCGCAAACTCGGTAGGCAGGAGTCTACGGAACTAGTCTTCAGCGAGCCAGCTGCGCGGGTATGTGTATAATTGACGCGGTGCATTGAGATGAAGGGCATCAAACGGCTCGCGCTCATTCCATTGCTTTCGACGCTTGTGATTGTTCAGCCCGCGTTGGCATTCCGCTATCCTCTTTCAGGCACCGCAATCCGCGAAGCTTTCCTGACGGGGAACGCCAATAACGACGGGACGACAGAATTTTTCCTGAGATATGCCCACAGCCTGCCGGCACCTGCGACTGGGCCGCACGTAGCGATCATCAGCCTGCGAACGCCGTACGAGCAGGTCGTCGAGCGCGGCGCGTCCGTTACGGATTACCATGCGCAGGAGGCCGAACAGGAATTCCTCGGAAAGTCGCTCTCGTTTTTCGTCCGCGTGGAAATCGATTTTACGCCGACGTACCCCACTTATCCCGCGCCGGGTACTGACGGCGCAAACTCGCTCCTGCAGCCGCTGCCGAACTTGGAGCGGGATTTCAAAATAGAGGTGATCCAGGATAAGAAGATTTCTCCCAGATCGACGAATACGTATCTCGTCTATTCCGACGAATCCTACAATATCTTTGGTACTTCGGGCGTCGTCATCGAACAGGAATACGACCCCGAGAAAATCGAGCCATCCGACATTACAGTCAAGGTCCATACCCCTGACGGCCCGGATGTCGAAACCTCCTTCGATCTGGGTCAGCTTCAGTAGCCCGTCTCGCCTGCCTCGGGCTTTCCCTTTGCGACAAGCCTTTGAACGCCTCGATTGACTCAATACTCAACCCCCCGTAGGCTTAAATCTCGCCCCTTTTCGGATCCCTATGGCCACCGTCGACGAGGACTTGAATCAGATCGAGCGTGACATCCGCACGCTCAAGATCGAATACGAGCAGTTCTTCGGCGGTGGGCGCAAACGCCCCCCAACCGACACGCAGTGGCGCGTCGATTCGCTCGTGCGCCGCTTGAATGAACGCATCAATGAGTTCAAACTCGCGCAGCGCTTCCGCCTCAACAATTTGACCCAAACCTACGCCAAGTATCAGGACATGTGGCGGAAGAAGACGACCCAGAAAGAAACCGGAGCCGCACAGCACCATTTCGGCGCGGCCGCCAAAGCCATCGAATCCGAGCGCGCCCGGAAAGCAGCGCTCGAAGCCAGCACGCGAGCCGTCCCGCCAGCCGGCTCCATCGATCCCGCTGCCCGTCGAAAGCAGCGGCCGCAGGAGCCCGCCGCGTTTGCCCTGGCCCTGTCGAGCCCCGAGCACGAAAAGGAAAAGATATATACGCTCTACGAAAAGCTGATCGAGGCTCGCGGCGAAAGCGGCGAAAGAACCAAGGCGCCAAGCCTCAAGGATTTCGAGCGCTTCGTGAAGCAAAAGACCAAAGAGCTTCAGGACAAGGGCGGCCACGAAATCGAATACACCGTCGGCATCGAAGGCGGCCGCGTTCGATTGAAAGCCCGCGTTTCCCGCTGACCCCGCTTCCGGATTCCGCAGAACTCCTCTTCCGAAATCTTTTGCAAACGCTTACACTGGCTCGCGGCTTTTCTTCGAATCTCTTTTCCCGGCGGAGGCATTTTCCGTGGCCATCGAGCGCGCGCTCATCAGCGTTTTCGACAAGACCGGCCTCGTCGAATTCGCCCGCGAACTCGCGTCGCTGGGCATAGAAATCGTCTCGACCGGCGGAACCGCCAAGCTTTTGCGCGACGCGGGAATCCCCGTGCGCGACGTCTCCGATCTCACGGGCTGGCCCGAAATGCTGGGCGGGCGCGTCAAGACGCTGCATCCCAAGGTTCACGGCGGAATTCTTTTTCAGCGCGGCAAGTTGGAAGACCGCAAGCAGGCCGCCGAACACTCCATCGTCCCAATCGATCTCGTGGTCGTGAATCTGTATCCCTTTTCGGCGACGGCGGCCAAGCCCGGCGTGACGGCGGACGAACTGATCGAAAATATCGATATCGGCGGCCCGGCAATGATCCGCTCGGCGGCAAAGAATTTCCAGAGCGTGGGAGTGGTCACCGATCCAGATGACTACGCCGCGATCGCCGCCGAGCTTCGCGAGAAACACGAACTCGGCCTCGCTATACGGCTTTCTCTCGCGCGCAAAGCCTACGCCCGCACGGCGCGCTACGACGGCGAAATCGCGACGGAACTCGAACGTCTCGCGGCCGCCGCCGGCGGCCTCACCATCGGCCCGCTCGACAAATTGCCCGAGCGAATCCATGTCGCGCTCGAGCGCCGGCAGTCGATGCGCTACGGCGAAAATCCGCATCAGGCCGCCGCCCTCTACGTTCCCGCGGGGCGCCCCGCGGCGGGTCTGGCCGGCGCGAAACAGCTCCAGGGCAAGGAGCTTTCCTACAACAATCTCGTCGACCTCGACGCGGCCTGGGCGCTCGTGCAGGAATTCAAGCAGCCCGCCGTCGCGATCATCAAGCACAACAATCCCTGCGGCGCGTCCGAACAGGATTCCCCTCGCGACGCCTACGTGAAAGCTCTCGCGTGCGATCCTGTGTCGGCGTACGGCAGCGTGATCGCGTTTAACCGTGCGCTCGATTCGTCTGCAGCCGAGGAAGTCGCGAAACTGTTTGTTGAATGCATCGTCGCGCCGGGCTATCAGCCGGCCGCTCTCGCGGCGTTCGCCTCGAAGAAGAATCTGCGCCTGCTTGAACTTGAAACTTCCGCTTCGTCCGCGCCCGCCGCGCCCGACGATCTCATGCTCAAGCCCATCTCCGGCGGCATGCTCGTGCAGGAAGCCGATCGCCACGAGCTGACGCAAGCCGAATTGAAAGTCGTCACCGGGCGCGCGCCAAACGAATCCGAGCTGCGCGGCCTGCTCTTCGGCTGGAAAGTGGCGAAACATGTGAAATCCAACGCCATCGTTTTCGCGCGCGAAGGGCAAACCGTCGGGATCGGCGCCGGCCAGATGAGCCGCGTCGATTCCGTGAAAATTGCGGTGATGAAAGCGGCGACGGCGAACCTTTCTCTCGCTCGCAGCGTCGTTGCGTCCGACGCGTTCTTTCCGTTTGCCGACGGCGTCGAAGAAGCAGGGAAGGCCGGCGCGACCGCCGTGATTCAGCCGGGCGGCTCGGTCCACGATGCGGACGTGATCGCCGCCGCCGACAAGCTTGGCATGGCGATGGTTTTCACTGGCGTGCGCCATTTCCGGCATTAGACTGAAACAATGACAGAACAAACGAAGCCCACCGGACTCACCGGCCTGCGCGTCCTCGCGCTCGAAAGCCGCCGCGCCGGCGAGATGGCGAAACTGATCGCGGCATACGGTGGCGAGGGCACCGTCGCGCCGTCCATGCGCGAAATCCCCCTCGAATCGAATACGGAAGCGATCGCCTTCGCACGCACGCTGGCCGCGAGCGGTTTCGACATGATGATTTTTCTCACCGGCGTCGGCACGCGTGCGCTCGCGCGGGTCGTGCAGACGATTTACCCGATCGAGCAGTTCGCCGAGGCGCTTCGCCGCATCCCGATCGTCGCGCGCGGTCCCAAGCCCGTCGCCGCGCTCAAAGAGCTCGGCGTGTCCGTCACGCTTACCGTGCCGGAGCCAAACACCTGGCGAGATCTTCTTCGCGCGCTCGACGAAAAACGCGATTCGCTTCCGCTCTCCGGCCGCCGCGTCGCGGTCCAAGAATATGGCGTGTCAAATCCCGAACTCCTCGCTGGCCTTGCCGAACGCGGCGCGCAGGTCACGCCCGTCCCCGTCTATCAATGGGCTTTGCCCGAGGATACCGGCCCGCTGCGCGCGGCGGTCCAGGCACTCGTCAACGGCGAATTCGACGTCGCCGTCTTCACCACATCCGTTCAGATCGTCCACTTGCTTCAGATCGCTCGCGAGATGAATTTCGAGCAGCAGGTTCGCGAAGGCCTCGCGCGCATCGTGGTCGGCTCGATCGGCCCGGTCACCTCGGAAGAACTGCGCGAGCAGGGCATTACGCCGGATTTCGAACCAGTGCATCCCAAAATGGGTTTCCTCTTGAACGAAGCAGGCCAGCGGGGAAGATTGCTACTCGACGAGAAGCGCCGGTTGGCTTCCGGTTAGTTCTCCGGAAGTTTCGGCGAGCGGTCGGGCGACGGAAGGTTTGGGTGGGGGGGAATGCCGCGGCCCGACCGCTTCGGCGAATGGGCAGATACTAGCAGGCCTCCTCAAAATCCGGTTCGTCGATTTATCGATTGAACCTATCGGCGATCCCGATTTACACAGAATTCACGCCGTATCTACACGTTAGACACGCGATTTTCGGTGCTTTCGGCCGAGGAATTCCTCGAACGAAGCCTCGCTCGCAAGCCCGTGAAGCAGCGCGCGCCGCCGCTCGGGCGTGATCTTTTTCGCGAAGAGCCGCTTTCGAATTTTTCCCAATTCTTTCAGCCACTCTTTGTACTCGGCGCCGAATTCTTTTTCCATTTTCTTGCGCAATCGCTGCGCGAGCGCGGGGCTGTGCCCTCCGGTCGAGATCGCGATCTGCAATTCGCCGCGCCGCACCACCGACCCGTAATAAAAATCGCAGTGCTCGGGATCGTCGACCACGTTGCACAGCACTCCGCGCCGCTGCGCCAGCCGGTAGATTTGCGCGTGAAGCGAAGGAGAAGACGTCGCAGCCACGATGAGAAACGCATCGCCGAGATCCGACGCGCGAAACGCACGCTCGTCCCAGCGAAGTTTTTTCTTTCGCGCGAGTTCGCGAATCCGCCGCGTGGCGTCCGGCGCCACCACTCGCACCTCTGCTCCGGCGCGCAGCAGCCCTTCGATCTTTTCCTCCGCCACGGGACCCGCGCCCAGCACCACGCATCGCCGTCCGGCAAGTTTCAGAAAAGCCGGAAAGAGAATCATCGCCGCCGCACCTACACCGTTTCGCCGCGCACGAGATCGTCGTACGTCTCGCGCCGCCGCGCCACGCGAAAACGCCGCCCCTCCACCAGCACTTCGGCCGCCCGCCGCCGCGCGTTGTAATTCGACGACTGCACGAACCCATACGCGCCCGCCGTCCACACCATCAGCAGGTCGCCCGCCGCGACAGGTGCCAGCGCCAAATCTCGCGCCAGAAAATCGGCGGATTCGCAAACGGGCCCCACAATGTCCACTCGCTTCTTCGGCACGGCCGCCGCCTCACCGCGCATCGCCGGCGTAATCGCGTGCTTCGCCGAGTACAGCACCGGCCGAATCAAATCGTTCATCGCCGCATCCACAATCACGAACGTCTTCCCGCTATTCTCCTTCACGTAAAGCACGCGCGTCAGCAGCACGCCCGCCGGCCCCACGATCGCGCGCCCCGGTTCGATAAGCAGCCTGCACCCAAGCGGCCGCACGATCTCCGCCAGCGCCCGCGCGAACGCCGCCGGCGCCACCGCTGCCTCGTTCGTATAGCGCACGCCGAATCCGCCGCCGATGTCCATGTGCTCGAGCCGAATCCCTTCGCGCGCCAAATCTCGCACGTACGACGCCAGCCGCTTCAGCGCCCGCCGGTAGGGCGCGACGCTCAAAATCTGCGAGCCGATGTGCGACGTGATTCCGCGCCACTCGATCCAGCGCGAATTCTTGTGCGCGAGATACAGCCGCCGCGCCTCCGCCCAGTCGACGCCGAATTTGTGATGGTGGTGTCCCGTCGAAATGTGCGGATGCCCGCCCGCAAGCACGTCCGGATTCACGCGAATCGCAAGCGATGGCCGCCCGCCGCCTGCCGCCACATGCCGCGCCGCTTCGCCCATCAGCACGTCGAGCTCCGCGCCCGATTCGATGTTAAACGCCAGAATCCCGCCGCGCGCCCCTGGATACATCAGCGCCTCGCGAATCTCCTCGCGCGTTTTCCCCACGCCCGAAAACACGATGCGCTTGCCCGGAACGCGCAACCGTCGCAGCCGGTCGAGCTCGCCGCCCGAAACGATGTCGAAGCTGCTCCCGAGGCCCGCGAGAATTCGCAGCACCGCGAGATTCGAATTTGCCTTCACCGCGTAGCACAGCGTGTGCGGCAGCGCGCCAAACGCGCGATCGAGCTGCCGGTACGCGCCTTCGATGCTCGCGTGGCTGTAGACGTACGCGGGCGTGCCCGCCGCCGCGGCAATCCGCGAGAGCGCCACATCTTCGCAGTAAACCTCGCCCGCCGCGCGCGTTCCGCGATACGCGTAGTTCGGCGTGTACGCGGTCGGATCGGCGCCCGCCGCAGTTTTCGCGCGCCGCGAATTCTTTCGCGCGGCCGTCATCGCAGCCCTCGCACGCACTTCTCAGAATGTCCCGGGAAAAACATGGTCCACCATCATACAAATTCTGTAGGGAAAAGCCACGCGACGCACCCGCGCGGCGGCAAATCTCGGTCGCGGTTTGCGCTCTTAGGTGGTCGGCGTCTTTCGGTGGAAGCGGGGGCCTCTTTATCCTCAGCGAAGTCAAAGAGCGAGTCCGCGAAAACCGCAACTCATAACGGCGGCTTCACTGTCCCCGCACTTATGCGTGCGGGTGCGCCTTGTCGTACACGTCCATCAGCTGCCGGATGCTGGCCTGCGTGTAACGCTGCGTCGTCGAAAGCGAGACGTGCCCCAGCAGCTCCTGAATCGCGCGCAGGTCCGCGCCGTCCGCCAGCAGGTGGGTCGCAAACGCGTGCCGCAGCGAATGCGGGTGCAGGTCCCAGTTGACGTTCGCCAGCCGCGAGTATTTCTTCACCAGGTGCCGCACCGACCGGTCCGTCAGCCGCCCGCCGAAATGGTTCAGGAACACAGCCTCGGGATTCACCTCCACTCGCGCGGTTGTCACAAGCTCCTCGCGCACCGGCCAGTACGCATCGAGCGCCTCCTGCGCCTTCCTGCCGTACGGCACCACGCGTTCCTTGTTTCCCTTGCCCAGCACGCGCAGCATCTGCCCGGCCTGGTCGATGTCGCCGAGATCGAGCCCCACGAGTTCGCTCACGCGCAGTCCCGAAGCGTAGAGCAATTCGAGGATGGCGCGGTCGCGCTTCAGCACCACTTTCGCTTCTTGCTCGGATCGCGCCGTGGGGGGCCGCTTGCGCTGCGATTTTTTCCCGCCCGTTTTCTGCCCGAGCGTGTCGAGGAAGTCGTTCAATTCTTCCGCCGTCAGCACGCGCGGCACTCGCCTCGCCAGCTTCGGCGTTTTCACCAGCCGCGCCGGGTTCTGCTTCGTATATCCCTCGCGCACGCAGAATTTGAAAAAGCTCCGCAGCGACGCGAGCCGCCGCGCCACCGACGCCCTCTCGAGCCCCCGGTCGTACATCATCCCCACGTATTCGCGCACCACCCGGTGATCGATCATGCTCAGCGCCGGTGCGTCCTGGTCCGGCGGTGTCACGAACGCCGCAAATTGCTGCGTGTCCCGGCGGTATTCCCGGATCGTCTGCGGAGAGGCATTGCGCTCGTAGCGCAGGTACAGGATGAATCTCTCGATCGCCCGTTTCATCTCGCCCACAACTCACCCGCCGCAATTATATGCCGCCGCGCCGGTAGCTGCGCGACGCAACTTCACGTCGACTGTGCGATCTCTGCCGACGGGGCTCGATCTGCGGGCTCGCTTACAAATTCTGCGAGCCTCTGCTTCTGCAGCCATGCGAAAACAAGCGCGCCGGCAGCCTGCAGAAAGAGCGGCATCATCCACACCCGCATGGCAGGCCCCCAAAGCCGGTCATTCAGCGCGAAGAAAGCCGAAGGAATGAAAGCGGCGGTGAACGCGGCGCCTCTGGCATTGTCGTATACGTTGAACGTGCTGAAGAGAATGCTCGTGCACACGTAGAAGATGCCGAGATACAAAGCGGCGGAGCCCAGTGGGCGTTTTGCTCGCCTCAGGTACATCCACTGCAGGTAGAGGGCATCCCGCGAGAGCCACACGATGAGAAATACGACGTAATAGCTCGTCATTTCCCAGCTCCAATAGCTCCCCGGTTTGCGATGATGAGCGGTCAAAACCAACGCTGTCCCGCCGACGACCGCTGCTCCCAGCGCGATATAAGGAGCCGGCCACAGCGCAGCCCACCAACTCGCTGCACCTTCCGCAAGTCTCCGGCTTCTTCTCCGCACTCGCTCGCGGTTCCGCAGCAGAGCCAGCGTAAGCAGCCATAGGGGCCACCAGCTCAGCACGAGCAGCATCGGCACTGTGTCCTCGCCAGACCACACGACTTTCCACGACAGGAACCCCATCATCAGCAGGTTCACGTACATCACAAACGCGAACAGCTCCGCCGCCGGTAAGATCTCGTACTCCGAAGGGTCGCGTTTCAGGTTCCTGACGAGGGCAAGCAGAAACCACACTGCGAATGTCACATAAAGCACGATCAGCACTTCTGCATGGTCGATGCGGATTCCAAAAAAACGGTCTGTCCAATTCATATTGTACGAATTGAAGAAGGTATCGACTGCGGCGAAGGGGCTCAGCCGGTGCACGTCCCATGGACTCCGCGCGTCTAGGAAGTCTATCGAGGTGAAGCCCACCAGCAGCAGAAATAGCAACATGGAGACCGCCTGGCCGCTTCGCCCCAACAGCACTGAAACCAGAAGCATCAGCGCGTGAAAGGCGATGGAGCCAAGCACCAGTATGACGTAGGCTTCCGCCACGAAGAGGCCTGGCAGCCTGGCCGCGAACGCGCCCGCCAGAGACACGGGCGTAAAGCACAACACCGCGAAATACATGAGAATTGGAGCGCCGAAAAGCTTCCCGATAGCCAGTTCGAATGATGTGAGTCTGGTCACGCGCTGATAGTCGAATGTGTTCACCTCTTTCTCGCGGTGCACCGACTGCAGACAGAAGATGCCTCCCCCAATCAGCAGAATTCCCACCTGAAGATACAGAATCAGTGCAAACACCACCCCTGCGCCGTGCAACCCATCCATCGACAAATCCCCGCTGCCATGCAGCACGGACACCCACACCGTGACTGAAACAACCGCGCAAATCACGGCGGCCGCTATCATTCGTCCCGGCCGCAATTGAATCCGCGCATTCCGGATCAGCTCCGGATTATCGACGAGCAGGCTCACATCACCTCCCCGCTGGATACACGCGAATACAGCCGTTCGAACGTCTCGGCAATCTCCTCAATCCCGCAGACCGCCGCGCCCGCGGTCACAAGTTCCCTCACCAGAGCCGCGAGTTCCGCGTCATCACCCGCAAAACCGAATCGCGCGCCGTTTGCCCCCGCGGCCACTTCGACCATCCCTGCTCTCGCAGCCAGCCAATCGGCGAGAGCGAATCCTCCTGCCGCGAGCTTGATCCGGAAGCGCCGCACGGTCTGGCCTTCGCGCATCACGTCTTCCAGCCGGCCGACCCGGAGCAGTCGGCCTTTTTCCATGATTGCGATCGACGTGCAGATTTCTTCGAGGTCCGCGAGAATGTGCGACGTGATGAAGATGGTCTTTCCGGCCGTATGCAGGCTCTTCAGCAGATCTTTCAGCTCAACTCGGGCCTTGGGGTCGAGTCCCGCCGCTGGCTCATCGAGGACCAGCAACGGAGGGTTGTGGATGATGGCGCGCCCGATTCCGAGCCGTTGCTTCATGCCGCGGGAAAGCCCGCTGATCAGTTCGTTGCGTTTGCTCTCGAGGTTCATCAACCGAACCACCTCTTCGACGCGCGACGGAATCAGCGCAGGGTCCATCTTGTAGGCGTGCGCGAAGTAATCGAGGTATTCCCAGACCTTCAAGTCGTCGTAGAGCGAAAAGAAGTCCGCGAGATAGCCGATGTAGCACTGTGCTTTTTCGGGCTCTTTCTGCACGTCGATTCCGTTCACCGTGATGCGGCCCTCGGTCGGCGACTGCAGCCCGCAGATCATCTTCAGCGTCGTCGTTTTTCCGGCGCCATTGGGTCCGACCAGGCCGAAGACCTCGCCAGTCGGCACATCCAGGGTCAGCCGGTCGGTGGCCACGATTTCACCAAGCTTCCCCGACGGGAGGTCATACTGCTTCGTTACGTTATCGAGATGGATCATGGCGGTGCGCCATGTTCCGCCAGAGGCCAGGTAATGTCAACGCGCACCTTTTCCACCGTCGCCGAGGGCAGCAACAAAATGACGGGCACGTCGAAAACGTACAGGGTACTATGCCCCTCCCTTTAATTGTCCTTGAGTACAGTATTTCCTCCGCGCCATCCTGCTAGCCTACTTCGGTAGTTTGAAATGAAAAATGGAGACTCAAATGACGACCAACCCAGCCCACCTCGACGACGCATCCGAGGCCGCGAACCAGCCCGCCCCCGCCGGCCAGTCGTCCGCAATCACGCTGCGGCCCGGCCCCGAACTTGCCGCCGAATTCCCCGCGCTCAATCATGCCCTCGTCTTTCTCGGCGAAGAACCTCTCGAAGTTTCCGCACCGGCCCCGGCCACGCCCGCGAAACGCGCGCCTCGCCGTCGCCGCAGGAAGGCACGGCCATCCGTTCGCGCCATACACAAATCGAAGCGCTTCATCGCGCGCCCGCCGGAATCGGAAACGCCGCTCGAACGCCACGAGCGCAAATGCCTTGTGTGCCATCATCCGGAACGCGAAACGATCGAGGACATGTTCGTCCACTGGCACCAGCCCTTCCGCATGGCTCATGATTACGACTTGCCGCTTCGCTCGCTCTACCGGCATGCTCATGCCACCGGCCTGCTCGCCGCGCGCCGGCGTAATCTTCGCTGCGTCCTCGACCACATCCTCGAACGCGCCACATCCATACACATCACCAGCGATTCGATCGTTCGCGCCGTGCGCGCCTACACATGCCTCACTGACGACAACAAGTGGGTCGAGCCTGCCACTCACGTGATCGTCCCGCCCGGGTCAACCGCGCCACCACCCCGAAATGCGAG
>CAVUDN010000023.1:0-33177 GCA_963740095.1 uncultured Acidobacteriota bacterium
TGCGGGCATAGGTTCAAAGCCTCCGCGAAGTTCCCACTTTGACAACGTTTTGCTTGCCGCAACCGGCTTCGGTGGCTAGCATACGCGCGCGATGTCTTTGGCGGTCGAGCAGATCCGGAGAATGCGCGGCGGGGCGCAGGCGCACCTGATGCGCTGCGCCGACGAAGCGTACTATGTGGTGAAATTCCAGAACAATCCGCAGGGTACGCGGATTCTGGCGAACGAATTGCTTGGTACGAGGCTGGCGGGGCGGATTGGGCTGCCGGTGCCCGGGACGGCGGTCGTGGAAGTGCGCGACAGCCTGATCGAACATACGGAAGATCTCGTGATCCAACTGGGGCGCGGAAGTGCGCGCTGCCGGGCGGGGCTGCAGTTCGGTTCACGGTATCCCGGCGCGCCGGCGGAGACCGTGGTCTACGATTTTCTGCCGGACGAGCAGCTGCGCGAAGCCGAGAACCTTGACGATTTCTGCGGGATGCTGGTCTTCGACAAGTGGACCTGCAACACGAACGGGCGCCAGACGATTTTCTTTCGCGGAGCGGGCGAGCCGCGCTACCGCGCGCAGATGATCGATCAGGGATTCTGCTTCAACGCGGGCGAGTGGAATTTTCCGGATGCGCCGCTGCGCGGGCTCTACGCGCGCCACCGCGTGTACGAATCGGTGCGCGGCATCGAATCGTTCGAGCCGTGGCTCGCGCGCATCGAGACGCGCATCGATGCGAGCGCTCTCGAAGAGGCGGCAAGCGGAATTCCGCCCGAGTGGTACAATTTCGAGCTGGACGCGCTCGAAAGAATGCTCGAACAGCTTCTGCGGCGCCGGAAGCTGGTCCGCGAGCTGATCGTTTCGGCCTGGAAGTCGTCGGCACAACCCTTTCCGAACTGGAAGTGAGCCATGCCTGAAGAGAGCCGCAATACGCTGCGTTACCGGGTGCTGCGCTACACGCCGAATCTCGTGCGCGATGAATGGGTGAACGTCGGCGTGCTGCTCGAAGAGGTCGATGGCGCGGCCGCGCGGCGCGCCGCGCGCTTCATCGAGGAAGATGCCGAGATCGCGCGTGTGCGCCGCCTGCATCCCGGCGCCGATGAGAGCATCCTGCGCGCGCTGGCCGCCGATTTCGACGCGCGACTCCGCGCGCCCGCAGCTGCGGCCGATCTCGAAAAGCTGGACCAAACGCTTTCCAACGTGATCCAGTTCAGTCCGGCGCGTGCGCTGCTGGCCGAGGATTTCGACGCGGAACTCGAGCGCCTGTACCGCGAGCACGTGGCGCGGCCGCCGGCGAGACGCGGGGGAATCGTCGAGAGCACGCGCGAGTGGATTCGCGCGCGCCTGCACGATGTATTTTACCGCCGCGGCGTTCTGGGGAAACTTCAGCGTAGCGTGCGCGTCGAAGAATTTACCCAGCCGGGCGATCCGATGCGCCTCGACTACGCCTATCGCTACAACGGCACGCGCGGTTACCTCCACCCGGTGGCGCTCAACCGCGATTCCACTCAGGCCAAGGTGCTCGCGTATACCGCCGAGCAGATTCGCCGGCAGATCAAGGCGGAATTCACGGCCATCACCGAAATCGAGCCCGAGCCCGGCAACCGGCGCCACGAGTTTGTCTCGCGCCTGTTTGAGGCGCAGGCCATCTCGATCGTGCCGCTCAATCGAATCGAGCGATTCGCCGAAGAGCTGCGCCTGCGGCTACCCTAGAAACTAGAAAACGGAAAAGGGAAAAGGGAAATTGGAAAATCGACTTCCCCGCACATCCCGCAGTTGTCAGTTGCGCCGCCGGGGAGGGAGGGCACGCGCGCCCCATTTTCCACTTTCTATTTTCCATTTTCCGATCGGCAATTTTCCGATCCGCAAAATAAGAAGGGAAGCGGGCCGCTGTTTGGCGACCGCGCTTCCCGGGGTGTGTCCTAGAAGTGTTTGATTGATTAGACGCGGACGTTCCGCGGAAGGTTTCCTGCGTTTTTCGAAATCAGTAGAAAAGATATTTGCGCCACTTTTCGTCGCGATGCCCGATCAGGCGCATCAATTGACGCGACGTGTGCAGCGTGAACGGACGCGGACGCCGCTGCAGCTTCAGTCCCGCCTCTTCCGGCGTGCGGTCTCCCTTGCTGTTGTTGCAGGCGTAGCAGCACGCCACCAGATTTTCCCAGGACGATCGCCCGCCCCGCGAGCGCGGCATCACGTGGTCGAGCGTCAGCTCCGACGCCGGAAACGTGGCGCCGCAGAACTGGCACGTATTGCGGTCGCGCAGCAGGATATTCTTGCGCGAAAGTGCGCGGCTCTGCTGCGGGATGTGCCGGTAGCTGAGCAGGCGGATCACGGACGGCACCTGGATCGCCTTCGACGTCGAGTGGACCTCGTGATGATTGGTCTCTTCCGCCTGCGCCACGCCCTTGAGCATCAGGACCAGCGCCCGCCGCACGGCTGTGACATTGATCGGCTCGAAGGTCGCGTTCAGCACCAGCACGGGAGACTGCATCACGGAGGGCCGCTTTGCCGCAGCCTGCTTTAGATGGGAGGGATCGTGGCCAACCGTGATGGAAGAGCCAGAGTAGTCCGCTGGGCCGGTTACGGCGCCGCTGATGGGCGCGAGGTTGGGCCGGGGGCGCAAACCGCCCTTGTGACGGTTATCCATGGCCTCGCCTTCGTCTGGGTATCTCCAGACACATCTCCCTAACCGCTATGGATGCTCGGCAGAGCTGTCCGGTTTGCTTCGGCCGCGGGGCGATCTCGCCTCAATCGCGGCCCCTGGCGCAACCGCCCAGGAACGGACCCGGGCCACGGTCAGCCCGAGCACGGCGGCGGCGCCCGCCTTCTTGAGGGCACGGGCGCACGCATCGAGCGTGGCGCCGGTCGTCAATACATCATCTACCAGCAGGACCCGCAGGTTGTCAACCTGCGCGCCCTCGCGGGTGGCGTAGGCGCCACGGACCGATTTCCAGTGCTCGGTGCGGGAAAGGACCAGCTGCGCCGGGCGAGGCTTCGTCCGCAGCAGGATGCCCGCATCGAGCGGGAGCTTCAGGCGTTTCGCCAGGGGCCGCGCGATCAATTCCGCCTGGTTGTAGCCCCGCTCGCGGCGGCGCTCCCGGTGCAGAGGCACGGGGACGACTACATCCGCACGCCAATCCGCGGGCGCCCGCGCCACGATTTCGGCCAGCCGCCCGGCGAACCAGTCACCGAGGCGCGCCACCTGCTCGTACTTGAGCAGCACGATCGCCTCCGAGAGCGCGTCGTCGTACGTGGCGAAGCTGCGCGCACGATCAAAAGCGTAGAAATCGAGGCGGCACAGCCGGCATTTCGGCTCGATTGCGTCGAGCGCCACGCCCGATTCGAAGGGGCGCCCGCATCGGAGGCACATCGGCGCGGCGATCCGCTCGAAACCGGCGAGGCAGCTTTCGCAGACGGGGATGCGGCTCGCGTTCGTGAGCGTGCGGGCGCAGATCCGGCAGGGGCCGGGAAACAGCACCGACGCCAGCGAGTCGAGCGCGCTTTTCAGGATCACGGGATGCGTCGCGAATCGGGACGCGGCGAAACGCTACTTCAAATCGCGCGGCGGCGAAAGCGTGGAGATTTCGGACGTAGAAATACGAGGGACGGGTGGCCCGGGGTTACAGCTGGCCCTTCTCCCTCTTTTCCTGGCAGGCGATGCAGTAGCGGGTCCAGGGCACGGCTTCGAGGCGCTTCTGCTGCAGCTCCTCGTGGCAGGAAGTGCACTCGCCGTACGTCCCTTCCTTGATGCGGTCGAGCGCTTCGTCCACGAGCTGCAGGAGCGAGCGGTAGTTGTGCGTCTCGCCGAAGAGGAATTCCTTGGTGTAGGAGTTCGCGGCCTTGTCGGCGAGATCTACCGTGGGATCCTCGTCGGCCTCGCGTCCCTCCTGCTGGGTGCGGGCGATCGCTCGCAGCAATTCCTCGCGCCGCGCGACGAGTTTCTTTTTGTAATAATCCAAACGCTTTTTATCCATTGAGTGTCGTTCCGGTGAGGAAAATGGCCTCACTCAAATCTCGCGATTCTAGCGGTAACCCCCGCCCGTGTCAAACAAGTACCGCCCGGCGATGCAACAGCCACCAATAGATGCAGCTTTCGCGAAAAAGGATTCGTGGTTCAGTTCTTCTTCGCCGCCGGGAACAGGACGTGTAGCCCGAGCGCGCCGAGCGCGATGACGGCAAAGACGAGCGCGCTCCCCTCCGGCCCCACGCTGCCGCCCGTCAGCCACACCGGGCCGTGCAGCGAAGCGGCTGTCAGGTGCCCGGTCGCCGGGACACCGCTGTTCGGAACCCCGTAGATGAAGCTCTCGCCCCAGTCCCACATCGCATGCATCCCGATCGCGAACCAGATGCTTCCCGTGCGCCGCAGCGAGAAAGCCGCCAGCAGGCCGAAGCATCCGGCGAGCAGCAGGCCGGCCTTTGCCTCGCCGGAGTTGCCGACGTGCAGCAAGCCGAACCAGATCGAAAGCCCCAGCGCCGCCGGCCAGAATCCGATCTCCCGCGCGAGCGTCGCCTGCATGTACCCGCGAAACGTCGCTTCCTCGAAGAAACCGACGAGGAGAAACGCGATCAGATACAGGGCGCCGTAGCGAATCGCAGCCGCCGCGTCGAGGGCCACTTTTCCGAGCGAGAATCCGCCGAGTGCCGCGATGGAGCCCATCAGCACGGTCAGTAACGCCAATCCGTACGCCGCGCCCTGCCAGAAGCTTTTGCCGAACACCGCGCCCGGTGGCAAACCGTAATCCGCGAAGGATCGATCTTCGATCCGGCGCATCAAATCACCTGTCGCTACCGCCGCGACGACTCGAATCCCTTCGCTGAAGACGACGCCTGGCGTCAGCACCGCATGTGGCCGGGTTCGCATCCACGCCCACACGGCTGGATCGGTTGCGAGCAGCGCCTCGATCACGAATACGAGAAGGTTGTAGAGCGCCACGGCAGCGGCGAGCCGCCAGATGGGCCGCAGTCCATCCGGACCGAGAAAAATCCGATGGAGGGCTCGCTCGAACGGTGGCAGATCGCCGTCCTGCCCGTCGTGAGTGGCCAATTGCGGCTCGCTGGAAGGTGGCTGGGGGGCGATGGTCGTCTCCGCAATCCGGATCGTCTCGCGCCGGACCGCCAAGCGCTTCCCATCTTACATTTTGGCGGCGTCGGGTTGCGAGCGCCGATGGCCGCTGTTAGAATCTGGAGTCTGCGCTTGGAACGCTGTCATCGCGACGATCCCCTTTCATGCAAATGCCGGCCGTGGTGGAAATGAGAGCGATGGAGGACCGGAGTGGCCAAATATGATTTGGTAATTATCGGCAGCGGGCCGGGCGGCTACGTCGCCGCGATTCGCGCCAGCCAGTGGGGGCTGAAAACCGCCGTGGTCGAGAAGGACCCGTTTCTCGGCGGCACCTGCCTGCACGTCGGCTGCATTCCCACGAAGGTCTTTCTGCACCACGCCGATATTTACGACTATTTTCAGCGCGCCGAGGAATTCGGTTTCGAAGTCAAAGATGTGAAGGTCAACTGGCCTGCGATGCTCGCGCGCAAGGACAAAATCGTCAAGAAACACGCCGGCGGGATCGGCCTGCTTTTCAAAAAAAACAAAGTCGATTCGATCACGGGCTGGGGGCGCATCGCCGGTCCGGGCCGCGTGTCCGTCGAGAAAGACGGCAAAGACCACCGAACTCGAAACCACCTACACGATGATCGCCACGGGCTCGGAAGCGCGCTCGCTTCCCGGCGTCGAAATCGACGGGCAGGTGATTCTGACGAATCGCGAGATTTTGCAGCTGCCGGCGATTCCAAAATCGCTGGTGGTGGTTGGCTGCGGCGCCGTGGGCGTCGAATTCGCCTCGATTTTCCGGACTTTCGGCACCGACGTGACGCTTCTCGAAGCGCTGCCGCGCATCGTGCCTCTCGAGGACGAAGACATTTCTCCCGAGCTCGAGAAAGCTTTCAAGAAAAAGGGCATTCGCATCGAGACGAGCGCCAAAGTCGACTCCGTGAAGAAGGACCGCGGCGGCGCGACGGTCACCTTCCAGGACAAGACCGGGAAAGCCCAGTCGATCTCCGCGGAGAAAGTTCTGATCGCCGTCGGCCGCCGGCCGCTCACGGAAAACATCGGCCTCGAAAAGACGAAAGTGAAACTCGAACGCGGCTTCGTCCACACCAACGCGTATCTTGAAACGGACGAGCCGCGCGTCTACGCCATCGGCGACATCGTCGCCGGGCTTCCGCAACTCGCGCACGCCGCGTCGATGGAAGGCATCATCGCCGTGGGCCGCATGGCGGGCAAGGACGTGCAGCCGTTCGACCGCAAGCGCTGCCCCGCGGCCACCTACTGCGAGCCGCAGATCGGCTCGATCGGCCTCACGGAAAAGCAGGCGCGCGAGGCCGGATTCGACGTGAAGACCGGCAAGTTTCCGTTCCTCGCCAACAGCAAGGCCACGATCCTCGGCCAGCACGACGGCTTCATCAAGGTGGTGGCGGAGGCGAAATACGGCGAGATTCTGGGCGTCCACGCAATCGGGCCGCTTGCGACCGAAATCATCGCCGAGCCGGTCGCGGCGCTCGGCCTCGAAGCCACGCTCGACGACATGGCCGCAACCATTCACGCGCATCCGACAGTTTGGGAAGCGATGGGCGACGCATTCAATTCCGTGCGCGGCCTGGCCATCAACTTCTAGCGACACGCCGGGCACGGAATCGGATCTCGATTTCCGCGCGCTCGAGGCGGCATTGTGGAGCAAGAGACGGACAAAACCTGCTGGCTAGTCGACCTGGGGTTGATTCCCTACCTCGCGCGCTTGCGAGCTGCAGCAGCGGCTCGTCGAGGCGCGCAAAGCGGAGCGATTCCCGACGTGCTGCTTCTCTGCGAGCATCCGCACGTGATCACCCTCGGCCGAAACGGCAAGCGCGAGCACCTGCGCGCGGGAGACCGCTTGCTTGCTCAGATGAGCGTGGAATTTCATCCAAGCGATCGCGGCGGCGATATCACCTATCATGGACCCGGGCAGATCGTCGGCTACCCGATCCTCGATCTGGCGCGGCATCGGCGCGACGTGCGCTGGTACGTGGCGCAGCTCGAAGAAGTGATGATTCGCACGTCGGCTGATTTCGGCGTGGCGGCCCGGCGCGTCGAGGGCCGGCACGGCGTTTGGGTCGATAGCGGCCGCGGCGAAGAGAAACTCGGAGCCCTTGGCGTGCATCTGAGCCGCTGGGTCACGTCGCACGGCTTCGCGTACAACGTTTCGACCGATCTGCGCTATTTCGATCTGATCGTTCCTTGCGGGATCGCGGGAGAGCGCGCGACGTCGCTCGAACGCGTCCTGGCCGGCCCGGTTGATATCGACGCGGTTCGTGAGCGAGTGGCGGTGCATTTCGCGGAGGTTTTCGAGCGCGATCTGGTGCAGATTCCGCGCGAAAGCTTGACCGAGGCCTTGACTCGCGGCACGAACCAGTATCGGCAGTGCTCGCGGCAATGGTTCGCTTGTAGGGGCGGGTCTGAAACCCGCCCCTACGGCGAATACGCTTGGTCGCGAAGGCATCGAACCGCGATCGGAAGCAACCGCATGACTGCCAAGCTGACGCACGAACAGCAACTCGATCTCTATTACTTCATGCAGCTCAACCGGCAGCTCGAAGACCGCCTGGTAAGACTGTTCCGGCAAAACAAAATCGTCGGCGGCGTGTATTTGAGCCTCGGACAGGAAGCGGTTTCGGTCGGCACGTCTTACGCGCTTGAGCCGCGTGATTGGCTTGCGCCGATGATCCGCAACATCGGCGCGCTGCTGGTGAAGGGGTTCAAGCCGCGCGACATTTTCACGCAGCACATGGCGAAATACACCTCGCCCACGCACGGCAAGGACGGCACCAGCCACTTCGGCGACTTGAAGAAGCTTCACGTGGTCTCGCCGATTTCGATGCTCGGCGATCTGATTCCGGTGATGACGGGCGTGGCCATGGCCGGGCGTTATCTCGGGCCAGAAAATCGTCGCGATGACCTGGATCGGCGACGGCGGCAGCTCCACCGGCGCATTTCACGAAGGCCTGAATTTTGCCGCGACGCAGCGCGCGCCGTTCGTGCTGGTGCTCGAAAACAACCAGTGGGCCTATTCGACGCCCGTTTCGCGCCAGGTGCCGCTGAAGAATCTCGCCGATCGCGCCGCGCGTACGGAATCGAGAGCCGGATCGTCGACGGCAACGACGTGCTCGCCGTCTACGAAACGTCGAAGGCCGCTGTCGATGAATGCCGCGCCGGCCGCGGCCCGGTGCTGATCGAAGTGAAGACCATGCGCATGAAGGGCCACGCGCAGCACGACCCCGCCGAATACGTCCCCAAGGAAATGTTCGAATACTGGAAGACGCGGGACCCCATCGCGCGCTACGAAAAATATCTGACCGAGAACAAGATCTGGGAGCCGCGAAGAAAGCCGAAATCGACGCGCGCATCGAGCGCGAACTCGACGCGGACCAGAAATTCGCCGAGGAATCGCCGATGCCGCCGCCCGAAATCGCCGAGCAGGGCGTCTATTGCGAGGGCTGCCATGCGATCGAGGCCGACTGGCGGCGCCCGAAGAAGGAAGTGATGCCGCCGCTGTCCAGCGTAAAGTCCGCGTGGGTGGTGACAGATTTCGGCGACTTCGACACTGCGAAGGCTGTCTAAAGAGTCGGCTTCCGGCGGGCATGCGCCCGCGAAAGTCAGCCCCGCACACCCGTCGAACGCGCCGGCCGCGCACCGACGCCAAAACGGAGATCGAAGCCGAAGTTCCGCTGCGGTTCCCTTCGGCCGCGGACCCAAGGACAAGGCCTTCGTCCGCGAGACGCAGGAGCAAGTCAAGGAAACGCGCGGCGGCCGCAAGCCGTTTCAGCAAGGGACATCACGGCCACGGCAAGCCCTTCGGGAAAGAGCCGCACGGCAAGCGAGGAAAGCGCTAGCGATGCCCGAAATCACCATGCTCGAAGCGATTCGCGAGGCGCTCTTCGAAGAAATGGATCGCGATCCCGCCGTTGTGACTCTCGGCGAGGACATCGGCGTCTACGGCGGCGCGTTCAAGGTGACCGAAGGGCTGCTCGCAAAATTCGGGCCGCGAGCGCGTAATCGATACGCCGATCAGCGAGACGGCCATCGTGGGCGCGGCTTGCGGCATGAGCTATCTGGTCTGCGGCCCGTCGCCGAAATGCAGTTCATCGATTTCATCGCCTGCTGCTTCAATCAGGTCACCAACTTCGTCGCCAAATCGCATTATCGCTGGGGCGCGCCGGTGCCGATGGTGATTGCGCGGGCCTTCCGGCGGCGGCGTTCACGGCGGGCCGTTTCATTCGGCGAATCCGGAGATGTATTTCGTGCACACGCCGGGGCTGAAAGTGGTTTATCCTTCGACGGCGTACGATGCGAAGGGCCTGCTGAAATCCGCGATCCGCGACAACAATCCGGTGCTGTTTTTCGAACACAAGTTTTTGTATCGCCGCGTGAAAGAGGAAGTTCCCGCGGGCGATTACACGGTGCCGATCGGCAAAGCCGTCGTGCGCCGCGAAGGGCGCGCATCTGACGATCTGAGCTATGCGGCCATGGGACACGTCGCTCGAAGCGGCCGCCGAGCTCGCGAAGGAAGGGATCGAGGCCGAGGTGATCGATTTGCGCACGCTGCTGCCGCTCGATCGTGAGACGATTCTCGCTTCGGTGAAAAAGACGAACAGGCTGCTCGTGGTCCACGAAGACACGCGCACGGGAGGCATCGCGGGCGAGATCGCCGCGATCGTCTGCGAGGAAGCGTTCTACGATCTGGACGCCCCGATCGCGCGCGTCACCGGGCTCGACACGCCCGTGCCCTACTCGCCGCCGCTCGAAGACTGGTTCCTGCCGAACGTGGAAAAAGTTGCCGCCGCCGCGCGCGAATTGGCAAAATACTAACGGAGGGATCGAGCAGGCTGCGCGCCCATGGGAAAAACAAAAGGCCTCAACAACGCTGAATTTGAAGTGGGGACGGAAGTCCGCATCGCGGACCGCGCATTCCTCGAAGAGTTTTCTGGAGGCCGGGCAATATCACAACGAACTCGAACCCGAGCAGCTCGAATACGCGGGCCGCACGGCCAAAGTGCAGAACGTCGAGTTTCTTTCACGGCGGCGACGAAATCTACACGCTGGAGGGCATTCCCGGCGTCTGGCACGAGGAGTGCCTGAGCGCGGTATAAGGTCCTGGGTCCTGAGGAGAAGACAATGGCTGTCGATGTAATGATGCCGCAGATGGGCGAGAGCATTTTCGAAGGCACGATCACCAAGTGGCTGAAGAAGCCGGGCGACAAAATCGAGCGCGACGAGCCGCTCTTCGAAATCTCGACCGATAAAGTCGACGCGGAGATTCCCGCGCCCGCAGCGGGCGTGCTGAAAGAGATCAAGGTCACGGAAGGCCAGACGGTTCCGATCCAGACGATCGTTGCGGTGATTGATGCGGCTGGCGCGAGCGCCGCGGCTCCCGCAGCGGCACCTTCGGCACCTGCGCCCGCAAAGCAAGAGGCCCCCAAGCGCGCGGCAGCGCCCTCCGCGGCTCCGCCGCCTGCGGCAAAACCGGCACCTGCTGCGGCATCGGTCTCGTCGGAAAGGCCGGGCAACGGCGATAAGATTCGCAGTTCCCCGCTCGTGCGACGGATCGCGCGCGAACACGACATCGATCTTTCGCAGGTGCCGGGAACGGGCGCTGGGGGACGTGTCAGCAAGAACGACATCCTGGCAGCCGTCGAAGGAGGCGCGCATCCGGCTGCCGCTCCGGGGAGCGCTCCAGCAGCGAAACCGGCGCCTTCGGGCGCGCCTTCGGCCGTGCTTGAACTCGCGGTGCCGCGCGAGAAGCTTTACTTCGGGCATTATGAAGTGCAGCCGATGTCCACGATGCGGCAGAGGATCGCGGAGCACATGGTGCTCTCGAAGCGCACGTCGCCGCATGTCTACTCAATCGACGAAGCCAACGTGACCGAAATCGTCACGCTGCGCGCCAAGATGAAAGACCGGTTCGAACGCGAAACCGGCACCAAGCTGACGTTCATGCCGTTTTTCATCCGCGCGGCCGTCGAGGCGCTGCGCGCGTTTCCGACGGTGAACTCTTCGGTTGATGGCACGAATATCGTCCTACACAAGGAGTGCAACATCGGCGTCGCCGTGGCGCTCGATTGGGGCTTGATCGTGCCTGTGATCAAGAACGCCGAGGAGAAGAACTTTCTCGGGCTCGCACGAATGTTGAACGATCTCGCCGAGCGCGCCCGCTCGAAAAAACTGAAGCCCGACGAGGTGGCCGAGAGCACGTTTTCGATCACCAATCCCGGCATATATGGCGGGCTGATGGGATTGCCCGTGATTAACCAGCCAAACGTCGCGATCCTCGGGCTCGGCACGATCGAAAAGCGCCCCGTGGTGATCGACGACGCAATCGGCATCCGCTCGATGGTCTATCTCACGCTTTCCTACGATCACCGCGTGGTCGATGGCGCCATCGCGCACCAGTTCATGGGGCACATCAAGAAGACGCTCGAGAACTGGAACGAGAATATTCTGTAGTTCGGTTGAGAGTTGAAAGTTGAGAGTTCAGAGCTAAAGGCCTACACCCGGGACTTCGTGAATCGCCGTGCTCGCTTTGAGCTCTCAACTCTAAACTCCCAACTCTTAACTGTCTTTTGAGGCTTCCCTGCC
This sequence comes from uncultured Acidobacteriota bacterium, assembly GCA_963740095.1. GTDB lineage: Bacteria > Acidobacteriota > Terriglobia > Acidiferrales > UBA7541 > Palsa-295. The sequence continues at coordinate 11,652 of CAVUDN010000023.1, forward strand.
CGGCTGACCCTATGTCCCCTTCGCACGATCACAATTCGTGGGGCACGCCGCCTTGGCAGGTCGATTTCACGCCTCCCAAGCGATCCCTTCCGCCAGCCGCGGATTTTGCGGTGATAGGCGCTGGTTTCAGCGGCCTGGCCGCCGCCGCGTGGCTGCGCCTGCTTGCGCCGGAGAAATCCGTCGTCGTGCTGGAGGCGGGGCGGATCGGCCACGGGGCGAGCGGACGAACGGGCGGCATGGCGCTCGATGGCGCGGCCGCGGATGATCTTTCGGGGCTCGAAGATGTGCTCGGCGGACTTCGGAAGATTCTTGGCACGCTCGAAGTGGAGTGCGATCTTTCGCTGCCTGGGGCCTGGGAAATCGCGCGCCGGGGCGGCTCGAAGGAATCGCCGATCTCGTGGAATGATTCAGGCACGCTGCGCGTGGTGAAGGAAGTGCCGGGCGGGACGCTCGATCCGGGGAAACTCGTCAGCGGCCTCGCGCGCGCCGGCGACCGGCTCGGCGCGATCATCGCGGAGAATCATCCGGTCGAGCGCGTGGAATGGGGCGATGAGGCTACGATCCACTTCGCGGGCGGCTGCTTACGCGCAAGGAAAGTGCTGTTTGCCACGAATGGGCTTTCGCTCCGGCTTTCCGGGATGCACGAAAGCACCGTGCCGAAGCTCACGCTCGCGGCGCTCAATTCGCCGCTCTCGGAAAAACAATTGGAAGAGATCGGCCTGGCAGAGCGGAAGCCCTTCTACACGGTCGATTTCCCATATCTCTGGGGGCGCGTTTGCAACGACAACTCGCTGGTGCTGGGCGCCGGCCTGCTGGACGCGCCGGAATCGGACGATCCCGAAGAGGTCGATATTGCGGCGCCGGACGCGACGCGGATGTTTGCGTCTTTCGAGCGGCGCGTGCACGGACTGCATCCGGCGCTGAAGGAGTGCCGGTTCACGCACCGCTGGGGCGGGCCGATTCTATTTCGCGAGGGCTGGCGGCCTGTGTTTGCCGAGCATCCGGCAAGCGCAAACGGAATCGTCCTCGGCGCGTACGCGGGACATGGCGTGGCGCTGTCGTCATTCCTGGGCGCGTGGGCGGCGGAGGCGCTGCTCGGCCAGCGCAGCCTGCCGGAATGGGGCGCGATCACGGCTACTGGAAAGGTGCGCTTTCGCTAGCCGCGTTTCGAGCGACTGCGCCGCAAAATTCCGCCTGCGATACTCCCCTTACTGTGTCGATTAGAGATGGCTCCCGTTGTTTGTTTGCAATGACTTACGGAGCTTTCTAATCGCCAAATGTCGATTAGAATTTGCCGTTCCTGGCGGGCAAAACGCGAATCGTGGACGGTTTCTTGGGAGCGAAAATCGCCAATCGGGAGACTGGCGTTCCCAGGAGACTTCTGCAGGCTCAATTTTCAAAGAACATTCGGCCCTCGTCCAGAGAGCGGACGATTTCCATCGTCTCCACCAAGCTGGCAGATTACAAAGTGCGGGTCAAGCTGGCCTGGAGGCCAGATTTGGTTCAGGGTATTCCAGTGGGCCTAGCGCCCGTCTCCCCGCTTTCGTATCGTATTTAAATGGATTGACATGGCTTTCTTATACGTATTAAAACGTATACTCCTTCGAATGACCAGGCGAACGCCGTGCACCTTATCTTCCCGAATCGGAGCGACCACGACATGCTTCCTCTTTCAAACGCTGGGAGGTTGGCAACATTTCGAAAACGAACGGACTTTTCTTTTCGGCCGGCAATATGCGGCCGCCCGGGCATTTTTCTCGCACTGATTCTCCTGGCGGCAACTGGCGCCCGCGCCCAAGTCTTGGCGAGTGTGACGGGACATGTCAAAGATTCGTCGGGCGCGGCTGTGGCAGGTGCGGCCATAACGGCGCGAAACGTGGACACGGGCGCCGTGCGCGATGTGGTTGCGGATGGCGAAGGCCGGTACTTCGTGTCGGCGCTGTCCGTGAGCAACTACGAGATCCGGGCTAGCAAGCAGGGGTTCAGAGCGGAGGTACGCAACGGAATCCATCTGGTGGTCGGCGAGGAAGCGACCGTCGATCTGACGCTGCAACTGGGGGAAGTGAACCAGGAAATGGCGGTAAGTGGCGACGCTCCCATGGTCAGCGTGACGACGAACGACATTTCGGGCCTAATCGGCGAGCGGCAGGTGAAAGACCTGCCGCTCAACGGGCGCAGCTTCGATCTGCTGATGCCGCTGAATCCGGGAGTGGTCAATTTCACGTTCGAGAAGGCGGGCGGAACGGGCATTTCGAATTCGACGAACGGAAACAACTTTGCGGTGTCGGGCAACCGGCCGCAGCAAAATATGTTTTTGCTGAACGGCGTGGAGTATGCGGGCGCGGCTGAGAACAATATGACGCCCGCCGGAGTAAGCGGCGAATTGCTGGGGGTCGACGCGGTCCGCGAATTCGACGTGCTGCGCGATACCTACGGCGCCGAGTATGGCAAGCACCCCGGCGCGCAAGTGGTGATCGTGACGCAATCGGGCTCGAACGAGTGGCACGGCTCGGCGTATGAATTCCTGCGGAACAATGATCTGGACTCGAGGAACTTTTTCGATGTCGGCTCGTCGCCGCCGGGATTCCAGCGCAATCAGTTTGGAGTTTCGCTGGGAGGTCCGATTCAGAAGGACAAGACGTTCTTCTTCACGAATTACGAAGGACTGCGGCAGAGCCTGCACCAGACGTCGGAAACATTCGTCCCAGACACTGACGCACGCGACGACAACCTGACTTACTTCCCGGCGTTCGGGTCGGCGTGCCCCGCGGCGGATCAGGTGGCGTGTGCCGCCGCAGTCGCACAATTGTTGAACGTGTGGCCTGTGGCCACGCCCGCCAATTGCCCGGGACCGGAACTTTTGTTGCCCAATGGGAATCCCAGCGGGATCATCGGGTGCGTCTTCAGCCCGCTGCAGCATATTCGCGAGGATTTCGGGACGACGCGGCTCGATCACATCTTTTCCGCAACGGATTCTCTCACGGGTGTGTACACGATCGACGACAGCGCTGCCGTGACGGCGACGCCGGCCGATCCGTACAGCACGGACATCGCCAACCTGCGCGAGCAGGTTCTGAGCATCGACGAGACGCACCAGTTTTCGCCGACATTGGTGAACACGGCGCGGTTCGGCTACTCGCGCGCGGCGTATTACTTCCTCGGTGAGCCGACACCGGGCTCGCCTGAAGCCAGCGTAACGGGCTTTGTGGGAGGCTTGCCGGTGGGCGCAGTCGTCGTCGGAGGCAGCACAGCATCAAACCCGGCGACGCAGCTCGGTCTCGCGGGCAGCAACAACGGAACGAACCTGAACGTGTTCCGGAACATCTTCACGTACGAAGACCAGGTGACGCTGACGCACGGGAAAAATCAATTCGGTTTCGGCGCGTGGTTCCAGCAGTTCCAGTCGAACGAAATGCTGGCGCTCAGCGAGTACGGGCAGGTGACCTTTGGGAGCGTCAACGCGCTGCTAGGCGGCACAGGCACGCTTACATACGATCCGGCGCCAACGGGAATGAACTGGCGGTCACTGTTTGCCGCGTGGTATGCAGAGGACACGATCCGCCTGATGCCGAGGCTTACGGTGACGCTCGGCTTCCGCGCTGAATCCTCGACGGGATGGAACGAGGCGCACGGGCGGGCCTCCAACTATTTCTTCACGGGCGGGGTGATCGATTCCGTGCCGCACATCGGGAATTCGGCATTCAGCAGCAACAATGAGGGATTCCTGGCGCAGCCGCGAATCGGTGTGGCCTGGAGCCCGTTTGGCGAGAAGACGGCGCTGCGTGCGGGCTTCGGCATATACAACGACCTGCAGGATGCGCTCGGATACCGGATGGACCAGAACGCGCCATTCAATCCCACGTACAGCGTAAGCGTCCCGCTGTCGAGCCTGCCCGCTCTGTCCGTGCCGGCAAGCGTAAAACTGCTTCCCGGCGGCGTGCAGCCGAACCTGAAGCCGCCCACGCTGATTTCGTATTCGCTCCGGCTCGAACATCAACTGACGCCAAACACAGCTTTCACGATCGGCTACGTGGGATCGCACGGGTATCACGAGATCGTCGGACTGGATTCGAACGAGCCAACTCCCGTGATCTGCCCGGCGTCGCCGTGCCCAGCGACCTATCCAACGCTCTACACGGCTTCCGGCGCGACCGTTACTGGCCTGGCCGTACCGGCGGGAACGTATTACGTGCCGGCTGCCTGCGGCGCAGGCGTGGCGGGTTGCAATTCGACCCTGGGAGGCGCGTGGTCGTGGTTCTCCGAGGGCGACAGTTCATACAACGCGCTGGAATTGGATGTGAACCACCGATTCAGCAAAGGGCTCTCGCTGCGAGGTGTCTACACGTGGTCGCGAGCGCTGGACGATGGAGATTCGCTCAATGGCACGACGGCAAACAACGCGCCGGGATTGGTTTCGAATCCGTACAACATCCGCGCCGATTGGGGGCCGGCGACGTACAACGCGACGAACGTGGCGGTGATCAACGCGGTTTATGAGCTGCCCTTCGGGCACGGGCAGATGTTCGCAAGCGACATGAGCGGCTGGAGCGACCGGCTGGTGAGTGGCTGGTCGATCAACAGCATCATCACGGCGCAATCGGGCCTCCCGTTCACGCCGCAACTGAGCTACAACCCATCGCGAAACGGCGATTCGAAGAATCCGGTGCGTCCGTTCATCAATCCCGGATTTAGCGGACCCGTGATTTTGGGCAAACCGGGCGAGTGGTTCAATCCCAACGCGTTCCTGACCGAATCGAACGCCGCCACGATGAACGGATTTTGCGGGAATCTGGGACGCGACACGCTCATCGGGCCGGGACTCGCGACGTGGGATTTTTCAGTGCTGAAGGACACGCCGGTCCGCGAGCGATTGAGCCTGCAGTTTCGCGTCGAGATTTTCGATATTCTCGACCGCGCAAACTTCAACACTCCCAACCTGATCCTGGCGACATTGTCAGGGACAACCCCCGTGGCGAACCCCGCAGCGGGAGCTGTCACGAGCACATCGACAACGTCGCGCCAGATTCAATTTGGGCTGAAGCTGCTCTGGTAGGTTCGGTTTTGCCTGCGCTGCGAAAGGGGAGCGAATGGCGCTCCCCCTCCCAGAGACCGGCCAGTAATTGAACTGTGTCCAGAGCGCGATCGCGTTGCTGTCTGGGCCGAGCTTCGTCCCAACGGATACGAACTCAGACGACCGCACCTGGCTTCGGCCGGCCCTCACGAACCATGGCCTGCTTCGAGTCGCTTGTTTCGGCCGGTACTTATTTAGACTCAGGGAGATACGTGGCCCCCGGCCGTTGAAGAGCGTGTTTCGAGATCTAATCCTGCGACCAAACGCGAGCGCCTTTCATCTGATTTTGCTTAAACGGCTGAGGCGTTTAAAATCGTCTGCTGGCACGAGGCTGGGACCCCTTCATGGCGAAACCGATTTTGCTGAGTGTGGACGACGACTCCGATGTTCTGCGAGCGATTGAGCGCGATCTGCGTTCGAAGTACGGCGCCGATTACCGCGTGATCGCGAGCGATTCTCCCGAGCAGGCGCTGAATCTTCTGGGGCAGTTAAAGGTGCGCAACGACAGTGTGGCACTGCTGCTCGCCGATCAGCGCATGCCTCACATGGACGGCGTCGCATTCCTGCAGGAGGGAATGCGGATCTTCCCGGACGCCAAGCGGGCGCTGCTCACCGCCTATGCCGACACAAACGCGGCGATCAGCGCGATCAACGAAGCAAACATCAACTATTTTTTTCTGAAGCCGTGGGATCCCCCGACAGAGCATCTTTATCCGCAGCTGGATGATCTGCTCGACGATTGGCGCGCATCCTACCGGCCGGCATTCGAGGGAATCCGCGTGTTGGGGACGCGCTGGTCGCCGCGTTCTTACGATCTGCGGGATTTTCTGGCGCGCAACCGTGTTCCGTATCAGTGGATCGACGTCGAGCTTTCGGCCAACGATCCGGAAACCAAACGCCTGCTGGAAGTGTTGGGACCGGATGCGTCGAGCCTGCCGGTGGTGCTATTTCCGGACGGCACAAAGCTTCTCGAGAGCTTGCCGGCCGATGTGGCCCAAAAAGTCGGATTGCGCACTCGCGCGCAGACCAATTTTTACGATCTGGCGATCGTGGGCGGAGGGCCAGCCGGACTCGCTGCCGCTGTCTACGGCGCGTCCGAAGGCTTGCACACGGTGATGATCGAGCGGGAAGCGCCGGGCGGCCAGGCGGGGATGAGTTCGCGCATCGAGAATTATCTCGGATTCCCGATGGGGCTTAGCGGAGGCGATCTGGCTCGGCGAGCCGTCGTGCAGGCGCAGCGCTTCGGGGTGGAAATTCTGGCGCCGCAGGAAACCGTCGGCGTGCGGACCGAAGATCCCTACCGGATCGTCAAGCTGGCGGACGGGAACGAGATTTCGTGCCATGCATTGATGATCGCGACCGGAGTGCAGTGGAGGCGGCTCGACGCACCGGGGATCGACCGGTTGCAAGGCGCGGGCGTCTATTACGGCGGCGGAGCGACCGAAGCGCTTGTCGTGCAAGGGCGAAATCGTTTACGTGATCGGCGGCGCAAATTCAGCGGGCCAGGCGGCCATGAATTTCGCAAAATACGCCGATCGAGTGGTGATCGTGGTGCGCGGGAGTTCACTTTCGAGCACGATGTCGCAGTATCTGATCGACCAGGTTAAAGAGACGCCCAACATTCAAATCTGGGCTAACGCTAGCGTGCAAGAGGCGCACGGCGAAACGCATCTCGAAGAGATTTCGTTCCTCTGCTCGGACACCAACAAGATCGAGCGCGTGCCGGCGAGCGCGATGTTCATCTTTATCGGGGCGCTGCCGCGGACCGATTGGCTGGCGGGCGTTGTCGAGCGAGATGACCGCGGGTTCATCCTGACGGGCCCCGATCTGATCCGCGATGGACAGCATCCGAAAGGCTGGGCGCTCGAACGAGATCCGTTTCCTGCTTGAGACCAATGTGCCCGGAATTTTCGCGGTGGGCGACGTGCGGCATGGATCGGTAAAGCGCGTGGCTTCGGGAGTCGGCGAGGGGTCAGTGGCCGTGCAGTTCATCCATCAATATCTGAGCAAAGTCTAAATGGCCGAAAAATCAGAATTGCTGCGCGTCCCGGCGTTCGCAGACCTGCCCGACGATCAGATCGAATGGTTTCTCAGCCAGTCGGAAGAGATGCACCTCAAAGCGGGCGACACGCCGTTTCGTCCGGGTGAACCCGCCGACGCGATGTTTGTCATCCTTGAGGGGCAGCTGCAGGCACGGGGCGAACTCGGCGGCGAAACGGTGGTAATTCCGATCAAAGCCCCGGCCGTGACAGGCGTGCTGCCGTTTTCCCGCATGAAGCAGTTCACCGTGGGCATCCGCGCGATCACGGACGGCCGCGTCTTGCGCTTCCCTGCCGCGCTGTTTCCCGACCTCATCCAGAAGATGCCGGAGCTGACGCAGCGGCTCGTCGGCCTGATGGCCGACAGGATTCGCGAGACCACGCGGATGGAGCAACAGCGCGACCGGCTGGCTTCGCTCGGAAAGCTCTCGGCGGGCCTCGCGCACGAACTCAATAATCCAGCTTCCGCCGTCAAGCGCGCCGCAAGCCAACTGCGCGACGCGCTGAAGCGAATCAAGAGCGCGAGCCACGAATTGGGAAGGCGCGAACTGACGCCCACGCAGAAATCGGAAATCGAGAATCTGGAAGCGTCGCTCGTGCAACGCGACGAGATTCCGCCCGACGCACTTACCATCAGCGACCTCGAAGGCCAGATCGATTCCCTGCTGCGGAGCCACGGGCAAAACGATCTGTGGCAGCTCGCCGCCGATCTGGCGCACCGGAACGTCAAGCCAGAAGCCCTGGAATCGCTGTTCGCGAATCTCGATGCGCAGACGGCCCGAGCGGCGCTCGTCCGAATCGCCGCTTCCCTCGAGGCTGCGAGCCTGCTGAACGAAATCGAGAGCGGCACTTCGCGAATTTCCGATCTGGTCCGTGCGATCAAGGAATATACGTTCATGGACCAGACGCCGCTGCAAAACGTCGATATCGTGAAGAGCCTCGAAACGACGCTCACCATCATGAACCACAAGCTCAAGCACGGCGTTGTGGTGAAGCGCGACTACGAGAAGATTCCTCTTCTGGTGAATTCATTCGGCAGCGAGCTGAATCAGGTGTGGACCAACCTCATCGACAACGCCATCGCGCCATGGAGCGGCAAGGGCGAGCTTCGGGTGCGCATCTATCGCGAAGACGATTGCGTGGTGATCGAGATCGCCGACAACGGCAAGGGAATTCCGGACGACGTGAAGCCGCACATCTTCGAGCCATTTTTCACGACCAAGGGAGTCGGCGAAGGTACGGGACTTGGGCTCGACACGGTGCAGCGCATCGTGAAGAAGCACCGCGGCAATGTGGAAGTCACCTCAAAACCCGGCGACACGCGCTTTCAAGTGTGGCTGCCGCTGGCGGACGGCGTGCGGTAGAAGAAAAAGGCGATTCACCGCAGAGACGCAGAGAGCGCAGAGAATGCAACGGCCCGTTTTCTAGCCACTCGCCACTAGCCACCGCTTTTCTCAGGACGAGGCAGTCAGCTTCAGGATGTCGCCGAGTTCGCGCACGATTCGATGCGGGCGCCGGCCCTTCGGCTGGGCCGCCCAGTCCTCAGCCGTTGTGAAGCCGGTGGTCACGCCGAAGCCTACTGCTTTGCCGCGCCGCGCCATGATCATTTCCACGAGCGGATCGTCGCCGACGACGCCCACCGGCGCATCGGAACTCCGAGTTTTTTCGCGACCAGCCTCAGCGCGTGCAAGGAAGGTTTACCCGTGAGGATCATGGGCGCGTGAGTGATCTTGCGCACAGCGGCGACGATCGCATGCGAGTAGCCCATCGTTTTGCCGCTGGACGTCGCGAAGAAAGGCACGTCGGACGCGACGTAAAGCTCCGCGCCATTCCAGATGGCTTTGCAGGCGGCTTCGATGTCCTTCATTCCGCACTCGGGATGCCAGCCGACGTAGACTGCCTGGACTTCCTCCGCGCGCTCTCCTCCAGGGAAGACAATCTCGATCCCCGCCTCCGCCAGCGGGTGGCCGACTCCCTTCGTCCCTAAGACCAGCGCGCGCTTCACGCGTCGGCGGGGCATCAACTCCGCCGCCACGGTGGAGGGCGTCAGCAGAATCTCGTCGGAAATGGGCAAGCCCAGCGCGCGCAGCTTCGGGCCCTTGTTCGGCCGCCGGATACGCGCTGCCGTTTGTGAGCACGACAAACGGTATACCGCGAGATTTCAGCTCGCTTAGAATTTCGACAGCGCCCGGCAGCAAGCGATAGCCAACGAGCGAGCGGTCGGTCAGAATCAGCGTGCCGTCGAGATCGAACATGAAGCCCTCGACGGGTCCCAAGCGTTCCTTCCACCCGTTGTTCGAGCGGCCCATGCTCACGCCTCCGCCGCGGGCAGACTGGCCGCGCAACTCAAGCTTGAAGCCTTGTTTCTCGACCGAGAGGTAGGTGATGTCGCGCCGGGCAGTTAATTGGCGAATCAGGTTCATCACGGGGCTCATATCGGGATCGTATTTTTGTTCCGCAGGGCCGGCCGCCTTCATCGCGTCGACTTGGCCGGCGGGCATTGTGGCTCGAAGCAGAAATTCCTCATCACTCAGTTCCGGGCCGATGCGCTGGCGCAATTCGTGCAATGGCGGCATGCCCGGCTCCTGCCGCAACTCGCGCGTCCGAGGCAGAGATTCGATGCGATCCATCACATTCGGCGCGATCGGAACGTTCGGGCGTCCGAATTTTCCCAGCGCATAGCGGATGATTTCGTCGGGAATGGTGGCGTAGCGCTCTTTCCCGGTGACATTCAAAACCGCCTGCGTGATCAGCATCTGCGCGAAAGGAGTCATCACGATCGGCCAGCCAAGCTCCTGGCGCACGCGGTCCAGCTCTTCGATCACCGCTCCTTCCAGGTGGGACACGCGGGCTTCGGCCAAGATGACGGCGCATCGTGCCGATCGTTCCGCCCGGTAGTTGGTGGTGGAGATAGCTGGCGTCGAACGCCTGGGGGCGGCCTACGGGAAGACCTTCCGCTTCCGCAAGGCGGGTGAAATAGCGGCCGACTTCGGCGAGCGCCTGATCGTCGATATCAATCTGATGTCCCAGCGCTCGCAGATTGGAAACCACGCGCTCCGACGGCGGATTCGAGATGCCGTCGGCGGCCGCGCCAGAGGCGCATTGAACGGCGCTGACGCCCCACTCGGGCGCGTCCATATAGGTGAGTTCGCCAACTCCGATCGTGCAATGCGAGTGAAGCTCAAGCGGCTTATTGCCGATTGCCGCCATTACGGCGGGTATGAGCGTGCGGGCGCGCAGCGGCGTCAAAAGGCCGCCGGGGTCTTTGATGTATACCGCGTCCACGTCGGGGCTTTCCGCGAGAGTGCGGGCGCGAGCCACGTAGTGGGCATCGTCGTGAATCGGGCTCAGCGTAATGACCAAGGCGCCGATGACGTATTCGCCGCCGGCTGCTTTGATCATGCGCGCGCAGGCGACGTTGGCATCCGCATCGTTCATCGGATCGGCAAGCGCAAACCGGCGCATGCCATTCTTGATCAACGTCGCGAACGCGAGCGCCATGAATTCGGGGCTCGCCGTTTCCCACGAGATGAACCGGAATCCCGTGGAGAGGAATTGCAGCGGCGTGTTCGGCGTGGCTTTGGCCATCAGCCGGATGCGTTCCCAGGGATCCTCTTTCTTGTAGCGAACGGCGACGCCCATGTGGGTAGACGTCGTGAAGTCGATGGCCTTGAAGCCCACACGGTCCATGACGGGCGCGATCGTCAGAGTCTTGGCCGTATCGACGCCGAGCGCCGACCAGAGAGACTGGTTGCCATCGCGCAGGGAGGTCTCGACGATTTGGATCTTAGCCATGCGCTTTTACCTCTTGAAGTTGAAGGTGGCGTTCGAGGAAGCGCGGCGCGTAGGAAGTGTCGACGCCACCTCGTTCAAATTCGGGATCGGTGAGCACGCCAGCGTGGAAAGCGAGATTTGTGGCGACACCTTCGATGTGAGTGGCAGCGAGCGCGCGGCGCATCCGTTCGAGCGCCGCTGGGCGATCGGCGGCATGGACGATAATCTTGGCCATCAGCGAGTCATAAAAGGGCGGGATGCGAGCGCCCGAAAAAATGTGCGTATCGACGCGCACGCCCTCGCCGGAAGGCCACACGGCGCTCCGAACCGTGCCGGGGCTAGGACGGAAGTCGCGCGCCGGATCTTCCGCATTGATGCGGCACTCGATTGCGCAGCCCTCTCGCCGGATGTCCTCCTGCTTGAAACGCAGGCCGCGGCCATCGGCGACAGCGATTTGCTCGGCGACCAAATCGAGGCCGGTCACCGCTTCCGTGATGGGGTGCTCCACTTGAATTCGGGCGTTCATTTCGAGGAAGTAGAAAGCATCCCGCTCCAAATCAACCAGGAACTCGACCGTGCCCGCGCCGCGATAGGAGAGCCGTTTCGCAAACTCGACGGCTGCGGCATGGATGCGCGCGCGGAAGTCCGCGGAAAGACCCGGAGCCGGCGTTTCCTCGATCAACTTCTGATAGCGGCGCTGGACGGAGCAGTCTCGTTCGCCGAGATGAACGACACGGCCTTTTCCGTCGCCGAGAATCTGGACTTCCACATGGCGGCCACGCGCGACAAAGCGCTCCAGATAAACTCGCGTATCGCCGAATGCCGCGCCCGCCTCCGCTGCTGCCATGTCCATCGCCGCGGGCAGATCCTCGAGCCGATCGACGCGCTTCATGCCGCGCCCACCACCGCCGCCGACGGCTTTGATCAACAGCGGAGGGCCAATCTCGCGGCCCAGCAGCATCGCCTCATTCACATTTTCCACTGCGCCGCCCGGGGCAGTGGGCACGCCGGCTGCTTCGGCCTCCGCGCGGGCGCGCAATTTGTCGCCGACCGCTTCGATCTGGGCCGCCGTCGGGCCGATGAAAATTACGCCTTCCTGCTCGCAGACTCGCGCGAGAGCAGACCGCTCCGAGAGGAAGCCGTAGCCGGGATGAATGGCGTCCGCTTGCACGCCCAATGCCGCCTGCACAATCGTGTCGACTTTCAGGTAGCTGTCGGAGGGCCGGGCCGGCCCGATGCAGATCGCGCGGTCCGCGAGACGGGCGGGCAAAGAATCCAGATCGACCTCGGAAGCTGCCAGCACAGTCTCGATCCCAAGGCTCTTGCACGTGCGAATCACGCGCGCGGCGATTTCTCCACGGTTAGCGATCAGGATGCGACGAATAGCGATGGCTAGGCCTCCGGGCGCACGCGCAGCAGGACTTCACCGTACTCGACCAGCGCCGCGTTGGCGGCCAAATCTCGACTACCTCGCCCTTCACGCCCGCATGGACCGAGTTCATCAATTTCATGACTTCCACGATGCCGATCACTGTCTCTTCGCTGACCTTCGATCCGACTTCAACGAACGGCGGCTCGCCGGGCTTGGGCGCACGATAGAAAATTCCGAGCAGAGGCGAGGCGACTTCCGCGAGGCCGGGCTCGGATGGCGGTTTTGCTTTTCGCGAAGCCGGCTGCACCGGCTGCGACTCGGCGGCAGGCTGTGGCGCTTCGGCGGGTGCGGCGAACTGCCGGGCCGGAGCGGCCGAGCCGCGCTGCAGGTTAAGCTTCACGCCATCGATTTCAAGCGAGAGGCTATCGAAACTCGATTGTTCGAGCAGCCGCATGATCTCCGCCACATCCTTGGCCGTGAGCGTCACCGGCGGCCTCCGAAGATTTTCATGACGTGCTGGAGCGGGTTCTCCGCAGGCATGGCCACCGGCGCCCGGTCCTTGGAGGACCAGACCGTCTCCGGCCGGCTCTGCAGCAGGCGGATTTCGCCCGCGTGATCGATGGCCCACTCGATATCCTGTGGCCGCCCGTAGTGGCGCTCGACTTTTCTGGCGATGTCTCTCAATGCTGTAATCTCCGCGTCGCTCAGGCAAGGCACGCGCCGGAGCTCCTCTGGAGTCTCGACGTCCTGGATGCCGCCACCCGGCGCGGGCAGCTGCTGGATGTGCTTATCCGAAATCTCTCGCACCGAGATTTCACCTGTGATCTTGCCGATAACAAAACGGTCGGGCGTCACCTCGCCGCTCACGACAGACGAACCCAGTCCCCAAGCTCCCTCAATCGTAACGACCGAGCGGTCCCCCGTCATCGGGCTGCGAGTGAACATCACGCCCGCTTTCTGCGCGTTGACCATCGCCTGAACGACCACGGCCATCGCCACGCTGCTTTCCGGCATCTCGCGTTTGCGCCGATACGTGATCGAAGGAGCCGAGTAGATGCTGGCCCAGCACGAGCGCACATAGCGCAAGGTAGCTTGCGCGCCGATTGTCCACAGATAAGTATCCTGCAAGCCTGCAAAACTGGCGTCTGCGGCATCTTCCGTCGTGGCCGAGGATCGCACCGCCAGAGGCGGATTGCTGTCTCTGCCGCAGAGCTCGGTATACGCAGCGAGAATTTCCGAATTCACATCGTCTGGCAGCGGCGCTCTCTCAAGCCGCGCGCGCAGATGTTGCGAGAGAGGGAGGATCTTGTCGAGTTCCTGCGAGCCGAGAGCCTCCACTCTCGAACGGATCGGCTCGTCCTTTTCGAGCCTGCTGAGAAAACGCTCGAACGCAGCCGTGCGCACGACGAAGCCGGGCGGCACGGGTATGCCCGCTCGTATCAGTTCGCCCAATGATCCGCCCTTGCCTCCGACGCTGGGGCGATCGGACAGACCGATGTCTGCGAACCAGCCGATGATCTCTGAAGACGGCACGCCTAAATTATCCTAATCGAGAAGAGTGACAATGCCCCGCCCGCCATCCACGCGGATGCGCTGGCCATCCTTGATTTTCTGCGTGGCGGTGCCCGTGCCCACCACGGCAGGCAGGCCGTATTCGCGAGCCACAATCGCCGCGTGGCTCATCGAACCGCCGATGTCCGATACGGCTGCGGCGATCTTCTGGAACACGGGCGCCCAACTCGGATTGGTGACCTGGCAAACCAGGATGTCGCCATGATGGAGACGATCGATCTCCTCAGCAGCCTTGACGACGCGTGCCACTCCTTCCACGACGCCATTCGAAGCGGCAACCCCTTTGATCTCGTTGGAAATTAGCTGCTCGTCTGCCTTCAGCCACGTGTCGAGGTTCTCGCGGGTAATGCCCCACAGCATGACGATGGCGGGATCATCGATGATATCGGGAACGGGTCCGAGAGCGGGCGGCGTTTCGTGTTTCGCCCATTCCGCGATTGCCGCCTTGCGCTCTCGCACGATGGCGGGCCAGCGCGCCGTGCCGCGCGGAAGCGAACCATTCGACCACGAAGTCATGAGGTCGATGATTGCGGACTCGAGCTCGTAGTGGCTCAGGTGAAAGACGTCCTCGGCGTCGGCGAAAAAACCATTCTTCGCCAGGAGCGCGCCGAATTCCCTGATCTTGTTGAAGAACAGGTTGGTGTACCAATGCTCGCAGTAAAACTTGTGCCCCTCGACGTACGGGAAGACGCGGTGCGCCAGCTCGATCATCTGGTCGTAGGCGGCCCGCTCTTCGTCGGTTTCCAGGAGCTCGCGATAATCCGCGATGATCTGCTTGCGCTCGGCCATGAGCTTGTCGGTCTGGCGCTCGAGCCGCTCGCCCCTCTTCGCATTCGCGATGTAGCCCGGCAGCGCGGCGAAAGGCATCGAGAGATCGTCGTTCCAGGAGCGATGGTAATGGTAAAAGCCGTCGCCCACATTGATGTTGAACCAGGGATCGCGGGAAATCGCGAGTTCCTTAAGCCACGCCGCGCCGGGCTCGCCGAGTCGCTTGAGCGATTGGATGATTTCGTTGGCCGGGACGCCTTCCCGGAACTGATCGTCGATGCCCAGTTCGATCGCGCATTTCGCGAGCCGGCGGAGTTCATCATCCGGACGGAAGATTTCCGCCTCCAAGCCCGCCACCATACGTGCGACCGTCTGATCGCTGATCTCCGGAAACGCCTTCTTGCAGAAATCGAAGAAAGTCAGGTAGGCGCCGTATCCGAGCAGAAGAAACTCGAAATGGTGGTGCCACATCCGGAAGTAGCCTTCGAGCGTCTTCTGATACGTTTCGAGAATGTAATGGTTCGAAGCAATGCCGCGGCCCGCATGAACGTGTTCCAGAGGCTCGAATTCGGGGAGGTCAAGCTTCGGAAGCGCTTCGGCATCGTGGATGAGCGCCATCATCTTGTCTTTCCATTGCGCGAAAAGCCGCTCCCAATTCCCGTAGTAGTAAAACGCCCGGCGCTGAAATTCCTGCGTTCGCTTGGCAATCTCGGCGGGATCCGTCACGCCATTGCCGCCGATATACACGCGGCCATTCAAGACGCGATAATCGATACCGAGCGTCGTGGGGAGGGAATGAACGCGCGTGTTGGCCGAGCCCAAGGCGCAGTACGCGGCCTCAGCCGTGATCATGTCGAAGATGCACATCGGCTCGGGAAAGTGCATGGAGTTGTAAAACCAGAAACGCTCATCATCTTCTTTGGCGAACTGCATGTAATAGGGGTAAGCGGCTTGCGCCCGCTCCGTGCCCGCGATCACCTTCAGCGAACTCGGAAGCGGAAAGCCTTTTGTTTTTGGGGTTACGGTTGTGCTCATGTTTCTCCCTCCAACGAGCCCGGTTACGATCCTACGTTTGCCTGCCAGATATTCCGGCCAATTAACGCCGCCGTCGCTGGCAACTCCCGGACGTATTACCGCCCGGTAGTGGTAAACGTTGCGTCCGAAAATCGTTTGACTCGCCTAGTTCGTTCCCAAATAGCAGACGTGGAGATTATATCCGGGCGAGCCGCCGGCCGCCATGATATGAAACTCGTCGGGACGCCGGGCAACGGAAGCGCGCATCCGTGCTAAGCGTATTCTAGCGACATATAGTTGTCAAAACAACTGTCTCCAAATACGCGCTGTAAGCGAGCCATCTGCGCGCTAGTTGTGTTGACAACAACAGCGCAATCTGGTGTACTTGCGCCGCACGCTTGCGGAACGGCGCTGACGAGGAGGTGGATCTTATGGATCGACGAAAACTGTTGGCATTACTAGGCATGAGCCCTGCGCTCGCGGCCGGCACACGTTCCTACGCGGCGCCCGCTCCCGTCGCGCATCCCGCGGCCGCCTTTGAACCAAAGGCTACCGTCCTCAGTCCCATGGGGACTCCTCCAGCCATCAAGACTTTGGCCATGGCGCCGCGGCCGAAGTCTCTGGACGGCAAGACCGTCTTTTTTGTGGACGACGGCTTCCCGGGGACAGACGTCCTGATGAAGGAAATGGCGGCCTGGTTCAATCAGAACATTCCGGGCATGACTGCAATTTACAGGCTGAAAGCCGGCGGCTTTCCTCAAGTCGATCCGGCGCTGTGGGCGGAAATCAAGGCCAAGGGCGACGCAGTCGTGATGGGTGTTGGGCATTGAAGCTACTGCTCGCCAGCGGTCGTTGGCCATTGCATCAGTTTCGAATCCGAGTTTCAGAAGCCGACCGTCTCCATCATCACGAAATACTTCAAGCAACTGGTGGACGAAAACGCCGCAAAAAAAGGGATGCCCAACCTTCGATTTACGTTCGTGAAGTCACCCGTGTGGGGCAAAACCGCGGATCAACTGCAGCACGACGTAATTCAGGGCGCTGATCCAGTAACCGGCAAGCCGGTGATGCGGGAGATCGTCGACGAACTGACCACGCCGCTGAGTCCGGAAGACAGCATCACGCGCACCATTCCGCAATCCGCCGGCCCGGAGCGATTCGGTCCCGATGGCGCGGAAAGTCTCCAGCATATGTTCATGGAAAAGAGGATGACGGATTACCTCCCGATCGTGCTCCCCACCGAAGAGAGAGTCGACGCCATGCTCAAGGGCACCAGCCGCAAGCCCGATGAAGTCGTCGGCCACATGTCTCCAACGCCGGGCGTGTATGAAAATTGGTCGTACACGGTGAAGCAGATCGCGGTGAACGCGGTGATGGCGGGAGCCGATCCCAAGTATTTTCCGGTAATTCTGGCGATCGCGGCCGCCGGCACAGAATCCATATCAAGCTCGGACAATTCGTTTGCGAATGCAGTGGTGATCAATGGCCCGATCCGCGACGAGATCGGCCTGAATTACGACATCGGCGCGCTCGGCCCGTTCAGCCACGCGAACGCCACGATTGGGCGCTCCTACACCCTGCTTTCGATCAACGGCGGCAACTGCGGTAAGGTCGGTGAAACGTACATGGGCGTGATCGGAAATCCCATGAACTACGCCAACATCATAATTGCCGAGAACGAAAAACTGTCGCCGTGGCAACCGTTTAGTGTCCGGCACGGACACAAAGCGGATGAAAGCGTCGTCAGCATTTTCCAAGGGTGGGGTCTGCTTTCGGCGAAAAACTCGAAATACGCCGTCTGGTCCAAAGACATGAATTTCGCCCAGGAACTCAAGAACATCTCCAACGATCAGGATCAGCTTTTCGGAATCGTCGCCGTCCTCAGCCCGGCCGTGGCCGATTACGTGAAGAGCGAGGGCTACGACAGCGTCGAAAAGCTGACGGATTTTCTCTACCAGAGCGGGGAGGAATCCGCGCCTCATTTCCGAAGCAAGGCACAGATCAACGTGCTTGTCACCGGGTCATCGAACAATCTCTACTGGAGCTACGGCGGGATGTTCCTCGCCAAGAGTGTCTCGGTTGACCAGTGGCGCTGACCAAGGATGTATGGCGGCGTGGCCGTAGAAGCGGCCGCACTGATGTTGTCTTGACAACAACAGCGCGGTTTGTTGTACTTGTTGGCGTCTCCCGTGCGGTGCGGTAACGTAGGCTGACAGGAGTGCTGCCATGGCCACGCTGTTGCGTTCGGCGGTATTAGATCCGGAGGCGTACCGAACCGTCAGAGCGGCTGCCGGAGACGCACCCCCTAAGCCCCCGTCATTCTCTTCGCTCGCGCCGCGCCTCGACAGCGTCAAAGGCAAGACGATCTACCTCGTCGACACCGGATTTGGAGGAAGCGGCAAATTCCTGGATCAGGTGCAGGCGTGGTTTGCCGAGCACATCCCATCGGTGAAGACCGTGCGCCGGCGGAAGACGGGCAACATCTTCCGCGATGATACGAAGGACCTCTGGGCGGAAATCAAGGCGAATGGCCAGGCCGCGATCTTAGGCGTGGCAGGTTGAC
This sequence comes from uncultured Acidobacteriota bacterium, assembly GCA_963740095.1. Classification (GTDB taxonomy): domain Bacteria; phylum Acidobacteriota; class Terriglobia; order Acidiferrales; family UBA7541; genus Palsa-295. The sequence goes on from CAVUDN010000023.1 coordinate 29,825, forward strand.
CGGGCTGCGCAGCGGCGGTCGCCGCTTGCTCCCGCACACTCGAGCAGGAATACGGAATCCCCACTGCGCCCGTCTCGACTTTTGAGTTTGCCAACGTAGTGGCCGACGATCGCCGCTTTCACGGCGTTCCCCTGCGCTTTATTTACACCCCACATCCAGTCGTAGGCATGCCTCCTTCCGTTCTTCGCGGCTACATCGAAGGGAGCGATCCGGCAACGCAACAAACCGTCATCGATGAAGTGATCGAGGCCCTCACAAAGCCCGTCAGCGAAGACGAGTTCACCGGGGACTTCGCGCCCGTGTCGCGAACCGGCATCAGGCAAACCCAGCTTGAGCCGGACAGTGAGGACAATCTGCAGCGCCTGTTCTACGAGCGCGGCTGGACCGACGGGCTGCCCATCATCCTACCCACGGAAGAACGCGTCGCGGAAATGCTTACGGGCACAAACCGCGCAGCGGATGAAGTGGTCACGGAAATTTTCCTGCATGATACCCAGGAATACTTGAAGTTTACCGTCGAGATGGTGGCCATCATCGGCGTGATGGCCGGAGCGCGGCCCGAGCACTTGCCCGTTCTTCTGGCCATTGCTTCGACCGGGCATCCCTCGATTCCGGGTTCGACGACGCCGTTTGCCTGCATGCTCCTCGTGAACGGTCCCATCCGCAATGAGATCGAGCTGAATTCCGGGATTGGAGCGTTTAGTCCTCGCACGCTGGCGAACTCCGTGATCGGCCGCGCCTGGACGCTCCTGACCATCAACTGGGGTTACATGCGGCTTAGGAAGCAGTTCTGGACTTCGCAGGGCAATCCCATCGGCTACAACAATATGTGTGTCGCGGAGAACGAGGAGAGAAGCGTCTGGGAACCTTTCCATGTGCAAAAGAAATTCCACCCGGACGAAAGTGTTGTCAGCCTTTTCCGCGGGTGGAGCTTCGTGAACAATGTGGTCGGCTCCTCCCAGCGGTCCGTCGGCAAGGATATGTTCCTGCAATTGGGAGCGATGCCGGGCCTGTTTTCCGCGGCGACGTTGATCCTCGATCCGCTCGTGGCGCGGCACCTTAGGGAAAACGACGGCTTCCGGACCAAGCTGGATTTCTGCCGCTGGATTTCAGAAAACTTCACGATGCCCGCCGGCCAGTTTTGGGGCACGGACTTGATCCACATGATGATGGCCCCGCTCGCGGATCAAGGTGTTGAACCGTACGCGTCGTGGAAAAAGCTTCCCGAAGACGCCCTGATCAAGCCGTACGACAAGCCCGAGAACATCAATATCGTTGTCGTGGGCGGCGAAACGAGTCCGATGTGGAAGGTGTCAGATTTCGCCTACGCAGTCAGCGCTTCGGTGGACAAGTGGCGCGCGAAACCCGCCGCCGACGGCTGTACCGATGGAAGCTGCGGACTTCCCGATGAGCCGAGCAACGGAGCTAGCTGAAACCCGGAAACGCATTCACGAAAAAGTGGCGGACAGACTGCACTGCGACGAACGAGATAGGAATCGAGGAGGCGGATGATGGATCGAAGAAAAATGTTGGCGTTGTTAGGAGTCAGCCCAGCTCTCGTGGCCGGTACTCCGTCTTTTGCCGGGGCGGGCGCGACAACAACCCCGAAGGCTGCGCCGAGAGCCGCGAGTTATGACCCGGACAACGGCGCGGTCACCGTCCTGAACCCTGCCATCGCCACCAGTTTTGCGAATCGCGTGCCTCTTGCGCCTCGCCTGGATTCCCTGGACGGCAAAACGATTTACCTTGTGGACTTCAACTGGGGAGGCATGGAGCAGAACGACAGCATTCAACAGGAAATGCAAGCATGGTTTGCCCAGCACATGCCGAGCGTGAGAACGATTATCAAGATCAAGAGCGGCAACTTTGTTACCGACGATCCCGGGCTGTGGAAGGAGATCGCCGCCAACCACGGCGATGGAGTCATTATCGGTGTAGCTGGTTGACACGGCTGCGTCGGGGCCGTGAGCCACGAAGCTGGAGAAATCGAGCAGAAGTATGGCATTCCCACCGTTGCCGTCGCCGGCAGGAATGTCGTGACGTTCGGCATTAACGCGAATTTCAAATACAGCACCGGCATGCCTCTCCGGTTTGTCGGCTTCCCGTTCCCCTTTTCGGGCCAGCCACAGTCGGTGATCAAACAATACGTCGAAGGGAACGACAGCGTAAGCGGCAAGCCCCTGATGCAAACGATCGTGGATGGCCTCACGAAGCCGCTCACCGCTAATGAGAAATTGTCCGGGACCGCTCCTGATGCCCCGCCCCTGGAACCAAGACTGCTCGACGCTGACACCCGGGACAATCTGCAGCAGCTGTTCCGTGACAAAGGATGGACCGACTACAACCCGGTGATTCTGCCGACGCCGGAAAAAGTCGCGGCGATGCTGAAGGGTACCAGCCACGCGCCGGATGAGATCGTCAAAAGCGCTGCAGGAACCTTTGGATCGCACCGCCCATTTACGGTCGAGAAGGTGGCTACGATTGCAGTGATGGCGGGCGCCAAGTCCGAGTATTTGCCCGTGATCCTCGCGCTAGCCACCAAGGTGCCGTATCAGGACTCCACAACTTCGATCGCGAACATGGTTGTGGTGAGCGGGCCGATACGCAACAAGATTGGGATGAATTCGGGCCTTGGCGCGTTAGGTCCGGACAATGAGGCAAATGCCGTCATTGGCCGGGCGATGACGCTCATTCACAAAGTGATCCAGGGATACGTGGAGGGTGTGACCGGCTTTGCCTCGCTTAGCAACCCGCTGCGCTACGACAATCTTTGCTTCGCGGAAGACGAGGAATCTCTTCCGGAAGGCTGGCTGCCTCTTCACGTCCAGCAGGGCCACAAGCCGACCGATAGCGTCGTGACAATCTTCACAGGCTGGAACTTCATTAACAGCACGGGCTGGGTCGAACAGCACTACGCCCCTCAATTCCTGATGCGCGACTATATGTCGTCGCTTTCCGGCATGAGCGCCACACTGATCATGGATCCCACGGTCGCGGAACTGCTCAGTGGCGTGCAGGGCTTCAAGACAAAGGCGGATCTCGGCGCCTGGCTTTCGCAGAACGTCGAAAAGACCGCTGAATCCTACTGGGGCAATGCAATCGTGTCGAGCATGTTGGCGCCGGTGGCTCGCCAGGGGCTTAAGCCATACGCGGATTGGCTGGATCTTCCCGGCAAGACCTTAGTGAAACCGTTCACCAACCCGAACGGTATCCATGCGGTCGTGGCCGGAGGGAAAACGGCGAGCGTTTGGTTCGCAACCGATTTCATGCCCGACAGAGGCACGTCGATCGACGAGTGGACCTGACGCGAGGGTCAATCGCCCGTGCCTCTAACGGCTGCGCGATAATCCTTA
>CAVUDN010000024.1:0-9060 GCA_963740095.1 uncultured Acidobacteriota bacterium
GCCGGGCAAGGATAAAAACCACCCCATCGAAATGATCGGGACGTACAGCACGATTCCCGAGCTGATGCACTGGTCGGTGATCGCGCAGCGCAGCCTCGATGACGCGCGCATCGACGCGGGCGTGTCGGAACTCACGGCGGAAGCGCTTCGCTTCGTGGTCGGCGTGATGTTCGCGTCTCTTTTCGTAGGGTACATTTTCGCCGTGGGAATCACGCGGCCGATTCGCGGCCTGGTGGAATCGACGCGCGCCATCAGCCGCGCGGAATTCCACGAACGCGTGCAGGTGCGCGGGGCGGCGGAAATCAGCGAGCTCGCTGAAACGTTCAACAGCATGGCCGGGCACATCGAGCAGTACGTCGATCAGCTCAAGGCCGCCGCCGAACAGAATCGCGAGCTCTTCCTTGGGTCGATTCGAATGCTCGCCGCGGCCATCGACGAAAAGGACCCGTACACGCGCGGCCATTCCGGGCGCGTGGCGAAGTATTCGATCATCATCGGCGACGGCCTCGGGCTGAGCGCGGAGGATCTCGACCGGCTGCGCATCGCGGCGCTGTTGCACGATGTGGGCAAGATCGGCGTCGACGACCGCGTCCTGAAAAAGCCGGGCAAGCTCACCGACGAAGAATTCGAGCTGATGAAACAGCACACGGTGAAAGGCGCGAACATCATGCGCCCCGTTTCGCAGCTCAAAGACATGCTTCCCGGCATCGAACTGCACCACGAGCGCCTGGACGGCCAGGGCTATCCCTACGGCCTCTCCGGCGATCAGATTCCGATCATGGCGCGGATCATCGCCGTCGCCGACACGTTCGATGCGATCACCACGAACCGCCCGTATCAATCGGCCATGGACCTCGAATACGCGCTCGAACGCATCCGTTCGCTCGCGATCACGCGCTTCGATCCCGAAGTGGTCGAAGCCCTCGAATCCGCCATCCACGCGGGCCGCCTGCGGCTGACCGCCAGCCTCGTCGAAGTCTGACGTGTGGAGTGCGGCGGCTTGCCGCCGCTTTCTCTCCGGCGAAGCTTGCTTCGCCATCTTCCTGGCCGGGTCGAACGGCATCGCTCCGCCTGAACGCTAGGCAATCCTCGACCAGACATGAGCCTCGACAATTATGGTTCGTTCGATACAGGATCGCGGCGATGGCGCGCGGGTGCAGCACGCCCGGGCAAGCCCGGTCGGCAAACAGCGGCGGCAAGCCGCCGCACTCCACGGACGTGTCCTCGGATTTACCTTCGCCTCCCCCGGCGGCCGGATCGCAGGCTTTACGTCTGTTAGAATGAATCGGATTCGAACGCAGGCGGCGTTCGAGCGCGAATCTTGCGATGATTTCACTCTTTGGCAAACCGGAGCCGACGCTTCTCGAGAAGCTGAAGGATTCCGTCAGCAAGACGCGGACGGAGCTATCGGCGCGCGTCGAGCAACTGCTGACGGGCAACCGGCCCGTCGATCCGGAGCTGCTGAAGCAGCTCGAATCGGCGCTGCTGAGCGCGGATATCGGCGTGCGCACCACAAAAGAAGTGCTCGCGGCGCTGCGGCAGCAGGTGAACGAGCACAAGATCGACGATGCCGGGCAATTGAAACAGGAATTGAAGCGGCAGATCGTGAAAATCCTGGCGGTGCCGGGAGCGAATTCGAACGGCAACGCGCCGGAAACGTCCACTGTGGCAGCAGGCACCGTGGCAGCAGGCACCGTGGCAGCAGGCACCGTGGCAGCGGGCGCAGCGGCTGCGGGCGCGCCGCGCGTGATGTTCGTGGTGGGCGTAAACGGCACGGGAAAAACGACGACGATCGGCAAGCTCGCGAATCGCCTAAAAAAAGAAGGCGCGAGCGTGGTCCTGTGCGCGGCGGACACTTTTCGCGCGGCGGCCATCGAGCAGCTCGAAGTGTGGGGCCGGCGCACGGGCGTCGAGGTGATCAAGCAGAAATCGGGCGCCGATCCGGCGGCTGTGGTATACGACGGGCTCGCGGCGGCCAAGGCGCGCGCCGCGGACGTGGCGATCGTCGACACGGCGGGGCGCCTGCACACGAAATCGAATCTGATGACCGAGCTCGAAAAAATGAAACGCACGGCGGCGAAGGTAATTCCCGGCGCGCCGCACGATGTGCTGCTCGTCCTCGACGCAACCACCGGGCAGAACGGCCTGAACCAGGCGCGCGAATTCTGGAGCCACGCGGGCGTCACGGGCATTGTGTTGACGAAGCTCGACGGCACCGCAAAGGGCGGGATTGTGGTGGCGATCGCGCGCGAGCTGAATCTGCCGATCCAGTTCGTCGGCACGGGCGAGCAGATCGACGATCTCGTCCCGTTCGACGCGCAAACCTATGTCAACTCCCTCTTCGATTAGCGCGGTCGCGGATCACGGCTACTGGATCACCGAGGCGATCGAACTGGCGCGCAAGGGCATGGCGCTGGCGCATCCGAATCCACGCGTGGGAGCGGTCGTCGTGCGCGACGGCCTGAAGGTGGGCGAAGGATTTCACGTCTACGATCAACGCGACCACGCGGAGATCGTCGCGCTGCGGCAGGCGGGCGAGCAGGCGCGCGGCGCGACGCTCTATGTGAACCTCGAGCCGTGCTGCACCACGGGCCGCACGGGTCCGTGCACGAAAGCGATCGTCGCCGCCGGTGTGGCGCGCGTGTACGCCGCGATGGAAGATCCGAATCCGGCGGTCGCCGGGCGCGGCTTCGAGGAACTGAAACGCGCGGGGATCGAGGTTCACGCGGGAATCTACGAGAAATTTGCGCGCGAAACGAACGAAGACTTCGCGAAATGGATTCGCACGGGGCTGCCGTTCGTCACGCTGAAAACGGCGCTGACTCTCGACGGGCAAATTTCCTCGCGCGCGGGCAGCACGACGTCGATCACGAGCGAGGCTGCCCGCGAAGCCGTGCAGCGCGTGCGCCATGCGGCCGACGCGCTGCTCACGGGAATCGGCACGGTGCTGGCCGACGAGCCGCGCCTCACCGATCGCACGGGCGAGCCGCGCAGGCGGCGGCTGCTGCGCGCGGTGGTAGATTCGCGGCTGCGGCTGCCGCTGAAATCGAAGCTCGTGAAATCGGCGGACGGGGATGTTTTGATTTTCACGGCGCAGCGGCAGGATTCGCCGAAAGCGCGGGCGCTGCGGCGGGCGGGCGTCGAAATCGTGCGCCTGCCGGCTCGGGGTGGGCGTGTGGATTTGCAGGCCGTGCTGCGCGAGTTGGGCAAGCGCGAAATGCTGAGCCTGCTGCTTGAAGCTGGCGCTGATTTGAATGGCGCGGCGCTCGAAGCGGGGATCGTCGATAAAATGATTCTCTTTTACGCGCCGAAAATCATGGGAACGGGCGGCGTGCCGATGGCACGGATTCCGTCGCGCGCGCTTGCGAAAGCTGGCGCGCTGACAAATTTGAAGCTGTCTTCATGCGGATCGAATTTCGTAGTCGAAGGATACTTTCACGATGTTTACGGGAATCACCGAGCACGTCGGAAGAATTGAATCGCTCCAGCGAGGCGAAGAGGGCGGCCGGCTGCGCGTTAGCTTTGCCGGCGCAAGCGAAGGTTTCGCGTCGATCACGCAAGGCGACAGCGTGATGGTGAACGGCTGCTGCCTCACCGCGGTTGAGCTCGGCGCGCGGGACTTTCTCGCCGACCTTTCGGGTGAGACGCTGCGGCGCACCGCATTCGGCGAAAAAAAGGCGGGCGATCTCGTGAATCTTGAATTGCCGCTCGCGGCGGGCGCGCGGCTCGGCGGACATTTTGTGCAAGGCCACGTCGACGGAGTGGGGCGCGTCACGCGGCTCGTGGCCGAGGGGGAAAATTGGTGGCTCTCCGTGCGCGTCCCTGAGGAATTGCGCCGCTACGTAGTGGAAAAAGGCTCGCTCGCGATCGACGGCATCAGCCTCACGGTAGCGAGCTGGCATGACGGCATCGCGGGCATCGCCGTCATTCCATTCACCTACGGGCACACGAACGTGCGCGCGATGGCCCCCAACGACGCGGTGAACCTCGAAGTCGACATCCTCGCGAAGTACGTCGAAAGCCTGCTCGAAGCTCGCAAGGGCCGCGCAGAATCGCGCCTCACGATCACCGGCCTGATCGAGCAAGGATTTTAGTTGGCGGTCGGGGCGCCATTTACACTCTCGGCCTAATCGGGAAAGCGGTGCGGTTCTAACTTCTCCTTCGGGCAACCAGCAATAAAATTCTTAATGTATCTGCACCATCCCGCGTCCAGGTCCTCCAACAACTCCCCGGCAATTTGGTCCGCGCTTCGGCGGTCGACGATGAATGCCTTGTGGTACCACATGTTGGAAACCGGGAAACTGTCAGGGAGGCCCATGTCTTCGATAACCACGGACACAACAGACCCCTTACCTTGCTCGGCCGCGGTGTCGCCGGCATCCGTGGTAATTATATCCACATAAAACTGGAACCCTTTCACGGGGCCCTTCATCAGCTCGTAACGAGCCGAGCGTGTGATATCTCGCTCGAAAGCTTCGACAAAAAGCGCGCCAACTGGATCTTTGCCAATGTGCACCACGGAGACAGGCGCTTTTCTCGTTTGAGCCGTCGCGGCAAAAGGCGCGAGCAGGGCAAGACCCAGGGAAAGCAGTCGGTTCATCATCGGATTGTAGCTCTTGGACTACCGGATTCCGGATGGAAATCAGTCGGTAGGGGCGGGTTTCAAACCCGCCCCTACGGACTCCACGCGAAACCTCAGATTGCCGCTCGCGCCGCCTCGCGCGCTTTCTTCCGAGCGCCTCGCCAGTAGAAATACAGCCCCAGGAGAAAAGTCCCGAGCGTTCCGGCGACCAGCTTCGTCTCGAACAGCCACGGCTTCTCCGCCTCACCCGGCGGAATCAGCGAAAGCACGATTCCTCCGAGCACCACCGCGCCACCCAGCAGGCTCGCCACCCACACGCCGAATTTTCCTCCGGGAATCAGCGCGGCTTTCTTATTCGCGGCGCGATCCGGACGGTACGCCAGCTTGATTGCCGCCCCGTACATGTACAAGAACGGAATGAAGTAGAGGATCGTTCCTGCGTCCACCAGACCCTGATAAGCCACATTAGGGTTCTCCCACAGTTGCGCCAGCACAAGAACCAAACAAGAAATTCCCGCCTGCACGAGAATTGAAACCCACGGCGTCTTCCATTTCGGATGAATTTTGCCGAATGCGGCCGGCATGTATCGGTCGATTCCAACCACGAACGGAATGCGCGCCACGCCGGCGACCGTTGTTCCCACGCCGCCCGCATTGCCAAACAGCACCAAAACCGCCGCGATGATGCCGAACATCGGAATCCCGAGCCGCGTGGAGCTGTCTGTGATCGCTTGAAATACGCCGCTCTTCGGGTCGACAGCGCCCGCGGGAAGCATCGCCAGGAGCGCAAACGTCCCCAGGATATACGCCGCCGCGATCAGAACGCCCGAGCCCAGGATGGCGCGAGGAAAAGTCTTGTGCGGCTCGTGCACCTCGTCGCTCATCGTCGAGCACAATTCAAGCGCCGTGAACCCAAACGCGATCTGCGGCCAGAAATTCACCGTGCTCCAATTCCACACGGGTTTCATGTTGCTTACCGTGAAATGCGTCACCGAACCCTGCGCGTGCCAGAGATACGCGCCAAGCCCGATCAGCATCAGCAGCGGCGCGTACGTGCCGATTCCTCCCGCATTCTGGAGCCATTTGCCGATGTTGAGTCCGATGATGTTGAGGAAAACTGCGAGGAACAGCAGAAAGAATGATCCGCCGATCAGAAATGCGCGATTGTCCGCTAGATGCGCCGCGCTTGCACCGCCCATATACGCGCCCATCGCGGTGCTCGCAATTAGTAACCCCGGAAAATAGAAAAACGTGTAGACCCAATACGTCCAGCCGGTCACGAAGCCGTGAAATTCGCCGAACGCCTCCTTCGACCAGACGTAGAGCCCACCCTCGTGAGGGAATCGCGTGGAGAGCTCGACGACGATGAGCGCCGTCGGCAGAAAAAACAGCACGGCTGCCAGCACCCACAGGCTGATCGACGAAGTGCCATTGTGCGCCGCCGCCGCAATCCAGCGTGGGCCCAGCACTGCCGCGATGTTGAATAGCAGGACGTCCCAGAAGCCCATCACGCGGCGCAGCTGTTTCTTCGGGTCGGGCGCGGCTGTGGCAGGCGCGGCGGATTCGCTCACGCCGTCTCGTCCAGTGCGGGAATCAGCTGGTCTTCGAGGAGGAAATTGCGGAGCACATCATCGTGCGAGTTTTCGAAATCCTTCCACGTGCCGAAAAATCCCACGCGGCCCTGGTTCAGGAAAATAACGCGATCGGCGAGCTTTTTCGCGAGATGCGTGTCGTGCGTGACGACGATTGCGGTCTTGTGCAGCGTCTTCTTGAGCCGCACGATCAGATCGCTGATGTGCGCGGCCATCAGCGGATCGACCATGGTGGTTGGCTCGTCGTAGAGGATCGCGTCGGGCTCGTCCGCGAGCGCGCGGGCGATGGCGACGGAGCGCTTGGTGCCCGTGCTGAGATCCGATGGCAGCAGATCGGCAAACTCCGAGACTTCGAGCATCTCGAGAAGCTCTTTCACCTTGCGGTCGATTTCGTCGGGATCGACATGCTCGCCGCGGCTGGTGAGCGGAAAAGCGACATTTTCAGCGACCGTGAGCGAATCGAAAAGCGCGCCGGACTGAAAAACCATCGTCGCGCGGCGGCGAATGTCAGCAAATTGCTCTTCGTTCCAGCCGGTGACGTCCTTGCCCGCGACGACGATATGGCCCTCATCCGGTTCGAGAAACCCAAGCAGCAGCTTCAACGAAACGGATTTGCCCACGCCGCTGCGCCCCATGATGACGGCCGTCTCGCCCTGCTCGACGTAAAAGCTCACGTCCTTGAGCACGGCGTTGTCGTCAAACGATTTCGAGACGTTGCGAAACTCGAAATAGGGATTCGCCATGAATTTCAGCCGCGCTCCATCCGTCGCCCGCCTCGACAACCACCCAAGAGAGATCCTTCGCTCCGCTCAGGATGACGGCTTCATTGTCCGCTCGATCAACTTTGCCTTTGCTTCTTCGTAATCCTCAGGTGAGTTCATATTCTTGAACAGGAGGCCCTCGGAATCAAAGGGATTCCATTGGGCGGGCGTGATGGTTTCGACGCGCACGTCGAGCAAACCATCGGTCACCTTCCGCGTGCCGCGCTCGAGCGCCTTGCGAATCGCCGGCTCGGCGCGCTGATGATATATCGCGCAGAGCGGTTCGGCGCCGCGCGTGTTCATCGGAAGCACAGCATCGGCCGACGACGCAAGTGCCCGCGCGATCAGATATTCGAGCCATTCGCGCGTGAGATACGGTAGGTCGGTCGCGACGATGAGGCTCCACGGCGCAGTCGCCGCGCGCAGGGCTGTCGCGATGCCGCCGAGCGGGCCCGCGCCGGGCCAATCATCCGCAATCGCGCGCAAATCGAAGACGCGGTAAGCCTCCGGATTGCCGATCACCGCCGGCACGCCCGCCACGGATTCCACGAGTCGCGCGGTCCGCAAAATCAGCGGCACGCCCCCCAGTTCGAGCTGTGCCTTGTCGCGCCCCATGCGCGAGCTTTCGCCCCCGGCGAGAATGAACGCGGAGACTTGCGGGTTCGAATTCATAGTGGAGGCTCGGCCTCTTTCAGCGGCTTCTTCGCGGTGTAAAGCAGGATGTCGATGATCAACACCGAAAAACAGGGGACGCCCAATAGAAGCCCCAACGTTCGACTTCCGGTATCTTGCCGGCTCTCAAGCAGGAAAAGGCCCGCGTATGCCATCGTCAACACAAGGGAACCGGCGTTCACGACGAACGCTGCTGGCGAGCCGGCTATTTCGAGGGCAGCGCCGACCAGCAGGATTGCAACGATCAAAACCGGGCCGAGGAATTCCTTCCAAGGCATTCTGGATTCAAGGAGCCTATCGAGGGTTCGTTCATCGAACAGGTTACTTAGCAGAATCCATGCGAAGGTCAAATTCGACAGGCACACCCACAGCAGCGTGACTACGCGCATCGCTCTGCTGCCTCGGCTTCCAGCTGCAACGGTTGCCACGGGTCTCAGCCTTTCCCCGGTCTTTGAATCCCCAGCTCGCGCAGCTTCTCTTGCAAACTCTGCCGGTGCAGCCCGATCTCGGCGGCAGTTTTCGAAACATTCCATTTGTGCTCTTCGAGCTTCCGCTTCAGATACGTCACCTCAAATCGCCGCTTGGCTTCGCGAAAATCGGATTCGTCGAGGAACGCGTTCCCTGCCCCGTCCCCCGCCGCGGCGGGCAGCCGCGGTGCGGTGGCCGGGCTGGTATTGTCGCGCACTTCCTCCGGCAAATCGGTCGCGGTAATTTCATCGCTCCTGCTCATGACGAGCGCGCGTTCGAGCGCGTTGCGCAGTTCGCGGACATTGCCGGGCCAGTCGTAGCGGCGCACGAGCGCGGCTGCCTCGGCGCTGAGGCGAGCCCGCCGGGCGTGGCGTACGCCGAGCTGTTCGAGAAACGCCTCGGCGAGGAGCGGCAGATCGTCTTTGTGGGCGCGCAGCGGCGGCAATTCGAGTGTGACGACGCGCAACCGGTAATAGAGGTCCTCGCGGAATTTGCCGAGCGCGATTTCGGCGGGCAGGTCGCGATGCGTCGCGCTGATCACGCGCACGTCCACGTCGATGGACTGCGATCCGCCAAGCCGCTCGATCTTGCGGCCCTCGAGCGCGCGGAGCACCTTCGCCTGCGTTACCGGATTCATGTCGCCGATTTCATCGAGGAAAAGCGTGCCGCCCGACGCGAGCTCGAATTTGCCTTTGCGCTGCTGCGCCGCGCCGGTGAACGCGCCGCGCTCGTAGCCGAACAGCTCGGATTCGATCAGATTTTCCGGCAGCGCCGCGCAGTTGACGGCGACGAACGCCTTGCCCGCGCGCGGCGAGCGAGCATGAATTTCCTGCGCGAGCAAATCTTTCCCCGTGCCGCTTTCGCCGAGGATCAGCACTGTCGCGTCGGTCGGCGCCACGCGATCCGCCATTTCGAAAACGCGCCGCATCGCCGCCGACGTGCCGAGCATGCGCCCGAACTGCCCTTCGGCAACCAGCTCGCGCGG
>CAVUDN010000025.1:0-45826 GCA_963740095.1 uncultured Acidobacteriota bacterium
GAGGAAAGGATGACTCCACCGGGCTTAGATTCTTGACACCGATCTGCACACCGCTTTTGCGGTGCGAACCGATGGCGCGGCCTTCGGCCCGCCACGGCACAGAAAAAGAACAGAACGGGGAGCTGCCAGGCTCCCCGTTCTGCATTTCCGGGGCCCGCTGCCCTCACAAATAGCGTTTGATTGTTTCGCTGTAGCGCGAATACAGATACGAGACGATCAGCAGCGCGACGCCGAGCGTGATGAAGGTCACGAAGCGATCCGAGCGTTGCTGCCTCCAAACGTCGAGCAGCAGAATTTTCGCCACGCAAAGCAGGAGGAGACCGAGGCCCGTCAGGCGGAAGCTGCGCTCCCCCACCATCAAGGCAAAGACGAATACCACGAACGCCTCGATACCCCAGGACATCGTTACGCGGCCGCCGGAAACATCGTGCGCGATCAGAATCGTGAGCAGCGTGAGCGGCAGGAAGAAAAATATCTGCTCGGGGCGCTGGACGAAAAGCCTCCAGGGCCGATCGGCGATTCGCGAGCCGGGTGTCGCGTTGCGAGAACCCAACGGAAACGCGAACACCAGCGCGGCGAAGAGCAGCGCCACTACCACGAGCACCTCGAGTGACCGCTCGCCAAACCACCGCCAGATCCCCGCATTGATCTCGGCGAGGTTGAGGAACAGCGCCCGGCCGAAGACTGCGCCAGCCAGCAGCAAGCTGTGGTGCAAGAACACCTCGCGCCGCGCCGCCCAAGCCACCGCGATCGATGCCAGCGCGAGTGCCGCCCATCCCGCTGCGACCCAGCCTGAGTCCAAGGCGTAGAGAAGCGTTGTCGCAAGCGTCGCGGCTGCGGCATAGCTGAGGATGGAAGCGGCGAAGAGCTGCTTCTCGCGCACGAGAAAATCGCGTTCCTTGGAGAGATCGAGCCGCGCGTATGCGTAGTAGAAAATCGCGGCGATCGGGAGCGTGGTGATCAGCAGGTCGTGGCGCGAGGCGCCCAGATTCGCGTAGAACATTCGCAGGAACGCGAGCGCGAATGCAGTGTAGCCCTGCAGGCGGGCGTTGACGGACTTGCGCAGCATGCCGATTTCGAAAATCGCGAGGCCGAAGATCGCCCACCCCGGAGCCACATGCAATGGGCTCAGTTCGTAGAGCAAGGCCAGGCCGACGAGCGCTGAGCCCGCCCAGTCGTACGCGATGGCGAGTATTTTCGACCACGCGAATTCCCCTCTGGATGCCCATCGCGCCGACGCGTAGAAAAGTGCCGCTGTGATGACGAGGGTCGCAAGACGCAGCGTAATGCGCGGGTACCAGCCGAATGGCTCTCCGTCGGGCAGATTGACGAGCACGATCTGGGCCAGGCCGCCGAGCGAAAGCAGGCAAGCCTGGACGTGCAGCTCCGCGCGCTTCAGGCGGTCTCCGGCGATCAGCAGGACCAGCGCGAATGCCGCCCAGACCACCGCGATCCACGGCGAGGAAACTTCCTTGTATGCGAGGACCGCCGCGAGGATCGTGCCCGAAAACGTGTGGACGGCGGAGAAAATGCGGGCGTACGGCATGCCGCGCGGGCCGCTGAAATAGGCGCACACGTAGAGCAGGATCGTGACGATCGAGAAGGTGATGAAGCGCAGCGTGAAATGGTGGAACGTCTGCGTGGCGTCGATATTGATCAGCAGCATTCGCACGAATGCAGCGAGCGCAAGCAGGTGCGCCTGCACGCTGAAATCGCGGCGCCTTCGGATGAATCCGATTACTGCGAGCAGTACCGCAAACCCGGCCCATGCAACCGCCATCCACGCCCAGTGGCACTCGTAATAGGTGATGGCGACCACGATTGCCGCGGCTGCCGTGGTGTAGATCTCGGAAACGATGCCCGCATAGCTCGCGCCGCGCGGCCCGGCCCAGCGCGCGCAAAGATAGAAAAGCGTGGCCACCAGCGAGAGGGTGACGAGCCTCTCGGTGAAGTGCGTGCCCGCGAAAGGCGCCACCGCACTGGTATTCACGGTGAACGAAGCGACGAAAGCCGCCACGGCGAAGGCTTGCGCCTGATGCGAAAGATCGTCGAGGTCCAGCAAGCGGCCCAGCAGGCAGAGAGCGAACGCCGCCGCCGACCACGCGACCGCCATCCACACGTCGGGATAGGCCAGCCACAAGCTTGCGAACAGCATGATCCCCGCGAGGTAAGAAAGGGCGTGGAAGCAGAGTTGCTCGCCGTCGGATTCGATCACGGCCTTCCAGCGCTGCGGAATCCAGTGCGCGTCGGCGTAGAACAGCAGCGCCGCGAATCCGAACGTCGCCGCAAAACGATACTCGGGCCACGGATGTGCGATTCCAAGGCGCGCATCGACGATTGGCCCGGCCTCGACAACGAGCATGTAGCCCGAAGCGAGCAGCCCGCCGAGCAACCCGAGAATGCGAAACACTCTTTCGCGGGTGAAGACACCCGCGAGCAGGAAGGCCTGCGCCTCCGCGAGCCAGATGATGGCGATGTCCATGCCGGAGAATTTGAATGGGATCGCGGCGACCAGCAGAACCGTCCCGATCGTGGAGAGGATCACGAAGGCTGATTTGCGGCGGCGCGTCACGGGCAGTTGGCCGATCGCGAGCTCCGCGGCGCCGAGAAGCAGCAGCACGTAAAATGCGAGTTCCGGGTGCACCGACTGATACTTCATCAGCACGAGCAGCAGGCTCGTATTCAGAAGGGCCGCGGCGGTGGATACGTGTTCCTGAGCCGCGGTTTGAATGCGGCGCGCGACGTAGGACCAGCGGTAAACCGCCCAGTACATGCACAGCAGCACGCCGCTCGGCAGGAACTCCGGGAACATGTGCTTGTGCGCGCCCATCGGCTCGATCACCGTGCGCAGCCAGATGAAGTGATTCAGATACGACGCAACGAGGCCAAAGACTTCGAGTTCGAACCAGTTGCGGCGGTGAACGATTGCGACCAATCCAATCGCAAGGATCGCGCCCGCGGCGAGGCAGTAGACGGTGTTCTGGCTGATGGCGACCGTGGTGAACGCCAGCAGGAAGGCGAGGCCGGTGACAACCTGCGAGTTGTAACGCAGCGTGTGGCCGACCATCGCCGCAGCCGCGATGAACAGCAGCACCAGATCGACCCATTGCGTGTCGATCACCTGCGTGTACTTCACGAAGTACATCGCGTAGGTGACGAAGAACGTGAGCGCCCACCCGCCGCCGATCAGAGCGCGCGCGAAAATGCGGTAGCGGTCGGAGTGCTCGAGGTAGATGCCGAGCGCGAGAATCGCCAGGCTGACGGCGTAGCCGAGAATCACTTTTTCCGGATTGCTCAGCGTTGGGAATTTGTAGGCGAGAAACAGCGCGATGCCGATCACTAGCACCGTGATGCCGATTTTGTTCAGCCAGTTCTGCCCGACCTTTTCTTCGAACTCGGTCGCGCGGCGGCGAGCGAGCTCCGGCGATACCGCTGGCGTATGCAAGCTCACCGACGGAGCGCGTGGGGTCGAAAGAGTCGCGGAGAGTGGCGGCGCGGGCTCATGCCGAGGCGCTGGCGGCACGGGCGGCTTCGTGGGCTGGTGCGGCGGCGCGGCGTGTGCCAGCGTGGCGGGTGACGGTGGAATAACTACCGGCGCTGGAGGCTTGACTGCGCTCGGCGGCGGTGGCGCGGCCGGAGGGATCAGCACAGGTGGCGGCACAGGAACTGGGGTGACTGCCACTGGCTTCGGAGTCGGAGCCGGTGCCTCGACGGCGGAAGTTGCTGGCGGCGCTTCCACATGCGCCACGGGGCGAGTTTCCAGAGTCTGAACGCGAGCCGTTAGCTTCTTCAGCTCGGCTTCATAGCGGTTGAGCGCGGTGACCAAGCGCGCAAAGCGCTCGTCGTTCTTGCGCTCGGCCTGGCTGCGCCGGATCCACTCGACGACCAGCCATCCGAAGAGGACAACGATCCAAAACCACATAGTCCCTCAATGGAAAGGAAGCGTTGGGCCTGACTCGTATGAGTTATTTTATGCCTCGGATGGCTTGCGCGGGACTATTTGTGCGGGCCAAGCGGCGTCGGCGATAACTCTGCTTTGACATGGCGAGGCCGGAATCGCGCCAGCGCGCAAATCATGCTTTCTTGGCGCGGACTCGCAGGGCGTGAATGGCTGGCGGTAGCAGCGACAGCACGATCACGGCGGCGATGATGTAGTGAATCTTCGAGTCGACGTTGGGCACCGTGCGGCCGAGGGTGTATCCGACGAGCGTCATGCCCCAGACCCAGAGGAAACCGCCGCAAATGTCGTAGATCAGGTAGCGCCGGTAGCTCATCTTCGCCGCGCCCGCCACGGGAGGGCAAAACGTCCGAATGATCGGGATAAACCGCGCGATTACGATCGCCCTGCCGCCGTAATGCTCGTAGAATTTGTGCGCTTCCTCGAGGTGGCGCTTCTTGAAGAACCGCGAATCCTCGCGGCGGAAGAGGGCGGCGCCAGCCCTCCAGCCGATGAAATAGCCGAGTTGATCTCCCCCGATCGCGCACAACGTGACGAGCGAGAGCAGCCACGCGAGTTTCAGATGGCCCGCGCCCGCAAATACACCCGCCGTGACGAGCAATGAATCACCCGGCAAGAAAAATCCGGCGAAGAGCCCTGTCTCGGCGAAAACAATCAGGCACACCGCGAACACGCCGCCCCACTCGATCATCCCGCGCACGTCGGATATGCGGGCAAGGAGATGCTTCAGGAGTTCGACCATTCGCGTGATGTCCTTGTCTTTTGATGCCCGATTGCGGGACTCAAGGCTTGGCTTTCTCGAAGAAGGCGGCGCCGGCGCGCGCCACGTCGAGATCCTGATCTTCGTTTCCGGCGCTGACGCCGATCGCGCCGACCACTTCCCCATCGACCGAGAGCGGCACGCCGCCACGGATGGGCGTTTGCTGATCGGGCTTCGCCGACGCCAAGCCCAGCGCCAGCGTTACATTTACATGGTCGCCCGCCATCGCGGGGCCGGTGGGCGCACGCCGCATCGCAGCGGCCCGCGCCTTTACGAGCGAGATCGCGATGGACGAGGGCTTTGCTCCATCCATACGCGCAAAGGCCAGAAGATGTCCCCCGTCGTCGACAACGGCAATATTCATCGAGACCTGCATTTCGGTTGCGTGGCGCTCGGCGGCGGCGAGAACGGCCCGCGCGCCTTCGAGCGTCAGCTTTGCGTGATTGCGTGTGATGAGAGCCAAATATTCCTCCGTGGATTGCGCGTTTGGATAAAACTACGAGCCGAGCACCTCGGGATTGAGGGCGTTCGGCGGGCGGCGGCCTTCGAACAGCGCGGTTGCGTTATTCGCCGCCATCACCGCCATTTTCGTGCGCGTTTCGACCGATGCGCTGGCGATGTGTGGCGCAAGAATCACGTCGCGGCGCGCGACGAGCGCCGGATGCACCTTGGGCTCATGCTCGTAGACATCCAGCGCCGCGCCCGCGATTTTCTTTTGTTCGAGCGCTTCGATGAGCGCGGCTTCGTCGACCACCGGACCGCGCGCCGTGTTGATCAGGTATGCGGTCGGCTTCATCTTGCCGAAAGCGTCCTTCGAGATCAGGTGCCGCGTGTCGGGCAATAGCGGAACGTGCAGCGAGATGAAATCCGATTCGCGGAGAAGCCGGTCGAAATCGACGAACTCAGCATGCAATTCCCTTTCGACGTCGGCCGCCACGCGAACCTGGTCGTGGTAGAGCACGCGCATCTGAAAACCGTGCGAGCGTCGCGCCACGCCACGGCCGATGCGCCCAAAGCCAACGACGCCGAGCGTCTTTCCCCAGACGTCGCCACCCAGAAGCTGATCGAGATCCCACCCGGGCCATGTACCCGAGCGCGTCCAGGCGTCGCCTTCGACGAGGCGTCGCGCAACCGCCATGAGCAGCGTCCAGGCGAAGTCGGCCGTCGTGTCGTCGAGGACTCCGGGCGTGTTCGTCGCCACCACCTTGTGGCGCGTGCACGCGGGGACGTCGATATGATCGAAGCCCACCGAGACGGTGGATGCGACGCGTAGCTTGGGCGCCGTAGCAAGCAACTCCTCGTCGACTTTTTCGGTGAGCAATGCAACAAGCGCATCCTTCTCCGCCACGCGCGCCAGCAATTCTGCGCGTGGAATGCGCTCCGGCCGCGTCCAGTATTCGACGTCGAAATGCCGATCGAGGATCGCGCGCGCCTCCGGAAACAGTGGCCGCGCCACAAGAGCCTTTGGCTTGCTCACGTACACACTCCGCACGGCGATTTCGCCGGTCCAACAGGATACACCAGAGTGAGCGCTCGTTGACGCCCGCTCGCGCGAGCGACTATAGTGGCCGCAAGACAACTCATGGCGCCCGCAACGATCGATCCACGGCTGCTACGTGACCTGCAAAAGCTGCTCGGGCGCGACGCCGTCCTGCACAAACCCGAGGATCTGCTGCTCTACGAATACGATGGGTCGGTCGAGGTGGCGCGGCCGAATTGCGTGGTGTTTCCGCGGACGGCGGCGGATGTGGCCGGCATCGTGCGTCTTGCGAAGCAGCACAAAACGCCGCTGGTGGGCCGCGGCGCCGGCACTGGGCTATCGGGCGGCGCAATTGCACGCAACGGCGGCATCATCACGTCGTTCGCGCGGATGAATCGGATTCTCGAAATCGACGCGGAAAACCAGCGTGCGCGCGTGCAGCCTGGCGTGGTGAATTCGGACCTGAGCTTGGCTGTCGAACACCTCGGGCTGCATTTCGCGCCCGATCCGTCGAGCCAGAAGGCGTGCACGATCGGCGGCAACGTCTCCGAAAATTCCGGCGGGCCGCATACGCTCGCTTACGGTGTGACTACGAACCATGTGCTGGCGCTCGAGGTCGTGCTGCCGAGCGGCGAACTCGTTCATCTCGGCAGCGCCGCGCTCGATGCGCCCGGATACGATCTCACCGGCCTCTTTGTCGGCTCGGAAGGCACATTTGGACTTGTTACGGAAATCACTGTCAAGTTGACGCGGCTGCCCGAAGCGACGAAGACGCTGCTCGCGATCTACGAATCGGTCGATGACGCGACGGAGACCGTGGTCGAGATTACCGCGCGCGGCATTACGCCCGCCGCGTGCGAGATGATGGATGGGTGGACGATTCGCGCGGTCGAGGACTACGTCCACGCGGGATTCCCCCTCGATTGCGCCGCTGTGCTGCTGATCGAGGTCGATGGCCTGCGCGAAGCCGCCGAATACGAAGCAGCCGAGGTTGCCGACGTTTGCCGGCTGCATCGCGCGCGCGAAGTTCGCGTGGCCCGCGATGCGCGCGAACGCGATCTGCTGTGGAAGGGGCGCAAGAACGCGTTTGGCGCGGTTGGCCGGCTCTCGCCCACGTACTACACGCAGGATGGCGTGATCCCGCGCACGAAATTGCCCGCCACGCTGCGCCGCGTCAGCGAAATCGGCGAAAAGTACGGCTTTTCGATCGGCAACATTTTTCACGCAGGCGACGGCAACCTGCACCCGATCATTCTGTTCGACGCGCGCGACAAGCGGCAGTTCGCGAATGCGGTTGCGGCATCCGACGAAATTATCCAGTTCTGCATCGAGGTGGGCGGATCGATCACCGGCGAGCACGGCGTTGGGATGGAGAAGGACCGGCTGATGCCGCTGCTCTTCAGCGAGATCGATCTCGATCTGATGCGGCGCGTGCGCGACGTTTTCAACCCTGAGGGGCTGCTCAATCCCGCGAAAGTCCTGCCGACCGCGAAAGGCTGCGGCGAGATTCATGTGCGCCCGGCGGCTGCCGCGGCGGGCCCGGCCTCGGCATGACCGCCGCCAGTACAACGCTTTCAGCGCGGATCGCTGAGATCGCGGGCAGGCAGAATGTCATCGCAGCGCCGGCCGACCTCGTGGCATACGAGATTGGCGGCAAAATCCCTTCTGCGGTTATCCGTCCGGAGTCCGCGGCGCAGATCGTCGAGATTGTGAGATTCGCAGCTGCCGAGAAGCTGGCCATCGTCC
Source organism: uncultured Acidobacteriota bacterium (assembly GCA_963740095.1). Classification (GTDB taxonomy): domain Bacteria; phylum Acidobacteriota; class Terriglobia; order Acidiferrales; family UBA7541; genus Palsa-295. Next base: position 7,945 of record CAVUDN010000025.1, read on the forward strand.
CTTGCGGCGCGCGAACCAAGCACGGCATGGGCATGCCGCCGCGGCAATACGACTTGGCGCTCGATGTGACGCGGCTCGATCGGATCGTCGCGTACGATCCGGGCGACATGACGTTGAGTGTAGAGCCCGGGATTCCGCTGAAGCGCATCGAAAGCACTCTCGTCGAACATCGGCAGTTCCTTCCGCTGGTCGTCGGGTTCATGGATCGCGCCACCGCCGGAGGGACGATTGCATCGGGCGTCGATTCGCCGCTGCGGCAGTTTTACGGGACCGCGCGCGACTACGTTCTCGGGATCGAATTCGTCACAGGAGATGGCGCCCTGGCGAAAAGCGGCGGGCGCGTGGTGAAGAATGTTTCCGGCTACGATCTGCACAAGCTGATGATCGGCGCGCTCGGTACGCTCGGAGTGTTGACGAAGATCAACTTTCGCACTTTTCCGCTTTCCGCTGCCACGCGCACGATCATCGTGACGTTCAAGGACGCTGCTGGCGCAATCGACTTGCGCCATGCGATCGCGGGTTCGGCACTTCGTCCGCTCATGCTTGAAATCTTCAGCCCCAGCGCCGTCGAAATGTTTTCAGTTGTCGATTCGCCCTCCAATCCCGGCTGGTCCGTGGTCACGAGTTTTGCTGGAACTGCAAACGCCCTCGAACGCTGCGCGGCGGACCTTCGCCAAATGGCCGAGCAAAATGCCGCCATAGCGTTTGTTCCACTCCCGGAAGAGCGGCTCCTCGCTGCGTCGCGCCGCATCGGCGAGTTCGTTTCCGTCGTCCTAGCATCGTCGCCCGCAGCCGCGATTCTCAAGCTCAGCGTGCTTCCTACGAACATGCGGGCGATTCTCGACGCGGCGGCGAAAGCTGCTGACGCAGCTGCCCTTGGGTGGGCCGCGCTCGCGCGAGGCGTGGGCGTCATTTATGTAGCACTGCTCCCGCCCGCGCGAAGCGAAGAGGCGCTGGCCCGCGTCGCACGCGCCACAAACAATATTTTCGCCCAGTGCGCCGCGCTCGACGGGAACGCCACGATTCCCTGGTGCCCGAACGAATGGAAGAGCGCGTTGCCGATCTGGGGACCGGACCGCGGCGATCTGGGGCCGATGCGTGCGCTGAAAAAAGTTTTCGATCCGCATGGCGTCTTCTCGCCGGGGCGATTCATGGGAGGCATCTAGCGCGATGGCCTCGCAGCCTAGCGGATTTTCCGGCGCGGACAAACCGGCCTACGTCGACTATTCGCGGTGCGTTCACTGCGGGCTGTGCCTGAATCATTGCCCTACGTACCGGCTGTGGCACCAGGAGGCGGATTCGCCGCGCGGGCGGATTCGACAGATGCAGCTTGTGGATGAGGGGCGCCTGGAGCTCGGCGAAGGCTTCGTCACGCACATCGACCGGTGCCTCGACTGCCGCGCGTGCGAGACCGCGTGCCCTTCCGGCGTGGAATACGGCAAGCTCGTCGAGCTGGCGCGCGCGCAGATCGTGCAGAATTATCGCCGACCGTGGACCTCGCGCCTCGCGCGTGATCTCGTTTATCGGCGGCTGCTTCCCTGCCCGCGCCGGATCGCCGCGGCCGCGCGGCTGCTGCGAATCTACCAGCGCTCGGGCCTGGCTGCGGTCGCGCGCGGCACTGGCATCCTGAAGTTGCTCGGCTTGGCCGATCGCGAGCGCCTTCTGCCCAAGATCGACCGTGACTTTTTCTTCGGCGAACTCGGACGAACATTTCCGGCAACGGGCGCGCGGCGCGCGCGAGTGGCGTTTTTCGCGGGCTGCGTCGCGCAGGTCACTTTCAGTGATTTGAACCGCGCGACGATCCGCGTGCTGCAGGCGAATGGCTGCGAGGTGGTGGTCCCGGCGGCGCAGGTCTGCTGCGGGGCGCTTCCCGCGCATGCGGGCGTTCGCGATGTGGCGCGCGACTTGGCACGCAAGAACTTCGTCGCATTCGCGCCCGACGATTTTGACGCGATCGTAACAAATGCGGCGGGCTGCGGCTCGACGCTCAAGGAGTACACGCATCTCATCGCAGCGGACGATCCCGCGCACGCGCAAGCCGCGCGATTCACGGTGAAGATGCGCGACGTTACGGAGTTTCTCGCGGAGCTCGGGCTCGCGGCGCCGATGCACGAGGTGCCGCTGCGCGTGACGTATCAGGATTCGTGCCATCTCGCTCACGGGCAGAAGATTCGAGAAGCGCCGCGCAAGCTGATCCGCGCCGTGCCCGGCGTCGAATTCATCGAGATGCCGCTCGCGGAGCAGTGCTGTGGCTCGGCTGGGGTCTACAACGTCACCGAGACGAAAACGTCGCTCGAATTGCTGGCGCTGAAGATGGAGTCGGTGGGCACGACCAAAGCGCAGGCGATCGTGACCGCGAATCCCGGCTGCATTCTGCAGCTTCGCGCCGGCGCCGCGATTCATCGCACCGGGCACGAAGTTCTGCACGTTGTTGAGCTGATCGATCGCGCCCTTGGCGCGTCTTCCTGAAATTCAACCTATTTCTCACCGACGAGGTAGTGGCAGCCGCGCGGGCCCATTAGCGCTGAGTGCACGGCGCCTGCGGGGACGTCGCAGCGGTCGCCAACGCGATACGTTTGCGAGGCGCCGTCCATCGTGAGCATCATTTCGCCGTCGAGGATGATGTGCGCGGTCAGGCCCGCGTGCGTGTGATCGGGATAGAACGCGTTGGGACCATCCTGCCAGACGAAAGTGTGCGCGAAGCCCTCCGCTTCGAGCTGTTTTCTTAGGTCGCGTTCGCGGGGTTCAGTCATATGGCTAAAACTGGCTGACGACGTGCGCAACGAAGACGAAACCAGCAACGGCCAGCGCCAAAACTAGCACCCAAAAAATAATCAACCCGATGGGCTTCTTCGAATCGGAGTCCATTGCAGGAGTCTAGCATGACGTTTTTCAACCAAACGAGGGGAGACTTGCGGGCGGAGCGTGGTGGGGAGACCGCCCGCAAGGTGGTGCCATGAGAAAAGCGACTGCGCTCGTATCCGCTACTGCTCCAGCCTGCCCCGCGTCCTGAACCGGACGTTCGGTCCGCCCTGCCGTACTTTGTAGTCGGGCGGCACCTGGAAGAGGCTCGAGTCCGGCTCGCTGCGCTGGATGTTCGTGAGCTGCGTGACGGTTTCGCCCATACGCGGATCGTCGCGCTTGCTCAAAACTACCACCTGCAGGTCGGGCGAATACCAACGCTCGCTCGTGATGACGATGGGTTTTTCGTTGCCGATCGCACCTGCCGGAATCGTACGCGTGTAGCGCGTGCCTTCCGCCAGCACGCCGTTGATCGTCTGCGTGCCAAGCGAAGTCGTCACCACGTCTTTCTGGTCCGGTGCCTCAGCGTCCGGCGGCGGAAGCGGAGGCGGCCCCGGCAGCGAGCCCTCCACCTGCGCCGAGGGGCCCTCGCGGTCGAGCCGGCGCTTGCCTAACACACGCACCTGGCGCGCGACCTTCCGGTCGGGTTGCAGAATATACTGCTTGCCCGCCACCACGTCGTTGATCATGACTGCGTGCGGCGCGGACTTGCCCGAAGCAGCCCATGGCCCGATTCCCGGCAACGTCAAATCGCGGCGCGTACGGCCCTGGCTGTCGCGAGCGAAAGTTCCGCTCGTGCTGCGCTGAATCTGATTGCCGTCCGCCAGCGTTTGCGTGGTCTGCGTCGAAAACATGGCGCTGAACGGCGCACTCGTCACGGTCTTGCCGCCGACGCCGCCTTCAAAGCCCACGACCGCGATCGCCTCGCCCGCCTCCATTCCCGGCCCCGGCGCTGTGCCAAACGCCATAAAGCCGATATCGCCGTCGGGAGGTGCGGGCGCCGGCACGGCGTCCTGCGCGAGCGCCAATCCCGGCGTCGCGAGCGCCGCGATCGCAAGGACTCCGATCCATTTCCTGATCACGTTTGAGTTCATGTCTCGATGCCTCCCTCACTCTTTCAAAATCTAAAAGTCCTGGCCCGCTTCCTCCTGGGATAGCAGACGAATCGCTTGCGGAGTGCCGTCGTCGCTCACAAGCAAATCCGCCCACACGGTGGCCGGCGAGCCGGTCAGACTCACGGGCATCCCGAGCGACGCCAGCGCAGGGCCCGAAAGCCGCACACGCACCACGGCGCCGCCTTCCACGCCATCGGGATCATCCGCATACGGAAGCGCGATGAAGCCCGACGCGTTTTCGGCGCCCCGTGCGTTTTGGCCCGCCGTCGCGGCAACCGAAACATTCGGCTGATCATTTGGCCCCGCGACGGGCGCTTTTACGCCCGGCTGAAAATGAAAGAGCGAGACACCGGCAGCCAGCAGGACTGTTGCGGCGATACCGAACGCGGCGACGTGTCGCCCGAGGTTCGACCTGGCCGCGCCGGCCTTCGCGTCGCGAAATTCGCGCAGCAGCGCGGATTCCAACCACGCCGGCGCTTCCTGCTCGCCTTCCGTCGCCGCGATCGCGCGCAGCGCTTGATCGAGCGATTCGGTTTCGAGCAGAAGTCGCGCACAGCGGGCACATGACTCCGCATGAATGAGCGCGCGCTCGCGCAGAGCCACGCCATGCGCTCCCGGGCGATCGAGATCGTGAACGATTTCCTCGAACTCGATACACTGCATCGGATTCATCTCTTCGATTTCGCTCATATGCCCACCGCCGGAACGCGCCGCGCTGGGTGCGCGTCGCGCAGCTTCTCCAGTAAAATCGCCCGAGCCCTGTGCAGCCGCGAGCGCACCGTGCCCACTGGACAGCCGAGCGCCGACGCCGCTTCCTCGTAACTCATCTCCTCGAGGTCGCACAGGACCACAATCTCGCGGTAATTCTCCGGCAACGTGGTTACGGCTTGCCGCACGCGGCTGATGGTCTCGCGCGTCGCAAATTCGTCGCCGCCAGCAGCGCCCGCGAAACCGTTTCCATTCGCACGCACGGCGTTGCGCGACGCGCCGCCACCAGTCCCGTTGCCGTTCGGCGAATACCCTCCGATTTCGTTGGCGTCGCCATCGAGCGCTACCAGCCTCCGCTCCTGCTCCCATCGCTTCCGGAGGAAATTCCGCGCGACGCCAAAGAGGAATCCGCCGAGTGTGCCGCGCGCCGGATCGAATCTTTTCGGGTCGCGAATCAATGTCATGAAAACCTCTTGCGTCACGTCTTCGGCGATCGCTGCGTTGCCGCTCATATGCAGAGCAAACCGGTAGATGGATGGGTGCTTGCGCCGATAGAGCAGGGTGAACGCGTCTTCGTCGCCGGCGATCATCCGGCCAAGCAGGCCGTCATCGGTCAACTCGGTGGCCTTGGTCATCTCAGGTCTTTTCGGCGGCCTGTCCGGGCACTCGATAGGTATTCCCGGGCGCGGCCTCCTTGGTTCCAGAAATTAAGATGCCCTCTCTATGCTTAACACACAAGCTAAGCTGCGGTTGCGGTCCAGCCTTGACCAACGCGTCCGGGTTCAATAACGTATGGCCCGGCCAAGAGGGCCCCATCACGCCCCAGCGGGTGGCCCGGCGATACGTATCGCGAGGAGGAACCAATGCTGGAGTTCGATCCCCACGTTCTCGATGAAAAGCCGATCCCGCCACCCGAGGATTTCAGCAAGCGCGCCCACGTAAAATCGCTCGAAGAATACCGCAAGATGTTCGAGCGCGCCGAGCGCGATCCCGAGGGCTTCTGGGGCGAGCAGGCTAAGGCGATCGACTGGTTCGAGCCCTACTCGCAGGTGCTCGAATGGAAACTGCCGCATGCGAAATGGTTCGTCGGGGGCAAGCTCAACGTCTCCTACAACTGCCTCGACCGGCATGTGGAGAAGGACGCCAACAAGCCCGCGCTCTTCTGGGAGGCCGAAGACGGCGCCACACTGGAACTTACTTACGCCGAGCTGCTCGAGCGCGTCTGCCGCTTTGCGAACGCGCTGCTGAATCTCGGCGTGAAAGCCGGTGACTGCGTTGCCATCTACCTGCCGATGATTCCCGAGCTGCCGATCGCGATGCTCGCCTGCGCGCGGATCGGAGCCATCCATTCGGTGATCTTTGGCGGATTCAGCGCCACGGCGCTCGTCGATCGCATCGCCGATGCCAAATCGAAAATTCTCATTACGGCGGATGGCGGCTACCGCCGCGGCAAAGTGATTCCGCTCAAGGACACGGCCGACGCCGCTCTCAAGAATTGCCCCACCATCCAAAAATCGATTGTCGTGAAGCGCACCGGCGAAAAAGTCGCCTGGGAAGATGGCCGCGATCTCTGGTGGCACGATCTCGAGGAAGCTGCTTCAAAGGATTGCCCGGCCGCGCCGTTTGATTCCGAGCATCCGCTCTACATCCTCTACACCAGCGGGACGACGGGTAAACCCAAGGGCGTGCTGCACACCTCGGCCGGCTATCTGCTGCAAACGATGTGGTCGGCCAAGCTCGTCTTCGATCTGCGCGACGACGATGTCTACTGGTGCACCGCCGACATCGGCTGGGTGACCGGACACAGCTACATCGTCTACGGCCCGCTGGCCAGCGGCGCGAGCGTCGTGATGTACGAAGGGGCGCCCGATCATCCGCGCAAGGATCGTTTCTGGGAGATCGTCGCGCGTTACAAGGTCAGCATCTTTTACAGCTCGGCCACTGCGGTCCGCGCGTTTATGGCCTGGGGAACGGAATGGCTCGAGCGCCACAATATTTCGAGCCTCCGCTTGCTCGGCACGGTCGGTGAGCCGATCAATCCCGCGGCGTGGAAATGGTATTTCGAGGCTATCGGCAAGAATCGCTGCCCCATCGTCGATACCTGGTGGCAGACCGAGACCGGCGCGATGATGATCGCTCCGATTCCCGGCGCGACGCCGACCAAGCCCGGCTCCGCCACTCTGCCGCTTCCGGGCGTAATCGCCAAGGTCGTCAACCTGAAGAACGAGCCGGTCGGCCCCGGCGAGACCGGGTACCTGACCATCCAGAAGCCGTGGCCCTCGATGCTACGCACCATCTACGGCGACGACGAGCGCTACTCGCGCGAATATTGGCAGCGGATTCCCGGCGTCTACTTCGCGGGCGATGCCGCGCAGTGCGACAAAGACGGCTACATCTGGGTCCTTGGCCGCGTGGACGACGTCATCAAAGTCGCCGGGCACCGCCTCAGCTCGATGGAGATTGAAAGCGCGCTGGTGAGCCACACCTCAGTGGCCGAAGCAGCGGTGGTGGCGCGTCCGGACGAGATCAAGGGCGAGGCCATCGTATGCTTCGTTACGCTGCGCTCGGGCCAGTCGCCTTCGCCCGATTTGCGCTCGGCCCTGATGGAGCACGTATCGATGACGATCGGCACAATCGCGCGGCCCGCCGACGTGCGCTTCTGCGACGTGCTGCCGAAGACGCGCAGTGGGAAGATCATGCGCCGCCTGTTGCGCGAGCTCGCGCACAAGGGCGGAATCTCCGGAGACACGACAACCCTCGAGGATATGGCGGTAATCGAGCGCTTGGCCGCCGCGCAAGGAAAGGAAGAGGAGTAGGGGCAGGAGAATTCGCACGGCAACTCGGGTGTGATGTGTGTGGAGTGGGAGGGTCGGCCACCCGCGCGGGGATTGGGGGCCAGCAAAAGACCGGAGGGAGGGCCTACCGGCCCATTTAGACCGCCTCCTTGTTCAACTTCTGGATGGATTTCGCCGTCAGCACGCATATCGCGATTAGCACAATTAGAATGGGGAACAAAGCTTCCGCAATGTGCTTATTTAGCCTTTCCGATTCTCCAGCAGGCACGTCTTCCTTGCCAATCGAATAGAAAACCTTCACGCCGTTGATGGCAGTGACTTGCCTAGTCACTTCGCCAACCGCAGGAACAGAGATGTGGAGACTTAATTTGTCGCTCCACATTATTTCTGGGCGATCCAAATGATCAAAGTTAAAAAACATGAACACAAGAGATTTCCTATCCTCTTTCGCTCCTTCCTTATTTACATAAACATATGTGGTCTCGTCGCCGTGGATAATAAAGTAGTCGCACGATGTGACGTGCGCGGTCGCAACCAATCCGGATCCGTTTGGAACAGGTGAAAGATCCCCCCTAGCACAGTTATCGCTAGCCTCCCCTAACGCGTCTATCGGACGAAGCGTCGCATACAAACCAAAAAGAGTCACTGCGACGCCGACGCTCGATACAGCTAGCAATAAGTATCGTGCGATTTTCCCTAACTTCGTCTTCGTCCTCATATCTCCTTACCCCTGCCCCAGTAAATCAATTGCAGCCGCAGTTAGGATTCGAAAATCTCCCAGAATTTGCTGCGTCCCACCCCGCGCCCCAGTTTTGAGCCCGTCCGTAACCTGCGCATTCCATGTAGACACCGACCGAATAGTTTGCCGCCTGCTGGAATTGGTTGTAGACAAAATGATCGGTCGAGTCCCGCTGGTAATCGTATGTGCCTTGACTAACCGATGGGGCTACTGCAAAAGGGAGTCAAAGCCACCGGAGCGGTATCTCCAGCCACTAGCCACTAGAAGTTATCTCATAAACACTTTCAACGCACTGAACGGTTGAAAGTTATGGCGAATGACGTAAACCGGGAGCATGGACCTCACCGACGCCCAGTGGGCGTTGCTCGAACCGTTGTTTCGTCCGAAACGCAGGGACGATGGGCGAGGCCGACCGTGGCAAGATACGCGGGCGGTGCTGAACGGGGTCTTTTGGGTTTTGCGCACCGGCGCTCCCTGGCACGATCTGCCCCGTCGTTATCCTCCCTATCAGACCTGTCATCGCCGCTTCCAACAGTGGCAGCGCTCGGGGTTGCTCACCAAGCTGCTGCAGAAACTGGCCGAAGATTTGCGCGATCGCGGGAAGCTGGATTTGAGCGAATCGTTCATCGACGCCAGCTTCAGTTCGGCGAAAAAAGGGGCTCTGCTGTCGGCCCTACTCGCCGCGGCAAAGGCAGCAAAATCATGGCGATCAGCGACGGCCATGGTCTTCCTCTCGCCGTGCACGTGGCCAGCGCTTCGCCGCATGAAACAAAGCTCGTCGAAATCACGCTCGAACGGCGATTCCTCGCCGAGACTTCCGAGCGACTGATCGGCGATCGCGCCTACGACAGTGATCCACTGGACGTGCAAATTCGCGAGCGCTTCGGCGTGCAGTTGGTTGCGCCGCACAATCCTACGCGCACCCGCAAAGCCACGCAGGACGGCCGCGTGCTCCGCCGCTACCGGCGTCGCTGGAAAATCGAGCGCCTGTTCGCTTGGCTTCATAACTTTCGACGCGTCGTCATTCGCTGGGAATACTACCCAGAGAATTTCCTCGGGATGGTGCAGCTTGCTTGTGCCGTCATCCTCTTGAGGCATTTATGAGATGGCTTCTAGCCACTCGCCACTGCTTTTTTCACGCTATTACTGGGGCGGGCGCGGGGCGTTCCGCCAGCGTCAGGGGCAGGAGAAACTCCTGCAATCGGCCGCTGTCGGCCGCCGTCAGATTGTTCAAGTGAATCGCCATCCGATTCCCCGGCAGAATCCGCATCACGTATCCGGAACCAACGATCGGCTGCACCTCCGACGACAAATGGAGGCTCACGTTCACCGCTGATCCAGCGGGGAAATGACCTTCCGCGCGGACCAGCATCCCATTGAGGCTGATGTCGATTGTTTCCGCCTCCAGTTTCCGCTGCGCGAAGGCCAGGTTCACGCGGGATTGCAGCGCGACGCGGCGGAAGCGCCGCTTCTTCGGTGCGGCGGCGCCGGAAGTGGCTCGCACCAATTTCAGCAGGCGCTCCTCGTCAACGGGCTTATAGAGGAAGAAGCTTACGCCCGCCTCGAATCCGTCGGCGACCGCAGCCGTGCTCTGATCGTCGCTCATCAGGATGATGGGCGTGGCGCGGTTGAATCCCGATGCGCGGGCTACGCGCGCGAGCGCAAAGGCCTCGGGTAGCGAATGCAGATCGAGCACCAGCATCGAAAACGTTTCGTTGTTGAGCAGGAGCGGCGCGTCAGCGCTCTTAGTGAGCGTCACGGCCTCCATGTCGACCGACTTCAGGACAGCCTGGATCAGGTCGGAGACTGTCGGCCCCTCATCCACGACGGCGAGTGCGCGTTTCCCCATCACGATTCCCCTTTCACGTATTCTAGTTCTCTTCGCCCTGTAGTTGCCCTTAGAACTAACGGACAGGTGACCAATCGGCAGATAACTAGATGGCATCATGCGCGGCCCCGGAAAAATCCGTCGCCTGAGCCATTCCCGGCACAGCCAGCCATCAGGTTTTAGCGACGACTGCCTCCGGCTTCTCCTGTAGAATCAGCGGCATAAGGAACTCCTGCAGCCGCTCGCTATCCGCGATTGTCAGCCGTTGCAGATGAATTCCCACCCGGTTCCCCGGAAGCGTCCGCATCACCAAGCCGAAGCCCACAATGGGCCTCGCCCCGGGGATCAAATGCAGTCTCACCTGTACCAACGACCCGGCCGGAATACTCCCCTGCGCCTGCACCAGCATGCCGTCCAGACTCATGTCGATTGTCTCGCCGCGCATTTCATCATGGCCCAGCGTGAGTTCTACTCTCGATCGCAAGGCCACGCGGCGAAACCTCCGTCTCTCCTGTTCGATTGCGCCTTGCATCACCCGCGCCAGGCTCAGCAGACGCGCTTTGTCGATCGGCTTGTAGAAAAAGAAACTCGCGCCAGCCAGAAATGCCTCGGAAAACGCCTTCGTGCTTGGGTCGTCGCTCAGGAGGATGATCGGCGTCATCTGATTCAAACCCGAGCCGCGCGCCTGCTTTGTCAGCTCGATGCCATCCGGAAATGGCATGCGCAGGTCGAAAAACAGCACCGCGAACTTTTCCTCGTGCAGCAACTCCCTGGCCTCGTCGCCTTGCAGCGCCAATACCTCAATTCCAGTGGACGCGAGCACGCCGCGGATCAGTTCGCACACGGCGGGATCATCGTCGACGGCCAGGGCACGCCTCTCCCGCTCCATGCACTCCTCCCAATCTGTCTATCGGCGGGTCGGGCAAACTTCTGTAGTCGATTTTCGGGCAGGTGCGGGAATCGGGTTGGCACAGGACTGCCGGGGGGCATATACTGCGTCGGTTTGGGGTGAGCTGTCGAAGGGAACAAGCTGATCGCGGCCGCTCGTACGAGAAACAACCGACCTTGGGGGATCTCTGGTGCGCTTCATTCAAACGTTTCTTCTCGCCTGCGCCGTTTTTCTTGTTGTTTCCGCATATCCGGCACAGGCACAAGATTCTCGCGCCGCCGCGGACTGGCCGATGTACAGCCGCGACCTGGCCTCGACGCGCTATTCGCCGCTCGCGCAGATCAACACTTCAAACGTCGCGCAGCTCAAGGAGGCATGGTCGTATCTGCCGCGCGCGGGAGGAAACGGGCCGGCCGCCATCACCTTCAGCGAAGTGACGCCGATCGTGGTCAACGACGTGATGTATCTGACAGCAGGCAATCGCGTGGTTGCACTCGAGCCCGAAACCGGCAAGGAGATTTGGCACTTCCAGGTGCAATCGGGCCTGGTCCCGCAGCGCGGCGTGGCTTACTGGCCAGGGGACGCGGATAATCCGGCGAGGATCATTTTCACGAACGAGCACAAGCTCGTCGCCATCGACGCGGCCACCGGAAAGCTCGATCCGAAATTTGGCGACGGCGGAGAAGTCACCATGGACGTTCCGTTCGCCGAAATCCCCACGATCTACAAGAACATCATCCTCGTCGGCGCCAACGTGTACGGCCCTGGCGAGACCAACCTGCATCCTCAGGACACATACTGGGAGGGCGTGCCCGGCGACTCGCGTGCCTACGACGCTCGCACGGGCAAAAAGCTCTGGACCTTCCACACGATTCCCTGGCCGGGCGAAATCGGCCACGACTCATGGCCGGCAAACGGCTGGAAGGGCCGCGGCGGAAACAACGTCTGGACGATCACGATGTCCGTCGACGAAAAGCACGGCATCGTTTACATGCCGGTTGGCGGGCCGTCGGCGAATTATTACGGCGGCGATCGCGCCGGCAACGATCTTTTCTCAAACACGCTCGTCGCCGTTGACGCGAATACCGGAAAGCTGAAGTGGTATTTCCAGACGGTGCACCACGAGCTCTGGGATTTCGATCTGCCGCCCGAGCCTGTGCTGCTCGATCTCGACGTGAACGGCAAGAAAATCCCCGCCGTCGTTCAGACGGGCAAAAGCGGCTACATGTTCATCCTGAATCGGCTCACGGGTAAGCCTGTGTTTGGCATCGAAGAGCGCTCGGTACCGCAAGGCGATGTTCCCACCGAAGTCTACTCAAAGACGCAGCCGTTTCCCGTCAAGCCGCCGCCACTCGCGCGCGTGACGATCACCGAAAACGATATCGTCACGCCCGAAGACACCACTCCCGAGCATTCGAAGGCGTGCCACGAGCTCTGGGACAAAAGCAATTTCGACGCGCGCGGACCGTTTACGCCCTGGGCCTTTCACGCCACTCCCAGCGACACGAAAACAACGCTCATCTATCCGGGAGCCACCGGCGGCGCCAACTGGGGTGGAACCGCGTCCGACCTCAAGCTCGGCTACGTCTTCGTCAACATGCAAAATCAGGGCTCGACAGGCTGGGTCGAGAAAAATCCGCAGTACGATCCCGCGCATCCCGGCAAGGAAGTGGCTTATCAGCGCGGCGCCGGCGCGGGCAGCCAATTCGGAATGTTCAGCGCGCCCGCGAAGGACGCGAACGGCAAAGTCCTTGGCAACTGGCCGTGCCAGAAGCCGCCGTGGGAAACACTCGCCGCCGTGAATGTGAATACGGGCGAGATCGTCTGGCAGGTTCCGCTCGGCATCACCGAGCAGTTGCCCCAGGGCAAGCAGGATACCGGTCGTCCCGGCGCGTTTGCCGGACCGATCGCTACAGCCGGCGGGCTCGTTTTCATCGGCGCGACGAGCGACGACCGCTTCCGCGCGTTCGATTCGAAGACGGGCAAGGAGCTGTGGGAGACCACGCTGCCGTACGAGGCCAGCGCCGTGCCGATGACGTACGAAGGCAAGAACGGCAAGCAGTACGTGGCGATTGTCGCCGCTGGCGGCGGCTCGGGCGATCGGCAGGGGCTCATGGTGTTCGCTCTGCCCTAGCGCTCTCGGCATAGATTGGAGGCGCACATGAACGGCCCCATCACAGCGGCCTCAAAACAAGCGTCGCGCCGCGATTTTCTGAAGCTCACATCCGCCGGCGCGGCACTGGCAGCCTTCGGAACGGGGTCTCTATTGGCCGCGCAAAACCAACCGACCCTCGGGCTGATCCTTCCTCCGGCGAACCTGCCCGTCCCACCGGAGGCCTACGAAATGTATCCGGCGGGGGTGCAATTCCTCGCGCTCGGCCTCGGCCTAGAGCGCATGACGCCCGAAGGATACGATCATGTGGTCGACCGAATCGTGCCCGCGGCGAAAAAGCTCGCTTCCAATGGCGCGAACGCCATCGACGTGATGGGGACGTCGCTGACGTTCTACAAAGGCGCGGCGTTCAATCAGCAACTGAAGGAAAGCGTCACCAAGGCTACAGGGCTGCCGGCGACCACGATGAGCACCGCGATCGTTGAGGGACTGAAAGCGGTGGGCGGGCATCGGCTCGCCGTCGCAACCGCCTACAACGACGAGGTCAACCACCGGCTGCACGTGTTTCTCGATGAATCGGGCTTCGAGATCCTCGCCATCAAAGGCATGGGCATCGAGCGATTCGAGGATCGCCCGCCCGTCACGCAGGCCGAGTTGATCAAATTCACCACGAGCGTCTGGAAGACCGCGCCGAAGGCCGACGCGATCCTGATCTCCTGCGGCGCGCTCAAGACGCTGGAGATTCTCGATCCACTCGAAAAGCGCTGCGGCGTCCCAGTCGTCTCGAGCCTGCCGCACGCGCTGTGGGCCGGTGTGCGGCTGCTCGGCCTCCACGGCCGCGCCCCCGGTTACGGCATCCTGCTCTCGAAGGATTAGCGGGATCGCCGCCGCCGGTTCACACGCCTTGCACGAGGACAGCACGATACTTCGCGCCCTTGAAACGATGCTCGCGCGCCTCACGATAGGCGGGGCTCTCGTACCACTTCTTCGCGTCCTCGAATGTCGGAAATTCGACGATCACCACGCCTTCCACGTTCGCGCCCTCGAGCACCTCTTGCTTGCCATATGCGGCGAGCATCTTGATCGGATGCCCGGCTCCGGAAGCGCGCGCCATCGGCGCATACGTCTCGAGCTCTTTTGGATCGCTGGTGCTGTCCCGCTGAAAAACGATATAGGCTGGCATGTTTCCTCCCAAGTTTCCGCCGTCTAAGATACACGCCTTTTCCCTCGGGCGGCGCGCTTGCTGGCAGCTTCGAGATTGGTCGAATTTTTCTGCAATAAGAGGGGACTGGAGCATCCCCCTAGCGGGAGCTTGACCGGCGCAAAAAAGGCAGATTTTGGCGGTTCTTGCGCGTTCGGGAGTGCGGCGTTCCGGGATTCGGCAGGAAGCTATGCTTTCCCTGCCGTGGGCGGCGGTGCTAGGTTACGTCATGCCGAAACTGAGCGCGGGTTTGCTGATGTACCGGCGTGGAGACCGCGGACTTGAGGTTTTCCTGGTTCACCCGGGCGGCCCGTTCTGGACGAAGAAGGACGACGCCGCGTGGTCGATTCCGAAAGGCGAATATTCCGAGGGCGAAAGCGCGCTGGACGCTGCTCGCCGCGAATTCCGCGAAGAAACCGGATTCGAGCCGGGAACCGATTTCGTCGCGCTCGGCGAAATCCGCCAGCCGAGCGGCAAAATCATCTGCGTGTGGGCGTTCGAGGGCGATTGCGACCCCGCTGCGCTGCGTAGCAACACATTCTCGATGGAATGGCCGCCGAAATCCGGCCGCACCCGCGATTTTCCCGAAGTCGATCGCGCCGAGTGGTTCCCGCTCGACGCCGCACGCACCAAGCTCCTCAAAGGCCAGCTCGGCTTCCTCGACCGCCTCGCCGCAAAGCTTCGCACCGCCTAGCGGATCGCTTACTTGGCGCTTGAATCTTCCGGGCGCATCATCTTGGCCGCCATTTTGGCGATGAAACGGCGCGGGGCGAGGCGTTCCGCCTCGACCATCAAATTATTCCGCGCGCCGGAGATTACGCAGATCTTGCCCGCCGCGAGGCCTTCGAGGCCTACGCGCGCGACCTTGTCCGCTGTTTCGGCCACGCGAAAGGCGCGATCGGGCTGCTGCGCCACCTGCTGGAACTCTGTGGTGGTCGATCCGGGGCACAGCGCGCAGACCCGCACACCGAAAGGCCGCAGTTCTTCCGCGATCCCCTCGGCGAAAATCAGGTCGAACGCCTTTGTCGCCGCATACGCCGCAATGAACGGCACCGCCTGAAACGCCGCTGTGGAGGCCACGATCATCACGTCGCCATGCCGCCGCTGGACCATCGCCGGCGTGTACAGGCGCGTCAGGTGGACGACCGCCGAGCAATTCACTTGAACCATCTCGAGCAATCGCGACTCGTCGTCCTCGTGGATATAGCCGAAGACTCCAAAACCGGCGTTGTTGATCAGGAGCTCGATCTCGATCCCCCTGCCGGTGGTGAAGGCGTAGATTTCGCGCGGCGCGCCGGGCTGGGCCAGGTCAGCCGCGAAGGCTTCCGCTTTGATCCCGTGTTTCGCCGATAAGTCTGCGGCCAGCTTCTGCAGCCGGTCGGTGCGCCGCGCCGTCAGGACGAGGTTCGCCCCACCGGCGGCGAGCTGTTCCGCCAGCGACCAGCCGATTCCGGCGCTCGCTCCCGTCACCAGCGCCCATTTCCCCGCCCAAGGACCGGGCGAACTTCCGTTTGTATTGCCGGACACGAGTGCCTCCCCAACTGGGCTTACGAATATCAGCCGACCAGCGGCCAAGCCACCAACGAAAGGATGAAAACACACTTGGAGGTGCTTCGGAAGCGGGAAAAACGCCGGTTCAGAGCGGAAAATAATCGCGGAGCGGTAAGGCCGGGCTACGCCGCGCGGTTTGCCGGCGGAAAGACGGTATTGCGGAATCGCTCGCCTTGATGCTTCACGTGATCGAGCAGCCGCCGCGCCCAGACGAACTCAGCGGCGAGAACACCCAGCGCAAGGATAATGGTGAGAGTGCCAGGGCCCGGCGTGACGATCATCACGATCCCGATCGCAAGCAGCGTGAAGCCGAAAACGACCCGGAAAATCCGCTTTGCCTGTTGGATCGTCTTGACCATCATCGCTGGTTCACCTTCTGGCCCGTGACCCTTGCTGGCGACCCCGCCCGTGGCCTTTGCTACCGGTTGCTATCGGCTGGCCTTCGACTTCTCTTTACTGATTACTGTGCGTCGACCGTGTCGAACGTTTCGGTCTACTTTTCTGGTGCACATTGTTTCGATGCGCCATCTCCCAAAAGCGACTCATATTTTTCTGAGCACGCGTGCTGCCAATGCATCATCGGCTTGCGCTGCGCAGATATGCTGCTGAATAATGGACTTCGCCTGATCTTCGGCGCGCGAATTCGTGATCGCATCCCAAATGTGGGAACTTTCTTCACCCCGAGGATGAAAAAATGGAGCTTAGCAGCATCCGCATGCAGATTCCCGCCGGCGCAAATCTCATCCTGGGTCATTCGCACTTCATTAAAACCGCGGAAGACCTGTACGAAGTCGTCGTCAACACAGTGCCCGGCGCGAAATTCGCCGTCGCTTTCAACGAAGCCTCCGGCCCGTGCCTCGTTCGCGTCGAATCCAACGACGACGAACTCCGCCGGGCGGCCATCGCCAACGCCCAAGCCCTCGCCGCCGGACACGCCTTCGTGCTTTTGATCCGCCAGGCGTACCCGATCAATCTGCTGAGCCGCATTCGCGATTCGTTCGAGGTCTGCTCGATCTTCTGCGCCACCGCCAATCCGGTCGAAGTAATTGTCGTGGGCACAGAACAGGGCCGCGGCGTCCTCGGCGTGGTCGACGGCAGCTCGCCCAAGGGCGTCGAAACCGCGGCGGATGTCAAGGTGCGCCGCGAATTCCTTCGCAAAATCGGCTACAAGCTCTGAAGCCCAGTTGAGAGTTGAGAGTTGAGAGTTGAGGAGGATCGAGCCTTGGGATTGGAGATTTGAGATCCCTGGCGGAGGTCAACCGTCCCTACAGGACTCCGTGCTTTTCGGCGGGATTCCCGGCACTTCGCTGCGCTTCGTGCCGGGCCAAATTCAATCGCGCCTCCGGCGCTCGAAGAACGAGCACAAGTAGCGCTGGTTCTGTCTCTGAGCCTTGTTCTAATCTTCAGACTACAGGCTAATCTTCGAAGACCAAGCCAAACGAAATCTTGGGCTGTACTGGGGATTCCCCGCACTTCGCCGCGCTTCGTGCCAGGCTAAATTCAATCGCGCCTCCGGCGCTCGAAGAGCAAGCACATGTAGCGCCGGTTCTGCCTCTGAGCCTTGTTCTAATCTTCAGACTACAGGCTAATCTTCGAAGACCAAGCCAAACGAAATCTTGGGGCTGTACTGGGGATTCCCCGCACTTCGCTGCGCTTCGTGCCGGGCTAAATTCAATCGCGCCTCCGGCGCTCGAAGAGCGAGCACAAGTAGCGTAGGCGTCTCGCTGGCTCCTTTCCTTTGCGTGATTGGGGCAAAAGCGCCGGCCGGAGGCCAGCGCTACAGAGCGCGGCGCCGTTAATCTTTGAAGACGACGCCGAACGAAATCTTGGGGCTGTACTGGTAGGTGCCGTAGAGGTGCGTGCCGACCATGTCGGCTTCGAGGCGCAAGCTCACGCGCAGGCGGCGCGGCGAGGCGTCGATTCCGCCGCCCAATTCGTAGCCGAAGCCATCCTCGCTGCCGTAGGCCGTCTGCGGGCTGAAATGAGCCTCGCCCGCCAGGCCGTGAATCCATACGGCCGCTTGGCCCACCGGATGGCGGTATCTCAATCCGCCCATGCCGAAAAAGAATTCCGAATTCTGCCCTGTGTAGCTGCCAACCGATACCGCCAGCTCGCCATCCACCGCGACCCTATCGCGAAAGTAATAGGCGGCCGAAAAATCGAGGCCGTTCGTGTTGTTCGCCACGCCGGGAATCACGTAGAAGCGGATAAAGGTGTAGCCAACGTAGACCTGCCATTTGTAGCTGGGAAAAACTCCAAACACGCCCACCGGCGGAGTGTCCGAGCCGGACCCGGCTGGCGGTGCATCTTTCTGGAAGGCAGGCATCGGCGCTGCTGCGGGCGACGCGGCCGATGCTATCGCAAACGATGGGATGGCCGGTACGCCGCCAAACTGAGCCACGAGCAGGTCCTGGGTTGTTGAGCCGGCCGTCGAGCTAAACGTCGGCGGGTTAAATGCTGTCGGGTCGCCCGCCACGGTCTGCGCCGAGGCAGCACACGACACCATTAGAATCGCGAAAACGGCTCCGCATACCACAGCAGCCTGTTTCATGGCCTGCTTCCCCCAGTATTCGCCCTGCCTCTACCCCTCGATTAGAACTGGCGGCGCAATTGACTGTCTACTTATTTGAGCGGCTTGGTCGCGAGGGAATTACTGGCCCGAAACACAGGGAGCCTCAGCGGCCCTTGGGAGAAACGAGAAGAACTTGAGGGCCAACATTCCGTTGACGCCTTCAAGAGGCAGCCCCTAAGATGAATTCGCGTCGATGGAGTCCGATCCCTTTCTCGGCCGGAGCGTGTCTCACTACCGGATCGTCGCCCGGGTGGGCGGCGGCGGGATGGGGGTGGTATACCGCGCGGAAGACACCACGCTCGGCCGCGAAGTCGCCCTGAAGTTTTTGCCCGAGGATGTATCCCGCGATCGACAGGCCCTCGAACGCTTTCTCCGCGAAGCGCGCGCCGCTGCCGCGCTGAATCATCCGAACGTTTGCACGGTATACGAAATCGGCGAACACGATGGCCGCCGCTTCATCGCCATGGAGCTGCTGCAGGGCCACACACTGAAGCATCGCCTCGCCGCCGGGCCGCTGCAAATGAGTGTCACGGTGGATCTCGCCCTCCAGATCTCCGACGCGCTCGACGCCGCTCATTCGCGCGGCATCATTCATCGCGACATCAAGCCCGCGAACATTTTCATCACCGATCGCGGCCACGCCAAGCTTCTCGATTTCGGCCTCGCCAAGCAGGCCCGCCGCGGCGGGCAGGTGATGCACGACCGGGCGCCCGCGCTCGCATCCGTCGGCGAAGGAACGACGGAGGACGATGAAACTCTTCTGACGAGCCCAGGCACCGCGGTCGGCACGATCGCCTACATGTCTCCCGAGCAGGCACTTGGGGAGGACGTCGACGCGCGCAGCGACCTCTTCAGCTTTGGCCTGGTGCTCTACGAGATGGCCACGGGCAAGCAGGCGTTTTCCGGGCCGACGTCGGCGGCCGTCTTCGATGCAATTTTGCACAAGGCGCCGACGTCTCCTGTGCGGCTCAATCCCGAGGTGTCGCCGGAGCTCGAGCGGATCCTCAATAAGGCGCTCGAAAAAGATCGCGTCCTGCGCTACCAGCACCCGTCGGATTTGCGCGCGGATCTGAAACGCCTCCAGCGCGATTCGGATTCGGGGCGGCAGGCTGCAGTCACGACGACCGGTGCCGTGTCTCCCTCCCCGTCCACAACAGGGTCGTCCGTAGGGGCGCTGCCCCGCCCTGAATCCACCTCCGGCGAGCGAAGGGTTGCTGCTCCCCGGACCGAAGCGCAGGCGCCAAGAAGGCGCAAGCGCCAACTGGTACTGATTGCGTCGGCTTTGGTTGTCGCGGCGCTGGCTGCAGCCGCCTACTTCCATTTCCGCCACGCGCCCATGATGACCTCGAAAGACTCCATCGTGATCGCCGACTTCGCGAACACGACGGGCGATCCCGTCTTCGACGGCACTCTGCGCCAAGGCCTCTCCGCGCAGCTTTCGCAGACGCCCTTCCTCGACATTGTTTCCGACGATCAAATCATGCGCACTTTGCTCCTGATGGAAAAGCCGCCAGACACCCACCTCACGCCGGACGTGGCGCGCGAAGTCTGCCAACGAGCGAACGCCACAACCGACATCGAAGGATCGATCGCGGCTCTCGGCACTCAGTACGTGATCGGCCTCAACGCCGTGAATTGCCAGACCGGCGCGCCCCTCGTGCAAGAACAGGTGACCGCCGACGGAAAAGAGAAAGTGCTCGCCGCGCTGGGCGATGCCGCTTTCCAGCTTCGCGCCAAGCTCGGCGAATCACACTCCTCGATTATGGCATTCAACGCGCCCCTCGAGCAGGTCACCACATCGTCGCTCGAAGCTCTGCGAGCTTACAGCCTAGGCGGCCAGGCAGCCATGAAGGCCGACTTCCAGGGAGCAATTCCCTTTCTCCAACGCGCTGTGGACATCGATCCGAACTTTGCTCTGGGTTACCTTGTTCTAGGCGCGGATTACAGCAATCTGGGCGACACCTCGTTGGCGGTGAAAAACGTAAAACGGGCTTACGATTTGCGCGATCGTGCGAACGATCGGGAAAAACTTGGAATCTCGGCAACTTACTTCTTGGAAGTTACCGGGGACCTGAACAAAGCCGCGCAAGCCCACGAGCTCTGGGCAAACAGCTACCCGCGCGACTCCATCGCACACGAGGAATTGGGCGTCACCTATATGGAATTAGGCCGGTACGACCAGGCGATTCGAAGCCTTCTCGAAGCGATCAGGCTTGATCCAACGTCTCCAATTCCCTATGCGCTTCTCGCTTCTTCTTACGTTCTGGCCGGGCGTTTGGACGAAGCACGAGCGACAATGCAACAACTGCAAGCTCGCCATCTTGATTTTCCGTTGTCACCCACCCTGTTGTACGGCATCGCCTTCCTCCAGAATGACGCGGCGGGAATGGCTCAGGAAGCGGCGCAGGCGATGGGGAAACCCGGGGTCGAAGACAAATTGCTTGAGCTTGAATCCGACACGGCCGCCTACGCAGGCCATTTGTCGAATGCCCGCGATTTGTCGCAGCACGCAATCGCATCCGCCAAGCAACAGGGCAGCAACGAAGTTGTGACGGGTTACCAAGTCGAAGCGGCGCTTCGCGAGGCGCTATTTGGAAACTTTCCGGACGCCCAGAAAGTCCTAAGCGAGGCGGGGGACGTCACGACGGATCGAAACAACGAGGGAGAGGCCGCCCTTGTGTGGGCGCTTTCCGGAGACTTGGCGCGGGCTCAGAAGCTTGCCGACGATTTAGCCAAGCGCTTCCCGGACGACGCCTACATTCAGTTTGGCGCTCTCCCCGCAATCCGCGGCGAGATCGCGATTCGCCGGGGAAGCGCACAACAAGCGACCGAAGATCTGCATGCCATCACGTCGCACGAATTGCTCGCGGCGGGCAACATGCTGCCTGTCTACATCAGTGGAGAAGCCTATCTCGCGGCGCATCAGGGAACCCAGGCCACCGCGGAATTCCAGATGATCGTCGATCACGCCGGCTTCGTCGCGAACGAGCCGATCGGCGCGCTCGCGCATCTCGGTCTTGGCCGCGCCTACGTGCTCACCGGCGATACCGCCAAGGCCCGTGCCGCCTACGACGATTTCTTCGCCCTGTGGAAAGACGCCGACCCCGACATCCCCATCCTCGTGCAAGCCAAAGCCGAATACGCGCAACTGCAAACCCAGCTGCAATAACTCGCGCCAATCCAAATTGGACGGGCGTCCCCTGGCCGCGTGCCAGGCCTTCTCTTGACGGATTTGCGCGGCTTTTGCTAGAATTTGCATGCTGCTGACGAGGCAGCGCTTATCCAGAGTGGCTGAGGGGACAGGCCCTGCGAAGCCACAGCAACCTGGTGCAACTGCCAAGGTGCTAATTCCTGCCCAGTGGGGAGAGATAAGATCCTCAACTGATCCCGGGCCTCGGGATCGATTGAAGATTCAACTCCCAAACTGAAGTCGAAGAGAGCGGCCATCCGCGTTGCGGATTGCGCGCTCACATACTATGGCGCACTGGCGCGTGCGCGGGCTTTGTCGCATCTGCACAGCCCGCTATCCGGCGCCGGGCGCGAAAAAGGGAGTGACGCTGATGAAGTTCTCGACGAAAGCAATCCACAAGGGCCAGCCGTCGGAGCCGGAAACGGGCGCGATCGTCGCACCGATTTTCCAGACCTCCACGTACGAGCAGGAGTCGCCCGGCCACGACAAAGGCTTCTCGTATTCGCGCACGAATAATCCCACGCGCCAGCGGCTCGAAGGAATCCTCGCGGAACTCGAGAACGTGTCCTACTGCGCCGCGTTCTCCTCGGGCATCGCCGCGGAGAACGCCGTGCTGCAGGCGTACTTGCGGCCGGGCGATGAAGTGGTGATCCCGCACGACGTGTACGGCGGCACCTACCGGATTCTCAATCGCGTGTTTCAGCCGATTGGCGTCGTGGTCCGGCAAGTCGATACGGGCGATCTCGCGACCGTCGAAGCGGCGATCACGCCGAAGACGCGCTTCGTTTGGATCGAATCGCCCACGAACCCGAGGCTGCTGATCACCGATATCGCGGCCGCCAGCAAGCTCGCGCACGCCAGCAACGCGCTCGTCGTCGTCGACAATACTTTTGCCACGCCCGTCTTCCAGCAGCCGTTTGAATTGGGCGCGGATATCGTGGTGCACAGCGTCACCAAATATCTTGCCGGGCATTCGGACACGATTCAGGGCGCGGTCCTGGCAAAGGACGCGGCCGTTTTCGAGCCGATCAAATTCCTGCAGAACGCGACGGGCGCCGTGCCTTCACCCTTCGACTGTTGGCTCACCATGCGCGGACTGAAGACACTCGAACTGCGGATGCAGCGCCACGAAGAAAACGCCATCGCCATCGCGAAGGCGCTCAGCGGCCAGCCGCTCGTTCGCCGCGTTTACTTCCCGGGATTGCACGATCATCCGGGCCACGAAATCGCGCGCAAGCAAATGACCGGCTTCGGCGGCATGGTTTCCTTCGAGCTCGATGGCTCGATGGACGAAGTGATCGCGTTCGCGTCCTCGCGCCGCTATTTCGCCCTGGCCGAAAGCCTCGGCGGAGTGAAGGCGCTGATCTGCCATCCCGCGACGATGACGCACGCGTCGATTCCCGCCGAGGCGCGCGCGCAGCTCGGCCTCTCGGATTCGCTCCTGCGCCTTTCGCCCGGCTGCGAGAACGCAGAAGATCTCGTCGAGGACCTGCTCGAAGGGCTTACCGAACTCGAGCGCGCTCGCGCCTCGCGCAAACCGGTCAGCGCCGCCGCCCGGTAGCCCTTCGCCGGCGCGGGCGAAGGTAAAGCAAATCCAACCTGTTCCGGCGGGTGCAACAATGATGCTCCCGTCGGGCCATTGGAGGCGGCTTAAATGGCGCAAAAAGCGGCTATTTGGATGATTTTGCCGCGATAGCCGCTGCCGCCTTCGTCGTAGTCGCCTGCCACGTGCCATTTTGTCACATATTCCCCGGCGCCCCCCTGCCTGATGATTCTTAGTACGCCTGTTCTGGAAAAACACCGCCCTGCGCGCGGCGGGCAGCGCGATGATGCATTAGGGCAAGCGATCTTTTTTCGAGTTGCGAGTTGAAATGCAGAATGCTCCTACAAATCCCGGGCTCGAGCACGCGATGTACGACGTGGCAAAGTGCGACAACGAGCGGACGCGCGAGTCCGTCTACCGGGCGCTTCTTGCGAGCACGCTCATCTTCGAAGGCAAAATTGCAAGTGACGACAGCACGCGATTTGCCTTCAAGACGGTTGAACATCCGCCCGAAAACATCGTGCTGCCTGTTTTCACGGACGTCGACGCTCTCGTCTCCTGGGCCGGCTCGGAAGGCCAGTGGATCGCGTTGCGGGCACGCGACATTTTCCAGGCGATCGCGCCCACGAAGATTGCGGACGTGTACATCAATCCCTTTCGGAAGGGGCAAGCCGTTAACAAACCGGGGGGCATTGTGAGGCGGCACGAATTCGTGGCGCTCGCCCAAGGCCTTTTGCCCGGAGCAGCGATTTCGGAAAACGTGACTCAGATGAAAGTGGCGGCCGCCCAGCAAATGACCGTCGAGAAGTCGAGCGGCGCTTTGCCCGAGGAGCTTTTGGCCACGATTGCGGGGTACTTTAGACAGATTCCCGCGGTGCGCGGCGCCTACCTATTCCAAATGACAAATGGGGCGGTCAAGAGCGACGTGATCGGCCTCGATTTTTCCATCGAGCTTCCCGCGTCTTCGATCAACGCCGTGATGCATGGCGCGGGGATTCTGGTTCGCGGCCGGATTCCGCATGGGGTGTCGCTCGATTTCATGCCGATCCAGCCCGGGGCCCTGCTCGATTCAGTGCGGGAGTGCGCGAAGGCTCTGATCGAAAAGAATCCGGGCTGAGCCATCCGGCCAAAACGCCCCCTTGAAAATTTGGCGAACCAACGAGCCGAAATGGCTCGAACTCTGCGGATGCACGGGGCTTAGCTCCCTAGCCTCCACAAACCGGAACGCCGGAGGCGCAACGAAAACGCATTGGCGCGCATTTCGACGGGGCCGCTGCGATAGAATCGTCGCTTACATTTGCAGGCGGAGGCTGCGGTGCCGCGAAGAGTTCGGTGGGGAATTCTAGGGGCCGCGTCGATTGCCCTGCGCCGCGCGATTCCCGGGATGCAAAAGGGCGAGTGGTGCGAGATTGCCGCAATCGCCTCGCGCGACTTGGCGAAGGCCCGGCAAGCGGCTCAATCGCTTGGCGTTGCGAAAGCTTACGGCTCGTATGACGAACTGCTCGCCGATCCTGCGATTGAGGCGATTTACAATCCCCTACCGAATCACCTGCATGTGTTGTGGACGACGCGGGCGGCCGAGGCTGGGAAGCACGTCTTGTGCGAGAAGCCGATCGGCGTGAGCGCGGATGATGCGGAAGCTTTGCTCACCGTGCGCGATCGCACCGGGGTGAAGATCGAAGAGGCGTTCATGGTGCGGACGCATCCTCGGTGGCTGCGCATTCGCGAGTTGATTCGCGGTGGACGCATCGGGAAGCTGCGAGCTGTCTCTGGATCTTTCACCTATTCCAATCGCGAACCGAAGAATATCCGCAATTCGGTCGAGTTTGGCGGCGGGGCGCTGCTCGATATCGGGTGCTATCCGGTCACGCTCTCGCGTTTTGTGTTTGGCGAGGAGCCCATGCGAGTGCTTGGATCGATCGAGCGCGATCCGGAGATGAAGACGGACCGGCTGACCTCGGCGATCCTCGAGTTTCCTTCGGGGCAGGCTACGTTCACGTGCAGCACGCAACTGGCGTATCACCAGCGGATGACGCTTCTCGGCACGACCGGACGGATCGACATCGAAAGGCCGGTCAATCCGCCGAACGACCAACCGGGCCGCATCCTGATCGACGATAATCCCAACGATCCGACCGGCGCGGGCGTTACGGCGGAAATGATTCCGACGTGCGATCAGTTTACGATTCAGGGCGATCTGTTTTCGCGGGCGATTCGCGAGGGCGGTGAGGTTGCGGTGCCGCTTGAGGATTCGGTGCGGAATATGCGCGCCATCGATGCGATTTTTCGGTCGGGGGAATTGGGGCGGTGGGAGACACCGTGAGGCCGTGACCGCAGCCTAGCATCGGCGAGGAAAGAGAGATTCTTCGCGCAAAAGGCGCGCTCAGAATGACGGGCGCGGGTGGCGCGCTTACGGTGACGGGCGTGGGGAGAGCGTCGCTAGGGTTTGCGTGCGGTGATGACGCTGTAATCTAGGACGACGTCGCGATAGTCGAAATGCGCGAAGCCGGCTGCGCCGAGATACTCTTCGATTTCGGCGACCGAGTAGTAGCGGCCCTCCGTGCCTGCCATTAGGAAGACCGAATGCGCGGCGATACGCAGCGGGCCGGTTTTCTCGCGATTGAGATGGCGATCGTGGACCACGATCATTCCGCCTGATGGCAGCGCCGCGAAGGATTTTGCGGCGAGCTGCTTTACGGTGGGTGCGTCCCAATCGTGGAACGCGTTCGACCAGAGGTGGACGTCGCAATCGCGCGGCAGCGGATCCTCGAACATGTCGCCCGCGGCGACGCCGACGCGATCGGAGTAGCCGCGCCTGGCGATCAGCTTGGCGGCGACGCGATCGACGGGCGAGCGGTCGTAGACCGTGGCTTTCATGTGCGGATGCGCGGCCACGATGCAGCAGGCGTAGATGCCGGAACCGCCGGCGATGTCAAGCACGTGGCGATGGCTTTTGAGGTCGAGGCGCTCGGCCATGATCGGGCCGACGTAGACGCCGCGCGCGTCCATCGAGCCGGTGAATTCCTGCGCGAAGGCATCGTCCTGCATCGCTTCCGCCCACGGCTTTCGCGCTCTCGCGCCGGACCAGCCGCCGGGCTTATCCGTACGCAGCGTCTCGAGCAGCGCCTGATAGACCGGGCGAACCTTGAAATAGGCGAAGTAGGGGCCGACGAACCACGGCGAATCGCTGACGAGAAATTCGCGGGCGAGTTCCGTGGGATGGAAGATTTCGTTCTTCTTTTCGAGGTAGCCCATCGCGCAAAAGAGAGTGAGCATTACGTCGACAGGGCGCGGCGCGAGGCCGAGCGAGGCGCAAATCGTGGCCTCGTCGGAGGGCGATTTCGCCAGCCAAGAAAAGAAATCGAGGCCGAGGGTTGCGGCGGCGACGAGTTCCGGCGCGTACATTCCATCGCGTTGAATGTAAATGCCGGTTGGATCGGTTTTGGGCCTGAGCGAGAGATTTTGCATGGCGAACATGATAAAGCATCGCGCGATCGGTTCCTTCAGTTTCTCGACCTCACGTCCCGCGATTTTGATATCTTTGAAAGCCGACGAGGACCGCTACCGATGGACATTCGCCACGACTGGACGCGCGAGGAGATTCGCGACATCTATCATCTGCCGCTTCCCGAGCTGATTTTTCGGGCGCAGACCACGCATCGCGCGTTTCATAAGGCAGACGAAGTCCAGCTCTGCCGCTTGCTTTCGATCAAGACGGGCGGGTGCCCCGAGGATTGCGCCTACTGCTCGCAGAGCGCGCACTACAAAACGGATGTGGTCCGCGAGGAGCTAATGAATCCGGTCGCGGTGCGCGAGGCCGCCGAACGCGCGAAGAGCGAAGGCGCGACGCGATTCTGCATGGGCGCGGCGTGGCGGCAGGTGACGGACGGCGAGCAGTTCGAGCGGGTGCTGGATATGGTGCGCGCGGTGGCGGCGCTCGATATGGAGGTGTGCTGCACGCTCGGCATGCTGACGGAATCGCAGGCGAAGCGGCTGAAGAGCGCCGGCCTTACGGCTTACAACCACAATCTCGATACGTCGCCGGAATTTTACGGCAACGTGATTACGACGCGCGTGTATGAGGATCGGCTGCGGACGATAGGGCATGTGCGCAATGCCGGGATCACCGTATGCTGCGGCGGGATTTTGGGCATGGGCGAAACGGACGAGGATCGCGTTGGGCTGCTGCACGAGCTTTCGCGCCTTGATCCGCACCCGGAGAGCGTCCCGATCAACATGCTGGTGCGAAACGAGGGCACGCCGCTCGCGGATGTGGAGGAACTCGATCCACTGGTGATGGTCCGCGCGATCGCCACCGCGCGGATTCTGATGCCAGCATCGCGCGTGCGGCTGGCGGCCGGGCGAAGGCAAATGTCGGCCGAGGCGATGACGCTCTGCTTTCTCGCGGGCGCGAATTCCATTTTCACGGGCGAGAAGCTGCTGACCACGCCCAATCCCCTACCCGATTCCGACCAGCAATTGCTCGAGAATCTCGGCATGAAGGCGATGCAGAGTGCCTGACGCGCGCCGAAGCGCGATTGAACGACGGATCGCGCGCGAACTCGATTCGCTGCGGGACCAGGCGCAATTGCGTACGCTTGAGATTTTGGACCGCGCCGGTGGATTGAATCTCTCCTCGAATGATTACCTCGGGCTTTCGATTGATCCGCGACTCGAACAGGCGACGATCGAGGCGGTTGCGGGCGCGGGGCGTGTTGGATCGACGGGATCGCGGCTGCTTTCGGGCAATTCCCGCGAGTGGGAAGAGATCGAGGCTGAGTTCGCGGCGTTTGCGGGGACAGAAGCGGCGGTTTATTTCGGCTCGGGCTACCTTGCCAACATCGGGCTGCTTAGTTCCCTGCTGCGGCCGGGCGACACGGTTTTTTCGGATGCGCGAAACCACGCGAGCCTGATCGACGGCATGCGGCTTTCGGGCGCGACGAAAATCATTTACCCGCATGGCGACCTGGAATTTCTCGAAGGCGCGCTGCGCGACTCTGCGCACCGCACGGGCGCGCGCGTGATCGTGAGCGAGACTGTTTTCAGCATGGAGGGCGATGTTGCGCCTCTGGCGGAGCTGGTGGCGCTTGGGCGCAAGTGCGATGCGGCGGTGATCGTCGATGAGGCGCACGCGACTGGAGTGTGGGGACCCGAGGGGCGCGGAATCGCCGCTGAACTTGGGCTCGAACGCGAAATGATGGCGATCGTTCACACGTGCGGGAAGGCGCTGGCGAGCGCGGGAGCGTTTGCGTGCGGCGGTGACGGGCTGCGAGAACATCTCATCAATCGCGCGCGGACATTTATTTTCAGCACGGCGATGCCGCCGTATATGGCGGGGCAGATTCGCGCGGCGCTGGCGCTGGCGCGCGGCGCGGAGGCCGAACGCGTCCACCTGCGGGCGATTGCGGGGGCGTTGCGCGAAGGGCTGACCGCTGCGGGATTGATGTACGGCACGAGTTCGACCCAGATTGTGCCAGTGATGCTCGGCACAAATGAGGCCGCGCTGTATGTAGCCAGCGAACTGCAGCGCGACGGATTCGCGTTGAAGGCGATCCGGCCGCCGACGGTACCGGCCGGGACGGCGCGCATTCGCATCTCGCTGACGAGCAAAATCACAATGGACGACATTCATCGGCTTGTCGCCGCGATCTCTGCTGCGCACAAATTGCTGTCGCAATCGATTCCTGCTGGCGTGGTTCATGCCTGGAGGCAAAGACCCCACCCTCACAAACCGAGGATGGGGTACCCGAAACGTCAGAAACGTAGCTGAAGCCCGTGTCCGAGTCTCTGGAAAGCGTCTTGTGAGATGAGTGCGAGGCGATTTTTTGTTACCGGAACGGATACGGGGGTGGGCAAGACTGTGGTTTCGGCGATGCTGTGTGCGGCGCTCGACGCGATCTACTGGAAGCCGATCCAGACTGGGACGCGCGAAGGCACCGATCGTCCTACGGTGATGCGGCTCGCGGGATTGCCGCGCGCGCGGACGGCGCCTGAGTCGTACCGGTTCACGCCGCCCGTTTCGCCGCATCTGGCGGCGCGGCGCGCGGGAGTGCGCATCGATCTACGCAAGATCGAGATGCCGCGGATCGGGGCGCACGAGAATTTGATTGCGGAGGGCGCGGGCGGGGCGCTCGTTCCGATCAACGACACGCAGCTGATGACCGATCTGATGAGGCATCTGGGGCTGCCCGTGCTGCTGGTGACGCGGACGACGCTTGGCACGATCAATCACACGCTGCTGTCGCTTGCGGCGCTGCGCGCGGCGCGGCTTGATGTTCGCGGCGTCATTATGGTTGGGAAGGCGAATCGCGACAATCGCGAGGCGATCGAGCACTATGGCGGCGCGGTCGTGATTGGCCTTGTGCCCCGGCTTGCGCGGATTGATCGCGGCGTGCTGCTGCACGTTTTCGGAAAATATTTCGACGCGACGGCGTTTGGCGCATGAACCGCGATCTGCAAATCTGGCATCCGTTCACGCAGGAGGCGCTCGATCCGGCGCCGCTGCGGATCACGAAAGCCGAGGGCGTCTATCTCTATACGGATGATGGGCGGCGGCTGATCGACGGCATTTCTTCGTGGTGGGTGAATATTCACGGGCACGGGCATCCGGCGATCGTCGCGGCGATTGCAGCGCAGGCGGCGCGAGTGGATCACGTGCTGCTGGCTGGATTTACGCACGATGCTGCGGAGGAGCTGCGAGCGTGTCTGCGGAGGATTTTGCCGGCGAATCTCTCGCACATCTTTTTTTCGGACGATGGATCGACGGCGGTGGAAGTGGCGCTGAAGATGGCGGTGCAGTACTGGCAGAACGTGGGGCGGCCCGACAAGAAGGCGATCGTGGCACTGGATCACGCGTATCACGGCGACACGGTGGGCGCGATGTCGGTGGGCGCGGCGTCATCATTCACCGACCCGTTTCGGGAGCTGCTGTTTCCCGTGCATCGCGTGCATTCCGCTTACTGCTACCGATGCCCTGTGGGGAAAACGCGCGCGACGTGCTCGATCGATTGCGTCGATCAGCTGCGAAGGCTGCTCGAGGAGAAGCACGGCGAGATTGCTGCGGTGATCGTCGAGCCACTGCTGCAAGGGGCGGGCGGGATGATCGTCCACCCGGTGGAATTTCTGCAGCGCGTGCGGCGGCTGTGCACGGAACACGACGTGCTGCTGATTGCGGACGAGGTTCTTACTGGCTTTGCGCGGTGCGGGACGATGTTCGCGTGCGAACTCGCGGACGTAGAGCCTGACGTGATGTGCCTATCGAAGGGGATCACGGGCGGCGTGCTGCCCATGGGCGCGACCATTTGCACGCCGGAGATTCACGAGGCGTTCGTAAGCGAGGATCGCGCGCGGACTTTTTATCACGGGCATTCTTACACGGGAAATCCAATTGCGGCCGCGGCGGCGGTGGCGAGCTGCGGGATTTTCGAGCGCGAGCCCGTGTTCGAGCGGATCAGGACGATCATCGAGATTCACCACGAGCGACTGATGGCGATCAAGGATCATCCGGCGGTGGGAGATGTGCGCGCGATCGGGACGATGGCGGCGATCGAGCTGCGCGCGGACGATCCTGGATACGCTTCGAAGCTGCGGCCGAAGTTGTATAAATTTTTTCTCGATGCGGGCGTGCTGCTGCGGCCCCTGGGAAATATTGTTTACATCCTGCCGCCTTATGTGATTAGTTCCGATGAATTGAATTTCGTGCACGACCGGATTGCGGAGGCGCTGGAGCTGTGTCGAGGGTGGGCGTGATGAGAATTGGCGAGGGGAATCGTGATGAGTCCTGCGCGTAGCGCGACCCCGCTGATCGTGGGAATTGGCGGGACGACGCGCGAGGTGTCGTCGACCGACCGCGCGCTGCGCGTGGCATTGGGCGCAGCGAAGGAAGCGGGAGCGCGCACGGAGATTTTCGGCGGGCCGGCGCTCGCGCGGCTGCCGCACTTCTCACCCGACGGGCGCGAGCGCAGCGACGAGCAACGGCATCTGGTCGACATGGTGCGGCAGGCGGACGGGCTGATTGTGGCAAGCCCCGGATACCATGGCGGCGTGTCGGGGCTGGTGAAGAATGCGCTCGATCTGCTGGAGGATTTGCGCGACGACGAGCGGCAGTACCTGGATGGACGCGCGGTCGGGTGCATCGTGACGGCGGCGGGATGGCAGGCGTCGGTGACCACGCTTGAGGCGCTGCGCGCGATCGTTCACGCGCTGCGCGGATGGCCGACGCCGTTCGGCGCGACGCTGAATACGTCCGAGGCGATTTTTGACGCGGCGGGCGCGTGCAAGGATCAGAAGATTCACGACGCGCTCAGCGTTGTGGGGCGCCAGGTGGTGGAATTCGCGCGCGTGCACGGGCGCTCGGTGTGAGCCGGGCCATCCGCCGCGCCAAAACCACCTTGGATGGCAGGCCGTGCAACCGATCCTATCGGCCACCGCCAAGCTTACTTGAATGGGCACGGAGAAAAAGTGCCTGACTACGACTTTCCAATTCTGCCCTCCACCAAAGTTGGGGCGTTGCTCGACCGATACCCCGAGCTAGAGGACATCCTGATCGGGCTCGCGCCCCCCTTTAAGAAGCTAAAAAACCCTCTGCTGCGAAAGGGAGTTGCCAGGATCGCTTCTCTGAAGCACGCGGCGGCTGTGGGCCGTCTGCCGGTCACAGAGCTGGTCAACAAGCTCCGAGCCGCCGTTGGACAAGAGGTCATCGCTTCCGAGGACGCTGGTGGGTCGACCTCTTACTTCTCTAGTCAGCCCGAATGGTTCGCCGCTGCCAGGATTGTGACGTCAATCGACGAGAGACTCGCTGATCCAAACGTAATGCCGATTGTTGCCGTCCTCCAGCAAGCGATCCACCTGCAAGCAGGGGAGATGCTCGAACTAGTCACAACCTTCCTTCCCGCTCCGGGAATCGAGATCATGAAGAGCAAGGGCCTGCAAGTTTGGTCGACACAACAGGGGCCGGAATTGGTCCGGACTTACGTTTCAAAACCTTGCGACTAGAAGCTGTCTCATAAATACTCGGCCGCGATCGAAAACATGGCTTCAGGGGCTAAAGCCCTTCTTTCACGGGGCTTGACGGCGGGGCTGAAGCCCCGCCCTTCCGTTCAGCCATTTATGAGATAGCTTCTAGTCCGGTGTGGGTGGGGATTTAGGAAGAGGGAGCGGAGATGGTCATGAAGTTCAGGATGGCATGCGCAACTCTGGAAGCAACGCTGCTGCTGGTTGGAGTAGGTTTCGGAAGGAATGTGCGAGCGCGGCCAGTTGCGACTCCGTCTAGGCAAGTTGGCGCAACGGAATCAGGTGCGGGCGATATCACGGGCAAAGTGAATTTTAGCGGGAAGCCACCGCAACTCCACGCACTTCTGATGGACGCTGATCCGGTCTGCGCATCGGAGCAATCGGGGAAGGTGTTGCCCGAAGACGGGCGGGTGAACGCGAACAACACGCTACCAAATGCCTTCGTATACATCTCAAAGGGTAGCGGCAATCTCAACATGCCTGCACCCACGAAGATGGTGACCATCACGCAAAAGGGATGCCGCTACGAGCCGCATGTTTTGGGAATCGAGGTTGGGCAGCCGCTCCGGGTAGTAACGGAGGACCCTACGGCACACAACATTCACATCTCGCCGAGAAACGGCCGTCACTTGAACGTGAGCCAAAAGCCGGGCTCGGATCCGGTCACGACGAAGTTTTCGAGTCCCCAAGTGATGATTTCAGTGAACTGCAACCTTCATCCATGGATGCAGGCGTACATCGGAGTCGTAGCCAATCCGTATTTCGCCGTGACTGGAGACGACGGCGTTTTCGCGATGCGAGGAGTCCCGTCGGGTGACTACACGCTGGCTGTATGGACGGCAACCTTCGGAACCCAGGAGCGCCAAGTAAGCGTTCGCGCGGGAGAGACTGCAATTGTTGATTTCATTTATGTGGCCAAATGAGGGGCGTTTCGGATCTCGAATCCACCGCAAACGAGTAACCAAGGCGAAATACAGGCTTCAGCGCAGAAGCCGTCCCACAATTGGCGCCTGCGCTGAACAAAAAGGCCAGCCTCCAGTAACGGCTACAGGTACGCGGACGTCACTTCGCCTGAATGCTCTTCACGTATTCGACTAAATTGTGGATCCGTAGGTTTGTCAGTCCGGCGGTCTGGGGACTCATGGATCTGAAAACAGGCCCCCAAACTGGCATGGTTTGTGAGCCGTGCGCCGGCGTAGTGTGGGTCGCGGTTGGGCCCTCCCGCAATGCTTCGGCAACCTCCGCCTCAGGGAATACGCCGTTGTTCTTGGCAGCGAGTTGAGTCAGGTCAGGAGGCGGAACCCTCATGGCCGGTCCTGCGGGTCCGTCGCCTTTGCCCGATTTGCCGTGACAGGGGCTGCAGTACGTCTGAAACATTTCTTTCCCCGACACGACCGAGTTCGTTTGGACAGGAACGCGTTTCACAACCGGTTTATCCTGCGCCGCAACCAGCATCGGAAAAGCCAACGCCACCATGCCCGCCGCCATTCTTGCCTTGTGCATAGCTTGTTCTCCTTAGCTTACATTCCGACAACCGTCTATTTTTCGATTCGGTTGTGGAATCTAGCCTTTCCAGCAAAAGTGCCGCACCTCGGTTTATATTTTCATGAGCAACTTGTCAAGCGCTGCATCACATTGCTTTGCTGGAACACGCAAACCAAGACTGGTTGGACGTCCCTATGCGTCGCATCGCAAACGGAGGGCTGGCGCGGGTCCGGCCAAAATTCTTGAACACCAGAAGAACGCGAGCAATCTCCGCGCTCTTCTTGACAGCGTTTGCGCTAGTCCTGGCAACGCTCACGGATTCTTGCAATAATCTACTTTGCTGGGATCGCCCGTGGCTCGGCGTGGTCGCCGTTTCGGTTCCGAATTTCGAAGCATTCGGCTGGACGCAATGAACATTCCCACTTATCGTCTCGCGCTTCTCGGTGCTTTTGTCTTTTTTCTCGCGCTCACGGGCTGTGGAAGCAAAGTCAAAAACGAGGCTGCCGCGCCTCTTGCGCCTCCCGTCGACCCGGCAACCGCTGCATCCATCACAGGCAGGGTTACTTTCGACGGCACGCCTCCGGTCCTTCACCCGATCGACATGAGCGCCAACCCCGCGTGCATGCAAGCAAACCCGAAACCGGTGATACCGACCACGGTGGTCAGGGGCGCGAACGGCGGACTCGCCGACGTTGTCGTCTACGTGAAATCCGGCCTCGGCCATTATCGCTACCCCGCGCCGCAAACTCCCGTAATCCTCGATCAAAAGAATTGCATGTACGAGCCCCACGTTCTCGCGCTCATGGTCAACCAGCCGCTCGAGGTCACGAACGGTGATCCGACCATCCACAACGTGCTTGTGATGGCGCGCAATAATGACCGGTGGGGTTCGTCGGAGCCCGTCGGCTCAGCTCCAATTAACTCCACATTCGAACTGCCCGAATTCGCGATCCCAATCCTGTGCGATATTCATCCTTGGATGCGAGCCTACGCATTTGTCTTCGATCAGCCGTATTTCGCCGTCACTTCCAAGGACGGGGATTTCGCGCTCAAGAATCTTCCGCCGGGCACCTACACCATCGAAGCCTGGCACGAACAGAACAAAGTTCTGGATCAGACCGTCACACTCGCGCCGAAAGAGTCGAAATCCATCTCCTTTACCTTTCGGGCGAACGCGCAGTCGTAGACCTCATTTCGGAAGCTAATCGGGGAAGAACGATCGTCATCCTGGAATCTGGGGAACCACGAGGTGCAAAAGCTTCAACGAAGCACCCGAGGCCGGCTGGATCGTCGCGCTTTCCGAGGGGCCCAGATACACGCCCGCGCCCTTCAGCACGTCATAATCCTTATTGTCGAGGCGGATGCTTCCTTTCCCCTCCATCAGGTAGATAAGCTGGTGCTTGTTGGAGGGTTCGGCCTTAAATTTCTCTCCGGGATTCAGCCAGCGCAACGCCGCCACTACATTCTTGGCGCCGCACAGGCCGCGGTTTAAAATCTCCGTAACTTCGCCCTCTGTCGTTTTTTCCCGCGGGAGCTTGTTGGTACCGATAAAAGTCAGCATAAACTCTCCTTGGCGCAACCGAATTACGTCTGAACCCAGACTCCACCTTCCACGCGGTTCCAGCGAAGGTCGTCGGGTGTGCCGTCCAGGATTGTGGTGACAAAACGGTTCGGCGCCTGAAATTCGAAATAGAACAGAGGCGTTTTGGAGGCTCGCAGGCGATGCTTCTCCTCGGCGGGAATGAAAACCAGGTCGCCCGGGCTCACGTCGCGCGTTCCTTCCTCCGATTCCACGGTGCCCTGCCCTTCCATAATGAAATAAAAATGCTCGCAATTTTTGTGGAGATGATAGGGCGAGGAAGCGCCCTTGTCATAGTGCATGACGCCCGCGAGCATGTCGTCGATCTTGGTCAGTTCTTTGTTGACGAAAAACGTACGCTCGCGACCCGGCACCACCGAGATCAGTCTCGGCAGTTCGTCTTGATGAAATATGTATGCCATCCCATCTCCTCCTAAAATCGGCGCCGGCTCAGTGCGGCCGATAGGCGACGCGTGCAACTTCTGCGTAGGGCACCGACGCAACGGTCGCGCGGATTTCGGCTTGCACGTGGCGCTCGACCGTCGGTTTTGACGATCCGCGGCCTTCCTCGCCCCAGACGATCGTGACTTCGGCGCCCACCTCGCTGTGCCGGTTATCGACGACAGCCAGCGAAAGCATAACGCGTTCATTGTAGGTGTAGCCAGTGTAAGTCGACACGCCGACGGTTTTGCCATCTTTCAACACTTTATCGAAGGGAAGAGTGGAATAGTTTGCCAAAGGAAGATCGATATATTTTGCGATATCGCCCGCCTCGAATAGGGAGCCGGAGGCACGTTTGAGGTCCTCTCGGTTCCAGACAAGCGTTACCTTCTTTCGCTGCTGGTTGTCCGCCATTTTTTCAAGGGGTTGCCGCCCAACGAAATCATGGTCAAATTTGACGAAAGGCCCGTAGCCAAGATCGTAGGGAGTCAGATAATAGTCGGCGATGTCGTCGGAATAGAGACTGCCTCCAAGTGACGCGGTGGCTTCATAGCTCGTCGATTTGAGCCACTGCCGATATCCTTTCATCTCTTCGCCCTTATAAATCGCCGGTAGAGGAGATGGAATCCACCCCGATTCGAGGCAGGTAGTGGGGTAAGCGCGAGAGCCTACTTGCCGAATCCCGAATTCCTTGCTGCCTTCGACAATCGCGTTTCGGACTTCGTCCCCGTATTCCCAGGGTCCGAAGAGTTCCCATCCAGGTTGTCCAACCATCCCGTGACGCAGGGCGCGAACATCCCGGCCCGCGATGTTGAATACCCCTATGTTGAAGAAGCGGATATCCGGCGCGGGTTTTCCCGTGACCTTCTCCATGACCCGGAGAGCATTGGGGCCTTGAATCTGGTATCGGAAAGTTTTTCGCTTGCCTTGATTGACAGCAGACCTCTCATCTCTCTCCGCTGATGCTTTATACCGGCCAGTCTCTAAATTATATTGGACCCAATTGTGAGCGGGCGGACGCCCAACGAGGTTGAATCTATTTTCATCCAGATAAAAAAGAATGGCATCGCCAATCACATAGCCATCATGGTTACACGCAACAAATTGCTTGGCCTGATTGACTTTGAAGTTTCTAAAGCTATTGATAGCTAAATCGGAGAATAATTTGAGAGCGTCAGGACCCTCTACATAAAGATCCGTCATGTGGTGGGATTGATCGAAAAGAGCGCAGGTTTCCTTCCATGCGCGCTGTTCATCCCTCCAGTTCGAAAACTCGGAGCGCACCACAGGAAAGGCATACGGTCCTATCTGCGAATTACGCAACAGTTTGACTGGACTCCCGACCGTTTGTAACAGTTCCTCCAAACTTCGATTAGTCATCGCTGCCAGTGACTCCTTTTATTGCCGTAGGCATTTGGTAGAACAAAATTTCAGGCTATCGGCCCGCAGAGTATATTCTAAAACCCGGTTTCGGGACCAAGAACGCATTCGCAGAATTGCGATTGCAACTGCGTAATTCGTTCTAGTCCTCTGTTCGATCTCCTCGTCACATTCCTTGGACGTGCCGAACGGCCAGGAGGGGCTTGTCGCTCTGCACCGTTTGGATCATTGACGACTTCGCACTCGTTGTTGAGGATCATGGTAGCGCGTTGTTTGGTATCGAACGCCGGCCAGTTTGGCAAACCGTCGTGGCTTGGGTTTCCGGTGCGCGCAAAAGCGACCCAGGCGCCGCTGAGCTTGTCCTCGAGAGGATAGCGTCCCTGGCCCGAGCCGGTCATGGCCGTCGCCAAATCAACATTCTCGAAGACAAACGGGATTTCGAGCGTGTGGAACGTCCCCAGAAAACTGTTCCGCACCGGCGATCTCCAGGTGAAGTAATACATGTAGACAGCACGCTCCTGGTCCGCTTTGCGCTCGGCCTCGGTTAACACGCCCGCCCGGAAGGTGGCGTCCGACGCAAGGATCAGATAGAGATCCGTATCGCTGTATTCTGACGACCCTTCCGATATACATCAATCAACCGATCTACTGCCGCGCCATCAACGCCGCGCAGTACTTGCCTGACATGTGCGTGCAGGGCAGCGTCGTCCATTGGATCCACCGGCGTGCCACGCATGAAGGTGACCTCGGTTTCGACCGAGCCGATCAAGAGCGGAACGGCCGCCGATATTTCTGGTGCGTCCGGATCGAACGGGTTTCTCGGTAGCGAATGACCATCCACTACGGGCGCCAAACGGAGACTCGCCCCGCCCATCGCGCCTCCGCCGTCCATTGCCGCGACGAGCTTCTCCACCGGAAGCTTCTGGAGCTCATCAACCT
>CAVUDN010000026.1:0-18735 GCA_963740095.1 uncultured Acidobacteriota bacterium
TTTTTCCCGTGATAGCTCAGCGAGAGGCGCAATCCGCCCAGTAGCCGCAGGACCGCAGGCAGTTGAACGGCCACCTGCAGCGCGCTCCCGGCCACGGAGCCCCATGCCAGGATGATCGCCAGCCGGTCCTGCGTATTGTGTCCGCCCCAGCCCCACATCGTCGCGATCATCGCGACGTTCCAGATCACGGGAGCGCTATACGAAAGGAAAAACCGGTGATGACTATTGAGAATGCCAAGGCACCACGCCGAGAGCACCAGCAATCCGACGCCCGGAAACAGGATGCGGACGATTCGAATCGCCAGCACGCGCGTCTCGCCGTGAAATCCCGGTGCAATCGCGTCGATCAGGTAGGGGGTTGCGAGCACTCCGACGAGCACGAGAACCGAAGCGGTCAGCGCGAGAAGGGCGGCCACAGCGCCCGCAGTGCGTCGCGCCTCCTCTTTGTCATCTCGCGCGAGCAGGCCGGCATACACCGGAATGAACGAAGCCGAAAGAACGCCCTCGCCGAAGAGATTTTGCAAGAAATTGGGAATCCGGAGCGCCGCTTTGAACGCGTCGGCGACATTGGAAAGGCCGAAATAATGCGCGAAGACGCGGTCGCGAACGAGACCGGCGACCCGGCTGAGGAAAATGCCCAGTGCCACGAGGAACGCGTAGCGTTTCGTCCCAGCCTGGCGGGGTGGGCTCATCCCCGGGATTGTCGCGAGCGAAATCGGAAAGATATGCGCATGTATAGGAGAAACTCAATTACATGAGGTACGCGCGGAGATGTCAACGCCGATTCTGGCGGCTGTGCGGTGATGATAGCTTCGGGCCGACGACGAATCGGGCGAGCGCCGGCTGCTACTGCGTCGAGGATTCGAGGACCGGGTGCAGCGTAAGCTGGCTTTCTTTGAGGACGTCGAGGTCGCGCGCCCAGTCCCGCTTGCCGCGCGATTTCACTTCCACGTGGTGCGAGCCGGCGGGTAGCTTGATCGTCGAAGGCGTCTCTCCGACGAATTTTCCATCGACGTAGATTTCCGCGCCCGCCGGATCGGACGAAATCGTCACACTGCCTGACGAAGCATGCGTGTCGCGATGGTCCGGCGGAGCTTCTGATTTCAACGCGGCGTATGCAGGTGGCATCGGGCCATCGTTTCCGATTGTCTCCGCCGGGGCACCCGATCCATCCGATGTGGGATCGAGCCTGACGTCGAACCGGCGGGCTTTGATCAGGAAGTACGTTCCGCGCTTGCGACCCGTGATGGCAACCCAGTCAAACGGCCCGTTTGTCAGCGTGATCTTCTGAGAAAGGTATCCGTCCTTCGATATCCGCACCACCATCGAGTGATCGAGGCGCTCGCCGAAAGCCGTGTGAGTTTTGTGGAAATAGCCGCCGGGAAAGTCCGTCTCGTAGGGTGTGGTGCCGGCGACCAAGCCGTCGATTTCGACGGTCGCGCCCTTGGGCGAACTCGTAATCGTCAGAGTTTCCGCATGCGTTCGCGGAGCGAGCAGACACAACACCAACGCGAGCGATGCACAGATACAGTGTCTCCTCGATGGCTGCATCCGAGCCCTCCGAGGGAATTAGATTTGGCGCCGACCATCTCATTCGTGGCGGCGAAGTGTCAATATAGGGAAACTACGCATGCATAGGGACTTTTGTCACTTATCACTGCGCCAGCCGGTGGAAGATCTCACCGATGTAATCCGGGTGGCTCAAATCGCGTTCGAGATGCGGATATCGCATGCCGCCATGATAGTCGATTTGGCGGGTATCGACTTCCGCGCCATTCGCCACGATCAGCCGGATCGGCGCGCTGCTCGACTTGGCGTCGATGATCGCATCCTTCAGCGTGTCCGGCGAATATTGCTGCCCATTGACCGCCGTAATCTTCATGCCGGGGCCGACGCCCGCCTTATACGCCGGGCCGCCGTAAATAACATCGACGACGTTCCCATCCTCGCCGAGCGTCAGTCCAATCGAAAAGGTCAGGGTCACTCGCTTTCTGACGTCGTCGCGTGCCTCTTCGATCTCGTTCGGCGTATCGTTGTAGACGATCTTCCAGCCGCCGTTCTGAAGCGCTTCGGTGGGCGTGTCCGTTGCCACCGAATCGAGCCGCGTACGCAGGAAGCCGGCCCAGTCGTAAGGCGCAACTTCGTTGAGCGTCGCGGCGATGTCGTCGAACGTGTACGTCTTCAGCGCCGGCTCGCCGCCCGGCCCGCCGTAGAACAGACGGCAGAAATCGTTCATGGACTTTTTGTCGTTCGTCAGGCGGCGCAAAGTCGTGTCGACATCGAGCCAGAGAAGCTCGCCCTCTTCGTAGAAATCGGTTCCGCGCCGCCAGTTTTGCCAATCATAATCGGAGTTGTAGAGCACCGAGGCGTCGTCGGCCGTATCCTGCAGCGGGCGCCACTCCCGGCCCGGACTCGCGCCGACCTCGGTCGCGATGCGCGCCAGATCCTCGCGAGACTGTTGCATGTTCCACAGGCCGCTGCGCGCGGTGAGCACCTGGCCGAGATATTCCGTCAGGCCTTCGTAGACCCACAGCAGATCGTCCTTCATCGGCTGGTGATAATCGGGAGTGGTCAGATCCGCCGGGCGCCGGTATTTTCCGTTCCACGAATGAACGAATTCGTGAGGCAGCAAGGTGGAAAATCCGACAAGCTCCTCGTCGTCGATCAGGCTGCGCGCGTCGTGGCGATCGTCGCTCGATTCATGATGCTCGAGGCCGAAGTGCGCCACGTCGTCGCTTAGCGTCACCAGAAAGTGATAATCGCGGTAGTGCCGCACGCCGAAAAGCGCGCCCGTTTCCGCAATTAGCCGCCGGAAGTGCATCTCGGTTTCCGGCGTCATCGCGAGCTCGGCCGCGCTGTCGGCGGCGATATCGATCTCGTGCGAAGGATGCTCGCCCGGCGTCAGTTGAATCACCCGAAAATTCGCACCCGCCAGCACTGGCGAGTCGACCAGCGTGTTCAGCGAAACCGGAGAGAAATCGATCACGTCGCCGTCTTCTTTCGGGCCGGGCAGCGCCGTGCCGAATCTCCACCCGGCCGGCAAACGCAGGCTCGGCACGTAGGTTAAGTCTCGCACCGGATAGCCTTGAGGATATAGGACCACCTGGTTCCAGCTGATCAGGTCGAGGTAGGCCGTGGCCGACGCTCCCGCCGAATATCCCTTTATCGGCGCGGCGAGCAGGAAATCGAAGTCGATGTCGAGCTTGCTCACATCCGCCGGAATATCGAGATGAAAAGCGAACATATCCAGCAGGTCGCGGCGCCAGGGAATCGCCTTGCCGTTCCCTACAAACTTAAGTCCGGCCATGTCGACGATCGGGCCGTCCGGCATGTGCTCCCCCGGAATCCACTGGGGGTAATAGAGGACCAGCGGGCCCGGCTTCACCGGCATCTCCATGTGGGTGTGCAGGATCTTCTGCGGGGCTCGCGTCGCGTCGACTTCGAGACGAATGGGCCCAGGAGGTTCAGCCGCCTGAAGGGGTGCGGCCACCACGCAAGCCGTCAGCACGATCAAAGACATGATCAAAGAAAGGAAAAGAATTTGCCGCAAATGATGAGCCATAAAAGTTCCTTACTCGCAAAGCGAGAGAGATATCTTCGGGGGGAACGGGCTCGCGGTGAGGGAAGCGCCGAGAGCGAATCATTACACTTGCGTATAAAACTTCCCCTTGAGCGTTCCTGCCTCCCGGAGCTTGAGCGCCCTAGTATCCAATTCGCTGTCGGTGCTGCGCAACACTAAAAAAAGCCCGCCGGCGAGGCACGCGGTCGATGCCTACGGGGAAAATCTTTCGAGTTTTACGTTCTTTACCTGATGGCGAAAGCTGGCAGGCGGGCCTAGGATTTTGTTCCCAGCAGAAACGGAATACGGGCCATGTTGTTCATACTTGGAGCCGTTCTTCTTCTAACTCTCGCGGCGAGCCTTCCGGCTTGGCCCCGCAGCAAGCAGTGGGGTGCATACCCGAATGGAGGCTTCAGCCTGATCTGGCTGGTCCTTCTGATGATGTTTTTTCTGGGCCGCCTCTAGGAAATCGATCACCCGACACGCGGCCGCCGCGACTAGCAGACCGTCTGAAGCGCGCTTCCTCCGTTACGCGACAGCCTCAATTTCTTCGCGTTTGCGGCAACTTCTTTCCTTTTCTCACCGTCAAAACCCGTGTAGGCAAAATGAACGGCCACACGCCTTGACAGTCGCGGTCCGCTCGTATTACCTAGCAGGGTTCAATTGGGAGGGGGAATGAACGCTCATCATAGATTCCTATGGACTGCTCTGTTTGCGCTCGCGTTTCTTGCGTGGGCCGCGCCCGTCTCCGCGCAGATAGGCCCCGCAGCGCCACCGCCGCACTCGCCGCACCCGACTCCGACTCCGCAAAGCCTCGCCGAGGGCAAAACTCTTTTCGAAGGCACCTGCGCCGGATGCCACGGCATCGACGGCAGCGGCGCGAACGGCCCCAATATTCGAGGGGTCGGCAAGGATCTCGGCCCCGAGGGCATTTACAGCGTCATTTACGGCGGCGGCGCGATCGGCTCCGGAATGCCCGCCTTTTCGAGCCTCGGCGAAGACAAAATCTGGCTGCTTGTGAATTACGTCGGCAGCTTCGGCGAGCCCGGCGGAGGAGCGGCCACCGGCGATCCCGCGAAAGGCCAGGAAGTTTACGACGCGAACGCCTGCTCGAATTGCCACATGATCGGATCGCAGGGCGGCGACTCGGGCCCGGATCTCAGCCATATCGGCGGCGTGCGCAGCGTGGGTTTCCTCCACGATGCGCTGCTCGATCCGGGAGCGACCCTGCCCCAGAGCGATGCCGCTCTTCAGGAACGCGCGAACTATCCTGCTTACACGATGTACCGCCTAACGATGAAAGACGGCAAAGTGATCGAAGGCATGCGCCTGGACGAAGACTCCTTTACGCTGCAGTTGCGCGATGCCAAGGGCCAGCTTCACTCGATCAACAAACTGGGCACCTCGAAAATCGAGGTCTTGCCGGGCAAAAGCTTCATGCCGAGCTATAAGGACAAGCTGACCGAAACGCAGTTGAACGATCTTGTGGCGTATCTTGCCAGTCTGGGGGCCGCCCGATGAAAACCAATCGGCAGCGATGGATTCTCCGTGGTTTCGCTTTGCTCGCCCTGGTATTGGGCAGCTGCGCGTTGTCTTGGGCGCAGGACGTCACCTACGACGAGATCCTCCATTCCGCCAGCCATCCCGCGGATTGGCTCACCTACGGCGGCAACTACGCCTCGCAGCGTTTTTCGGAACTGAAGCAGGTCGATACGCAAAATGTGAAGGACCTGAAAATTCAGTGGGTCTACCAGCTGAAGCGCCAGGGCATTTTCGAATCGTCGCCGATCGTCGTCGACGGCATCATGTACGTCACCGAGCCGCCCACCACGGTCACTGCGCTCGACGTGCGCACTGGCAAGCCGATTTGGCGATGGACCGCGCCGCTACCGCCCAATTTGCTCACCATCGGCCTTTTCCCGACGAACCGCGGCGTCGCGATCCTTGGCGACACAGTCTACGTTGCAACCATCGACGCGCACCTCGTCGCTCTTGATGCAAAAACGGGCGCCGTCAAGTGGACCAGCGAGATTGGCAAGAACGCGGATGCGGTCGCCATCACGCAGGCGCCGCTCGCCATCGACGGAAAAATCATCGTCGGCATGGGCGGAGGCGAGGGCGGCCTTCGCGGCTACATCGACGCGTACGATGCGAAAGACGGCCATCGCCTCTGGCGGCTCTACACCATCCCG
Organism: uncultured Acidobacteriota bacterium; assembly: GCA_963740095.1. Taxonomy (GTDB): domain Bacteria; phylum Acidobacteriota; class Terriglobia; order Acidiferrales; family UBA7541; genus Palsa-295. Next base: position 5,752 of record CAVUDN010000026.1, read on the forward strand.
ACCACCGGCGAGCCGGGCGTCGAAACCTGGGAAGGCGACAGCTACAAATACGGCGGCGCCACCACCTGGAACACGGGCGCCTACGATCCCGAGACGAACACGCTCTTCTGGGGCACCGGCAATCCCGCTCCCGACTGGAATGGCGACGCGCGCAAGGGCGACAACCTCTACTCCTGCGCGCTGCTTGCGATCGATGCGGATACCGGCAAGATGAAATGGTATTTCCAGTTCTCGCCGCACGAGACGCACGATTGGGACGCAGCCGAACCGCCCATTCTCATCGACGCCAAGATCGACGGCAAAATGCGCAAGCTCGTCGTGCAGGCCGATCGCAACGCTTTCTATTACGTTCTCGATCGCGAGACCGGCAAATTCATCGCCGGTAAGGCCTTCGCGAAGCAAACTTGGGCCAAGGGACTCGACGCCAACGGCCGCCCAATCGAGCTGCCGAATATCGAGCCCACCACGAAGGGCAATCTGATCTTTCCCAGCATCACCGGATCGGTGAACTGGACGAGTCCGTCCTACAGCCCGCTCACAGGCCTCGTCTACGTCGATACGCGCGAGCAGGGCGCCTATTATTTCAAGGGCCATCCCGAGATCGAGCCGCATAATCCGCGGGATATCGGTGGTGGCGGTGGCCAGAAAGTCGTCCTCGGCGATGCGGCGTACAGCGCTGTCCGGGCGCTCGACGCCACCACCGGCGAGCGCAAGTGGCAGTTTAAGATGGTTGGCGACACGTGGACCGGCACGCTCGTCACGGCGGGCAATCTCGTTTTCTGCGCGGATGCTGGCGGCAATTTCTTCGCGCTCAATGCCGAAACCGGCGAACCGCTCTGGCATATCCAGCTCGGCAATTCCGTGCGCGCGAATCCGATCACGTATGAGGTCGATGGCAAGCAGTACGTCGAAGCCGAGGCGGGCGGTTCCGTGTTCGTGTTCAGCCTGCCGTAACAAAGCGCCACTTTCGGCGCGAGGAGTGCGATGAAGCTGCTCGATTGGGCCACGAAGTTATCGCGGCGCGTCTTTCTCGCGCGCGGCGCGGCGACGATTGCAGTGGCCGCTGTTGCCGGAAAGACGCTGCTCAGCGATCCGGCTGCGAGTGCCGCTGAGCCCGCGGGTCTCACCGCCGGGCAATCGCGAACGTTGCTCAGATTCACGCGCGATCTCTTCCCGCACGATCGCCTTCCGGATGCGGCGTACGAAAAGGCGATCGCGCCGCTCACTGCGGAAGCCGCCAGCAATCCTTCCACGAAGCAGCTGCTCGCAGATGGCATCGCCCAGCTCGATGCGTCGACCAAGGCGAGCGCCGGCAAAGCTTACGCCGATGTCGCCGACGAAAGCGTCCGCGTGGCCGCCATCAAGCAAATCGAGAGCGGCGCATTTTTCGCGAAGGTCTACGGCGACACGATTACGCCGCTCTACAACCAGCCCGATATGTGGGCGAAATTTGGCTACCAGGGCCCTTCCTCCGCGCTCGGCGGATATCTGCATCGCGGCTTCAACGATCTCGACTGGCTATGAAGCTCTCGCGTCGCAGCTTCGAGTACTGACATGCCCGCGCCCTTCGATCTAAACGATTCGAGCGTCGTCGTGATCATCGGCTCCGGCGCCGGCGGCGGCACGCTGGCCAACGAGCTCGCGCAAAAGGGCGTTTCCGTCGTCGTCCTCGAAGCGGGCAAGCGCATCGAGATCAGCGATTTCAAGAACGACGAAATCGCCATGTTCAACCTCTTCTCGTGGTTCGATCCGCGCACCACGTCCGGCAACTGGTCCGTCGCGAAAACATCGCCCGATCTTCCCGTGTGGACCTGCAAACTTGTCGGTGGCACCACCGTGCACTGGGCGGGCTGCGCGCTGCGCTTTCAGGAGCACGAATTCAAGACGCGCACGCGCTACGGCGATATCGCCGGCGCGAATCTGATGGACTGGCCGATCGGCCTGCAGGAACTTGCGCCGTATTACGATCGCGCCGAGCTCAAGATGGGCGTCAGCGGCACGCAAGGCATGCCTTCGCTGCCGGTCAATAACAATGGCAAGGTGCTCGTCGCCGGTGCGAAAAAGCTCGGCTACACGAAATATCAAGCCACGAAGATGGCGATCAATTCCGTGCCGCGCGCAGGCCGCGCCGGGTGCCAGCAGGCGGGATTTTGCGTGCAGGGCTGCACGTTTGGCGCGAAGTGGTCCACGCTCTACACCGAAATTCCATATGCCGAAGCCACGGGAAAGTGCGAGGTCCGCTCCGAATCGCAGGTGCTGCGCATCGAGCACGACGCATCCGGCAGAGTTAGCGGCGTCGTCTACGCGAACCGCGCGGGCACGATGCAGCGCCAGAGAGCGCGCGTCGTCGCGCTGGCCGCCAACTCGATCGAGAGCCCGCGCTTGCTGCTCAATTCATCCTCGAGCCAGTTTCCGCACGGCCTCGCGAATTCCTCCGGGCAGGTTGGTTGCAATTATATGCGGCACACCAGCGGTGCGGTCTTCGCGATCTTCGACAAGCCGGTGCATTTCTACCGCGGCACCACGCAATCCTCGATCGTGATGGACGAAGCGCGCCTCGACCCCAAGCGCGGCTTCGTCGGCGGCTACAATCTCGAATTGCTCGCGCAGGGCCTGGCGAGCTTCGCGCTGAATCTCGCGCCGGGCGCCTGGGGACGCGAGCGCGCCTCCGTGATCGACAATTACGCGAATATGGCGGGCCTTTGGATATTGGGGGAAGACCTGGCGCGCGCCACGAACCGCATCACGCTGCACGCGGACAAAAAGGACAAGTTCGGCATGCCGATCCCGAACGTCCACTCGGACGATCACCCGAACGATCTCACCCTGCGCGATCACGGCTACGCGCAGGCCGAGGCGCTCTACAACTCGGTCGGCGCGAAACGCACGTTGCGCGTGCCGCCGTTTCCCGCCTCGCACAATATGGGCACCAATCGCATGTCCGAAAAGCCGCAGGACGGCGTCGTCAACCGCTTCGGCCAGGCCCACAACATCCCGAATCTTTTCGTTTCTGACGGCAGCCAGTTCACCTCGACCGGCGCCGAGAATCCCACGCTCACGATCGTCGCCCTTGCCATCCGTCAGGCAGAATACATCGCCGACCAGCTCGCGAAGCGCTCAATCTAATCGTGCCGCTGGGAACGCCAATCTCCCAATTGGCGATTTTCGCCGCCGCTGAAAGGCAGTGAAAATTGACCCATCGCCCGTCAAACGACGAGCGCCGAGAGGTCATCTAGCGTAGAATGCCGCACTATGCCAAAAATCACTTTCTTGGGCGCGGCGGGAACGGTAACCGGTTCGAAGTACCTGGTGGAGGCGGAAGGCAAGCGGCTGCTGGTGGATTGCGGGCTCTTCGAGGGATCGCGCGACCTGAAGCAGCGGAACTGGGATAAGTTGACGGTCGATCCGGCGACGATCGACTGGGTGCTGCTGACGCACGCGCACATCGACCATACCGGCTATCTTCCGCGGCTCGTGCGCAATGGATTTCGCGGTCCGATCTACGCGAATATCGCGACGCACGAACTTTGCACGCTGCTGCTTCCCGATTCCGCGCACCTGCAGGAAGAAGACACACGTTACGCGGTGAAGAAAGGCTATTCGAGGCACAAGCCTCCGCTGCCGCTTTACACTGTGGAGGAATCGCAGACGGCGCTGCAGCAATTCCGGGAAATCCCGAGCAACGACGCCTTCAAGATCAGCCCGCAGTTTTCCGTTCTGCCGCACGATGCGGGGCACATCCTCGGCGCCACGTGGCTGGAGTTGACGATCACCGAGAACGGCAAGCAGACGCTGGTCGTCTTCTCAGGCGACGTGGGGCGCTACGATCAGCCGATATTGAAAGACCCGGAATCGCCCACGCGCGCGGATTTCCTGCTCTGCGAATCGACCTATGGCGATCGCGAGCATCCCACCGGCTCCGTCACGGACGAACTCGCGGACGTGGTGAACCAGACGGCGAAACGCGGCGGCGCCGTAGTGATTCCGGCATTTGCGGTCGACCGGACGCAATTGCTGCTGTATTACCTGCGCGTGTTGGAGAAAGCGCAGCGGATTCCCCATCTGCCCGTGTATCTCGATAGCCCGATGGCCATCAACACCACCGAAATCTATACTCGCCACCGCGCGGACCACGACCTGAAACCTCAGACCGACCCCGACCCGATGGATGTCCAGGAAGTCCACATGACCTGCTCGGTGGAAGATTCAAAGAAGATCAACGACGTCACTGCGCCGTGCATCATTATTTCGGCAAGCGGCATGGTCACGGGCGGGCGCGTGCTGCACCATTTGGCGCACCGGCTGCCCGATTCGCGCAGCACGGTGCTGCTCGTCGGATACCAGGCGGAAGGCTCGGGCGGGCGCGCGTTGCTCAATGGCGCGAAGTTCCTGCGAATTCACGGAGCGGAAGTGCCGGTACGCGCGCAGGTGGTCGAGATGTGCCAGCTTTCCGCGCACGCGGGAAAAAGCGAACTGCTGCGATGGATTTCCGGAATTCAGGCGCCGCCGAAGCGCACGTTCATGGTCCACGGCGAGCCGAGCGGGCTGACGTCGCTACGCGACGCCATCGTGGCCCAGCGCGGCTGGCCGGTCACGATCCCCGATTACCTGCAGTCGTTTGATCTCGCCTGATCCGCCAGCGCCGCCGACAGGAGGGGGTTTCCTCTGCGTCCTCTGCGCCTCTGCGGTAATCCGTTGATCTTCGCTTTGGATCTCAAATCTGAAATTTCGATTCTAAAGATCACCGCAGAGCCCGCAGAGAAGGGCGAAGGCAATCCCACGGCGCAAACGCTAGCGCATTATTTCGATGGGCGGAGCTTGGCGAGGCGCTCGGTGGCGGCCTGGAATGTCGATTCCTTTTTGCAGAATGTGAAGCGGAGGTGGGTGCGGCCGTCGGCGGGATCGCGATAGAAGCTCGATCCGGGGACGGCGGCGACGCCGATTTCCTTCACGAGATATTGCGCGAAGGCGACATCGTCCGGAAAACCGAACGCCGAAATATCCGTCATGATGTAGTAGGCGCCGCGCGGCTTGAAGCATTTGAATCCGGCGCCGCCGAGAATTCCGAGCATGCGTTCGCGGCGAGCGGCGTATTCGCGCGCCAGGGTGTCGTAGTAGCTCTGCGGAAATTGCATCGCGACGGCGCCCGCCTCCTGCAGCGGCGCGGCCGCGCCCACGGTAAGGAAATCGTGCACTTTGCGGATTGCCGCGGTCACTTCCGGCGGCGCAATCACCCAGCCGACGCGCCAGCCGGTGACGCTGTAGGTTTTCGATAGTGCATTTATCGTGAGCGTGCGTTCGCGCATGCCATCGAGTGACGCGAGCGAGATATGCTTGGCGCCGTCGTAGAGCATGTGCTCGTAGATTTCGTCGGTGATCGCAAAGGCATTCCAGCGGACGCACAGATCGCGGATGCATTCGAGTTCGGCGCGCTCGAAAACTTTCCCGGTGGGATTATTTGGCGTGTTGAGAATGATCGCCTTCGTCGCCGGACCGAACGCGGCGGCGAGTTCATCGGGATCGAACGTCCAGTCGGGCGGCTGCAGCTTGACGAAGCGCGGCGTGGCGCCCGAAAGAATCGCGTCCGGCCCGTAATTTTCGTAGAACGGCTCGAAGACCACCACCTCATCGCCCGGATTGATGATCGCCATCATCGACGACATCATCGCTTCCGTCGAGCCGCAGCAAACGGTGATCTCGCGTTCGGGATCGATCGCAACGCCCTGCGTGCGCTCGAATTTCGCGGCGATCGCATCGCGAGATTTCTTCGCGCCCCAGGTGATCGCGTATTGATTGATGTCCGCGTCGATGGCCGCTTTTGCGGCATTCTTGATTTCGGCGGGCGCGGGAAAATCGGGAAAGCCCTGCGACAAATTGACGGCGCCGTAGCGCAGCGCCAGGCGCGTCATTTCGCGGATTACGGATTCGGTGAAGCGTTCAGCTTTGGAGGAAAGTTTCGGGCTGGTGCTAGTCGCCACGGCCCGTTCGGGGTGTGCGGGATTCATTTGCGTTCTGCGCTCCATAGAGCCGGCGATAGATGCTGGCGTTGCGCGTGATGATCTGCACGTACAAGCGCGTCTGCGTGAACGGAATCGACTCCACGAATTCGGCCGGCTCGTGATACGTCTGCCCGGCGGTCCACTGCCTGACGCGATCGTCGCCCGCATTGTACGCGGCGAGCGCCGCCTCCACGCTGCCGAGCTGCTTCTGAAGCGACGCCAAATACGCCGTGCCGAGCCTGACATTGTAATCCGGATCGTTGAGCCGCACTCGCGAATAGCGCAGGCGCTGCCCGCGCGCCACTAGCCGCGCCGTCTTGGGAAGCAGCTGCATCAGCCCGACCGCGTCCGACACCGAAAGCGCATCCGGATTAAACGCCGATTCCTGCCGGACCAGCCCCGCGACCAGCAGCGGATCGAGCCCGTTCTTCCGGGACCAGCTGCGGATGGTGGATTCATATGGCAACGCGTAGGCGGTGAGCCAAACCTCGCGCGGAATATCGGAAAACGCTTCCGATTCGAGCTGCGGAAAAATCTGCCGCACCGTGACAATCGCCGCGCCATAATGCCCGGCGGCGGCCGCTTCCAGCGCCGCTTCAAACAGCAGCCGCGGCTCGCTCGTGGCCGCGTAGGCCGCGCGCAATTCCAGCTCCGCCGACGAATCGAATCCGATCGAGCGCAGAGCGTCGGCGCGCGCTTTCAGTCCCGCCACGGCGGGTGGAATCTTGCCGTCGAGCATGGGCAGATCGGGCGCCGGCGGAATTACGCCGAGCACATCGGAAGCCTGCGTCGGCCCCGGCCCAAGTTCGTGCAGGCGCTCGGCGCCGAGAAGACCGAAATAATTCTGCGTGTAGCGGGCGGCCAGCTTCTCGAAATAACTGCGCGCGAGCGGCTGGGCCCCTCTTTCCTGAGCGAGGCGGCCAAGCCAGTAGAGCGCATCCGCCACGTATGGCGAGCCGGGATAATTCCGCAAATGCTGCTCGAGCAAGTCCGCCGCGTTGGGCTGGCGCGCGAGCGTGGCGGTCCACGCAACGCGCCACTGCGCGGACGGCGTGTCGGGCCCGTTCGGGAATCCGTCGACCACGCGCTGGTAATACGCGGAGGCGTGCGCGCGGTCGAGCTGCACCCAATAGTAATTTCCCGCGAGGAAAAGCGCGGCGGCGGCCCAGGGACTGGTGGGCGCGCGCTTCGCGGCCGCTTCGACCGCGGCGATCATCTCGGGCTCCTGCAGCTGGTCGCGATAAAACGTCGCGAGCGCGTAGGAGCGTTCCGCATCGACATCCGGATCCGTGATCTGCAGTTTCGCCACTTCCCAAGGGCCGGCGCCGAGCGACATACCGCACTCGAGAATCCGCAGCTGCGCGCGCTCGGCCTCTGCGCCGGAAAGCTGCGGCAGCGCCTTCGCGTATTCGTCGCGCGCGTCGCTCCAATCCTTTGCGACGAACAGAAAATCCGCGTGCGCGACGCGATCCTTCAGCGGAATCGGCGGAATCTGCGCGCCCGGCGCGCCGGCCAGGAAGTCGAACTTCACGCCTGCCTCGCGCGCGTGCTCGCTCGTGGGGAAATTCTCGTAGACGCTGCGATAGTCCGCTGCTGCTTCGAGGATTTGCCCGGCCTGCTCGTGCGCCTCGCCACGCAAAAACAGCAGCGCCGATCGCTGCGTCGTCTGCGGATAAGCGTCGAGCACCGCAACGGCGGCGGCCGGCTGCTTCGCGCCGATCGCGGCGTTGCCGAGCGCTTGGAGCGCCTGCTCCGTGATCACGGAGTCCGGATAATCCTTGCGAAATTGCTGGAGCTCGGCGACGGCGGCCGCATCATTGTTCGCCGCGAGATCGTTTTCGGCGCTCCAATAGAGCCCGTAGTCGCCGATCAGCGGATCCTTCTGCGCGCGCGCGAACCATTTCGCCGCTTCCGTATAATGCTGCTTGTTGTAGTCAAAGAAGCCGAGCGCCAGCGCCGCGCGCGCTCCGAGCGCGCCCGAATATTTCTCCTCGGCGAGCGAGCTGAGCCGCCCATAGGCCCAAGTGGATTTCGTGTCCTTGAGCATCCTCGAAAGTTTCTCGAGCTGCTTCTCGGAGAGAGACGACCGGCTCGCTGGCGCGGTCGGCGAGGCGTGTATCCCCACTGACTTTACCTGCGATTTCGGGCTGGCGCCGCCGAAACTCACCGAGCACACGAGCAGCATTGCGCCGGTCGCGCGAAGGAGCGGGCCGGAGATTCGCATCATTGTCCTAGTGCCGCAGAACAGGCGAGGGATACGGGTACTCTCCGAGGGCGTCGTTCTGGCCCTTGGCGAGAATTTCCACCATCCAATGGTGGAAGTAATCCACGGGATGATCCTGAATCGCTCGGAAGCGGCGGTCATATTCCTTACGGGCCTTGTCGAGATCACTTCGCAACCGTTGACAGATGTCATGTTTCTCGCGCCCCAATTTAACTTCCTCGGGCCGCAATAATTGTATGTCCTGCATGGCGACTTTTGCGTTTCGGCTCGCCCGTCGATGCAAGTCTCTCAGTTCATCGGGCAGCGCTGCAAGATCGAAAGCGGGCGCCTCGGCGGCGGCCGCTTCCTGCGCGGCTGCCTCCTCGACGGCGGCTTCCGCGAGCGCTTCCTGTTCCTGAGCCCATTTGGGATCGACCTGCGGCGGTGCCTGAACCGCGGCGCGGGCGGGCGCCTTGGCAGGCTCGGGTTCTGGCGTTTCGATTTCGGGTTCGGCGGTGGCGACGGCTGCGGAATCATCGGTGTAGCCGTGTTCGCGAGGGTTGAGAGCGACGGCAACGAAATTCGAGAGGACGGAAAGCCCCGCAGCGAGAGCAGACGCCGCCGTTTGCGCGCGCAGCATGGCAGGAAGCGCGTTGCTCGGGCGGCTGGACGAACACGCCGCTACCAGATCGGAGTAGGCCTGATGCAATTCGTCCGCGGTCCGCTGCAGCGGAGCGAGATTGTCGCGCAATGCCCGCGAAACTGCCTGCTCGAGGGCCTGCTCGAGTGATTTGGAACGTTCTGCCAAGACGCTTTCCTACCTTTTGCGATTATGGAAACGGTCTTTGGGGGTGTCAACTGACAATCCCGAAGCCCGTTCCTGAGCCGTGCAGTTGATTAGAGTGGTTTCGCCCGGTACCGCGTGCAAGCCATTGTAGGGGCGCTGCTTGCCGCGCCCTACGCATTCGCCACGACCGCAACGGCGGGACACCACCGGAGGGCCGATCCCTGCGAGGTTTCGCTTGCCTTCCCCGCCCCTCGTTCGTATCTTCAACGCCATGCTGACCCCCGAACAGATCCGCGACCTGCTCAAGATGAAGCCGCTGCCCGTCGAAGGCGGATATTTTGCCGAGAGCTATCGCGCGAAGGATGCGGTCGCCGCGAGCGCGCTGCCCGGTTCCTATCCCGCCGAGCGCGCCATTTCGACCGCCATCTATTACATGCTCACGCCGGAAACTTTTTCGGCGCTGCACCGCCTTCGCGGCGACGAGATCTACCATTTCTATTTGGGAGATCCGGTCGAAATGCTACAGCTCAAGCCCGGCGGGACGGGCGAGGCTATCCTGCTCGGGCAAGACATCGCAGCAGGCATGCGCCTCCAGCACGTGGTCCCAGCGGGAACTTGGCAGGGCTCGCGCCTCGCCCCCGGCGGCAAATTCGCGCTGATGGGCACCACCATGGCGCCCGGCTTCGACCCCCAGGATTACGAAGCCGGCAGTCGCGCCACATTGGCCGCGCAGTACCCGCAGTATTCGGCCCTCATCACCTGGCTCACGCGCTAGGCGCGGGATTTGCCCGCTTTCTTAAAGGCTCGCCTCTGATCTCGCGCGCCGTGAAAAACGTGGAGGATGTCGACGCCCTTAGGCAAGGCGCGATAGTAGATAAGATACTTGCCGGCAGGAAAGCATTTCACTCCGCGCGCGATCTCGTCCGAGGGCCTTCCCGAATCCGGGTACTCGCCGAGCAGCCAAAATCGATTGACGATGGCTTCGATCAGACGGTCGGCCGTTGTCAGACTGGCTCGCTCGGCCCAATAGACGAAGATCTCTTCGAGGTCTCGTTCAGCGCCTTGCGATACCCGGTACGACGCCATTACTTTCCCGTGGTTCGACGGGCCAGGACCTTGCGTCCTCTGGCTTTCACCTTATCCGCGAGCTTCTGGAGGCCCTCGCGACCGTGATATTCCTGGAACCGACCATCCTCGATCGACGTGATTCCGTCGATCACCCGGCGGCGAATGGAATCGAGCTGTTGCTCGGTCAGGTCGCCAAGAATGTCTTCCGCGGACGGCCTCGCCAACCGCACGGCCCGGGATTCATCTTCCTCCATCCGGCGAATCGCTTGCCGGATCACTTCGCTCGCGTTGTTGTACCGGCCGCTTTTCACTTTCTTGCGAACGTAGCTGGCCAGCTCATCGGTAATGGATACGTTCATCTGATCCACGGCTTGGCGCTCTCCTGCGACGCTACGTCAAGCCTAGCGCCGAGATAGAGGTAATGTCAATCTTGACATCTACAAATATCAGGCCAAGTACGGTTTTCCGGGTTCCCCATCCTCGGTTTGTGAGGCTGGGGCCTTTGGTAAGTGTGATGCAAGCGCGCGCTTCGGAATGAAAATCGCGCCCACAATCGTGTCGCATCGTCGCGTTGTGACAGCATTTCGGACCTGCGCGGAATCTGTACTCGGGTACAGGTGAAGTATGCGGCGCAAAGTGTCATGCTAGCCTGGACGACGAAAGTCGCCCGCCCTCTCGACGAGGGCCGAACGCTCTTTGAAAATTTGACGAAGGGCTGACGCCGCGGGTGAAACTTTTCGGCCCCGGTGGAAGCGTGGGCCTTCAGCCCTTCGAAAAGATCGCGAGCGTAGCGAGCACTGCTTTGCGCAGATTCACCCGCAGCACGTACCCGAGTTCTGCCTCGCGAGCCACGAACACAGCTCCCGATTCGCGAGGAGCGGGACACGACTGACCAATCACTACTCGCAAATCACTCATTTCTAATCGACATTTGCCGATTAGAAACACTCGCAACTCCCTGAAAACACACGACGGGACCCATTTTAATCGACACGGTTGCGGGACCCCGGGCGCGTGCGAATCAGGCGTTTTGCAGGAAAGAAAAAGCGGCTAGGATAGGGGCATGGACATCATCGCAAGGCTTTCCTCGAAAGCTTGGGCGGCCGGACGCCGCGAGCAAAATGGATGCGGAGACTGCGCCGATGCTCTTGAGAGCCGAATGATGGCGGAACTGAATACGGCCATCGCGCTCAACACAGGGGCCATCAAATGCCCATCACGACCGCGCCGGGCAATACCCGACTGCCGAGAAGTGGAAGCGCAGATCGAAACGAAGCCGTATCGCGCGGGCGCGGTTTCTGATGGTGCCGCGCACGGGCGAAAACGTAAAGCGGCTCCCGCCCATGCCCGCGAATCCCACGCTGATCATTTTTTCAGGCTGCGATTCATGGACACCGCGCACCACGTCCTTCAAAGCGCGAATCTCGCGATGAAAAACGGCATGTCCGAGGAAATCATCCTGGCGTGCCTGCTCCACGACGTGGTCCAGGAACTGAATCGCACCGATCACGGATGGTGGGGCCGCAGCTCTTCGAACCGTACGTGCCGGAGAAAGTCTCGTTCGCGATCCGCTACCATCAGGCGCTGCGCTATTACGCCGATCCTCCGTGGGATACGAGTATCCCGATCTGTACCGCCAGCTATTCGGCGGGGACTACACGCCGCCGCCTTACATCGAAGCGACATACCAGATGGTCCGCAAACACAAATGGTACATGGAGCCGCGCATGGTCGCGGTGAACGACCTCTACGCGTTCGATCCGAATGTGGTCGTCACGATCGATTCGTTCATCGACATCATCGGCCGCCATTTCAAGCAGCCCAAAGAAGGGCTCGGCAACGACGGCAGCCCGGTCGCCCACATGTGGCGGACGATCATCCGCCCCGATCAGCCGCTGTAAGCCCGCGTCGCCAGAATCAGCTCAAATGCTTATGAAAACATGCCTGCTGGTTTCGCTTCGTTGTTGCTCGGCACATCCACGTTCCGCGGCAGAGAGACGTAATCCTGACCACCGATTGCGGAGCCGACATCGACGATCAGTTCGCGATCGCGTCCGTGCTGCTCGTGCCACAGGTGCACGTGAAGGCCATCGTCACCACGCACGTCTCCACCCGGACAATTTGCGGACTTCTTGCTGCGGCTGGTGCGAATACGTTATGCGGCGCATGGGTCTGCCGTTTACTTCTCTTGCGTTTGCAGGCTCCCATGTGTGGGTGCCGCCTAGTCGCGCCCCAAAACCGCCAACGCGGGCGTGGGTTTCATCCTCAAGACATCGCCAGCTGGGAGTCGCTGGGCGATGGACTGATGATCCTGACGATCGTACTGACCACCGTAATGCGGGGCGCGTCGGGATTTCCGGCGGACCCGTCGATCGATCAATCGGGTCGAGAATCCGCACCATGGGTTTCCAATCGCGGCCCATGGGCACTAATCACTGGTACATTGAGAACGATCCGGCCGCGTCCAGCAGGCGACTTTTTGATTCGCGAGCGCCGATCACGATCGGCGCGGCCAATGTTCGCGTGAAGCGTCTGTCGCTCGACAAGGAGGAAGCCGCGCGCCTGCTGCGCGGGCACTGCCAATTCGTCGAGTGGCTGGACGAATTGGTTGACGGCCTGATTACTTTTAACAAGGAACTCGCGGCCAGCGCGTAGTCAGCCCTGGAACATCGGGCTATCTGAACTATTATAACGGTTGTGCACATCCTGCGTTTTACTACAGAGGCGTCCCACCGCGCGCCCCGCCCTGAATCTCGCGCATTGCTCGTTTTCGTTTCCGAAAACCAGTATAACGATGTCGCCGGATCATCGTTGGTCTACTGAGCAACTCTTGTACTAGGCCCGATTTCGTCCGCCGCTTGCAGACGCTGAAAGCGAGTAAGTAACCGCCGGCCATCGACGCCGGGAAATTTTGGAGGCGGGGGGAG
>CAVUDN010000027.1:0-45711 GCA_963740095.1 uncultured Acidobacteriota bacterium
TGCCGACGAAAAGAACCACCAGCGTCGCAATGGTGATGTATATTCCGGGGCCCGTCAGCAAGTCGTGCAGCGGTATCGTAGAGGTCTTCATTGCGGATTCTCTTTCAGCGTCAGCGCACCATCAGAAGCGATTGATACCAGTTCACGACCTGCGTTCCAAAAAATGCCGCCAGCAGCGCGGCCATCCCGAGGAATGTCCCGAAGGGAAGCTCGTAGTTCGATCCTTTGCGCCGCGCCAGAATGTAGACGATCCCGATCACGCTGCCGAGCACCGAGCCCGCGAAAATCGTAAGTATCGTGCGCTTCGGCCCCAGGAACGTGCCCACCATCAGCATCATTTTCACGTCGCCCAGGCCCATCCCCTCGCGCTTGCGCAGTCGGAAATAAGCCTCCGAAACGAGCCACAAAAGCCCGCTGCCGAGAAACGCGCCCAGCAAAGCATCGACCAGCGATAGCACGGGCTGAGGAGGAGGGAAGTCGAAGAAGCGATTCGCGAGCCAGAGCGCGGTCCCGTCCGAGGGCTTGGTGAATAAGCACAGCGCCAGCCCGAGGCCCAAGCCGGTAAAGTTCACCACGTCCGGCAAGATCCTCTCGCGCAGATCGGTGAACACGAGAACGATCATCACCGCCGAAAAAATCGCCCACTTGAGCGCTTCGAGGCTTAATCCGAAAGCGAGAAAGCAGCCCAAAAAGAGCAGGGCGGTCAGCAGCTCGACCAGCGGATAGATCGGCGAAATCGTTGTCTTGCAGGCGCGGCATTTGCCGCCGAGAAAGACGTAGCTGAGCACCGGAATGTTGTCGTAGGGCCGGATCGGCGTGCCGCACTTGGGGCACGCGGATGCGGGCATCACGATCGACTTCCGCTCGGGGATGCGCACGATGCATACGTTCAAGAAGCTGCCGATGATCAGCCCGAAGAGAAACGCGAAGATGCCGATCAGCGTTGAAAGAGCCACCATTTGAATCTGCCACATCCCCGGCGCACCCTCAAGCCGTCCGCCCCGCGAGGTTGCCGGAGTGCTAACGGCGGCCGCCAGGGCTGCCGGGACAGGCCATCTTGGCCGTGGTCCCCGGGCCGCTCGCAGCTATACTGGATGCATGCCAGCCACCAAAACGAAGCGCCCGAAGGAGGACCGGACTGCGGAACCTTCGGTGCGAGTCCGGCCGGGAACCGCTCGCGACATTCCGACTATCCTGGCCCTGATCCGCGGCTTGGCGAAGTATGAGCGCCTGACGCCCCACCTCCGCCTCAGCGCGAAGCGGCTGCGACGCCACGGCTTCGGCCGGCGCCGCTATTTCGAATCGCTCATTTGCATGCGCGGAGGACGCCCCGTCGGTTACGCGGTCTACTACTTCGCTTATTCCACCTTCACTTGCAGCCCCGTACTCTTTATCGAAGACATTTTCGTATTACCCGAGGAACGAGGGAGGGGAACCGGCAAAGCGATGATGACGGCCCTCGCGAAAATCGCGGTCCGAAAAGGCTGCTCGCAGATGGAATGGATCGTGCTCGACTGGAACAAGCCGTCGATCGAGTTCTATCGGAAGCTCGGGGCGCGCCTCGACAAGACCTGGGTGCTGACTCGCCTAACGGATGCCCGACTTCGCCGCCTGGCAGGTCGCGGCTAGCCAACCATGCCCAGCTGGTACGCGCAGAGAGTCTTCCGCTACGAGCAGATGCGCTTCGATCAGGAGCCGAGGCGCGCCAAACTGCCTTTCGAATGGGGACTCGAGCACGTCGGCGGCGATCCGAGCGATCCCGATCCCGCGGCTGCGATGGAGCGATTCGTCGAAGACGCGATCGCGCATAGCGACGAATGGTATGCCGTGACGCCCGCCGATGACTACGCGCTCGCTGACGGCGTCCTCACCTTCACCAGCGCCATCGAATCGCCTTGGCGCGAAAACAATCGCGTCCACGGCCAGCTTTTCCGCGCGCGCAGCTTGGGCCCGGCGGTCGTGGTGCTCGCGCAATGGAATTCCCGCTGGGAGGAACAACAGAGCGTCTGCCGCTGGCTCAACAAGCTCGGCATCACCGCGGTCAAGATGAGCCTGCCATATCACGACCGCCGCTCGATCCCCGGCCATCCGCGCGCCGATCATCTCGTCGGCGCGAATATCGGACTGACGATCCAGGCCAATCGCCAAGCTGTTCTCGACGTCCGCCGCACGCTGCGCTGGCTCGAACAGCAGGGCTACGACCGCATCGGCATCCTCGGCACCAGCATCGGCTCGTCCATCGGCTTTATCACGATGTGCCACGAGCCGGCTGTGCGCGCGGCAGCATTCCTGCACGCCTCCACCTATTTTGGCGACGTCGTCGTCGCCGGCCTCACCACGAAAAACGTCTGGGAGTCGATCGAGCCCTCTGCCTCGCTCGAGCAGGTTCGCCGCTACTGGATGCCCATCAGTCCGTTCCCTTACATCCACAAGCTGCGCGGCGCGAACCCCAAAGTGTTTGCCATCACAGGGCGATACGATCCGACATTTCCACCCGCGCTCACCCAAGCCCTGTTCGACAAAATGCGCGAGGAAAATGTGCCCTTCGAAAATCTCTGGCTCCCCTGCGGCCACTATTCGCTAGGCGTCGCGCCATTCAGCTATGTAGCCGGATTCCGTTTCGGCCGGTTCCTCGCCCGCGCGCTCGGTTAGAACAGTCACTCCATTCCTTTTGGCATTCCGCGCATATGCCGACGGTCGCGGTCCGGGCTTTCGAGCTCAACCTTGTCATTCAAGAGCGGCAACAAATAAGGATTCCCACCTGTTCGCGTCACCCATCCGCCGTCCAGCAGTTGCCGGTGAACCAACGCGCAAACGCTCTGAACGATCTCAACCTGACGCTCGATGTAGCGGATGGAAACGAGTTCGTCCAACATCTTCACCGTGCTGCCAAATGCGAAAGCATTCTTCCGCCAGCCGCCTGCGCAGGACTTCTTCGGGGTACTGGTGAAGGGCCGACCGCCACCCGGTCAGCTCACCCGCGCCGTCCACCCAGATTTCCCCGTGGCGAACGAAATACAGGCCGGACTCTACGCTGGACGGCGGCCAATCTGCCGCACCCTCCGGAAATCGCGCAAGATTGAGATATTTGCGAAACCATTCGGGGATGCTTTCCACTCGTACGCTCGTGTCTCCAGCTCCTGCCAGCCGATATCCCTTCCACGGATTGGGCGCGGCTGCATTCATAACGCGCGAGAGCTCCCCGCCAAAGGCCGCAAAGTCGTCCGCGGAGAGAAACAGATCGAATTGAGGACCCCAATCGTGATCGCGCGAAATCTCATCATCGCCGCCGAGCACGTCGGAACCCAACATCCGGCCGGCTGCGACTCTGCCGGCCAGATCGGGAAATTGGGCGGTCAGGAATGGACGACCCCAGGAAAAGAAGAAATCGCGCGCTATTTCTAAGCCTTTCATAAGGGAATCGTACCGGACTCTGGTCCGAACGCGAATGAGAATCAGGAATGGGCCGAAGCGTTTGTGAGATAGCCGCTAGTGCAGGATGGCGCTGAGCTTGCCGGCCCCGATCATCTCCGCGACTGCCTCGATATCCGGTGCAAGCGACCGGTCCGCATCTACCTTCTTCGAGATCGCGCGCACAAGATCGTACGCCCTGCGCGTCTCCGGCCCCGGCCGCAGCGGCGCGAGCAGATCGATCCCCTGGCAGGCCGCAAGCGCCTCGAGCGCCAGAATATTTCGCAGATTCGCCAGCATCGGCGCGAGCCGCCGCGCCGCGCTCATCCCCATCGAGACGTAATCTTCCTGATTCGCCGATGTCGGAATCGAATCCACGGAATGCGGCGCGGCCAGTGCCTTCATCTCGCTTGCCAGCGCGGCAGCAGTCACCTGCAGGATCATGAACCCGGAATTGAGCCCCGCTTCGGCCACCAGAAACGCCGGCAATTGGCTCGTCTGCGGATTTGTCATCTGTTCGATGCGCCGCTCGGAGATCCCGCCCAGCGTCGCGAGCGCGACGGCCATCTGATCGGCGGCCATCGCCAGCGGCTGTCCGTGAAAATTGCCGCCGCTGATCACCTCGCCCGAATCCGCGAATACGAGGGGATTGTCGGTCGCGCTATTCAGCTCGACCGAAATCGTCGCCCGAATCTGCGTCAGCGCGTCGCGCACGGATCCGTGGACCTGCGGCGCGCAGCGCAAGCTGTAAGGGTCCTGCACGCGCGGGTCCTTGATCGGTGAACGGTGCGATTCGCGGATTTCGCTTCCGCGATTCAGCCGCTCGATATTCCGCGCGGTCACGGCCTGGCCCGCGTGCGGACGCACCTTCGCGATCCTCGCATCGAACGCCGCTGGACTTCCTCGCAGCGCATCGAGCGAAAGCGCCGCCGCGACGTCCGCCGCATCCACAGCAACCTCGGCCTCGCGAACGGCCAGCGCGAGCAACGCAAGCATCCCCTGCGTGCCGTTTAGCAGCGCCAGCCCTTCCTTCGCTTCGAGGACCAGCGGCGCAATCCCCGCGGCCCGCATCGCCTCGCCGCCACCAAGTCTCTTGCCCTGATATATCGCCTCGCCCTCGCCAATCGCCACCTGCGCCAGATGCGCGAGCGGTGCAAGGTCTCCCGACGCGCCCACCGAGCCCTGCGAGGGAATCACAGGATGCACGCCGCGATTCAGCATCGCGAGCAGCGTCTCGGCAACCAGCGGCCGCACGCCCGAAAATCCCTTGGCGATCGCATTCGCCCGCAGGACAAGCATCGCGCGGGTCGCCGCCTCGCCGAGCGGCGCGCCCACGCCGCACGCATGGCTGCGCACAAGGTTGAGCTGCAAGTGGCGTATCTCGCCGTGCGAAATCCGCGTCGAGGCCATCTTGCCGAAGCCGGTATTCACGCCATACACGGCAGCGTCCGACGCGATCATCCGCTCGATCACAGCCCGCGACGCCTTCATCCGCTCGCGCACCGCCGGAGCAAGCTCCGCCGTCGCCCCATCGAACACGAACCGGTGCAGTTCCTCAATCGTCAGGTGCTCGCCGTCGATTTGGATTGCCGTCACGCGCGAATGCCCGTCCCCACGACAATTTCAAGTGGCAGGGTGATCGTCGAGCCGTCCGAAAGCTTTCGCAGTGCCGCGAAAATTTCCGCCTCAGCCTTGGCGCGCGTTTCTGTCGTCAGCTTTGCGACCAGCGGCCGAAACGGCGCCGCGACCTCAGTAAACTGTTGCCAGTATTCCTCCGGCGAGCCGGCCCAACGCCCCGAAACCGTCCGCACCTCTTCGCTCACCTGCGCGAATCCTGCCGCCTCGAGTTTGCTCTTCAGCAGTCCGCGCTCGCCGAACATAAACGCGTTCGGAGCATCCAGATCGGGCGGCGGCATTTCGACGTATTTCGTCAGGATGCCGACGGTCGTGCCGAGAAAAGCCTGCTCGCGCCTTCCCCAGACCACGAACGCCACGCGCCCGCCGCGCTTGAGCACCCGCAGGCATTCGCGAAACGCCTTCAATTGATCGGGAAAAACATCACGCCGAACCGGCACGTCACCACGTCGAACGACTCATCCGGGAAGGGAAGCGCCTCAACATCCGCGACGCGAAAATCGATGTTGCGCAGTTTTCGCGCGCGAGCCAGCTCCTCGGCCAGCCCGATCATTCCCGGGCCGAGATCGGTTGCTGTGACGTGGCCCGAAGGCCCGACGGCTTCCGCAATCGAGAGTGATGGATCGCCGACGCCGCTCGCCAGGTCCAGCACGCGCATGCCGGGGTGAAGCTTCGCCGCTTCGAGGATCGCCTCGGTCACGCCGCGCGTGAAGGCCGCCAATTTCGCGTGCCATTTTCGCCACGCGGAAACGGTTGCCTCCTCGGTCCACTCCTCGCGAAGCCTGCCGCGAAACTTCTCGATCTTTGCAGGGTCCGTTGCGCTCATGAGAATGCCTCCGTTTATAAGTCAGCCTCGGCGTTTCGCACGCGCCGAGCCGTCCGGGTGCGCCGGTGGGAAGTATCGCCGGTATTTCTCGGGCAGCGACTTCGGCCGGCCCCGCCCATCGCACACCACGTGCGCCGTTTCGCCGGTCGCGATCAACTCGTCCGAGCCTTGCCGGAAAATTTCGTATGCAAAACGAATCAGGCGCCTTTGCGATCCCGTCACGCGCGTGCGCACGGTCAGCAGGTCGTCGAATCGCGCCGGGCTCTTGTAGCGGCAGGACGTCTCCGCAACCACGAGAAAGCGGTCGTCCTCGATCTCCATCTGTTTGTAGTCCAAGCCGACTTGGCGGCAAAACTCGATTCGTCCGACCTCGAACCACGTGAAATAGTTCCCGTAGTAGACGACGCCCATCTGGTCGGTCTCGGCGTATCGCACGCGCACCGTCGTGTCGGTGTAGTCTTTCATTGGCTCCCGAGCCGCAACGAAACCGACAGCCGGTCCCCAATCGGCAGTTGCATCGACAAATAACCGTTCCGTTCCAGGCCCACGTAATCCACGTACTCCCTCAGCACGTTCGCAAGATTCAAATTGTCCGCAACCACGAGCGCGCACGGGCGAAGGCGCCGCTCCATCACCTTCAGCACCGGCAGGTAGAGTTCCTTCCAGCCGTCGATGAACGCAAAATCCACGGGGCCGTCGAGCGCGCGCAGCGTCTCCCGCGCATCGCCCGTGCGGATTTCGACCAGATCGAGCAGCCCGGCCTCGCGGAGATTTTCGGCGGCATGCCGCGCTTTCTCCGCGTTCAGCTCTGTCGTCACCACTTTGCCGCCGCCGTTGTCGCGAATCGCCGACGCCAGATAAATCGTCGAGATCGCAAGCGACGCGCCGAATTCCACGATGGTCTTGCAAGGGTATGTCCGCGCCAGCATATAGAGCAGCTGGCCCACGTCGCGCGGAACCGGGAGATACGCATCCTTCAGCAGCTCGGATCTAACGCGGAATTTATCTTCGGTGTGCATCGCCTCCGTGATGGGATTCGCAATGGCCAGCGCGGCCTGATCGATGTCTTTCGCGCGGCCATACAAGCGCTCGAGCACGGCCTGCACTTTCGGCGTGGTCAACGTGCACGCATTCGCCAGAGGCGCCTCGCGCGTCGCCATGTCAATCTCCCCCCGACCATTTCGGAGGACGCTTTTCGAGGAACGCCGTGATCCCCTCGCGAAAATCGGGAGTCGAACGAATGTCCGCGTTCGTCTCAATCGCCACTTCGAGCTCCGCGCGAATCGCCGCCTGATCGAAACCGAGCAGGAGTTTCTTCGTCTGCGCGACCGCCGTCGGGCTCGCGGCGATCAGCTGGGCCGCCGTTTCTCGCGCTCGCTCCATCAGCGATTCCGCGGGGACAATCTCCGTGACCAGCCCAAACCGGTAAGCCTCTGCCGCATCGATGATGCGCCCGGTCAGCAGCAGGTCGCGCACATGCGTCTCGCCGATCCGGCGCCGCAAGAAAACAGAAACCAGCGCGGCCGTGAACCCGATCCGCACCTCGGTGTATCCGAATTTTGCCTCCGGCACGGCCAGTATGAAATCGGCAACCGTCGCCAGCCCGCATCCGCCCGCGATTGCTGGGCCGTTCACCGCCGCAATCAGAGGCTTGGGAAAGGTGTAGAGCCGGTACAACAGTTTCGCCATGCGCCGCGCATCTTCGAGACTTTTCTGCGGAGTCTGCGTCGCGAGCTTTTGCAGCTCGTTGAGATCCATCCCCGCGCAAAAGGCTTTGCCCGCTCCCGTGAGGATCACCGCTCGCGCGGGACTTGTCTCCGCCTGATCGAAAGCGCCGAGCAGATCGGCGATCATCTGCGTCGAGATGGCGTTGCGTTTTTCAGGTACGGTGAGGGCAATCGTCGCGATCTTGTCGTCGCACTGAAAAGTCAGCGTGTGGTAGCCCATCTTCGGCGCTCCGGCGTTAGTTCGGTTTCGTGACCGCGGGATCGTGTGCGTACTTTTCCCGCAATTCGTGCGTCATCGCGCAAGCCACGGCGAGAGATTTCGTATCGATTCCGGTGGCGACGCCGCGCGCAGCGAGCGTCGCCAGCACCGTTTCGGTCGGGATATTGCCGACCAGCGCGTCGCCCGCAAAAGGACACCCGCCCAGCCCCGTCAGCGCGCCATCGAACCGCCGGCAGCCCGCCTCGTAAGCGGCCAGCACCTTTTCATGCGCGCGTTCGGGGCGGCTGTGCAAATGAACTCCAATCTCGACGCCCGCGACGCAGTTTTTCACGGCGAGGTAAAGATGCGCAACCTCCTCGGGCGAAGCCGTCCCCACGGTATCGGCGAGCGACACCGTGCGAACGCCCACGTCCTTGAGCCACACCAGCGTGTCCTCGACAATCTCCGGCCCCCACGGTTCGTCGTACGGATTCCCGAACGCCATCGAGATGTACACGACGAGCCTCTTCCCGGCGGCCTTCGTATCGCGCTGCAACCTCTCTACTAGTTCGCGCGATTCCGCCCGCGACATATTCGCGTTCGCGCGCCGGAAATACGCCGACACCGAATATGGATAGCCGACCGTCGTAATGCCAGGAGTCGCAAGCGCGCGCTCGAGCCCCTGCGCGTTGACGACGATCCCGATAATGTCCGGCGCCTCGCCCGACGGCAACTTCGCCCGGCTTAGCTCCTGCATCACCGCTTCGCTGTCCGCCATCTGCGGCACATGCTTCGGCGAGACGAAACTCACCGCATCGATATGCCGGAATCCGAGTGACACAAGCTGCGTGAGGTATCGCACTTTCTCAGCGGTTGGAATCACATCCGGCAGCCCCTGCCACGCATCCCGCGGGCATTCCACAATAGTCACTTCGTTCACAATAATTAGCGCCTCTTGGAGCAGTTAAGAGTTAACAGTTCAGAGTTCAGAGTTCAGAGTAAAATCGTTACTCATTCGCTAGATTATCCCGCCACAACCTTCTTCCGAAGCGCGCTCAACATCTTCGCAATCTCAGTCAACTCGTCAATCAACTTTCTCGTCGTCTGACGTTCTATGTAGCCGAGATCGGCGCTCACCATCAGAAGGTACTCAACCTCGGCCAACGATCCTTCAGCCACATTTAAGAATCTCCCGTAGTCTTGCCGGCTCACGCGCTTCGAACCTTCCGCGATGTTCGTGGGCACCGAAAGCATCGCCCGGCGCAGCTGGGAAGTCAGCCCAAAACGCTCGTCTGTTGGAAACTGAACTGTCGCCCGATAGACTGCCAAAACCGCGGCATGACTCCTCTTCCACACAAGCAACTCGGTAAAGCGCTGCATCGCCACCCTCTTGCTCTCAACTCTTAACTCTCAACTCTTGACTCTTAGGTTTGCAGCACCCCAGTCTTAAACTCCGCCACTTCCGGATTCAACGCCGCCGATTCCAGCGCCTCGATCAACGCCTCGCGTGTATGCGCCGGGTCGATAATCGCATCCACCCAGAGACGCGCCGCGGCATAGCGCGGATCGGTTTGATGCTCGTAGGTGGCACGAATCGACTCGTGCAGCTCTTTTTTCTCCGCAGCGCTCAACTTCTTTCCCTGGCGTTCGAGCTGCTTGATCTTGATTTCGACCAGCGTCCCCGCAGCCGAATCGCCGCTCATCACCGCATACCGCGCCGTGGGCCACGCGAAAATGAACCGCGGATCGTACGCCTTCCCGCACATCGCGTAGTGGCCCGCGCCGAAGCTGCCGCCGCAAATCACGGCGATCTTCGGCACCACGCTATTCGCGACTGCATTCACCATCTTCGCGCCCGCGCGAATGATCCCGCTCCACTCGGCCTCCTTGCCGACCATGAACCCATTCACGTCGTGCAGAAAAATCAGTGGCACCAGATTCTGGTTGCAGTCGAGGATAAAGCGCGCGGCTTTGTCCGCCGATTCCGTATAGATCACGCCACCGAACTCGAGCCGCTTCTCGCCGGTGCCGGGCGCCGCAACGGTCACATTCTTCTTCTGATTGGCCACGATCCCGACGGCCCACCCGCCAATCCGCGCGTACCCGCACAGCACCGTCTGCCCATATTCGGCGCGGTATTCTTCAAATCGGCTGCCATCGACGATTCGCGCGATGATCTCGCGCATGTCGTATTGCTTCCCCGCATCGCCCGAAAATATTCCGTAGATTTCCTCGGCAGGGTATTGCGGCGGCTCCGGATTCTTGTGATCGAAGGGCGCCCCGGCGCCATGCCCAATCTTGTCGACCAGCGCGCGCACGCGCGCGATGCAGGCGTCATCATCCGGCTCGCGGAAATCGACGGTCCCGCTGATCTGCGCGTGCATCTGCGCGCCACCCAGCTCCTCCGCAGAAGTTTTCTGCCCGATGGCTGCCTGCACCAGCGCCGGCCCCGCGAGAAACAGCCCGCTCCCTTCGGTCATCAGGATGTGATCGCACATCACCGGCAGGTACGCGCCGCCCGCCACGCACATCCCCATGATCGCTGTGATCTGCGGGATGCCCATCGCGCTCATCACGGCATTGTTGCGGAAGACGCGCCCGAAATCATCGGTGTCCGGGAACACATCCTCCTGCAGCGGCAGAAAAACTCCGGCGGAATCGACCAAGTAGATTGTCGGGATGTGATTCTCGATCGCGATATTCTGCGCGCGAATCACTTTCTTCGCGGTGATCGGGAAAAACGCCCCGGCCTTCACGGTCGCGTCGTTTGCGACAATCATCACGAGCCGGCCCGCCGCGCGCCCCAAGCCCGTGATCGTCCCCCCGGCCGGCGCGCCGCCCCACTCCTCGTACATCTCGTACCCGGCGTAGATTCCGAGCTCGAAAAACTCGCTCTTCGGATCGATCAGCCTGGCAATGCGCTCGCGAGCCGTCAGGCGGCCTTTCTTGTGCTGCGCCTCGATCGCTTTCGCGCCGCCGCCCTGCCGGATCGTTTCCTCTTCGTTCTTGATCTCGGTGAGGCGCTCGATCATCGCGCGCGTATTTTTCTCGAAGGCTGGAGTCATCCGATCGACGCGCGTTTCGATCATGCTTCGGCCTGCGCCAAGCTCCTGCTCGGTCGCTTTGGTCTGTTCGGCCACGTTAGGTCCGCTGCGGCGCGGCAGCCACCCGCTGCCGGATAAAGTCGACGATCGCCTGCGTCGTCGTGCCGGGCAAGAACACCTCGGCGATGCCCGCCTTCTTGAGCCCCGGAATATCGGCTTCGGGAATGATCCCGCCGATCAGCACGGTAATATCGGTCATGCCCTTCGCGCGCAGCAGATCCATCAGCCGCGCGCAAAGCGTGTTGTGCGCGCCCGAAAGAATCGAAAGCCCGATCACGTCGACGTCTTCCTGCGCCGCCGCCGAAGCAATCATCTCGGGCGTTTGCCGCAAGCCCGTATAAATCACTTCCATTCCGGCGTCGCGCAACGCCCGCGCAATCACCTTCGCGCCGCGATCGTGCCCATCCAGCCCCGGCTTCGCAATCAGCACTCGTATCTTCTTGTCTGGCATGTCTGCGGAAAGAATACTTCAAATCCTCCGGAAATGCGCTTGCTGGAACACGCAACCTAACGTGGTGTTCGATCAGGTAATCGCGGCTTCCTCGTACACGCCGAAGACGGCGCGCAGTGCATCGCAAATCTCGCCCAGCGTGGCGTAGGCCTTGGCAGCCTCATACAAGAACGGCATCAGGTTCTCACTCGCGGCAGCGGCTTTCCGCAGCGCATCGAGCCGCCGCGCGACCTCCTCGTGCGAGCGCGCGGCGCGCAGTTCCCGCAGCCGCCCCGCCTGCCGCGCCGCCACCGATTCATCGATCGACAAAATCTCGATCGCCTTCTCGTCCGCCACGTACGCGTTCACGCCGACAATAATCTTTTCCTTGCGATCGACCGCCACCTGATACCGATACGACGCGTCCGCAATCTCCCGCTGCGGATAGCCGTGCTCGATCGCCGCGACCATCCCGCCCAGGGCGTCGATCTTTTCGATGTAGTCCCACGCGCCGCGCTCGATCTCATTCGTCAGCGTCTCGACGAAATACGATCCCCCAAACGGATCGGCCGTATTCGTCACGCCGGTCTCGTACGCCAAAATCTGCTGCGTGCGCAGCGCAATCGTGGCCGCAGCCTCGGTCGGCAGCGCCCAAGCCTCATCGAGCGAATTCGTATGCAGCGACTGAGTGCCGCCCAGCACCGCCGCGAGCGCCTGCACGGCGGTACGCACCACGTTGTTGTACGGCTGCTGCGCCGTTAGCGAACATCCCGCCGTCTGCGTGTGGAATCGCAGCGCCCAAGAACGCGCATCCTTCGCGCCGAATCGTTCGCGCATCACGCGCTGCCAGATACGCCGCGCCGCGCGGTACTTTGCAATCTCTTCGAAAAAGTCGTTGTGCGCGTTGAAGAAAAACGACAGCCGCGGCGCAAATTCATCGATCGCCAGCCCGCGCGCCAGCGCATGTTCCACGTACTCGATCCCGTCGCGCAGCGTGAACGCTACCTCCTGAATCGCCGTCGACCCCGCCTCGCGGATATGGTAGCCGCTCACCGAAATCGAATTGAATTTCGGCGTATGCTTCGCGCCAAACTCGATCGTATCGGTCACCAGCCGCATCGACGGCCCCGGCGGGTAGATATATTCTTTCTGCGCGATGTATTCCTTCAGGATGTCGTTCTGCAGCGTGCCGGAAAGCGTCTTCCAATCCGCGCCCTGCTTCTCGGCGACCACGAGATACATCGCCCAAATCGCCGCGGCCGGGGAATTGATCGTCATTGAGGTCGTCACATTCGCCAGCGGAATCTGCTCGAACAGCACCTCCATATCCGCCAGCGAACTGATCGCCACGCCGCACTTGCCCACTTCGCCCTCGGACATCGCATGATCCGAGTCGTACCCCATCAGCGTCGGCAGATCGAACGCGACGGAGAGCCCGGTTTGCCCCTGCGCCAGCAAATAACGGAATCGCCGATTCGTGTCCTCGGCGCTCCCGAATCCCGCAAACTGCCGCATCGTCCACAGCCGGTCGCGGTACATCCGCGGATGAATCCCACGCGTATAGGGAAGCTCGCCGGGAAGCCCTAAATCGCGCGCGGCATTCCATTCGGCCAGATCGGCTTCGGTGTAGATTCTTCGGATGGGATAGCTTGAAACTGTGGTGAAATCCGCAGGAAGATCGGGCGATTTCGCGAGAGTAGGCTTAAGGATTTTCTCTTCCCACTCCTGCTCGGCGTTCGACAACTTTCGCGGGGCCCCGGCTATCCGCTTGCCTCCAGCCCCGCGCTCTTCGTTGCCCGCCATCGAGTCGTCGCTATCGGTATCCCGCGACGCCGCTGTTCGGATCCGGCGTGCCGGGGATGTTCGGTGCGTGCAAGATGTGCCCGCTCTGAGCGTCCGCCAGCGTGATGTTGTGGACTTCCAACGTCCGCCCCATCGCCTGATTGAACGTCAGCTCCGCCTCGATCAGGTTGACACGGTCGCGCAGCTCGACGCCTTCCGCCGCCGTCAGCAGTTGCTCCTTCTGGACCACAGTGAAAGCATTCGTCGAACCCAGTTGCAGTTGCTTTACCGAGTCGTCGTAGCTCTGCTGCGCGTAGATGCGCGCCTCCTGCGCCGCGGCGATGGCGGCGCGATCCTGCTCCAGAGTGATCAGCGTCTGGCGCACGGCGAGCAGGATCGTGCTCTGCTCCTGGCGGTACTGCACTTCCTGCTCCCGCTGGTTCAATTGGGCGGTAGCGTTGTTCGCCTCAGCTGCGCGGTTGCGGACCGGCAGCGTAATGTTGAGGCCCGCTTCAAACGACGGATAGCTGCCGTTGATCATTCGGTTCCAATCCTCGCTCAGGCCGCTCCTGAAAATAGTGGTCGTCGTGGTAGCGGCCGCAATCTCCGATGCGAAGAGTCCGCTCAGCGCGCCCCCGGCGTCGACCACCGGCGAATTCAGATTCGCCGCGAAAGCCGTCGGGGTCGTGGTGGTATGCGTTTGCTTTCCGGAAAGGCCAATCCCCTCATACTGAGCGAACAAGTTCACTTGGGGCAGCAGCAAATTCTTGGTCGCTTTCACCTCGACGCCCGCATTCTTCAGATTCAGCTCGTCCTGCTGCAGCTCCGGTCTCTTTTGCCACGCCTCGTGCACGGCGTCATCCAGCGAAATATTCTCGGGCGTCGGAGTGAAAATCGGCGTAGTCGGCACAATCTCGATGCCTTTGAGTTGCGGTGCCAGCGCATCCTTCGTGATGGCCACCAGCAGCGTCGTTTCATCGAGCAATTGCGTCGTCTGCGCCTGCACGAGCGCCTGTTGATCGGTCGCCAATTGAGACTGTGCGGTGATTACATCCAGAGGGGCCATCGTGCCGATTTCCAGCTGTTTCTTGTTGTTTTCGTAAAGCTGTTGATCCGCGGCAACCGCGACCTGCTCAACCTTTACGTTTTCCCGCGCGTACACCAGCTCCCAATAATCCTGCGCCACCTGCGCGATCGTCGTCATCACCTGCTGCTCGAACTGCGACTCCCCAACCTTTACCGTGTTTTTCGCCTCAATGATGTACCGCTGGTTGACCGTCTTGCCAAAACCGCTGAGGAGCGGCTGGGTCAGCTCCACTGTCAGCGTCGACTGGTCGTATGGGTTAAATAGATCAAAGCCCAGGTTCGTCGAGGCTCGGCTGTTGTCGAAGGTGACCTGAAACTGAGTCCCCGGCGCGAAGCCCTGCGTGTACTGAAAATTCGCCGTGGCAGTGTGATTGATGATGCCAATCGGAACCGTGGCCGTCGGAGCGCCCGATCCACTCGTCGGCGCGACGCCCGCGAAGAATGGGTTATTGATCGGCGAGGTCGACTGTTGCAGCGAGAGGGTGCTCGTCACGCTCGGATCGAACTTCACCGGCGCATTGGCGCCCGACTTGGCGTACAGCAGGTTTGCCTCGTCGAGCCACGGCACGTACCGCTCGACAGCCAGCGCGAGGTTGTTCTCGAGCCCCAGCGAAATCGCATCCTCGAGGCTCAGCATCAGTTTGCCGTTCTCGACCAACTGGTTGATGCGGGGCGTATTCGTCAGTTCCGGCTCCGGTATGTGCGCCTCGGTGTAAGGCGCGAAGATGTTGGGAAACCACGAGTGCCCCTTCGAATAGTCCGGCCCGAACTTCAGCCCCCGGGCTGGCGAGGGCGGCGGCCCTGCCGTCGGCTGCGGCGGTTGGTACGCGGGGGGCGGCGTCTGCTGCTGCACCGGCGTTTGCGCGCTCGGCGCAGGCGCCTGTTGGTCCTGGGCGTACAGCGGCGAAACAATCAGCGAACCAGCCACAAAGAGCGCTACCGCTGCGTGCGTAAACCTTCCACTCATCGTCTTTGTCCTCTCCGAATTGCAGTGTCGCTTATCTCTGCGCAAAGGCCTAAGTAACTGAAACGTGCGCCAGCCCCAATTTGTTTCAGAAACAATCCCTTTTGGACGGGCACGGTCCGTGGGAAGGCACATTCCTCCCCTCGTCCTTTGACGCTAAATCAGGGAATTCTGGCGCTTGGGATCTAGGGTTCCGGACACCTTCGGCGCTTTTCGAAGTGCGGAACCGCAAGTGTAGCACCCGCCCTATAGGGTGACAACACGACTCGTTCCACTAACTCTCCGTGCACTCCGTGCCTTCTCAGTGCCCTCCGTGTTTAGTCAAGCGTTCAGCTTCGCCCCGCAATCAACCATTCCCCCCCATGCCCTTAGGGATTTTCGTGGAGTGCGGAAGCTTGCTGCCGCCGCTTGCCGCCTGGGCTTGCCCAGGCGTGCTCCCCGCACGTGCTACGTGCACCACCACTCGAAGCGCCACCGCCCTCAAACACTCCACGATTGACATACGCGCATTCGCATTGCGTCACGTGACGGCGATGGCGGCCATCAGGTGCCCGGTCGTGCGTTCGCGCCATCCGAGCGCCGGAGGCGCGATCGTCATTAGCCCGGCACGAAGCCTGGCGGAGTGCCGGGAAAGGAGAAAAGGGGAGTCGCAAGTCCCGGAGGGACGGTTGACGCCCTCACGGACCCTGTGGGCGGCAAGCCCCGCCTGTGGTAGGGTTTTACGCATGGCCCTCTGGCATGTGGTCGTCCTTGCCATCGTGCAAGGCTTGGCGGAACTCCTGCCGGTATCGAGCTCAGCCCACGTCGTTGTCGCCGAAAAGCTGATGGGCATGGACCCCTCGTCCCCCGAGATGACGCTCCTGCTTGTGATGCTCCACACCGGAACGATGTTTGCCGTCATCGTCTATTTCTGGAAGCAGTGGTTGCGCACCTATTTTCAGACCGCCGAGGCTTTCAAGACCTTCGTCGTGCTCCTGGTCGTTGCCACGGGCTTGACGGGAATCGTCGGCGGCGGGCTCATCGAGCTCATCGAACATTTCGGCTTTCGCGGCGTGCCCCATGCCGAAGTCGAGCAGCTTTTCGGCCGCCTCGACTTGATCGCCCCGGCGCTGCTAGCCGCAGGCATACTGATCCTCGTCGCCGGAATCTACGAAAAGCGACATCCGCCCGCTCCATCGCCCAATGACGGCCTTGCGATGAAGCAGGCCTCGCTCATCGGCATCGTCCAGGGACTTTGCCTTCCTTTCCGCGGCTTCTCGCGCTCCGGCGCAACGATATCGACGGGCCTTCTCGCCAACGTCACCAAACAGCGCGCTGAGACGTTCAGTTTCGCTCTGGCCGTTGTCCTTACGCCTTTGGCCGATGGGCGCGAACTCTGGCGCCTGATGAAGGCCGGGCACGTCGCGCGTGGCGCATCTTGGACTTCGGCCCTCGCGCCGAGCATGCTCGGCGCATTCTGCGCGTTCCTCGCAGGATTGCTGGCGCTCAAGTGGCTCAGCAATTGGCTCGAAAGCGACCGCTGGTATCTCTTCGGAATCTATTGCCTGGCCGCCGCCGTAGCGGTCGGCTACCTGCACCACATCGGATACTGAGCGATGCGACGTCGAAGCCTGAAACAATCCGGGCGCGGCATCCGTAAAAGGGAAGTGGGCACCATTCGCATCGCCCGACCGGGTTTGAGTAGCGCCGGCGTCCCGCCGGCC
The DNA here is from genome assembly GCA_963740095.1 of uncultured Acidobacteriota bacterium. Classification (GTDB taxonomy): domain Bacteria; phylum Acidobacteriota; class Terriglobia; order Acidiferrales; family UBA7541; genus Palsa-295. Next base: position 16,868 of record CAVUDN010000027.1, read on the forward strand.
CATCTTCAGCGCGCCCTCACGCCTCAAATCGACGGCCAGAGGTTGGCGCGAAAACTCGATAGTCTTTGCGGGTCGTGCCTTAAGCCACGACATTGCCACAAAATCGTGAGGGCTTCAGCCCCTGAAGCTCCCAGACGCGGTTGGCACGCCGTGGCCGTGCTCCCAGCTCTGCTGGCGTTAGTTCTCTTCGTTGCGCTGCAGACTGCGCGCGCCCAATCGATCGATCAAGTCGCGGCGCAGGCCAAGCTCGGCTACGTCACCGATCTAGCCGGCGTCCTGAGCCAATCCACAAAAGAACAGCTCACTGCGCTCTGCACCGAAGTCGACCAAAAGACAAAGGCGCAGATCGCCGTCGTAGTAATTAAATCGCTGGGCGGCCAGCCCATCGAAGATTATTCCATCGACCTCGCGACTCGTCTGGGCGTCGGCCCCAAATCCGACCGCGGCATCCTGATTCTGTTCGCGGTGGACGACCACCAGTACCGTTTCGAGGTCGGCTACGGCCTGGAGCCCATCCTGCCGGACGGCAAGGTCGGTGACTTCGGCCGCGAGGCGGTCCCGTATCTCCGGCAAGGGAACTACGACGGAGCGATTCTCCTCGTCACCCGCCGCGTCGCTGATACGATCGCAGCCGATCGTGGCGTAACGCTGAGTGGCACGCCTCCCCCTGTGCCTCGGTCTCAAAACGGAGGAAACTCGCCGGGGATTCCACTGATTCTCATACTCATCGTGATTTTTATCATCTTCGGCGCGATACGCCGTGCAGCCAGCCCGGCGGGTTCGCGTTACCGCCGCGGCGGTGGCTGGTGGATCGGCCCGATGATCGGCGGCATGATGGGCGGAGGATTTGGCGGCGGTGGTTTCGGCGGAGGCGGTGGTGGCGGAGGGGGATTCGGCGGCTTCGGTGGCGGAGGATTCGGCGGAGGCGGCGCCAGCGGCAGCTGGTAAGGGTGGAAGCGTGGGCCTTCAGGCCCTCGAAAGCGTCGCCAATAAATTAGGGCTTTAGCCCCGGGAATTTTCTTTGACGTTGGCCAACGAGGTAACTTAGGCGCATGGAAGAAAAATTCAGCGAACTCATCGACTGGCTCAAAAACACCGCGACTCACAATTTGAAGGCGGTCGTCCTCTACGGCTCCGCCGTCGCGGGCGAATTTCACGAACACCATTCCGACCTGAATATCCTCTGCGTCCTTGAGCACGTCACTTCGGCCGACCTCGAGAAGCTGCACCCGATCGCCGAATGGTGGGCGAAGAAGGGAAATCCTCCGCCGATCGTCTTCGCGATGGACGAGCTCGTGCGCTCCGCCGACGTTTTCGCCATCGAGCTCCTCGATATGAAACGCCACCACCGCATGCTCTTCGGCGCCGACTTCCTCGAATCGCTCGAAGTTCCGATGAACCTCCATCGCCTTCAGGTCGAGCGCGAACTTCGCACCGCGTGGCTTCATCTGCGCCAGGCCATTCTCACGGCGCCGCGCAAAAATGAAGTTCATCTCCAGCTGATGGTTCGCTCGGTTTCGTCCTTTTGCGTGCTGTTTCGCCACGCTTTGCTCGTTCTCCAGCACGGTGAAGCTCATGGCAAGCGTGAGGCGGTCGAGGCGATGGCGACGATCGCGGGCGCGAACCCATCCGGTTTTCAGACGATTCTTGATTTCAGGGAAGGGAAGATCAAAGAGAAGGAGATCGACGTCGAGGTCACGTTGCAGACGTATCTCGAATTCGTCGAGGTCGTAACCAACGAAGTCGACCGGCGTCTCGATGCCGCGTAGCACAGACAATGCTGTGGTAGTAAGTGGCACAGACAATCCTGTCTGTGCTCCCGGGGGGCCTTTCAGGTAACTTTCATCTCCCGGCAGACGTATCGATTTGTAGGACTAAGCTAGTTGGCTGGGCTATGCACTGGTTCGCCACAAGCGCTGTATGCTAGATTTCTCGCGGAGGCACTTCATGAAGACAGGCGTCATCGTTCTCATCGTCATCGTCGTCCTCGCGCTCATCGTCGGAGGCGCCTTCATTTCCGCTCGCAACCACATGGTCCAGCTCAATGAGGCGGTCAAGTCCGACTGGGCGCAGGTCTCGGTCGTCCTCGAGCGCCGCGCCGATTTGATTCCGAACCTCGTCCAAACCGTGCAGGGATTCGCGGCCCACGAGACAACCGTGTTCGATGATGTGGCCAAGGCGCGGACTCAATATCTGAACGCTCAGACTCCCGCGGACAAGATTGCCGCCAGCAACCAACTCTATGGGATGGAAGTGAAGGTTCTCGCCCTGCAAGAGAATTATCCCCAGCTGAAGTCGAACGAAAATTTCCTGCGCCTGCAGGATGAACTCGCCGGCACCGAAAACCGCATCGCGGTCGAGCGCAAACGCTACGACGACGCGATCCAGGCCTACAACACCTACATCGGCCTGTTTCCGCAGAGCGTCGTCGCCGGCTGGTCTGGCTTCAAGCGCAACGACGCCTATTTCAACGCGCCTCCTGCCGCGCAGCAGGTCCCGAAAGTCCAGTTCCCGGGCGCTGGCACGCCGTAATTTCGGCCGCGCGAAACAAGTGCCGCACCCTTCAGTTAAGGCGTCAAAGGCCGCCAAAACTGCACATGAAGGGCCACCTAAAGCCCCCGCTAGGGGGATGCCCCAGTCCCCTGTTATCGCGGATTTTGCGTGGCGAAACTACGGCGAAAGTTTCACATGCGTCGCGCAAGAGCATTACAACTTCGTTAATTTTCGCCGCGTCTCTTGACCGGCTTTCGCGCGCGCGTTAGGCTAGTTTTCGGTCTCAACCAACCGGATGAAACAAACCGTACGAATCGCCGGAGGCATCAACGAACTCTTCGGCACCCTGGATGAAAACCTCAAATTCTTTGAGTCCTCGCTGCGTGTCACCACGCACCTGACAGATCACGACCTCGAAATCGAAGGCGAGCCCGAGCAGGTGGAGCGCGCCACGCGCATCCTCGGCGCCTACAACGACCGCATCCGCGAAGGGCGCGTGCCCAGCAGCCAGGAAGTGAAATCACTGCTGCGCACCGCGGCGCACGAGCCCACCTCGGCGCTCAACGGCACATTTTCTCCAACGCGCACGAAGGCGCTTGGCAAGAAAAGCGTCGCGCCGAAGAGCCCAAACCAGCGCCGCTACATCGAAGCGCTCGAAACCTTCGACATGGTTTTCGCGATCGGCCCGGGCGGCACCGGTAAGACGTACCTCGCTGTGGCGATGGCGGTGCAAGCGCTCCTCTCGAAGCAGGTGAACCGCATCATTCTCGCGCGCCCGGCTGTCGAGGCAGGCGAGCGGCTCGGCTTTCTTCCCGGCACTTTGCAGGAGAAGGTCGATCCGTACATGAGGCCGCTGTACGACGCGCTGCACGATTTGCTCGAAGCGGACAAGCTCGAGCGATTCCTCGAGAAGGACATCATCGAGGTCGCGCCGCTCGCTTTCATGCGCGGGCGCACGCTGAATGATTCGTTCGTGATTCTCGACGAGGCGCAGAACACCACCAGCGAGCAGATGAAAATGTTTCTCACGCGGCTGGGATTCAATTCCAAGGCCGTGATTACCGGCGACGTGACGCAGATCGATCTTCCCGACCGGCGCCGCTCGGGGCTGGTTGAAGCCATCGAGGTCGTCGGCAAAATCGAAGGCATCGCGCTGATTTATTTCGACGAGCGCGATGTGGTCCGGCATAGCCTCGTCCAGCGCATCATCAAGGCGTATGACGAATACACGGGCGCCCAGCCGGATTCTTCCGGAGCGGCCCGCAAGACATCACCAGGCGCTCCGAATCCTGCTAGCGAAAATCCACGCCGCGACTAGCCACTCGGGGTACACTCGCCAATTCGATTTGCAGCCAGCAATCCATTCAACTTGATGACCACGACGATTGAAAGTTGGGCTTCGCAAATTCGCGCGGGCGACGTGCGCGCGATTTCGCGCGCCGTTTCCGCGATAGAAGATCGCGCGCCCGAAGCGGAACAGCTGTTGCGACAGCTTTTTCCGTTCACCGGGCGAGCGTGCCGCATTGGCGTTACTGGCGCGCCTGGAACGGGGAAGAGCACGCTGGTCGATCGGCTCGCCGCGCACTATCGCGCCGAGAAGAAAACAGTTGGCGTGATCGCAGTCGATCCGTCGAGCCCGTTCACGGGCGGCGCGATTCTGGGCGATCGCATTCGCATGCAGGGGCACGCGACGGATGAGGAGATTTTCATCCGGTCGATGGCCACGCGCGGCTACCTGGGCGGGCTTGCGCAGGCGAGCGGCGATGTGGCGCTGCTGCTCGACGCGGCAGGGAAGGAAATGATCGTGATCGAGACGGTCGGCGTGGGCCAGGGCGAGATCGAGATTGTGCGGCTGGCCGATTGCACCGTGGTGGTACTCGTTCCCGGCATGGGCGACGAGGTCCAGAATCTCAAGGCTGGGTTGATGGAGATTGGCGACATTTTCGTCGTGAATAAATCCGACCGCGAGGGCGCGGGACGCTTCGAGCAGCAGCTGAGCGGGATCCTCGAATTGGTTCCGGAGCGCGAGGGATGGAAACCGCCGATCGTTCGCACTATCGCTACCGAGGACAAAGGCGTCGGCGATCTCGCGCGGCAGATCGAGCTTTTCCGCGCGCATGCGGCGAATGCGCCGAACCGTCGCGCCCGCGAAATCGCGTATTGGAAAGAGTGGCTGCTGCGGCTGCTCCAGGCTCGGCTGATCGAGCGCGTCGCCGCCGGGCATGTGACGCAGGCCGAATTCGAGGCGCTCGCTTCGGAGGTCGCTTCGCGCAAACGGGATCCATACACCGCGGTGAATGAGATTCTCGCTCGCGCGAGGATCGACTGAGCGAGAAGCACGAGAGCACAGTTACCCACAGAGGACACTGAGGAACACAGCGCGCGGAGAAACCCGGACGAGATTTCAGCGGCCAACGGAAGTTTACTGCGGGGCGTCCCACCCTCACACTACGAGGGTAGGGCACCCGGAAAAGCGGAATCGAAAACCGCGAACCACGATCAGGGGTGTGGCGGCGGGCCTCCGTTGACGACGTCCGGCGGATACGTCGGGAGGTCGGGCGGGCGCGCTGGGAGCTTTGGCGGGTGCGCATTGATCTGCTGCATGACCACCTCGATCGCCTTTTCGAGCTGCGGATCGTGTCCCTTCATCACTTGATCCGGCGTGTTATCGACGACGATATCCGGATCGACGCCGTGATTTTCGACGACCCACTGACTCTGGTCGTTGTAGCGGGCGAACTCGGGCCGCGTGATGTAGCCTCCGTCCATCAGCGGGATGTAGCCGCGAATGCCGCGAACGCCGCCCCAGGTGCGCTCGCCGATCAGCGTGCCGATTTTATACTGCTTGAAAAAGTAGCTGAAGATGTCGCCGTCGGACGCGGCGTAGGCGTTGGTGACGCAGGCGATCGGGCCGTCGAAAACAACCTGTGGCACGGTTTGGCTCGCAAAGTTTCGCGTCGCATCCATGCCGCCGAGGATCCGGCGCAGTCGCTCGAAGATGAGCTGATCGACGAAGCCGCCGCCGTTGTAGCGGATGTCGATGATCATCCCTTCCTTGCGAATCTGCGGTAGGAACTGCTTCACAAATTCATTGAGTCCCGCCGCTTCCATGTCGGGGAGGTAGACGTAGCCGACGCGGCCGCCGGTGGCTTTATCGACGATCGCCCGGTTGGTGTTGATCATATCAAGTTGCCGCAAACCATATTCGCTGGCGAGGGGCTTGACGACGACGCTGCGCGCGCCGTCTTCGGACGGCTTTGAGTTAATTGTAAGCGTGACATTCTGGCCCGCCGTATCGATAAAGAGCTTGTAGGGATTCTGCGGAACGCGCAGCGGGTGTCCATTGACGGCGAGCAGGTAGTCACCTTCCTTCACGTTGACGCCCGGCTCGGTGAGCGGGGAGCGCAAGGCGGGGTCCCAGTTTTCGCCCGGATAGATTTTCTTGAAGCGGTAGAAGCCGTTGGCCGTATCCGCTTCGAAGTCCACGCCCAGCACGCCTACGTTGATGGGATGGAGATCGGGATAATCGCCGCCGCCCACGTACGTGTGGGAATTCGAGAGCTCGCCGATCATTTCGCCGAGAACGTAGGTGAGATCGTAGCGGTCGCCCAGATAGGGTAGGAGCTGGACGTATTTGTCACGCTCCTTCGCCCAGTCGACGCCGTTCATGGATGGCTCGAAGAAATAGTCGCGCTCCTGGCGGTAGGTTTCGTCGAACATCCGCTTCCACTCGGCGAGCGGATCGACTTCGGCGCGCATGCCGCTGAGATTGAGTTCGCCGTCGCCCGTTTTGTGGGGAGCCGACGGCGGAGGCGCCGCGTCGATGATTCCGTAGGTGGCACTTGCTGCGTCCCCTGCGGCGGCAGGCCCTCCTTTGGGCGCGGAATACAGAAGCTTCTTCCCGTCGAACGACAGCGCAAAAGCATTCGCGCCGGACACGAGAGCGTGATCCTTCCGTTCTTTCAGGTCGAAGACGTTGATCGAGAAATCTTCGCCCGGCAAAGGGCCGGAAAGGCCCGCCACGGGAGCGCTCACGTAGTAGATAAAGCCTTTCGCGGCTCCAAGCGTTTGAAGATTTCCCGGAGGGATGGGGAGAGCGAAGACGCGGTTGCCGATGCCGTCGAGATCGATGCGGAACGGCTCGTTGCTCGCCTCTGTGGTGGTGGCACCCGCCGCCTTGGCTTCGCCAGTTTTCGGCGGAGTCGCCCGCGGCTTTTCCGCCGGCTTCTTCTCCGGAGTTTCCGGTGTGGCATTTGCGGGCGGATTGACCTTGAGAACATCCGGGCTTGCGATCGCGACTTCGTCGCTTTGAGGAGCGAACGGGGAAGGAGTATCCGCGCGCAGAGTGACTGCGTACACGCGCGTAGCCACCGGGTTCGAGAATTCGAAATCGTATACGCCGATCACTTCGTTGTAATCGCGGGTCGAGAAGAAATAGAGATATTTGCCTTCGGGATCGAAGATGGGATTCACACTATTCGTGAAGCTCGTGGTGACGGGCGTGATCTTTTTGTCGTCGAGCGAATAGAGGTAGACGACACCGTACTGATTCTCGGCGTTTTTCGCGTAGGCGATCCATTTGCTGTCCGGCGACCAGGAATAATCGGTGAGATCGAAGTATTTGCCCCGGTCGATCAGCACCGGCTTCTTTTCGTTGATGTCGACGTAGAAGAGGCGCAGCGATTTATCCGCGAATGCCAGCTTCTTGCTGTCGGGCGACCAGATGGGCGGCAGGCGGAACATCGTGCCGTCCGTGGTGATGCGGACTTCGTTGCCGACGCCATCCTGCGGCTTGAGGTACAGCTCGTATTCGCCGGAGCGGTCGGAGAGATACGCGATCCAGCGCCCGTCGGGAGACCAGACCGCGTCCATCTCGTTGATTCCGGGCGTCTGCGTGATGTCGCGAACGCTGCCTTCCTTCGCGGGGACCGTGTAGACGTCGCCGCGAGCGGTGAAGACGGCGCGCTTGCCATCGGGCGCGATGTCAAAGGCCGTGACCAGCTTGCTGGTGTCCGTCCAGTGTGGACGAGTGAGGTCGCGGTCGCCCGGCAAGTACACGGTGATCTTGTGCGCCTTCTCGGTGGCGAGATCGAACACGTAGAGATAGCCGCCATTTTCGAAGACGATGGAGTCGGGGCCGAGGCTGGGCCAGTTCACGTCGAACTCGGTGAAGTGGGTAAGCTCGCGCATCTGCTTGGTTTTGGTGTCGTAAGCCCAGATGTTCATCCGCCTGTCGGAGCCGCGATCGGAATCGAAATAGACGGTGTCGCCGTGCCACATGGGAAACGAGTCGTTGCCGGAGAGGTCGGTGACTTCCTCGAAATGGTTGGTCTTGAAATTGTAGAAGGCGATTTGCTGCTGCATGCCGCCGCGGTAGCGTTTCCAGGTGCGGAAATTGCGGAAGATGCGGTTGTAGGCGATCTCATTGCCGTCCGGCGAAAACGACATCACGCCACCCTTGTCGATCGGCAGGCGGACGGGAAGGCCGCCGGTGACGGGAACGGTGAAGGGCTGGCCGAACCAGTCGTTGAAGGTGGTTCGGCGGGAGAGGAACACGATGCTTTTTCCGTCGGGCATCCAGGTGAGGATTTCGTTGTTGGGCCCCATGCGCTCGGGCATGTGAACGGAATCCGGCAGGTAGGTGAGCTGCTTGGGCTCGCCGCCTTCAGACGGAATCACGTAGACGTTGAAATTGCCGTCGTATTGGCCGGTGAAGGCGATGGTCTTGCCGTCGGGGGAAAATCTAGGGAAAAGCTCGAGTCCGGGATCCGTCGTGATGCGGCGCGCGGTGCCGCCCGTCATAGGCACGAGCCAGAGATCACCCGCGTAGCTGAATACGATCGCGTCCTTAGAGATGGCCGGGAAACGCATCAGGCGGCCTTCCTGCTCCTGCGCGTGGGAAACACGGGAGACACCTGGAAGCAAAAGCGATAGTGCGGCAGCGGAAAAAATTGCAGTTAAGACGCGATAGTAGCGGCTCATCCAGCTCACCCTCCGGCGAATATTGTATTACCGTAGACGCTTGCGCCGTCAAAGAGTTAGCGAAAAAATATAGCGGTTTACTTGACGAGCGCACAGCTAAACACAGAGTGCACGGAGAGAGGCTGAGTACACGGAGGGTCCGAGAAACAAGCCACACGACGGCCCGAGAAATGGTTGGTTTGAACTTTCGGCGGGCTCCTGATAATTTCGTTCGCTTGCCGGGGTGGGCGCCGCGCAGGTGCTTTCGGGGGCTGGATGAAGCTGGGCGACATCGAGTTTCACATTTTCTCGACGGGGCGGCTGCTGCTCGATGGCGGCGCGATGTTTGGCGTGATTCCGCGCACGATGTGGGAGAAGAAGATGGCTCCCGACGCGCGCAACCGAATCGCGCTCTCGATGAATTCGCTGCTGATTCGCGCGGGCGGGAAGCGCATTTTGGTCGAGACCGGCGCGGGCGACAAAATGAATCAGAAGTTTCGCGATATTTATGGGCTCGATGGGCCGCATCTCGTCGACGGACTGCGCGGCTATGGCCTGCGGCCTGAGGACATCGACATTGTGGTGGATACGCACCTGCACTTCGATCACTGCGGGGGAAACACACGGGTCGAGAAAGACAAGGTGGTGCCGGCATTTCCCAATGCGCGCTACGTGACGCAGCGCGGCGAATTCGAACACGCCATGCACCCGAACGAGCGCGATCATGCCAGCTATTTTGTGGACAATTTCGCGCCGATTGAAGCGGCCGGCATGTTCGATCTGCTGGAAGGCGATCGGGCTATCGTCCCGGGAGTGGAACTGATTCGGGCGCCGGGGCACACGGCGGATATGCAGTGCGTGAAGCTGACGGGCGGTGGGAAGACGGCGTTCCTTTTTGCGGATCTTGTGCCGACGACCGCGCATCTCCCGCTTCCGTGGATTATGGGTTACGATCTTTACCCGATGATCACGCTTGAAAACAAGAAGCGCTGGATTCCTGACGCTATTCAGGAGGGTTGGATTGCGCTTTTCGCGCACGACGCGCGGGTTTTCGCCGCTTACCTGCGCGAGCGCGACGGCAAGTGGGAAGCTGAGCCGGTGGCGGTGGAGTAGAGCACTCGGGCACATCAACAAAACGTGGGAATCCACCGCTGAGGCGCAGAGGACGCAGAGAAGACCTTGCCGTGGCGGGTGCGAGGCAAGCCGGAAGCCGTCGGAAACACAGAGGACACAGAGAACGGCCACACAGGACACGGAGAAGCTTTCGATATGGCAAGAACGCCCAAGAAGAAATCAAAGAGCGAGCCGGTGAAGATTGGCATTATCGGCGGCAGCGGGCTGTATTCGATGGCTGGGCTGACGGACGCGCGCGAAGTGCGCGTGAAGACTCCCTTCGGCGATCCTTCGGATGCGCTCATTGTCGGAACGCTGGAAGGGCGGCGCGTGGCGTTTCTGGCGCGGCATGGGCGCGGGCATATCTTTACGCCGAGCGAGATCAATTACCGCGCGAATATCTGCGCGATGAAAATTCTGGGCGTCGAGCAGATTATTTCGGTGAGCGCGGTCGGCTCGCTGCGCGAGGATTTTGCGCCGCTCGATTTCGTGGTCCCGGACCAATTTTTCGACCGCACGAAGGGGCGCGCGGCGACATTCTTTGGGGGCGGGATCGTGGCGCACGTCGGATTCGACAAGCCGACGTGCCCGCGGCTCTCGGCGCAGCTCGGGGCGGCGTGTGATCGCGTGGGGGTGAACGTGCATCGGGGCGGGACGTACGTCTGCATGGAAGGGCCGGCATTTTCGACGCTTTCGGAATCGCATACCTACCGGCAGCTCCGCTTCGACGTGATCGGGATGACGAATCTCACCGAGGCCAAACTCGCGCGCGAAGCGGAACTTTGCTACGCTACGTTCGCGATGGTGACGGATTACGATTGCTGGCATCCGGGGCACGATGCGGTGACCGTCGATACGATCATCGGCTATCTTACGAAGAATGCGGAGAACGCGCAGAACGCGATCCGCGAGGCGGTTCGCGCGCTCGATAACGAAGGAAGCTGCAAGTGCCGCTCGGCGCTCGCCCACGCTATTCTCACCGATCGCAAGCGCATCCCGGCGGCGACGAAGAGGCGGCTCGCGCCCATTATCGGCAAGTATGTCTGAGGCAAGCGGTTCGGAGCTGGTGGCAGGAATCAATCAGCAGGGAATTTCCCTTGGAATTTAATTTCGATCGAAACGCGGGGCTGCCGCTGCGCGCAGACCGCTGAGAGAACGGAGCGCCCTTGTCACTTCTCGTCGTCGGATCAGTTGCTTTTGACGCTATTGAGACGCCTCACGGAAAAGTCGATCGCACGCTTGGCGGAGCAGCGAGCTATTTCGCGCTGGCCGCGAGCCACTTCGCGCCCGTCCGGCTGGTGGCGATTGTGGGCGAAGATTTCACGCCCAAGGACGAAGCCGTCTTTCGCGGGCGGAAGATTGATCTGGCCGGGCTCGAACACGTGCCGGGGAAGTCGTTTTTCTGGTCGGGGCGCTACAGCCAGAACATGAACGAGCGGACCACGCTCGTGACCGAGCTGAACGTTTTTGGCGCGTTCCGGCCGGCGCTGCCTGAATCGTATCTGGATTCGCAGTACATTTTTCTCGGCAATATCGATCCGACGCTGCAGCACTCGGTGCTGAATCAGGTGCGGCGCAGACCGAAGGTGGTCGGGCTCGACACCATGAATTACTGGATCGACGGCACGCCGGCGCAGCTGAAGGAAACGCTGAAGGATGTCGATATCCTGACGATCAACGACGACGAGACCCGCCAACTGACCGGCGAGCACAATCTTTTTCGCGCCGCCAAGCACGTGTTCAAGATGGGCCCGAAGACGCTGATCATTAAGCGCGGCGAGCATGGGGCGCTGATGGTTCACGACGGATTTATTTTTTCGGTGCCGGCGTTTCCGCTGGAGGAAGTTCACGATCCCACCGGCGCGGGCGACACGTTTGCGGGCGGCTTCATGGGCTATTTGGCGAGCAAGGGGCGGATTAACGAGCAGACGTTGCGCTCGGCGATGGTCTACGGCTCGGTGCTGGCAAGCTTCACAGTGGAGAAGTTTGGCGTACAGCGGCTGGCGAAGGTGACGCGGAAGGAGATTTCGGCGCGGGCGCGGCAATTCGCGCGGCTGACGACGTTCAAGCTGTAAGAAGCAAAGAGGCAGGGAAGCAAGGATGCAGGGAGCCACGGACGAGGCGGGCGCAGATTCCTGCCCGTCCGGCGGGCCTCGCTGCTCTCCCTTCCTGCGTCAGGGCAGGCGGAATGACAGGTGTGCGGGGCGCCACGCCATCGTCGTTTTTTTCGGTTCTTGAGCGGGAAAACCTTCCGGGGGATGGGCGAATCCAAGTTGACGGGCTGTGCGCCGGAATGCTATCACTCTTGCCTGTTTTGCAGGGGGATGTGCAAGGCGTCCGGTGTGTCCCTCGTTTCATGTTCCCGGCTGGCCGCGGCAGGCGGTGGCGGGATCCCCGCTTGAAAGTTTGCCCGTTGAAAGTTTCTAGGAGGATGGATTGAAGCGTTCGTGGTGGGGCGCGCTGGCGCTGGCGGCAAGCACCGTCGTTCTGCTGGGGGGCTGTGGCGGAAGCAAGGCGCCGCCCTTCAACGCCACGCCGGCCGTTACGAACCTGTTTCCGTCCAACATTACGGCGGGCAGCGACGGTTTTACGATGGCGATCACGGCCACAGGCATCATATCGAGCGCCAAAGGCGTGACGTTCGTATACTGGGACGGCTCGCCGCGTTCGACCACGTACAATGCCGTTACCAACCAGCTTCTGGTCACGATTCCGGCTTCCGACGTGGCGATTGCGGGCTCGCCACAGGTTACGCTCTGGAATCCGCTGCCGGGTGGAGGCATGTCGACGGTGGCGGCAACATTCGCCGTCGAGGCCGTTGCGAACAATGGCCCGACGATCACCGATGTTTCTCCACCCAACGCGAAATCGGGCGGCGCGGACTTCATGCTGAGCATCACCGGCACGAATTTCGCCGCGGGCGACGTGATCACGTGGAACGGCATTCCGCAGACGACATCCATCAGCGGAGATATGGCCACCGCGACGATTCCGGCGAGTTATATCTCCGCGGTCGGCTCGGCCAGCGTGGCCGTGAGCACGCCCGGGCTGGTGATTGCGTCGCCGTCGGTCGCGTTTCCCATTACTGGAGCGGACAATCTGTCGCCGACGGCCCGGTCGATCTCGCCGTCGTCGGTGGCGGCCGGAGGTCCGGATTTCGAGGCGGTGCTGAATGGCTCGGGCTTCAATGCGAGCTCAGTGGCCGAATGGAATGGCATCCCGCTGGCGACGGCGGACCTGACCAGCGGGCAGCTCGTTGTTCTGATTCCTGCGGCGGATACCGGATCGGCGACCACCGCCCAGATCACCGTCACAAACCCGGCCCCTGGCGGCGGCACCTCCTCGCAACTGACGTTCACCGTGAACGCCCAGTAGCCGGCTCGCGCTGCGGACTGCGGTTGCATCCGGCGAATCGGCGCTGCTTCCGCTTCTGGACTCGCCTTCGCAAATTCCTTATTCTCGAATTCGCATATGCCACAGCCCATTAAGCCGCCCGCGCTGCGACCCGGCGACGCCATTCGCGTGTTGTCGCTCGCAAGCCCCGTGCAGGAGGATCACTTGCAAGCGGGGTGCGATGAGCTGGCGCGGCTCGGATACTCGCCGAAGATGGACCGTGCGAGCGTGCTGGCACACGAGGGCTTCTTTGCGGGAGGAACGGCGAGCCGCCTGGCCGCACTGAAGGATGCGCTTTCGGATCCGGCAATACGCGCGATTTTCTGTTCGCGCGGCGGCTATGGCTCGAATTACCTGCTCGACGGCCTGAGCGTCGCGCTGGCTGCACCGAAGATGTTTCTGGGTTCGAGCGATCTCACTGCGCTGGAGATTTTTCTCTGGCAGAAATTTCGCTGGGTGACGTTCTACGGGCCGATGGTGGCGTCGAATTTCGACCGCGGCGCGGGCGCGCCACACGGCTACGACTGCCCGAGCCTGATGTCTGCCATTACCGAGACGCGGCACGGCTGGTCGATTGATTTGCAGGGCTCGCCCATGGCTGCGGAGCAGGCGCAGGGCACGTTGCTCGGCGGCTGCCTCACGCTTGTGGAGGCGTCGCTGGGCACGCCGTGGGAGCTCGATACGCAGGGCGCCATCCTGCTGTTGGAGGACCGCGGCATGAAGCCTTACCAGGTAGATCGCGCGCTGATCCATCTCAAACAGGCAGGGAAGTTTCGCGGCGTCGCCGGCATCATCCTCGGCGATTTTCCGGAATGCGCTCCGCCGCCGGAAGGCGAAACGGTGGAATCTGTCGTCGGCCGCATTCTCGGACCGCTCGGCGTGCCGATCGTGTGGGGTTCGCCCATCGGGCACACCGAGCGAGCGACGCTGACGCTGCCTCTGGGCGTTCGCGCCGAGCTTTCGAGCGCGGGCCGCGGCATGCTCAAAATTCTTGAACCGGCGTGCGTGTCATGAGCGGCGTCGACCACATCCATCTCCTCGGGATCGGAGGATCCGCGATGGCACCTTTCGCCGGAATGCTCGCGGAGCGAGGATTTCGCGTGACCGGTTCCGACACCGGCGTGTATCCGCCCGCGTCGAACCTGCTGCGCTCGCTCGGCATCACGTGGAATGACGGCTACCGCGAGGAGAATCTCCGGCCGGTGCCCGATCTTGCCGTGATCGGCAACGCGATCTCGCGCGGCAATTCCGAACTCGAGCGGATCCTCGACGACAAGATTCCGTACCGCTCGATGCCACAGATCCTCGAGGAATATTTTATTCCGGGCCATACTTCTGTCGTTGTGGCGGGGACGCATGGCAAAACTACGACGACCGCGATGCTTGCCTGGATTTTCCAGACGGCGGGGCGGCGCCCCGACTTTCTAATCGGCGGAGTGGCGCCCAATTTTGGAGACCGTAGTTACGGGCTGGGCGGCGGGGAAGAGTTCATCATCGAAGGCGACGAGTACGACACGGCCTTCTTCGACAAGGCTCCGAAATTCCTGCACTACCACCCGGACGAGCTGATCCTTACGTCGCTCGAATACGATCACGCGGATATCTATCCCGACCTCGCGTCGATTGCGCTGCAATTCCGGAGGCTGGTGAATCTGGTGCCGCGGCGAGGGCGGATCTTGATGTGGGGCGAGAGTGCCGAGCTTCGTGAAGCGACTGCGAAGGCATTTTGCCCGGTCGAAACATTTGGTCTGACGCCGGAATGCGATTGGTGCGCGGGAGACATCCTCTGGCAGGATGAGGCCACCGAGTTTCGCGTCGCCTATCGCGGCAGCGAGGTGACGCGCATCCGAATTCCCGTTGCCGGGCGGCACAACGTGCTCGATGCGCTGGCCGCTGTCGCGCTGGCCTACGGGCGCGGCGTGGAATGCGATGCGATCGAGCGCGCGCTTGCCACTTTTCAGAGCGTGCGCCGCCGCATGGAGATCAAGGGCGAGGCGGGCGGCATTCTGGTGGTCGAAGATTTCGCGCATCATCCAACGGCGATTCGCCTGACGCTCGAGGCCGCGCGGACGCGCTGGCCCGGGCGCAAAATCTGGGCGGCCGTCGAGCCGCGGTCGAATACGATGCGCCGCAAAATTTTTCAGGACGCGCTGCCGGACGCACTCTCGCTGGCCGACGCGGTGCTTTTCGGCCCCGTGAATCGAGCGCAATTGCTGGCCGAAGAGGATCGCCTTTCACCCGAAGCGATTGCCGCCGCCGTCCGCGCGCGGGGCGCCGACGCCAAGGCGTTCTCGTCTGCCGACGAAATTGCCGAGCATCTGGCTACGCACGCTGGCTCAGGCGATCTGATTCTGATCATGTCCAACGGCAGTTTCGGCGGGCTTACCGGGAAGCTTCTGGAGAAATTGCAAGCGGCTTCCGGTGCGCGTGCATGAAGGACCGCGGCCCCGGGCTTCGTCGTACGCTGGCTCTGGCATTCGTCGCGGTGTGCGCATCGCTGATTACCGCGGGTCCTGCCTCTGCGACGATTCAGTATCGCGTTTCGCTCGCCCAGCCGGACCGCCATCTCTTCGGCGTGACGATGACCATTCCCGTTGAGGGCAGGGAAGTCACCGTCGCGATGCCCGCATGGAACGCTCTGTATCGCATCGAGGATTTCGCGTATCGCGTGCGCGACGTGACCGCGCTTTGCCGCTCGGTCGATGCCGTCCCTGTAGATGTAGGGAAACTCGACAAGCAGACCTGGCGCATTTCGCTCGCGTCGCCATGCCAGCCCGGCGACCACAACATGTTCGAGATTCACTATTCGATCGAATGGGACGATCCTGGGCCCTTCAATTCGCAGCTCGACGAGCATCACGCCTTCATCAATCTTGCTGAGATTCTGATGTACGTGCCCGACCGGCGGGCCGAGGATGTGTCGGTCGCATTCGACAATGTGCCGGCCGGCTGGCGAACCGCGACGGAGCTTAGAGCGGCGGCCGGCACCGCCAACGCCTACACTGCTTCGAGCTACGACAAGCTCGTCGACGCGCCTGTTGAAGCGAGTAAATTCGATGAATTCACGTTCGACGACGATGATGCTCACTTTCGGGTGGTGGTCGATCCGGAGATCGAGGGCGGCTGGAATCGCGTGCAGCTGGAAGATGGGCTCAAGCGCATCACCAAATACGAATTGCAGCTGATGGGCGGCCCGCCCTTCGACCCGGCCCGCCGCGAGTACACGTTTATCTTCCACATTGGGCCCGACGACGAGGTCGAAGGGGGCGGCATGGAGCACGCCAATTCGACCGCCATCTCCATGAGCTCCGTGGATTCCGCGATTCCGATCGCGGCGCATGAGTTTTTTCACGCGTGGAACGTGAAGCGCATCCGCCCGCAGAGCCTCGAGCCGGTCGACTACGCGAAGGAGCAATACACGCGCTCGCTCTGGTTTGCCGAGGGCGTCACCACCGCGTATGCCTCGTTCGCGCTCGTCCGCACCAAGCTGTGGACGAAGTATCAGTTCTACGGCGACCTTGCCTCGCAAATCGGCCAGCTCGAATCTCACCCCGCGCGCGCGTGGCAGAGCGCGGAGGAATCGAGCTTCGACGCCTGGTTTGAGAAGTACGACGGCTACAACGAACCGGACCGCAGCATTTCGTATTACAACAAAGGGCAGATTCTCGGCGTGATGCTCGACCTCGCGATCCGCGACGCGACCGACAATCACAAATCGCTCGACGACGTCTTTCGCCTGATGAACGCCGAATATGCGCAGCAGGGCAAGTTCTACAACGACGATGAAGGCATTCGCGCCGCCGTCGAAGAGGTCGCCGGAAAGAGTTTTCAGGATTTCTTCCGCCGCTATGTCGGCGGCACGGACGAAATTCCCTATAACGATTTCCTCGGCCTCGCCGGCCTGCAGGTGAATCGCGCTGCCCTGGACCAGAAAAGCCTCGGCGCACAAGTCGGCACGATGTATACCATCACCGAAATCGAGCATCCGAGCGAACGGCAGCGCCGCATTCGCGAAGGCATGCTGCGCGGCATGACCGACTAACATGGCGTCCGCCGCCAGCACTCTCGTCGCCGTATTCCTCACGTGCGTCGCGGTTCTGCTCGGCCTGCCGTTCCTCATCTTGTGGACGTGGCTCGCGGGCAATCCCGATTTGATGTACCGAACGTCGATGAAATTTTGCCGCTTCGCCGTTCGGCTGGCTGGAATCCGCGTGCGCGTCGAGGGAATCGAGAACATCCCGCCCGGCCCATGCGTCTTCGCGGCAAACCACGCCTCGAATCTCGATGCACCGATCCTCTTCCCCGCGATCCCCCGCCGAATTTCGGTGCTTGCCAAGAGGGAACTGTTTGGGCTACCGGTGCTGGGATTGGGAATGCGCTTGGCGGGATTTGTCGCGGTGGATCGAGCGGGGAAGCAGGCGGGCTCGGGCGTCGCGATGGCCGTGAGCACGTTAAAGGAGGGACTTTCTGTTTTTATTTTTCCGGAGGGAACGCGTAGCCGGGATGGACGTTTGCGACCTTTCAGGAAAGGCGCGTTTGTGACGGCGATTGAAGCTGGGGCGCCGATTGTGCCCGTCGCGATCGTCGGGACGTACCGCCTGCTCCCGCGCGACAAGTGGGTCGTTCATCCCGGCGAGGTTGTGGTGCGCTTCGGCCCTGCCGTCGATACAGCTGCATACAGCGCCACGCAGCGCACCGAACTGCTCGCTCGCGTCGAATCGCTCGTCGCCGCTGCGCTGCCGCCAGACCAAAAGCCAGAGCAGCCGCCTGCTCCGCCCGCGGCACGTCCTGATATACTCGCCTCTGTGCCCGCGAAGCTCATTCACGAAATCATTCCCGTGGGGCTGTTGCAGTGCAA
This sequence comes from uncultured Acidobacteriota bacterium, assembly GCA_963740095.1. GTDB lineage: Bacteria > Acidobacteriota > Terriglobia > Acidiferrales > UBA7541 > Palsa-295. Next base: position 34,686 of record CAVUDN010000027.1, read on the forward strand.
CTGCTCGATTCTGGGCGATCCGGAAACGCATGAGGCGATCGTGGTCGATCCGGGCGACGATGTAGACCGCATCCTCGAAATTCTGCGCCGCCATCAACTGAAAGTTTTGGCGATCGTCAGCACGCACACGCACATCGACCACGTCGGCGGGCTCGCGCAGCTCCATCGCGCTACCGGCGCGCCGGTGCTGTTTCACGAGGCCGATCTGCCGCTTTATCGCAGCCTCGACATGCAGGCGCAATGGCTCGGCATTCCCACGCCGGAGACGATGCGCATCCAGGATTTCGTGAAAGAGGGCGACACGCTGCGCTGGGGCGGCTTTGGAGCGCACATTTTGCACACGCCGGGGCACACGCCCGGGAGCATCAGCCTCGTCGTCGAGCCTACATCGATGCAGACGCAAGCCGTGACAGCTACGGCGCGCGCGAAACCCAATGCTGCGACGGAGTCCGCGCGCGGCGGTTCGCTTCTCCTCGCGGGCGACACACTGTTTCGCGGCAGCATCGGCCGCACCGATCTTCCCGGCGGTTCGTTCCCGCAGATACTGAGCTCGATCCGCGAAAAGCTGCTGATTCTGCCCGAGGAGATGATCGTTTTCCCCGGCCACGGCGATACGACCACGATCGGCGAAGAGCGCGAGGACAATCCGTTCCTGCGTTAGCGGCCGCCGGAAGCTTCAACCGTTCAGGCGTAGTTACCTGACGCCCATCCTCGCGCAACTTCGGCCGCACGCGCCGCTCTGGCCGGTGCACAATCGCAGCCGTGGACTCAGCCCTGGCGGTAAATCCAGCGCGCAGTTGGACCAGACTCGACGGCGTCGATCTGCTGCGATCGCTCGCGATCTTCTTCGTGTTGATGAACCACGTCAACATGCGGCTGATGTCCGCGAAAGTGCCATACACGGCCGGGCTGCCACGGGAGCTTGTGAGCTCGCTGATTTGGAACGCGCAGTATGGCGTGCAGATATTCTTCGCGGTTTCGGGATTTCTGATTACGTCGACTGCATTGCGGCGCTGGGGAACCCTTTCGCGCGTCAGCCTGTGCGATTTCTACGTTCTTCGCTTCGCGCGCATCGCGCCGCTGCTTCTCTCGCTTTTGGCTGTGCTCAGCATCCTGCATGTGGCGAATATTCATGATTTCGTGATCCCGGCAACGAGAGCGAGCCTCGGGCGGGCGTTGCTCGCTGCGCTGGCTTTTCACGTAAACGTGCTGGAGGCGCGGCACGGATATTTGCCGGGCAACTGGGATATTCTGTGGTCGCTGTCGGTCGAAGAGGTGTTTTATCTTTTCTTTCCTCTCGCTTGCGTTCTGCTCCGGCGGACGAAATGGCTTGTCGCGTTTCTGCTCGCCTTCGTTGCGCTGGGTCCATTCGCGCGCACGGTCTGGTTGCATGGCAATCCGGTTTGGCAGGAATACTCGTATCTTGGCGGAATGGATGCGATCGCGCTGGGATGTCTCACCGCGATTTTCGTGGCGCGCGGCCGCCGCTTCGCTCGTCCGGCGCTGTTGGCGATAGGCGGCGCGGGCGTTGGATTCCTGGCGTTTGTCCTCGCCCACCCGTTTTGGGTGCGTTTTATGGCATATCCGCGGAACGGGCTGGATATGACGATCATCGCTCTAGGCACGTGCATGGTGATTATCACGGCCGCCCAGACGCAATGGCGCAGCCCGCGAGTGCTGGCTCCGTTTCTGCTGCTGGGCCGGCGCAGCTACGAGATTTATCTCACGCACATGTTCGTCGTCTTCGCGCTGCTTCACATTTTTCTCGCGGCGGACAAGCCGATGATCGGGGTGCCGGTGTTTTTCCTCGGGGTCATTTTCCTCGGAGCGCTTCTGGGTGAACTCGTCGCGCGATTCTATTCGGAACCGATGAATCGCTGGCTGCGGAAACGGTTGGGAGACGGCCCGGAAAAACTTGGCTCCCTGGTCGACGCGCCCAAGGAAAGCCTGCAGGCCGAGGCCAGCACTGCCGTCTAGCGCCTTTTGCGCACCGAGTGGTATCTTTCGCACTCGATCACTCGGCACTCGCAAGGAGGCGCACGTGAACGTGTCCACCATTCGCAAGAGATATCGTCTAGCGACCCCCGCATCGGTATTTCTCGCATTGCTTCTCGCGCTTGGGCTGCCCGCTTTGGCACAGGCGCAGGCTCCCGACAAAAGGAAAAACAGCGACGCATCGCTCGCGGCACGCATCCAGCGGCTTGAGGATATCGAGGAGATCCGGGTGCTGCTCACGGACTACGGCCGCTACCTCGACGCTCACGATCTCGCCGCCTATTCGCACCTTTTCGCCAAGGACGGCGAGTGGGTCGGCGGCTTCGGCTCGGCAAAGGGGCCCGCGGGCATTCAAGCGCTGATGGAGAAGAATCTGGGCCCCAGCCCCGCGCGCAAGCCCGGATCGACGTTCCACCTCCTCACGAATTTCATCATCGACGTGCATGGCGACACCGCAACTGCATGGTCGCGTTGGGTTTTCGTCACCGCGGGCGCCGACAACCGACCCGCTCCGGCAATGGGCGGTCACTACGACGACACCCTTGTTCGCGAGGATGGCCACTGGAAATTCGAGCGGCGAGTGGCCGTCAACGACATACCGCAATCCATCCCGACGCCCCCGTCCGCGCCAAAGTAACGCGTGAGGGACCTAGTTCTAGGACTATCTGTTGCGGCCCTTGGAACACGGCGCTTGGGCTTCGCTTTACTCGCCGCGCACCACGCTGGATAATCACGCCGTCACAGATTGGCATCGGCAGCGCGACTTGCATGATCGCCTGCTTCGGAATTACAGTTTCAAATGGGTACAGTGCGCTTTTCGGTTTATACTTACAGTATTTCCGACGGGTAGCGGGCCCCATGCAAGATTCGAGTTCGAGATCGCAGCCGCTCAGGGCCAGATTCTCGCGCAGTTTCAATTGGCCGAATCCCGCGGCGCGTGAAATTTGCGGGGTGATGGAAACATGAGACGTTCCGACTTGGTTCGCAATGCAGGGAAGGGGAAGACCGTGCGTACATCCCAGATTGTTTTCGGCGAGCGGCAACATCTGCTGCGCGTGCTCGATTCCGTCGAGCACAGCGCTTTGCCGGCTTCGCGCCTCGATCAGGAGCGGCGTGTGATCGAGCAACTAATCCACGCGCGCACACAAGAACTCAACCGCATCAATCCCGGCTGGGACGAAAAAGTGGGCACCGTGCTCAGCTCGGAAGTGCGCGCGGATGCGCTCGACCAGCTCTCACGCCAGGCGCCGAAGGAAGATTACTATCTGCTGCGTTTGATCAGCGAGCACCCGAAAGTGACGGCGAAGACGCTCGGGCGTCTCTCGCATCATCCGTATTCGGCGATCCGCGAGAATATCGCACGCCATCCCAATAGCGACGCTTCCACGCTTTCGCGGCTCAGCCGCGACCGCTCGCAGCCGCTCTGGTATCTCGTCGCGTTCAACCCCAACGCACCGGCACCGCTCCGCAAGAAGCTGCAGGAACGCATGCGCCGCCTAGGCGAAAAGACGGCCACTCAGTAGGTATTCAGCCGCAAGTCACGCGCGCGACACGCTGCCGGGTTGAAAGCACATCAACCCGCCGCTAGAAACTCACCTATGGCTGCGTGGGACGGAAGGGTGCGACTGGAGCCGCGATGTTTGGCGGGCGATAGACGTAGCCGATCACTGCGTTGGCACTGACACGCTTGCCGTCGAACGCCGCTGGCTCGAAAGCCCATTTCTCCGCCGCTTCGATGGATGTTTTTGCCAGGAATGGCGCCCACACGGGCGTAACGTAACGGCCAGCGCGCGGAGTGCGGAAGAACGTTGCATATTTCAACCCACACACTAATTCTCGCGCCGTCGCGACCGCAAAGCAAATTGCCGAAATATTTCAGTCGGGATGAATCGATGTGAACTGCGCTGAGTCGGAAGTCTGCTTGGCGAGGCCGGCCAGAATTTCCCGCACGTAATGCTGCGTTTCGGGGAAGGGCGGGATGCCGCGGTAACGGTCGACCACCTCGGGTCCGGCGTTGTATGCCGCGAGCGCGAGCTTGAGATTCCCGTCGTAGCGCACCAGCAGGTCTTTCAGGTAGTGCGTTCCGGCTTCGATGTTTTGCGCGGGGTCGAAGATGTTTGCCACGTTGTAGCGCGCGGCAGTTTCTCGCAGAACCTGCATGAGGCCCAGCGCCTTTTTCCGCGACACGGCTTTCGCATTGAAGTTCGATTCGGCTTCGATCACCTGGGCGACGAGCTTTTCGTTCACGCCGTGTTTCTGGGCCGCGGCGTGAATCAGGTGGGCGTAGCGGACGCCGAAATCGACATCGGCTGGCGGCGGGGCGGGAAACTGATCTTCGGGCTCGACGTCGATCAATTGCTCTGCGGAAATTTCGACGGTCCCGCCCCTGACGGTGAGCTGCACGCGATCGCCCAGCTGCGCATAACCAGTGATATGCAGCCGCATTCCATTGCGCAGGACCGCATAATCGGCGCGAGCTGCCGGCGCGGCAATCACCGCAGTGACGCCGGCCAGCAGCATCGCGCCCAGAATGGCCGTGGATTTCATCTCGTTAGTTGTAGACCGCCGTTATTTATGCCCCGACTGGCCCGGAGGATTTGCAGGTGGCCGTTGCCGGCTCGCCGGGGGAATGACTCCATTGTCGCGCAGATACTCGACCATCTGCCCGTAGTGGTCCATCGAGTGTGCACAATCGAAAACCACGATTTGAGCGGGTGTGCGCAAGAAGGGAGTCGGAGGGTTCTTCATATCGACAAACGCGTTGTCGGCGTTGATGGTTGCGATGGCCTTGTGGCCCAGCGCGAAGGAATCTTTCAGATACTGCATGATCTGGGCCTTCGTTTTCACCGAGTCCGGGCCGTTCTCGGCTTCGAACTGCGAAGCGGGCGTCGCGGCGGGCTGCCCCAAGATTGAGCCGAAGAATCGATCGTTGGTTGTTGCGATGTGCTTCACTTGCTGTGCGAATATCCGCACGCCCGCAAAGTTCCCGTTCGTCGGCGCAAAGTCGTACTTGTCTTCCGGCATGGCGTCGGCCAGGCCCTCGATCTCGCGTTCCTCGATCGAAAGCTGAAAATCGAGCACGGAGGTTATGGTAGCGGGCTTGGTCGACATCGGCGGCCTTCCCATCGGCGGGCCCTGCTGGGCCCTGGTCGCTGCTCCCGTCAGCAAGCCCGTCGCAAACAGTAGTCCACTGGCAATCACCGTAAGAACCTTCATGTCATTCCCCCTTTTCCGTCAGCTCGTTCGCTTGCCGTCCAGCGCATAAGATCGAATGGCGGCTGCCACGCCGCAGTCGTCGTTCGAGAGGGTAACCCGCCAGCCGAGCGATTTCAACTCGGCGACGGCGTTGCCCATCACGACGGGTGTTCCGGCGAATTCCAGCATTTCGCGGTCGTTCCAATTGTCTCCGATGGCCATCACTTCGTCGGGTGCAATGCCGCGCCGCTTGGCCCACTCGGCGAGCGCCGTCCCTTTCGTCACGCCGCGCTGTAGCACGTCGAGCATGGACATGCCGCGTTCTTCGTATTCGGTCAATGCCAGCGTGTACTCGTCGCAGTGCGCGTGGGTTTCGAGCGTACGGTGCGCCGCGCGAACCATTTCGCATTCACCGATGAACATGATCTCGACGGGGTCTTCCGTGTCGAGGCAGGCCGCAAGTGGAGCGACCTCCGCCACCTGGTGCCTGTGCCGCTGGAGGTAAGGGCCCATGAACGGGCCGTCCCAGTTGATTCGCTCGAAGATCACTTGGCGCTCGGCCGGACGGTCGAAAATTACCCCCTGGTAGGGCCGGAATTCGTCGGTCGCTTCGATCACGCGCCGCGCCGTCTCGATCGGTAGCAGGGAACGCAAATGGGTCTCTCCCGAGCCCGATTTCACCAGCGCGCCGTTGCTGACGATAAGGTGGGCGTCGCAGGGGAGTTTCTGAGCGATCCTGCGCGCAGGGTCGAACCTCCGGCCGGTGACGATCACGATTTCGATGCCGCGCTCGGCCGCCTCTCCGATCGCCAGCGCATTGGCTTCGGGGAGCTCGCCGTGACTATCGAGCAGCGTTCCGTCGATATCGGTGGCAATAAGCCGGATTGGCAAGGAAAGACCTCCACGAAAGGCTAGCATCCGATAGGGCCAATTGAAAGGGCATCGGCAATGGGGTTAACCGTCCAATTTGGAGTAGTTTAGGTGCGCTGACGCGGTGATAGCGGGCCGCCAGGGGCGTCTAAGGTGTTTTACCCGGTACGAAATCAGTTAACTACCGGATTGAGACGCCGCGGCGCAGCCGTTACCCTCGTCTCACTACACGACGAACGGGAGCTTTGCCGGTCGTGAAGTGCAAACGTCGAGCGGGGACCGATCGCACACCCCGAGACCTTCTTTCCCTCCTCGACGATTTTAAACGACCGGCAAGGCTCCTGCCCCTTCCCCCCGATTTTTGCTCCGCAGTCGGATTTCGCCTCCACGCCTGAGCCGAATGGCGATTGGCTGCCGTTGACCCGTTTGTTAGAATAAAAACCTCGGTGGGCGGCTAGCTCAGTTGGGAGAGCATCGCGTTCGCAACGCGGGGGTCGGGGGTTCGAATCCCCTGCCGTCCACCAGCCTTCGCGAACGGCAACTAGGGCAGACCAGTATCCTTCCAACTGGCAATCTCGAAAATTAACTTGCGCTACGGGGCAAAGGGATTACTATCCCGGTATGAGGTTGGCCGGGAACCAACCCGGGCTTTCCATTGGCGCTGCATTGCCTCCGCGCCACGAAGAGTTGTCTGCTGCGTCTCGACTGCGATTCTCACCACTCAGAGCTTTGGTAATCGGCGTCCTCGTCCTGGCTTTCGCATCGTTGCCGGCGTTTGGACAGGCCAGGTCCAATTCGCAGCCTCCTCCCAATCCGCTCATGCCGTCCGCGTCCGGAAGCGACCCCAACGGGTTTCCGACCGCATCGACGCCTGATGATCCTCTTGCGGGAAACATCTGGGCGGCTGAGTCTATCCCTATCGCGATGATGCCGGTCGATACCACATGGCTGATGGCGGCCGAATCATGTAATACGTGGACCGAGTCTTCGGCGCACAGCCCGACCGTGAGCGTGGCGAGACTCGATGTTCCCAAGAAAGCGTCGAGCGAATACCAGAAGGGCTGCAGCGCCTTCAAGGACAGGAAACTGGAAAACGCCGAGGAGCACGAGCGGAACGCGGTACAAATCTATCCGAGCTACGCTGCTGCGTGGGTTGTGCTGGGCCAGATCCTCGAAGCCGAGAACAAGCCGGACGACGGACGCCAGGCGTGTTCGCAGGCCCGCAGCGTCGATCCGAACTACGTCGCGCCGTATCTCTGCCTAGCGGATTTTGCGGCAACCGAGGACAACTGGAAGGAAGTATCGATCTTGTCGGTCGGCGCGCTGTCGCTCGATCCGACCGGCAACGCCTATTCTTTCTTCTACTCCGCGGATGCCGCGTTTCACCTGGGCGATTTAGAGAAGGCGGAACACGACGCGCACAACTCGATCGAGCTCGACAAGTGGCATCACCTCGCGCGGGTGCACTTGCTGATGGCGCAGATTTATAAAGCGAAACAGGATTTCGTCAAGCAAGCGGCGGAACTTCGCGAATATCTGAAGATCGCGCCGAATTCGGCGGATACGGCCGGGATCAAAACCACGCTCGCGCAACTGGAAGCGAAAAACTCGCAACAACCCTAATTTTGCCGAGGCCGGACGCCGAATCGCCTACGGATTCGGATTCCTGACGTCGCTGCTGTTTTCACGCTGCGCAACAACCTTGCGCGCGGTGGCATAGAGCGCCTTCGCTTGCGGGAGAGAGTCGACCGCCTTTTCCAGTTGGGGATCGTTTTCGAGTTGAACCTTGTAGCCCGCGTCCAGCCCGAAGACGGTGGTGAAGACCTCGCGCTTGATCTCCCACTTCAGCCAGGGCGTAATCTGCTGAATCTGGGCCGGCGTAAACGGGATGTGCTGCTCGGTGAGATATTTCTGGAAATCCGCCAAGACCGCATCGTCAACGGTGAAATCTTTCGTGATCTGCGGCTTTTTGCCGAGATAGTAGCGCGCAAAGTCGCCCACACCGGAGGGGAGGGGATAGAGCACGCCGCGCGCTTCGAGCAGTTCCTGGAAATCATCCGGCTTGGGCGCGGGGACGACCACGTCCGGCGTGATCCCGCCTTCGCCATATACCTGGCGGCCCGTATCGGTGAGTTTCACATCGGGCTTGGGCGGGCGCTGCGGATTGTAATGATAGTCGTAGAGCGTCACGTTCTTGTAGTTGCGCTGGATCAGACGGCCGCTGGGCGTGTAGTAACGCGCAGTGGTGAGAAGCAGGGCGGTGTCTTCGCTCAGCGGGAACTGCGTCTGCACGAGTCCTTTGCCGAACGTGGTTTCGCCGACGATGAGGCCGCGATCGTGGTCCTGAATCGCGCCGGAAACGATTTCCGAAGCTGAGGCACTTCCGTTGTTGACGAGCACCACGAGCGGAACGTCGATGCCTTGATTGCCGCGCACGGCGTAATACGGGCGCTCGGGAGATGAACGCCCATGGTGCGAGACCACGAGCTCGTTCTTATCGAGGAAGATGTCCGCCATGCCGACCGCCTGATTCAACAGGCCGCCGCCATTGTCGCGCAGGTCGATGATCAGGCCGTCAAGCTTGGAGTAATCGAGCTTTTGCAACGCGTCCGTCAAATCGCTGTCGGTGGTCTCATTGAACGTCGATACGTGCACGTAGCCGATGCCCGGCTTCACCATTTCGGAATATTCCACGCCGGGGCGGGGAATTTCGTCACGCACGACGGTCACTTCGATCGGCTTGGCCCAGCCCTCGCGTCCCAACGAGATGTGAACGGGCGTGCCCTTGGCCCCCTTGAGCATGTCCGCCACCTGATTGGTGGTGAGGCCCGTGCAGTTCTTGCCGTCGACTTTCAGAATCACGTCGCCGGGGCGAATGCCGGCCTTGTATGCTGGTGAATTCACGAACGGAGCTTGCACCACGGTCTGATTTTGGCGCTGCTCGACGATCATGCCGACGCCGTAATATTTTCCCTCTTGCTCTTCGCGGAAGAGCGCGTACTGCTTGGGGTCGAAGAAATTCGAGTGTGGGTCGAGGACGTGGAGCATGCCGGGGATCGCGCCATCGTAGATCACTTTGTCCGTGTCGACCGGATCGGCGTAATTGCGCTGCACGACGGAGAGAACTCGCGTGAAGCTCTTCACCGAATCCTGCAACTGGTCCGTGTCGGGAGAGCCTGCCGACGTGGCAATCGCCGCAGGGCCGTAGAAGCCGCCCAGGATTGCCGAGACAGCCAGCACCAGCACGAAAAGTCCGATGCCGCGCGCCGCCGCCCCCGAAGACTTTTTCGATTTCAATGATCCCATACCGCCTCTTTCCGCCCCTCTGGCTACGAGAAGTATAACATATCAGTTTAAGGCGTCTTCCGTGAGCGAAGGCGCCGTTTCCCGAGGCGGGATGTTGGGCATTTTTCGGTTTGTCGGTTGCAGCTTCACCTTGCTTTCTCGTTCATGTTTTCGCGCATGGGAATGTGCGGCGTCATATCCATTTCCAGGCACAATGGCTGAAAGGACGGGGTGGTGGCCTATGGCACAAAAAAAGGCGGGGGGAACAAGACTGACCTTTGAAGCGAGACTTCACCTCGTCTCGTGCAGCTCTGATGTCCACGTGAGCCCCAGGTGAGTTTTAGCTTCTGAGGCAATATATGCTCAGCCGCCGTCCGTTCATCTGTTCAGGCGAGATAAGGCTGGCTCCGCCGTTATGGGAACCTGTAGGCACGCTTGATTCTTGGGCTGTGCCGCGTCCGTTCGCAAAGGGCGTCGCTGAATTAAGCCGAGTATGAAAACGCCCACGCCCACCACGAAGGGAAAAACCGCGAAGAGCGCGAACAAGAACCTCACAGGCAGGCGACTTGACAGCACCACGCCCCCAATCACCGGTCCCATCACGGACCCGATCTTCGAAGTGGATGTGGCCCAGCCCGCACCATTCGAACGAAGCGTGCTCGGATAAAAAGTCCCCGCAATGCTGTGCAGGCCGAAGTGCGCACCCACGAGGAGCGTTGTGAGAAAGAAATACATCACCAGAAACGCCGTTCCACCGATTCTGCCCAGCCCCATCATGAGGAGCAACGGCACCGTCAGCACGGGAAAGACGGCGATGCTGATCGCGCCGCGCGTATCCGTGAAGCGCATCAGCAGCAGGCCGCCGAGCACCCCACCGAGCGAGCTGATCGAGGTTGTGTATGCGGCCGTGGACCGGCTGAACCCCATCGCTTGGAGAATGGTCGGCCCCCACGAAACCCTCAAGAAGATCGCGATCGAAGCCGCGATGTAGGCGGTCCACAGCAGCGGCGTGATCCATCGCAATTCGTCTCGAAAGAGCGCCGAAACCCGGAAACCCTTCCCGCTTTGGCCCAGCTCATCCGAGACGACGAATCGATCCGACGCCTCGATCCTCCGGCCGGGTGCGAGGCGCTGGGCGAATCTGGCAATCAGATCCGGACGCTCGTTCTTGTGCGCGAGAAACTTGATCGATTCCGGCAGGAGGAAAATCAGAAGCACGGTGACCGCCAGTGCCGCACAACCACCGAAGATGAAGACCGACTGCCAGCCGTAGGAAGTGAACCAAATCGAGAGTGGCCCGGCGAAACTGTCACCGAGCGCATAACCGAGCATCAGCAACGTGACCACCGTCGACTGGTAGCCACGCGGCACGTAGTCGATATTCAAAACCCAGGCGAGCGGAAGCAGGCCGCCGATCCCGATGCCCTGAAGGAAGCGCAGAGCCACCAGTTCCGAATAGCTGCCGGCCAGAGCCAATCCGAGGGTGAGAACGCCAAAGGATATCGTCGCAAGAATGATCGAAGGACGCCGCCCGATTCGATCTCCGAGATAACCGAACAGGAACCCGCCCGCCATCGTGCCAGCCAAGCCAGCACTGAACACATTGCCCATCATCGATTGGTTGAGGTGCAGCGCCGCCGACACCTCCGGGGCCACGAGCGAGATCACATTCATGTCGAAG
>CAVUDN010000028.1:0-13253 GCA_963740095.1 uncultured Acidobacteriota bacterium
TCGGTGGGCGGCTAGCTCAGTTGGGAGAGCATCGCGTTCGCAACGCGGGGGTCGGGGGTTCGAATCCCCTGCCGTCCACCAGCCTTCGCGAACGGCAACTAGGGCAGACCAGTATCCTTCCAACTGGCAATCTCGAAAATTAACTTGCGCTACGGGGCAAAGGGATTACTATCCCGGTATGAGGTTGGCCGGGAACCAACCCGGGCTTTCCATTGGCGCTGCATTGCCTCCGCGCCACGAAGAGTTGTCTGCTGCGTCTCGACTGCGATTCTCACCACTCAGAGCTTTGGTAATCGGCGTCCTCGTCCTGGCTTTCGCATCGTTGCCGGCGTTTGGACAGGCCAGGTCCAATTCGCAGCCTCCTCCCAATCCGCTCATGCCGTCCGCGTCCGGAAGCGACCCCAACGGGTTTCCGACCGCATCGACGCCTGATGATCCTCTTGCGGGAAACATCTGGGCGGCTGAGTCTATCCCTATCGCGATGATGCCGGTCGATACCACATGGCTGATGGCGGCCGAATCATGTAATACGTGGACCGAGTCTTCGGCGCACAGCCCGACCGTGAGCGTGGCGAGACTCGATGTTCCCAAGAAAGCGTCGAGCGAATACCAGAAGGGCTGCAGCGCCTTCAAGGACAGGAAACTGGAAAACGCCGAGGAGCACGAGCGGAACGCGGTACAAATCTATCCGAGCTACGCTGCTGCGTGGGTTGTGCTGGGCCAGATCCTCGAAGCCGAGAACAAGCCGGACGACGGACGCCAGGCGTGTTCGCAGGCCCGCAGCGTCGATCCGAACTACGTCGCGCCGTATCTCTGCCTAGCGGATTTTGCGGCAACCGAGGACAACTGGAAGGAAGTATCGATCTTGTCGGTCGGCGCGCTGTCGCTCGATCCGACCGGCAACGCCTATTCTTTCTTCTACTCCGCGGATGCCGCGTTTCACCTGGGCGATTTAGAGAAGGCGGAACACGACGCGCACAACTCGATCGAGCTCGACAAGTGGCATCACCTCGCGCGGGTGCACTTGCTGATGGCGCAGATTTATAAAGCGAAACAGGATTTCGTCAAGCAAGCGGCGGAACTTCGCGAATATCTGAAGATCGCGCCGAATTCGGCGGATACGGCCGGGATCAAAACCACGCTCGCGCAACTGGAAGCGAAAAACTCGCAACAACCCTAATTTTGCCGAGGCCGGACGCCGAATCGCCTACGGATTCGGATTCCTGACGTCGCTGCTGTTTTCACGCTGCGCAACAACCTTGCGCGCGGTGGCATAGAGCGCCTTCGCTTGCGGGAGAGAGTCGACCGCCTTTTCCAGTTGGGGATCGTTTTCGAGTTGAACCTTGTAGCCCGCGTCCAGCCCGAAGACGGTGGTGAAGACCTCGCGCTTGATCTCCCACTTCAGCCAGGGCGTAATCTGCTGAATCTGGGCCGGCGTAAACGGGATGTGCTGCTCGGTGAGATATTTCTGGAAATCCGCCAAGACCGCATCGTCAACGGTGAAATCTTTCGTGATCTGCGGCTTTTCGCCGAGATAGTAGCGCGCAAAGTCGCCCACACCGGAGGGGAGGGGATAGAGCACGCCGCGCGCTTCGAGCAGTTCCTGGAAATCATCCGGCTTGGGCGCGGGGACGACCACGTCCGGCGTGATCCCGCCTTCGCCATATACCTGGCGGCCCGTATCGGTGAGTTTCACATCGGGCTTGGGCGGGCGCTGCGGATTGTAATGATAGTCGTAGAGCGTCACGTTCTTGTAGTTGCGCTGGATCAGACGGCCGCTGGGCGTGTAGTAACGCGCAGTGGTGAGAAGCAGGGCGGTGTCTTCGCTCAGCGGGAACTGCGTCTGCACGAGTCCTTTGCCGAACGTGGTTTCGCCGACGATGAGGCCGCGATCGTGGTCCTGAATCGCGCCGGAAACGATTTCCGAAGCTGAGGCACTTCCGTTGTTGACGAGCACCACGAGCGGAACGTCGATGCCTTGATTGCCGCGCACGGCGTAATACGGGCGCTCGGGAGATGAACGCCCATGGTGCGAGACCACGAGCTCGTTCTTATCGAGGAAGATGTCCGCCATGCCGACCGCCTGATTCAACAGGCCGCCGCCATTGTCGCGCAGGTCGATGATCAGGCCGTCAAGCTTGGAGTAATCGAGCTTTTGCAACGCGTCCGTCAAATCGCTGTCGGTGGTCTCATTGAACGTCGATACGTGCACGTAGCCGATGCCCGGCTTCACCATTTCGGAATATTCCACGCCGGGGCGGGGAATTTCGTCACGCACGACGGTCACTTCGATCGGCTTGGCCCAGCCCTCGCGTCCCAACGAGATGTGAACGGGCGTGCCCTTGGCCCCCTTGAGCATGTCCGCCACCTGATTGGTGGTGAGGCCCGTGCAGTTCTTGCCGTCGACTTTCAGAATCACGTCGCCGGGGCGAATGCCGGCCTTGTATGCGGGTGAATTCACGAACGGAGCTTGCACCACGGTCTGATTTTGGCGCTGCTCGACGATCATGCCGACGCCGTAATATTTTCCCTCTTGCTCTTCGCGGAAGAGCGCGTACTGCTTGGGGTCGAAGAAATTCGAGTGTGGGTCGAGGACGTGGAGCATGCCGGGGATCGCGCCATCGTAGATCACTTTGTCCGTGTCGACCGGATCGGCGTAATTGCGCTGCACGACGGAGAGAACTCGCGTGAAGCTCTTCACCGAATCCTGCAACTGGTCCGTGTCGGGAGAGCCTGCCGACGTGGCAATCGCCGCAGGGCCGTAGAAGCCGCCCAGGATTGCCGAGACAGCCAGCACCAGCACGAAAAGTCCGATGCCGCGCGCCGCCGCCCCCGAAGACTTTTTCGATTTCAATGATCCCATACCGCCTCTTTCCGCCCCTCTGGCTACGAGAAGTATAACATATCAGTTTAAGGTGTCTTCCGTGAGCGAAGGCGCCGTTTCCCGAGGTGGGATGTTGGGCTATTTTTCGGTTTTGTTGGTTGCAGCTTGAGCTTGCTTTCTCGTTCATGTTTTCGCGCATGGGAATGCGCGAGCGTCATATCCATTTCCATGCACAATGGCCGAAAGGACGGGGTGGTGGCCTATGGCACAGAAAAAGGCGGGGGGAACAAGACTGACCTTTGAAGCGAGACTTCACCTCGTCTCGTGCAGCTCGGATGTCCTCGTGAGCCCCAGGTGAGTTTTAGCTTCTGGGGCAATATATGCTCAGCCGCCGTCCGTTCATCTGTTCAGGCGAGATAAGGCTGGCTCCGCTGTTATGGGAACCTGTAGGCACGCTTGATTCTTGGGCTGTGCCGCGTCCGTCTGCAACGGGCGCCGCTGAATCAAGCCGAGTGTGAAAACGCCCACGCCCACCACGAAGGGGAAAACCGCGAAGATTGCGAACAAGAACCTCACAGGCAGGCGACTTGACAGCACCACGCCCCCAATCACCGGTCCCATCACGGACCCGATCTTCGAAGTGGATGTGGCCCAGCCCGCGCCATTCGAACGAAGCGAACTCGGATAAAAAGTCCCCGCAATGCTGTGCAGGCCGAAGTGCGCACCCACGAGCAGCGTCGTGAGAAAGAAATACATCACCAGAAACGGCGTTCCGCCGATTCTGCCCAGCCCCATCATGAGGAGCAACGGCACCGTCAGCACGGGAAAGACGGCGATACTGATCGCGCCGCGCGTATCCGTGAAGCGCATCAGCAGCAGGCCGCCGAGCGCGCCGCCGAGCGAGCTGATCGAGGTCGTGTATGCGGCCGTGGACCGGCTGAACCCGATCGCTTGGAGAATGGTCGGCCCCCAGGAGACCCTCAAGAAGATCGCGATCGAAGCCGCGATGTAGGCGGTCCACAGCAGCGGCGTGATCCAGCGCAATTCGTTTCGAAAGAGCGCCGAAACCCGGAAACCCTTCCCGCTTTGGCCCAGCTCATCCGAGATGACGAATCGATCCGACGCCTCGATCCTCCGGCCGGGCGCGAGGCGCCGGGCGAATCTGGCAATCAGATCCGGACGCTTGTTTTTGTTCGCGAGAAACTTGATCGATTCCGGCAGGAGGAAAATGAGAAGCACGGTGACCGCCAGTGCCGCACAACCACCGAAGATGAAAACCGACTGCCAGCCGTAGGAAGCGAACCAAATCGAGAGTGGCCCAGCGAAACTGTCACCGAGCGCGTAACCGAGCATCAGCAGCGTGACTACCGTCGACTGGTAGCCACGCGGCACGTAGTCGATATTCAAGACCCAGGCGAGCGGAAGCAGGCCGCCGATCCCGATGCCCTGGAGGAAGCGCAGAGCCACCAGTTCCGAATAGCTGCCGGCCAGAGCCAATCCGAGAGTGAGAAGGCCAAAGGATATCGTCGCGAGAATGATCGAAGGACGCCGCCCGATTCGATCTCCGAGATAACCGAACAGGAACCCGCCCGCCATCGTGCCAGCCAAGCCAGAACTGAACACATTGCCCATCATCGATTGGTTGAGGTGCAGCGCCGCTGACACCTCCGGCGCCACGAGCGAGATCACATTCATGTCGAAGCCGTCGAAAAACGTCACCAGCGCACAGAGTAGGATCAATCCGGTGACAAAGAGCGTGAGCTTCTGGTTTTCGATGACTTCCGATATGTCCGTGGTGTGACGATCGGCCATTCGATTAGCCCGCGGGCCTGCCGTGGTGAAGCTAGCGACCAGACGCGAGGCCTCGCGAGTAGACTACGAACCATCGCTGTGGCATTCCGGCGCCTTCAGGATTGTTTTCGCCCTCGAAGATGTCGTAATCCGCGATGCGATGAAATCCAACGTTCGCCATCCAGGTTTCCACCTGATCCTTGGTGATCCTGTCTTCGGGAAGGTCCCACTTCTTTGCGATCGGATCATCAAATTCCTGCTCGATGATCGCTACGCGTCCGCTGGGTTTAAGATAAGAGGCAAGCACTTCCAGATACGCCTGGCGGTCATTCATGTTATGAAGAACATCATGAAAAAAGGCTACATCCACCTGGTTTTTCGGCAGTTTGGGATCGTCTAGTTTCGCAAGAATCGTTTGGAGATTGGTTACGTTCTCTTTTCTTGCTTTTTCATTGATGTAATCCAGGAGACCCGGCCAAATATTGACTGCCAGAACTTTCCCGGACGGCGCGACAGCCTTCGCAAACGGTATGGCGAACGCACCAGTGCCGGCCCCGATGTCGGCAACGACGTCACCGGACTTCAGTTCCAAGCACGCCACCACATCGTCAATCCTCAGGGCAGGTATTCTCTCTGGCCTTTCCAGGCGCTGAATCCATGTTTTCGCATCGGTTAGATCCTGGTGCGTACCGGCGGGTTTATCCGCCTGATTTTGCAACGCGACCGCCATTTTGGCCCTCCTGTCAACCACTCATGTTGCCTTCTTAGTTGAGGTCGCGTCGGTGTAAGCTGTCACACCTTCTTGTGACGGTGGTCACAGGAGGCAAGCCAGTCACTCTGTACTCCAGCGGGGAGTCCACGGACCTCGAGGTCAAAGCTGAGGTGCCACTTCTTCGGTTATCGCGCGCGCTTTGGTTCGAATTCGGAAAATCGCCGGAACTCATTGCAGACCAGCTAGATAGGGTTGGTGCCGGCGGGGGGAATCGAACCCACGGCCTAGGGATTATGAGACCCTCGCTCTACCACTGAGCTACGCCGGCACGTGAACGCAACACGGACGATAGTTGATGCTACGGATCGCTGCTCGGAGTGTCAAGGCGCCAATCCGACGAGGATTGGCGTCCTGAGCGAATCCGCCGCGGCGGAAGAGCGAAGGATCGCTCTGATTACCGCTGCTGCGTGACTTGCGCGCGGGCTGCGGCGCCTTCGGCCATGATCTTTTCGATTTCGTCGGTGGTGCGGGGGAGGCGCGCGGTGAGGACCTGGTGGCCGTCCTTGGTCACGAGGATGTCGTCCTCGATGCGCACGCCGAGATTTTCCTCGGGGATGTAGATGCCGGGCTCGACCGTGACCACCATTCCGGGCTCGAGTGGGCGCGCGCG
The DNA here is from genome assembly GCA_963740095.1 of uncultured Acidobacteriota bacterium. Taxonomy (GTDB): domain Bacteria; phylum Acidobacteriota; class Terriglobia; order Acidiferrales; family UBA7541; genus Palsa-295. The sequence continues at coordinate 5,998 of CAVUDN010000028.1, forward strand.
GTCGCCGGGGTCGTGGACATCGAGGCCGAGATGATGGCTGACGCCGTGGATGAAATAGCGGCCGAGCGGGCGGCCCTCTTTGTCGTGGCCGTGCGTGTTGATGTAGTTGGCCGCGATGCTTTGCAGGCTGTTGTCGCCGCCATAGAGTTGCACACCCGGCTTGATGGCGTCGATTGCGGCGTTTTGCGCGCCGAGGACGATATCGTAGATCTCGCGCTGGCGCGGCGTGAACTTGCCATTCGCGGGCAGCGTGCGCGTGATGTCCGCCGCGTAGCCGCCGTATTCGCCGCCCACGTCGATCACGACGACGTCGCCGTCCTTGATTTCGCTATCGAGCTTGCTGTAGTGCAGCACCGTGGAGTTGAATCCGGCGCCGACGATCGGCGCGTATGCCTCGCGCTCGCAGCCGCCCCATTCGTGAATCTCCTTCATGCGCGCCGCGATCTGGTATTCGAAGAGCCCCGGCCGCATCTGCCGCATCGCATCGAGGTGCGCGTCGATCGATAGATCGATGGCCTTTTGCATCAGCGCGAGTTCGCCGGGTGATTTCACTTGCCGCATCGCGTCCAGCGTCGGAGTGACGTCGCGCAGGACCGAGCTCGGCAGGGCATCGCTCAGCCACTTGTTCATCTTCGTGAAGTGCGGGTAGCCCTCTTCGTTCGTGGGCGCGACGATCGTGTAGAAATTCGTGTAGGCTTTCGCGAGCTTGGCGAGATCGGCTTTCAGGTTGTCGAACGGCTCGACCGCCTGAAACCCCGTTTTCTCGGCGATTCCCGAATCGTGCGGGCCCATTTTCGGGCCTTCCCACTGTTCCTCCTGCGGATTGCGCTCGGGAAGATACAGGATTTCCTGCGGGCCTTCGGTTGGCTTGGCGTTCGGCGCGGCAGGCAACAGGATCAGCGCCGCGCCGGGCTCGTCGTGCCCGGTCAGGTAATAAAAGTAGGGTTCCTGATAGAAGACGGCGACTTCCGAGGCGTCCTCGTGGCCGGTGTAGCCGAAAATGACGAGCGGCGCATCAATCTTCATGCGCAATTTCGCGCGTCGCGCCTGATACTCCTCGTTGGGCTGGCGGAATCGTGCCTGCGCAAATTGCGTGATGCCGAGAATTGCGAGCAGCGCTAACGCCGCCGTCAGCGCGGACCTCGCCGAAATCTTTGGAAGAGTATTCATGTGTGCGCAGAAGATTGTCGCACGGCGCGGGAGCTAGCCGTAGTACTGGAAATTACTCCAGAATTCAGGCCAGGGATCCCGCGGCGCGCCGCAGACGTAGATTTTCGGGTGCTCCCGGCTCTCTTCGTTGTCGAGCCCGTAGCGATTCGTGTTTCGCCCGGCGACGCGGCACGACTCGAAGTTGTTCTCCATGAATTTGGGGCTGAACCCGAGGACGATCAGAGTCTGGGGCGGCGGGTTGCCGTAGCCGCGCGCCCAGAAAGAGTTGACGCCGCTGATTGCGGGCGGCAGTCCGTACGCCGGGCCGTAGAGGTCGATTGCGCTGGCTTCGCCGTAGTTAGCCGCGAGAATCCCGAGTCGGTTTCGCTCCGCCAGCGGCAGGGTATCGCGTATGTTCGCAATTGTTTGAACCATTTCTCGCCATCCCACCTCTTCGCGCAACTCGCCGTTTATTCTGATGGCGATGTTTCGGGGAGAGTTCAGGGGTAAGATCGGGAGAATGATTGCGGCGGAGGCCACGCCGCCCGCCGCCAGCAGCACGGAAGTTACGGTCAGCGCGGCGCGCCGCCATAAAGTTCTGAGCGACGCCATCCGCTGCTCCTCCCAGACCGCCCCAGCGGCGAACAGCATGGGATACGCTGCCGCTTGGTAGTAGCCGCGGCCCTTGTCGATGACGAACAGCGCGAAGGGAATTGCGAACATCCAGCCGAGAATCCGGTACGGCTTTCCCTTGGACATGGCCCACACGTAGATTAGCCCGGCGATCCACAGTGGCACGGCGAAGAGATTCGTGCTGACGAGGAACTGGTCTCGCCAAAATCCTGCCGCGCGGCCCTCGCCGACGTCTCTCGCGTGGACGTGGCGCAGAAAGTCGAGCGTGATGAAATGGTGATGAATCTGCCAGATCAGATTGGGCAAAAAGATCAGCACGGCGAGCGCTGCGCCGCACCATAGCCACGGGCTTTTCAGATAGCGCCGCGCGGGGGTGATTAAAACGCCGCCGACGATGCCTGCCACAAAAAATGCCATCGTGTACTTGGTCATCATCCCGATGCCGATGACGGCACCGATCCCGAGCCAGAGGCGCGCGTCGCCCGATCGCAGCAGCCGGATCATCAGATATGCGGTGAGCACCCACCAGAAGCAATCGAACGACGTGTATTGGAATTCGGTTCCATCGAACAGTTCCAGAGGCGAGATTGCGACCGCGACCGCCGCGACGATCTGGGCGAAACGACCGCCGCCGAGTTCGCGCGCCATAAGCCCTGTCAGTACAAGAACGACCGCCTGCGCGAGGACGGAGAACATCCGCAGGCCGATCAGGGAAGGTCCCGCCAGGGTGAAGGCAACGCGCTCGATCCATGGCGTCACTGGTGGGTAAGCGACGTAGCCAAAGGCAAAGTGGCGCGCGTCGTCGAGGAACTGCAACTCGTCGCGGTGGAAGCCGTAGCGCCCGTTGGTGGCCACATGGACGGCGGCAACACCGAGCGCGAAAAGGCACAGCAGGTGGAAATCGGCCGGCGCGGAGGGCCGCACGCTTGGGCCCGATGGAGTTGGCTCTGTCATCGTTTGTGCCGGCTAAGGCTGCTCCAAATTAGCACGACACGCGTATGTACGCGCCTCCGCCGCGCAAAGTTCCGCGCTCTCTAGTCGGATGAAGAGGCCGATCGCCGCGCCGCCATGCCTTTCGCGAGCATGTCGAGAATCCAGGTCCAGCCGTCTTTGTGCTTGCATCCCATTTCGTCGTCGGGCACGCCTGAGTGGCGCAGCGTGACCTCGGTTTCATCGCCTCGCGATTGCATCGTGAGGGTGACGACGGACTCGACCCCTTTGGTCGCCTCGGAAACCCACGTATGCTCGATCAGGTTCGGTCGATCGAGCCGCAAGAACCGTCCATAGTGAGGCCATGTTCGGCCCTCGTTCTGCACGGCGGAGTAAAAGAGGCCGTCCACGACCGGGTTCATAATCACGCGAACCGTGCCGAACCACGGGCCGCCGGGGCTTTTCGGATCGATCCAGAGGTCGAAGATTTTTTCGACTCGCGCAGGGATCGTGCGGGTCACGGTGATGTCCGTAAGGTTCATTGCGAGTTCTCCTTTTTATTGGCGAAGAATTCGTGCAATTGATCGAGGCGTGTATTCCAAAACTGCTCGTAGTTCAGGATCCACCGCGCCACCTCGCGCAATGGCTCCGGGGACAGAGTCAGGGTATTGTCGCGGCCGCGCCGGGTGCGGCGGACCAGCCCGGCTTGCTCGAGAACTCGGACGTGTTTGCAAAAGCCCGTGAGGGTCATTGAGAAGGGTTCGGCGACTTCGGAGATACGGGCGGGCCCTCGCGCGAGGCGCTCGATGATGGCGCGGCGGGTGGGGTCGGAAATCGCGGCGGCGACGCGGCTAATGTTGGCGTGATGCTGAACCATATGGTTCACTATATATACAAATCGACCTTCCGTGTCAATGCTTGTGCCAATCACAAGGCTCCGCAGGGGCCTCGAAACAAAATCGATAGTAACTGATTGAAGCAGCAGGGTGGAATTACGCACAACCCTCGTTCGCGCCCCGACTTATCCTGTGTACGCAGCGCCAGGGGTCATCGTGACGAACAGCTCGCTTGCCCTTCATTCGGGACGCGGAGCGCGACGGAGTACCCGTGTCAACCGGGCCATCCCGGTGGTTGTCGCGGGTGTGGACTCCTTCCGCGGGCCGTACCAAGAGGAAGTCTCGACGATCGCGGTCAGCTGCCATGGCTGCCGTTACGAATCGAAGTACGAAGTGCTGCCGGAAGCCTCCGTTATTCTCCAACTGAATCCGAAAACACCGAATTCGAAGCCTATTTCGACGCGCGGTCGCGTCAAATGGACCAAGCGCCCCGAATCGGGCGGCCTCTTCCAGACGGCCATCGAGCTCGAACAGCCCGGCAACATCTGGGGCATCGACTCGCCGCCGAGCGACTGGCTGCCGTTCGTCGCACAGCGCCCCGTCGATAGCGATACAACGAAGGCCAAACAGGTGGCCGTTCTCCGGCCGACCCCGGGTCCAGAGACGCAGCCGGGTGCTCCGAAAGCTACGACTTCCCGGCCAGCCGAATCGAATCCTTCCGTGACTTCTGCTCCGCGCCCGGCTGCGCAGCAAGTCGGCCAGCTGATGGGCGGCTTTCAGCAGCAGATGGAAAAGATGCTCTCGGAAGTGGCGGACGCTGCCGTGCGCGAAAAAGCCGCCGCGCTGCTCAGCGACGTGCGCACGCAGCTTCGCGCGGAGGCGCAGCACATCCTCGCCGAGACGAACTCGATGCAAGCCGAGCGCTGGGGCGAAAGCGCGCGCGCGCTTCACGGGCAGTGGTCGAAAAAGATTGAAGGCGAGCTCCATCAGGCTCTCACGCGAATGGAAATGCGGCATCGCGAACTCGAGGAACTTTCCGAGCGACTGACGGCGAAGGCCCAGGACCGCCTCGAAACTTTTATCGAAGGCTCGCGCAAAGATGCGGTCGACAAGATCGTGGTCCGATTGAAGGAACAATCTGCGCCCGTGATCGAGAGCGCCCGCAAAGCCGCGAGCGATCTCACGAAGCAGGAGAAAGAACTCGAAAAGCTCTGCGAGCGTTTCGTCGAGAAATCCGCGGAGCAGATGGAAGAGACTTGCACGCGCCTCGACCGGCAATTCGAAATGATCCTGCGCGAGCGGCTCGATAGCGCCCGCGAAGAGCTCGACCGCGCGGCGGCAGGTCTCGCGAAGCAAGCTGTCGGCGGCATTCGCTCGTTGTCGCAGCAGGAGCAGGAAGCGGCGCAAGCGCGCTTGCAACAGGCGCTGGAAGGGGTCGCGCAGAGTGTGCTTGTGGACTTGAAGGAAAAGGCGGCGGAGCTTTCGCGTCAATTCGGGGGAGAGTTGTCGCACTACAGCCGCAGCCATCTGGAATTCGTCAGCGGAGCAATCGGGGAGCTGGCGAAGGGGATCGGGAAGTTGTCCAAGGAGTAGGCGGGCTCCGCCAGGAGCCGTTCCGGGGACGGGGTGATGGAAGGTCAAATCGAAGAGCTAGGCGTCCAACCGACGTGTGAGGACCATCCGTGCAACGTCGAGAGCTGCGGCGAACGCGCCGTGGCCAAGCTCGACATGCGCGCGTTTTGCCTCAACCACTTCCTCAGCGTTTCATTTCAGGAGATTCGCGCGCACTACGACCGGCTGAAGATCCAGCCGTACGACGCGAACGCGATGTCATCTTTCCGCGAGCTTTCTTCGATATGGGCGCGCGAGGCGGAAAAGCTGGTGGAAGAGGCGCGCTCCGCCGACGAAGAAACGAAGGGCAAGCTTCTCGAAGCGCTGCTCTGGATTTCGCAGGCGGGCAAGTCACTGCGCCGAAGCCCGCGAGTGTCGGCTACGATCGGAGTCTGGCTGCGCCGCGAAGATCCTCGGCGCACGTGGGAAGAGGACACGTGGACGCGGACGCTGAGCCGGCACGGAGCGGGTTTCGTCTGCCGCCACCCCGTCGAAATGGGCGGGCGAGTGGTGATTACGCGCAAGGACAAAGCGATGCGCGCCGAGGCGCGCGTGGTTTATTCGCGCTTGAATTCGGATGGGCGCCGCGAGATTGGCGTCGAGATGATCGACCGCGACAATTTCTGGGAATAGGCCGAGACCTCGCGCGACGCGAGAAGATTTAGGGCTTCGCGAGCGAGAGCACCGCATCTTCGTAACGCCCCGAACCCATTTCGCCCTCGGGGAAAATCTCGTGTTCCGCGATCCAACGGAAGCTTTCTTCGAACACTTCCTTGGTGTAGGGCTCGAAGACGATGCGCTCGCCGGGTCCCCATCGTCGCGTGTCCATTTGGCTGTGGAACCGTTCGGGGAATTCCTTTTTTGTAGTATTTCGTGTAGAGGTCGGGACGGAGATCGATATCCCGCTGCGCGCGCCGCAGCGCGCGGAAATATTTCCGGACGTCTTCCATGTCGGGCATTTCCGGGTTGCCCGTAATCATCGTGGCCATCATGAACGTGGTGTCGATGACTTTGCGGAATCCGAGCTGCTCGAGGAAATAGTAGGGACCGCTGAAAAGCGATGCCGCCGGCACCTTGCGCTCGATTAACTGCTCCATGCGATGAAAAAGCATTCCTTCCGAGAACGAGAGTCGAATGTCCTTCGCAGGCATGTACTGCTCGAGCGCCTGGATTGCGGAGTAGTGGCTGCCGGACTGGAATCCGACCGAAATGCCTACGCCGGCGAGTTGGTCCGGCGTGTCGATTTTGGATTCCGGCGGCACGAAGATACCCGCTGGCGAGACGGAGTAGGCGTCGACGTACATTTTCCCGTGCTGGGTCGACGCGGATACGTTGACAGTCCAGTGGCACGCGCAGGCGATGTTGGTTGTGCGCCCCTTCTCGAATGTCTGGTAGGCTCCGACGCGATCGCCGAGATCGTGCTTCTTCCCTTCTTTCGAGACGATCTCATCGCGGAACTCGTACTCGAGCCCCTCATCGCGAAAGTAGCCCTTATCTTCGGCAACCCATTCATGCAAACGCATGTGAGGCGCGATGATGAATTTCGACATTCTGCCTCCCACGATCCTCAAAATCCCGGAATTCCGGTGGACGCCGGACGGACTTCGGCTGCCGGCGCGGTTTCGCCGCCGAAGCGCCATCGCTCGACGTAGGTTTGCGCGAGAGACATCACGCCGGTGTAGAGATAGCCCCAGACGAATAGAAGGAAGAAGGGAACCGTGGCGTAGTTTTCGTTTTGAATCGCGTAGACGACCGCGGCCGCGAAATAGATTCCGAGCAGGACTTCCGCGAACGGCATGAGGCCCGCGCTCTTGTGGTATTTCTTTTTCGCCCATCCGGCATCCTGCTTCGATTTGGTCTCGACGCGATATTTCGGCGTGCGCACGAATTCCGACTTCACTCCGAAGAGCGCTTCCATCACGGCAAACGCATTGCGCACCGAGAGACCGATGCCGACCGCCATCACGACGGGCAGGTACCAAAAAGTGCGCTTCCATGTTTTCGGATAGAGGGCGCGCTCGGCAGCTAGATAAAAAGAGGAAATCGAGCAGGTGGAGGCGAGGAAGAGCGGGAAGTCGATCGTCATCACCTGAAACC
>CAVUDN010000029.1:0-27472 GCA_963740095.1 uncultured Acidobacteriota bacterium
CAGCTCGTCGACGCAACCTAGAATCCTCCGTTGATCCTGCCAGCAAACCTAGTCATTGCTCTCGTCGCCTTGCTGCGCTTTGCCAGCCGCCTGCGACGAATTCGCCGCCGGTGCTTCCGCAAGCGCGTCGAACTTCGTCAGGACGTCGTAGTTCTCGAGCACGCCCAGATTCTTGATCGCGTTGAAATCCTCTTCCTGCTCCTGGGCGCTGGTCGGTGTAACCGGCGTCACGGGCGCGCGGTTCGACGGCAGCCTCGCCACCAGCACCGTCAGCGCAATCAACAGTGCCACCGCAAACGCCGGACGTGGCGCGGGCACCAGCCTCCAGAACCAGCTCTGCCGCGGCTCGGCCGCCACGCGCTGCCTCACGCTTGCGTCAAAACCAAATGACGGCTCGACCGCCGGCAGCTCGCCCAGCAGCATCGATACCTTGCGCATCTCCTCCGCGCGGGTCCGGCACGCGGCGCAACCCGCCAGATGTCCTTCCACCTTCGCTCGCTCGGCCGCATTCACCCGGCCGTCTAGATACGCAATCAGTTCCTTCGAAACGCCTTCGCACTTCATGATGGCCTTCCTTCACCCGCGCGCTGCTCCACTGGCTGCGTCACGAGCGGCGCCAGTTGCACCCGCAGGCTTTCGTAAGCGCGAAACAACAGCGATTTCAGCGCGCTTTCCGAACAATCCAAAATTTTGGCGATCTCTCCGTAATCCATCTCTTCGTACTTATGTAGCAGCACGGCGGCGCGTTGCTTTTCCGGCAGCGAGGCGATAGCCCTGCGGATGAACTCTGTGCGGTCGCGCTCGATCATGTGCTCGTCGATGCGCATTACCGGAGCCGGCAATTCCATCGGCGCGGCGTCTTCGTCCGCCGGCGCATCGAGCGGCACCGCCAGCTTCGCGTAACGGTTGTCGCGCACCGAATTCAGCGCCAGGTTCGTCGCGATCCGGAAGAGCCACGTCGTGAACTTCGCGCTCGGAGTATATTGCTTCCGCGCCCGGTAGACGCGCAGAAAAACTTCCTGCGCCAGATCCTCAGCCGTCGCCGTATCGCGCACCATCCTGTGGAGGAAATTCACCAGCGGCGAGCGATACTTCTGCAATAGAAAGTCGAAGGACGAGTCGTCTCCGGCCTTCACGTCCAGCATCAGCTCGACGTCAGTCCTCGCCATGGCCTCCACAGCTTATCTAACACCCGCCCCACCATAAAGTTGCACCGCATGGCCGCATTCCAAGACTCAACCGTCCCAAAGTACAGGTATGCCGACGGCCATTCCGTAACGCGTTATATTTCGGTAGGTTAGATCCAAGGAGCCGTGCCCGACACCAAACTAAGACGAAAGAGGAGTTTTGTGCTGGCGTCATATCCGGGTTCCCGGGCCTACTCTCATCGACAGCCGCAAGATTCGCTCCACCTTCGGTTTCGTGAGGTGTGCGATTTGGCACAGATTCATATGCGCCCCCTCTGATCGAATTGATGTGGGATTTTGGAACCTACAAGAAGCCACCCCAGTGAGTGCAGGGCGCTTTACCGCGGTTCAGGACTGACATGACTGCAAAAAACTTTCGAATTGCACCGGCGGGCCAACGGACCAGCGTCCACGGAAAACAAGTAAGCAACAAAGTGCTTCTGGCAACGCCCGACAATGAATACGAACTGATGCGTCCTGACTTGACGTATATCGATCTGCCGGATCACCTCAGCCTTCATGAGCCGACCCAAAATATCGAATTCGTCTACTTCCCGAACCGGGGGATGGTTTCTCAAGTTGTGGTGACCAAAGACGGTCGGACCGTGGAGGTGGGCGTAGTGGGTAAAGAGGGCTACGTTGGGGCGGGATTGGCAGCCGGCCTGACCAGAAGTTCAGTGCGTGAAATAATCCAAGTCGCCGGCGATGGCTTCCGAATGATGGGTAGTGCGATGCAGCGAATTCTGCGATCGGCCCCGCAGTTACAGGTGATTTTGAACAGGCAACTTGGGCTTCAAGGAATGCAAGTCGCGCAGACTGCGGCGTGCAATCGTCTGCACGATATACAACAGCGCCTCTCGAGATGGCTGCTCATGACTCAGGATAGGGTGGATTCCGCGGCGCTTCCGATCACCCACGATTTCATTGCGACCATGATGGGCACCGACCGATCCACTGTGAGCGTGGCAGCGTCCGTACTGCAAAAAAAGGGAATCATAGAATACGCGCGAGGCGCGGTAAAGATTGTGAATCGCAGGAAACTTGAACAATCCTGTTGTGAATGCTACGAAGCTATTCGGCGGTTCGAGGGCGACCTCGGATTGAAATAGCAATTTTCGCCGGCGTGGGATACCCCACAGACAGCCTCTCCTTGTCATAGGTAATCTTCACCGCTCTATTACGTTCCGTTTGCAGTTGACGTCCGTTTTCAAGAGTGCCGGCTTGAGCGGCGCCTCGTTTGCAGTAACCCAGAAGTGGACTTGTGATCGCAGTTGCGCTGGAAAAGAAATCAATCCAACGCCTTCTTTCACAAGAGAGTGACCGCATCAAGTCGCGAGGCGTGCTACGGGGGCCATGCGCCGCAAGCTGGTATGGATCGAAAAACAGGGTTTTGGTGGCTGGGGTTGCTCCGAGTGCGCGTGGGTGTTCGTTCATTCGGGATCACCCACCGGTAAATCGCTCGGTGAAATTCTACAGAACTACGAGCAGCAACGCGATAAAGCTTTTGCAGTCCACGTTTGCGCCGAGCATCCGAGAGCCGCAGCGGATCCCCGTTAATCCAAGTCCTTCGCCGCCCCCTGATCCCGCTGTCTAATCGCAGCAGCGATCGCCCTCGGCTCCGGCCTTCATATCCAGCATCAGTTGATTTGCGCGCTCCCTGGGCGTCTGCTGTTTAGCTTGCGATAACGCCCTCCACACCCGCTTGCACAACTGCACCCAGTGTCATGATAGCTTTGAACTGAGTTCGAGCCGAGTACCACTGAAGGAAGCTGAGGAATAGGCGCCTTGCGCTGCGGCGAAACTGCCGCGCGTAGCCGCTGATGATCCGAAAATGAGCCGAAGAAGCAAGTCCTCGGAACCCGCGTCGCGCCGCGCCGTTAAGCGCTGTCCATTCGTCGCCTCTGCTGAGGTGACCGACCTGAATTCCGACGCGCGACTCTCGGCACGCACTTCGGAAGTGGCCCTCGGTGGCTGCTACATCGACGCGTTAAATCCATTCCCCCAAGGGACGTTGGTCGGCGTGCGGATTCTCAGAGATCAGGGCGTCTTCGAAGCTAAGGGCAAGGTAGTCTACTGCCACCCCAGCTCCGGGATGGGCGTAGCCTTCACCGAAATCGCGCGCGATCACCGCTTGCTCCTCGAGGATTGGCTAGCCGAAATCGTCAGCCAACTCAAGCCGGCTTAAGGTCCCGCTACTTTCTTCAGATCCTTCGGAGTTGTTCGCTCTCTGCGGGCTCACGGCACCACGAAGGGGGGACTCGAAATTGGCTTCGAGTTGCTTTCTTCCCCGCGAGGAAACACGACGAATCGAAGGTTGTCGCCACTGCGGAAAACGGACGCGTCCGGAAAAAATGGAGCCGTATAGAGTCTTTGCCAGGGCCAAAGAAGTCTCGATGAAAAGCGCGCTTCGATTCGTCCCGTTGGAAAGACTTCACACGCACGACGGTCAAGGACCGTGGCCCACGCGCCCCGATTTGGATCCCATCGCTCGATCCCGTCCACCACTTCTGTCTTAGCTTCCATCGCGTCGCTGACGGTCTCACACTCAAGGATGACAACCGGGAGATACCCATCATTCGCGAGAACCGCTCGGAAACGCTTCGCGTTGGGCGTATCTCCGTAGGGTGTGTCGACGGCTAACTGCACTCGAAGCGTTGTCGTCCGCCTGCTCAAAGGCGAGAATCGATAGGCTAGCGCGACGCACGTCGCCAAAATGACAAAGAGAATGGTGAGGATCCAGCGCCTTCGCATATTCGGCCTAGGATACGCCTATGGGCACCCACGCCGAAACTTCCACGTGAGCCTGAGTCGGGTTATCGAAAACTGACGCAGCACCGAAAGTCGGCTTCGGGAATCAGATATCATTGACGTTCGATTGCCGATGACCGATTCCTCGCCCATCGCTTCCGACGCGACGTCCATATCGCGCACGACCGTCTGGTTCATGGCGGCGAGCACGGGCGTGATCGTTGCCAATGTTTATTACATCCAGCCGCTGCTCGCCGATATCGCGCGCGCCTTCGGCCTCGGCGTGACCAAGGTCGGCTTCATCGCGATGCTCACGCAGATCGGGACGGGGCTCGGCATGCTTTTCTTCGTTCCATTGGGCGACAGCCGCGAGCGCCGCTCGCTGATCACGCTCCTCATGGGCGTCGCAACCGTCGGCCTCGTATTTATCGCGCTCGCACGCAACGCCGTGTGGCTCGCGCTGGGTTGTTTCGTCGTCGGCATGATGGGCGCGACCGTGCATCTCTTCGTGCCGTTCGCCGCGCATCTCGCGCCGCCACGCGAACGCGGCCGCGTGGTCGGCTCCGTCTTCAGCGGTATTCTGCTCGGCATCTTGCTCGCGCGAACATTCAGCGGCTCGGTTGGCGCGCATCTCGGCTGGCGCTCGGTCTACCTCATCGCCGCCGCGATGATGTTGACCGTCGTGGTACTCGTGCAGTTCCTCTTGCCGCACAGCAAACCCTCCATCGAGCTTCCCTATCTTTCGCTTCTCCGCTCGACTGTCCGTTTGATCCGCGAGCATAAGGATCTTCGCGAGGCTGCATTCCTCGGCGGCTGCCTCTTCTGCTGCTTCAGCGCTTTTTGGACGACCCTCGTCTTCTTCCTCGAGACGCCGCCGTATCACCATGGCAGCGAGGCCGCGGGCCTTTTCGGCCTCATCGGCGCAGGTGGCGCCGCGGGCGCGCCGCTTTTCGGGCGACTCGCCGACCGGCGCGGCCCGCGATTCGCGGTCGGGCTCGCGCTGCTTTCGGTGTTGGTTTCTTTCGTCCTGATGTGGTTCGCGGGAAAAATTCTCGCGGGCCTGATCGTCGGCGTTCTCCTGATGGACATGGGCACGCAGGCGGGACACATCGCAAATCAAACGCGGATCTACGGTCTCGCCGCGGACGCGCGCAGCCGCCTCAACATGTTTTACATGGTGTGCTACTTCGTGGGAGGAGCGATCGGCTCGCTGCTAGGAGCTTACGCGTGGCGCGTGCGCGGCTGGGCGGGCGTTTGCGCGTTTTGCCTCGTGGTGATGCTGCTGGCGCTCGCGAAATTTGCGGCCGGCCGCCGCGCTCCCGCAGCTGCGCCCGCCCTCAGCACCGAATAGCGCCTGCTCGCGAGAACGTTGACTCGACAACATTATCGGCCGAAAAAGATTGCAATAAGAGGGGGATGGAGCATCCCCCTAGCGGGGGCTTATACCAGCCTTGAAAAGCCAAGAAAGGACGATTCTGGCGGGTTTTGCCGCGCATCGCGCAGGGCGCGGCCTCTCTTATCGTCCAAACTGCCGCAGATGATGATCGGCGTGCAGGTAGCCCCAGCGCATCCATTCCTGGCGAGTCATAGGACCGAAGAACGGATGCTGAATTTTGGGATCGATCGCGCTGCTGCAGAATCGATCGATGAGGGAAAGCAATTCGGCGCGGTCACGCTCGAATTCCACTGGGGCCGTGCCTCCCACTCCCTGCTCCACCTCGGGACGCGTCGGCGTGCCGCGCGGCCATTTCATCGGCGCTCGCAGCGCGAGGAATTTGATGAGCGTCCGCTGCAGGAATCCCGTCGCCATGCTGACGGATCTTTCGCCCAGCGCGATTTTGTATGAATCGCAAAGATGACACACCATCTGGTGCGCCGACATTTTTCCCCAGAGGCGCCGATCGGATGAATTGAGCGCGGAGACTCGCGCGGCAATCGATTCACGATCGGATTTTGTTTCCAGCGTCCGCATCGCAACTCCTCATTGGACGTGAAAGAGCGCCTTCAGCGCGAGCAGCACAGCTACGCCGACAAACACGAGGATCGCCATCGCGGGCGCCGGCTCGCGATTCACTTCCGGAATTAAATCTGACGCCGCCACGTAGAGCGTGACGCCGGCGGAGAGCGGCAGCGCATCTGCAACCGTGCCCCGCAGCGCGAACATCAGCGCCATCCCGCCGAGCGTTGTCCCGCCCAGTATCGCCGACGAGAGCAGCGCCATCTGCCGGCTCTGCCCGCTCGCGAGCATCAGGGACGACACCGTAAATCCCTCCGGAATTTTGTGCAGAAAGATCGCGATGAAAATCACGCCGCCAAGCCACGTCGAAACCAGCAGCCCGGACGCAATCGCCACGCCGTCGAAAAAAGTGTGGATCATCAGGCCGAGCAGCGCCGCGTAGCTCGCATGCGCGTGGGAAATTTCCGCGTGGTGCGTTTCTTCGCCGAAATGGAAGTGCGGCGCGACCGTGTGCTCGAAAAAGTGCACCAGAAAATATCCGCCGAGGACGAACACGAAAACGATGCTGGTGTCACCAAAGAAAAATGAGCTCGAATCTTCCCGGAGCCTCACCGACTCGGGAATCATCTCGAGCATCGCGGTCGCCAGCATGAAGCCCGCACCGAGTGCGATGAAATATTTCAGGTAGTGGCGCGACCACTGCCGCCGCACGATCAGCAGCCCGCCCGCCACGTTCGCGCCCGCCGCCGTCAACCCCAGCAGCAGCGCCACCAACAGCCGAGTTGTCTCGCCCGACATTTTTTACGCGCGCCCTCTAGAGTAGGAGGTTTCTAATCTGTGTCGCCAGCCGAAGCGGAGAGTTTCTTCTTTCTCTGCGTTCTCCGCGCCTCTGCGGTGAGCTGCGAAAGGCCCCACCCTCACAAACCGAGGATGGGGCACCCGGAACGTCAAAGGCGAAAGCCACATCTACTCACCACTCACCAATCACTGCTCGCCGATTGCTTGCCACTCGCCGCTGCTGTCTTCATCCGCCGTGGCGGAACAGGATGACGTCGCCATCCTGGACGATGTACTCTTTGCCTTCGAGGCGCACCTGCGCTTTTTCGCGGGCTGCCGCGAAGCTGCCTGCTTTCAGCAGATCCTCCCAATTCACGACGTCCGCTTTGATGAAATTTTTCTGGATGTCGCTGTGGATCGCGCCGGCGGCTTCCTGCGCGGTCATGCCGCGCTCAATGGTCCAGGCGCGGCATTCGGGCTCGCCGCACGTTAAGAACGAAATCAGGCCGAGCAACCGGTACGTCGCCTGGATCAGCCGGTCGCGCCCCGATTCCACGAGGCCGTACGCCTTCATCATCTCGGCGGCTTCGGCGTCGTCGAGCTCGGCCAGCTCGGCTTCGATCTTGCCGCAGAACGGGACTACCGCGGTTTGCGGCTTCGTCGAAAGCTTTTCGAGTTTGTACTTTTCGACCGCGCGATCGATTTCCGTCGCGTCTTCGTCACCGAGATTCAGGACGTAGATCATCGGTTTCTGCGTGAGGAACATGAAGCCGGTCAGCATCTTCTGCTCGGCGGGCGTGAATTCGAGTTCGCGCAGAGGCGTCTCACCTTCGAGCGCCTGGCGGCAGCGTGTGAGCACTTGCAGCTCGGCTTCGAGCTGCGGGTCCTTCTTTTTCTTGATGTCTTTTTCGAGGCGCTCCATGCGCTTCGACGCCTGCTCGAGATCGTTCAAGATCAGCTCGAGATCGACGTTCCCGATGTCGCGAAGCGCGTCGAGCGACCCGCCCTCGTGCGGCACCGCCGGATTCTCGAAGAGGCGCACGACGTGCGCCAGGGCATCCGCTTCGCGCAGCGGGACGAGCGACGCCGAATTCTTCTCGCGGTCTTTCTGCAGGCCGCCGATATCGACGTACTCGATCGTCGCGTAGGTGATTTTCTTCGGCTTGAATACCTCGGCCAGCTTCGCCACGCGCGCGTCCGGGACGCGCGCGATGCCTACGTGCGCCTGGTTCGGCGTGCTTCGCGATTCCACCTTCGCCCGCGTGAGGATTCGGAACAGACTTGTCTTTCCTACCTGCGGCAGCCCGATAATTCCTGTTTGCATAAGCTTTCGATACTAGCACGGAGCGCGGCGGCCCATCGCACTCATCGGCCCGCCGGCCGTCTTCCGATTTGAGCAATCGCCAGCTTCAGCGCCCGCTTAACACAGAGTGCACAGAGAAGGCGCGGAGCACACGGAGACCTTCGCGCAGGTTTGTGCGCGCTAAGCTGTATGACCGCCACGCGTCCACACGGGGAAGCCCTTCGGCAAGCTCAGGACAAGCAAGCTTCGCCGTGAAAGGGCGGCGGCCCTTCGACGAGCTTGGGACAAGCGAGCCGCCGCACTCCACATGCGCCCAGCATTCATCGGAAAGAAGGGCGGGTTTGAAATCCGCCCCGAGACCGCTCCTCTTCGGGAAGCTTGTTCCGCCGCTTGACGCGGGTCACATTCCGGTCTTGTGATGTCGTTCACAGAATTGTAACCAATCGGAGTTACAATCCTGATCTTTCCTCGGCGCGGGCAAATGCAAAACGGAAACCAGCTACTGCCGCACCAGCTTATTCAGCAACTCAACGTTCTCTGCTCCGAGATGCTGCAGCTGGAAGCCTCGGGCACTCTCGATGCCGCGAGTGTCCATCCCGACCACCGCGCGAGCGCCGCGAATTTGATCCACTATCTCGCGCTTCGGCGCCACGACATCCGGCAGCTTCAGGCGCAACTCGCCTCGCTCGGGCTTTCGTCGCTCGGGCGCACCGAATCGCACGTCATCGCCGGCCTGCACGCGGTGATGAATGTGCTCAATCAACTTGCCGGCTCGCCCGAAGCATGTCTCGATCTTGCCAACGGTGCGCCTGAAATCGGCGACGGCGCGGCGCTGCTCGAGAAGAATTCCGCGGTCCTGCTCGGCCCCGCGCCGGCAGGCCGCAGCGTGCGCATCATGGTGACCATGCCTTCGGAAGCCGCCACCGACTACGACCTCGTCCGCGATCTCGTCCTGCACGGGATGGATTGCATGCGCATCAACTGCGCGCACGATGGCCCCGAGGGATGGTCCGGCATGGTGCGTAATCTCCGCCGGGCGGTGAAAGAGACGGGCCGCGCGTGCAAAATCTCGATGGACCTGGCCGGCCCCAAGCTGCGCACCGGCCCCGTCGAAAATGGCCCCGCCGTGCTGAAATTTCGCCCGCAGCGCGACGACTTCGGCCGCGTCGTTTCTCCCGCGCGCATCTGGCTCACTCCCGCGACGCAGCCCGAGCATGCGCCCGCGAAGGCGGACGCCGCGATCCCTGTTCCAGGCGACTGGCTCGCGCAGAGCAAGGCCGGCGACCGCGCGCGCTTCACCGATTCGCGCGGCGCGTCTCGCTCGCTCACGATCACCGGCGTGGACGGCAACAGCCGCTGGGCCGAGTGCGCGCGCACGTCCTATATCGTGCCCGGACTTGCGCTGGAGCTGCACCCGCGTGCCGGGCGCCGAATCGCAAAGTCGCTGCGCCTCACGAGCGTCGGCGCGATTCCTCCGAAACCGCAGACGATTCGCCTCAACCTGGGCGATACGCTCGTCCTGACGCGCTCGCTCGATCCAGGCCAGCCCGCGAAGTACGACAAGAAGAAACAATTGATCAGCCCGGCGCGCATCGGCGTCACGCTGCCGGAATTTTTCGATTGCGTCCGCCCCGGCGAGCCGATCGCGCTCGACGACGGCAAAATCGGCGGGATCGTCCGCAGCGTCGCGCCGGATAAGGTGACGGTTGAAATCACGCACGCGCGGCCCACGGGCGAAAAGCTCGGCGCCGAAAAAGGCATCAACGTTCCCGAGACGCAGCTCTGCCTCTCTTCTCTGACGAAGGACGATCTCGAAGCGCTGCCGTTCGTGGTGAAGAACGCGGATATCGTCGGCTACTCGTTCGTCCGCAAGGAAGCCGACGTGCGCGAATTGCAGGCGCGGCTCGCCGCTCTGGGCGGCGAAAATCTCGGCATCATTCTCAAGATCGAAACGCGCGAGGGCTTCGACCAATTGCCTTCGCTGCTGCTCGCGGCGATGCGCAGCCGGGCCATCGGCGTGATGATCGCGCGCGGCGATCTCGCGATCGAGTGCGGTTACCAGCGGCTCGCGGAAGTGCAGGAAGAAATTCTCTGGATCTGCGAGGCCGCGCACATGCCGGTGATCTGGGCGACGCAAGTGCTCGAATCGCTCGCGAAAACGGGCGTGCCGTCGCGCTCGGAAATCACCGATGCCGCCATGGGCGAGCGCGCCGAGTGCGTCATGCTCAACAAGGGCCCGTACATCGTCACCGCCGTGCGCATCCTCGACGACATTTTCCGCCGCATGCAGTCGCACCAGGAGAAGAAACGCTCGATGCTGCGCAAGCTGCACGTCGCATCGGCTTTCCGCACGGCGAGTTCATCTTCCTGATCCTCACATCTTCGTCAGCGAAAGCCCCACCCTCACAAACCGAGGATGGGGCACCCGGAAAGTCAAAATCGAAAGCCGAAACGTCAAAGGCGAAGGCTGAGTTAACGTTGTGCGTTGTGCTGGTGCGCGCTATTCTTTCGAGCGCCATGAACGCGGAAACCAGCATCCTCGCACTTCCTTTCGATCACGTCGAGGCGCACGCGCATCTTTCGCGGCTCGACAAGCGGCTGGCGCAGTTGATCGAGCGCGTCGGCGAATTTCGATTCAAGCTCGATGAATGCGACAGCGTGTACGAATCGCTGCTCGAGGCGATCGTTCACCAAAGCATTGCCGGGAAGGCCGCGCAGGTGATTTTTTCGCGCATCCACGCGCTCGGCTCGAATGGGCTTTGCCCTACGCCGCAGGAGCTGCTTCGCGTTTCCACGCAGAAGCTGCGCAAAGCCGGGCTTTCGCACGCGAAGATCGCGGCGGTGCGCGACCTCGCGCAGAAAACCATTGAAGGCGTTGTCCCGACGCTCGACAAAGCCGAGAAATTGTCGGACCAGGAGCTTGTCGACCGGCTGATTTCCGTGCGTGGCATCGGCGCGTGGACCGTCGAGATGTTTTTGATCTTTCGGCTCGGGCGCCCGGACGTGCTGCCGATCCACGATTACGGCGTGCAGAAAGGATGGGCGCTCACGTACCGCAAGAAAAACATTCCCAAACCGAAGGAGCTGCTGAAATTCGGCGAACGCTGGCGGCCGTATCGCACGGTCGCGAGCTGGTACATGTGGCGCGCGGTCGAACTTGCGGGGTCTGCCGCGCGCAAAATCACGAAAGCTAAACCGAAAAGCAGGATTGCCGCGAAGAAGCGCTCCGCTATCGCGAAACGCGGAAAGGCTTAAACCCAGAAAGGCAGGATTCACCGCAGAGACGCAGAGGGCGCTGAGAAGGCGAGCCAGTGGCAGCACTTCGCCGCTAGTGACTCGGGTTCTCCGCGATCTCTGCGCCTCCGCGGTAAGTCCCCGCTTTTCTCGCGGCCAAAAACAGCGATGCTAATCCGATGAGCAGGACCGCGCCCTCGAGATCCACGGAAATGCGATGCAAGCGGTCGAATTCCGCGCGGCGCGGGTCGTTTCCCGGGGTCGCCTGGATCGAGACCATCTGCGTCCGCAGCACGTTCATCCGCGGGATCACGTAGTCCTGCGACGCAATCGTCGCGACCGCCATCAGAATTACGCCGATCACGGCCGGCTCGACGAATGCCTTCAGCGATTTCTCCATCGCCAAAGACGCCACGATGAAGATCGCGGCCGCGATCAGGCCCATCAGGTGCAGCCCGCCGAGGGTGAAACCGACGAGGAGGCCGGCTTCGTCCTGGCTGGGCAGGACCGAGAACGCGCCCTGCGTGACCACCGCCGCGAAATAAATGATCGCGCCGATCCACGCGCCGAGTGCGAGCACCCTCAAGAATCGCAATGTCTGCTTCATTATCAGCTCCCGCCGAACCGATCATCGTACTCGCTGGGCGGCCAGCGTGGAAGACTTGAGCACACCTGTCCGAAATCGGGTTACGGGCAGCCATGGGGTTGATGCGAGAATCAAAGCGGGGCAATGGTGGGCGACCAAGGACTTGAACCTTGGACCTCTCCCGTGTGAGGGGAGCGCTCTAACCACTGAGCTAGTCGCCCACGGATTTCACTTTTTGTAGCAGAAGGCTTGGGGAATTGCAAACCGCAGCCAACGTCACTGCCGCCTTCAGCACGCGCCTTGCCGACCTGCAGCGCTCGATCGCGCGCGTGGTGAAGGGCAAGGAAGACGTGATCCAGCTCGCGCTGACCACGCTGCTCGCGCGCGGGCATCTGCTGATCGAAGACGTTCCCGGCGTCGGCAAGACCACTCTCGCGCAGGCGATCGCGCGGTCGTTTCAGTGCTCGTTCCAACGCATCCAGTTCACTTCCGACATGCTGCCGAGCGACGTGATCGGCATCAGCGTGTTCAATCCGGTGGCGCAGGAATTCGAATTCAAGCCCGGGCCGATCTTCGCGAACTTCATCGTGGCCGACGAGATCAACCGCACGACGCCGAAAACGCAATCGTCGCTGCTCGAGGCCATGAACGAAGCGCAGATCACCGTGGACAACCACACGCACCCGCTGCCGAAGCCGTTTCTCGTGCTCGCGACGCAAAATCCGATCGAGCATCACGGGACGTACCCGCTGCCCGAATCGCAGCTCGACCGCTTCCTGATGCGCATCCGGATGGGCTATCCGGCGCGCGCCAGCGAGAAGGAAATTATCCGCAATCATTCCGCCGCGGGGCAGCCGAGCCAACTCGTGCCGATCATGGATGCCTCCGAGGTGGTCGCCATGCAGGACGCGGCGTCGCAGGTGAAAGTCGACGAGAGCCTGCTCGATTACGCGCTCGAGATCGTCGATCGGACGCGGCAGACCGAGCAGCTTTCGCTCGGCGTGAGCCCGCGAGGGGCCGTGATGCTGCATCGCGCGGCGCAGGCGCGAGCGTTTCTCGAAGGCCGCGACTATTGCCTGCCCGACGATTTCAAGCGGCTGATCGTGCCCGTGTTCGCGCACCGCGTGGTGGTGAGCGCGCGCTACGTCTCGACGCAAAAGAAATCCGAGCAGGCCGAGGCCATCCTCCGCGAGATCCTCGAGACGACCCGCGTTCCGCTTTAGCCATGCTGCCGGCGGGCGCGCACTGACATGAACTCCGCAACGAACGCGCACAATTCGCCTGAATTGGCTCCCGCGCGCTGGTGGCGAAATCGCGACCGGCCAGGGTGGCGCAATTTCGGCATCGCGATGCTGGTGCTTTCGGCGGCGCTGCTGGTCGCGCTTTTTTCCGCCGCCGCGGCGCAGCAGGGGCGCATCTGGCTCGCCGCGATTACCACTGTGCTTGCGCTGGGGATGGCCGCATGGGTTGCGATCGCGATCGTTCCGGCGCTTGCGCGGCGGACGAGCTTGCGCTGGCTCGCGCAGCAGGTCGATTACCGGCTCACGCGCGACGGCATCATCTACCTCGTCGCGATTTTTATCCTGATTCTCGCCGCCATCAACACGGGCAACAACCTGCTATTCCTGATTCTCGCATGCCTGCTCGGCGGGATTTTGATTTCGGGCGTGCTGTCGCGCGCCGTGCTTTCAGGCATCGAGCTGAAATTCGACATGCCCGAGCACATCTTTGCCGAGCAGCCGATCCTCGCCGAAATCGAGCTGCGCAATGAGAAGCAGGCGTGGCCGTCGTTTTCGCTGCTCGTGGTGGGGCAAACGAAACGCAACAAGACGGCGGCCGAAATCCTGACGCGCCCGGTTTTCTTTCCCTACATTCCGCACATGAGCGCTTCGCGGCAGAAAGTCGAGCTGCGCTTTCCGCGCCGCGGAGTGTACCGGCAGGATGCGTTTGGCATTCGCACGCGCTTTCCTTTCGGCTTCTTCGAGAAAACGCGCGAAGTGGATTCCGCCATCGAGATCGTCGTGTATCCGCGGGTCGAGCCGACCGATCAGTTCTACGAAGTCCTGCCGCTGCTGAGCGGCGAAATGGCCAGCCATTTTCGGGGGCGCGGGCACGAACTCCATTCGCTGCGCGAGTATCTGCCGACCGATAGCGCGCGTTTCGTCGATTGGAAGGTGACGGCCAAGCTTGGCCGCATGGCCGTTCGCGAATTCGCACGCGAGGACGAGCGCCGCGTGATGCTCGTGCTCGATCCTTTCATCGGGCTGCCGCGTCGCGATCTCGGCGATCTGGGCGCCGCCGAGCATGCGGAGCGTTTCGAGCGCGCCGTCTCGATGGCCGCGTGCATCGCGTGGCACTTCCACGAGATTCGCTCCGTGATCCAGTTCCGCACGCGTGATTTCATCACGCCGATCGCACCGGCGGGCGAGATCATTTACGACACGCTGCGGACGCTCGCGCTGATCGGGCCGCAGACGTCGGCGACCGGCGGCGCGTTTCTCGACGAGCTCGTCAACGAACGCGAGATTTTCAAGATCATCATCACCGCGCGCCCGCAGCGCTCGATCCCGAGCGCGCTGTGGTCCTCCTCGTATTTTCTCTTCATCGATCAGCTGTGAAGAAAAGGCGCCCGCCTGAAAGCAAGGCGGCCGCTACAAAACCTTCCTTCGAAACGCCGCGCCGAAGTATTTCGCCGCGTTCGTGCGACAATACGGCCCGCATGCATGGCTCGCTCACTCCGCGCGCGATGAAAAGCTTTCAGCGGCGGCTGCTTGGCTGGTTTGGCGCACACCGGCGCGATCTGCCGTGGCGCGAACATCGGGATGCTTACCGCATCTGGGTGGCGGAGATTATGCTGCAGCAGACGCGGATCGCTGCGGTGATGCCGTGCTACGAGCGATTCCTCGAGAAATTCCCCACCGTTGAGGCGCTGGCCGGCGCGGCGCAGGATGATGTGCTGAGGCTGTGGTCCGGGCTCGGCTACTACAGCCGCGCGCGGAACCTGCATCGCGCCGCGCAAGAGATTGTGGCGCGGCACGGCGGCGAATTTCCGCGCACGCTCGACGCAGCGCTCGCGCTGCCCGGCATCGGGCGCTACACGGCTGCCGCGGTGCTGAGCATCGCGTACGACGCGCCGCTCGCGGTGCTCGACGGCAACGTGGCGCGAGTATTCGCGCGGCTTGGCGCGATTCGCGGCGATCTACGCGAGCCGCGGTGCTGGCGCGATCTTTCGGCGAGGACGCAGGATCATCTCGCGCCGCGCCTGCCCGCACGTCTACCTGCACAGGCGGCGCCTGGAGACTGGAACCAGGCGCTGATGGAATTGGGCGAGGCGGTTTGCACGCCGCAGAATCCGCGCTGCGGCGCGTGTCCTGTGGCGCGCTGGTGCCTTGCCCGGGCGCGCGGGCTGACCCACGAAATACCGGCGCCGCGCAAGAAGCGCGCGCCGGTTCGCGTCCGCATCGCCGCTGCGATTTTGCGCGATCCGCACGGGCGCACGCTGCTGGTGCAGGATCCCGGCGCGCACGACGGCGTCCTCTTTTCGCGCATGTGGCAATTCCCGGCGGTCGAAGTGGCGCGGCACGCGCAACGGGAACTTGCCGCGCACGTTGCAGAGATTCTCGATCTCGATGCGGCATCGCTCGAGTTCGAGGCGCTGCCGGCCGCGCGGCATGGCGTCACCTTTCGCAACGTGACGCTGCTGCCGTTCGTCGCGCGCGTCGAGCGGCTGCCGAAGCTGCCGCGCACGTGCGTCCTGCCGCTCGATCGACTGGCGGAGCTGCCGGTGTCGAGCGCGACGCACAAGGTCGCGGCCGCCCTGACATCTGCGGCAAAACCAGAAGTTCCCGGGGCTGAAGCCCATGTTAAGGCGAAGCTTCTCGCGGGCCTGAAGGCCCACGCTTCCACCTGAAGAAGAGCCGGCGGGACGCCGGCGCTACTCAAGAAAGTGCGCTTCGAGTTGCCACACGGCCTCTGAAGGCCCACGCTTCCACCGGTATGCCGGGTCGCAAAGGTGGCGACCCGCCGCTACAACCCTAGAGCAGGTGTGGCCACGGGCCGCGACCCGATCGGCATCGGCAGGGCGCGCGATAGGAAAACCGCGGAGCCGGCGGGCGTTGGTTGATTCGCCTCTTGGCTGCATGCTGGGCGAATGCGCCCGCTCAGCCGATGCTAGCATCGTAATGTCGATTGCCATGGCTTCCGCCGCGCCACCATCTGCGCCAACGCCTGCGATGTCCGGGCGCCTTCCGCTCGCCGAAGGCTTCTCGGCGCTCGACCGCTATTTCGAAATTTCGCTCTTTCTGCTGGTGGCGACGGGCGTGCTCGCCGTGGTCTCGACCGGCAAGCTCGATTCCATCTCGACGTTCGCGCCCATCGCCGCGCTAATCTTTAAGGGAATTCGCGTGTGGCAAGGGCGCGGGCCCGAGCTTTCGGCGCGCGTTGCGACGTGGCTCGTCCTCGGCTATTTCCTGTTTTTCCCGGCGGACATCTGGCTCTTTTCGCGGAATTTGGCGGCGGACGCGCCGAATCCGCCGCTCTACGCGGCGCTGCTTTCTGCGATCCACTTGCTGCTGTTCGCCACGGTGGTCCGCCTGTATTCGGCGCGCACGACCCGGCACTACGTGTTTCTGACGCTGCTGGCAGTCACTTCGATGCTGGCTTCGGCAATTCTGACGGTCGAGACGGGTTTTCTCGTGGCGCTGGCCGTGTTCCTGGTGCTTTCGGTTTCGACATTCGTCGCGCTCGAGATCCGCCGCAGCGCCGCAGGAGCCGCTTCACAAGCATTCGAGGCGGGCTCGCCGGTGGCGCGGCAGATGGGGCGCGCGCTCGGCGTCACCTCGGTCCTGGTGGCGTTCAGCGTGCTGGCCGTCGGCCTCGTGCTCTTTTTCGTGATCCCGCGGTTCACGACAGGCTATTTGAGCGCGATGAACCTTCAGCCCAGCTTGATGACGGGCTTTTCCGACAACGTCGAGCTCGGCACAATCGGCCAGATTCAGCAAAGCTCGGCCGTGGTGATGCGCATCCACGTCGATGGCGACCCGAGCCGCGCCGCCGATATGCACTGGCGCGGCATCGTGCTCACCAATTTCGACGGCGAGCGCTGGTCGACTCCCTCGCGCGACCAGACGCTGATCGAGCAAGACGCGGGCGGCGAGTACTCGTTCGGTGATCTGTCGATTCCGCCCGGCGGCAACGATTTTCTCGAGGTGTCGGTTCTCTCGCCCGCCGACTCCTATAATTTGCACTACACGGTGCTGATGGAACCGATCGCGACCGACGCGATCTTCATCGCCCCGCGGCCCCTGGTGCTGCGCGGAAAATTCGGAGAACGCGTCGCTTCAATGTCGCCTTCGCATCCGAATTACCTCTTTCTCGACCGGACCGGCTCTGTCTTCAATCCGCAGCACAACAATTTCAAACTGAGCTACGACGGCTTTTCGCGCGTCCCGGCAATTCCTGCGCGCAAACTGCGCAAAGCGCCGGCGCACTTTCCCGCGCGCATTCTCCAGACGTACCTTGAGACGCCGCAGCTCGATCCGCGGATCCCCGCGCTTGCCTCCAAGATCACCGCGGGCTCGAAGAACGAATACGACAAAGCCGCGGGCATCGAACGCTACCTGATGACGCACTACTCTTACACGCTCGACCTTTCCGGGCCGCGCGCGAAGGATCCCCTGGCCAATTTCCTTTTCGTGCGGCGCTCGGGCCACTGCGAATATTTCGCCTCCGCCATGACGATCATGCTGCGCTCGATCGGCGTTCCCGCGCGCTACGCCACCGGCTTCATGCCGGGTGAATACAACGACGTGGGCGGCGACTACATCATTCGCGAGAGCGACGCGCACGCCTGGGTCGAGGTCTACTTTCCGTCGTACGGCTGGATCATGTTCGATCCCACGCCTCCGGGCTCGGGCGAGCATTCCGGATTTTTCGGCCGCCTCTCGATGTATTGGGATTGGTTCCAGTTCACGTGGGGCGAGTGGGTGATCAACTACGACTTCTCGCACCAGGTGATGCTGGGCCAGGCGGTGCACCGCTCATCGACGAGCTGGACCGATCGCGTGCGCGACTTCTACCGCCGCAAACGCGATGCGCTGATGCACGCACTGATGGGGCTCGATCGCAGGATCGAAGGCTCGCCGTGGTTTTTGCCGGGCGTGCTGATGCTGCTTGTGGTGATACTGCTCGTGCTGCGCGGCAAATGGATGATCCGCTACGCCTTCGCGCGCTGGAGCCTGCGCGCGCGCCGCGCCGGCAATCTCACCGCGTCGCTCGCCGCGCTCGAGTACAGGGAGATGCTGCGGCTGCTCGAGAAACACGGCTGGAAGAAAGCGGCCTCGCAGACTCCGCTCGAATTTGCGGCGGCGATTCCGGCGCCGGACGTCTCCGCGCCGGTCGCGCAGCTCACCGAGCTGTATCAGTCGGCGCGCTTCGGCAGCCATCCCGCGCCGATCGAACAGATGTCGTCGCTGCTGCGCTCGATCCGCGATCTCGTGCGCTCGCGCAAGCCCGCACGCTAGCCGGCACGCCGCGACTGCTCGGGGCTCGCGGGGTTACATGACGGTACATTCAGTTCCTTGTTGATGTTGCTTTCTCCAACATCCTCGGATACAACTGTTTCGGAATCGTCGCGCCATCCTTCCAATCGATCCAGCGGGCGGCACAACGGAGTTTAACCCAGGCATAGTGCGCGGCGACTTTCTCGGGGCGAGCATGAGTCAACCAGCAAGAACTCACTCGCGGGGCGACCGCCCTGCCCTTCGCATTGCCGGACGAGCTTCCCATTCCCGACTACTTCAGGCCTCCCTTCTTGCTCTCCTTTGCATGGCTTTTGCGGCGCAACTGCGCGCGGACACGATCTCCGGCACAGTGAAGGATGCTTCCGGCGCGGTCGTGGTTGGAGCGCGCGTCGAAATCACCGGCGGCAACCTGACCCAACCCGTCGTGCTGACATCCGACGAATCCGGCAAGATCAGCGCGCCGAATCTGAGCCCGGGGAAATATTCCGTCCAAGTGACAAAAGAAGGCTTCGAGGACCTCGTCACGCCGGTGGACCTGCACGGCACGGTGGAATTGCCGCTCAGCCTCATGATCGCCGCGCAGCAAACTCAGGTGTCCGTGAGCGGGCAGGTTTCGAAGCTCGCGAATTCGGATCCCATCTACCTTCAACTCCGCAATATCGATCTGGGAGACACCTACCGCGTGGAAGATTTCCATTTGGCGATGGACGTTGGAACGTTCGAGTTGGAATCCGGAACGATTACGCTGCTGAAACTTGTGGACGGGATCGAAACCGGCGCGGTGTTCGTCGGACGAGGACATTTTTCTCTCAAGCCCGTTGTCCCGATCGACGTGAACGAGATAGTGCGGCGCGCGGGCAGCCCCGCCGTCGAAGAAGATATCACCAGTGGGGTTTTTCGCTTCACCCGAGGCGAGTATCCGCAATTGGCGAAGGCGCTGCTCGCAAAGACCGACACTCCCGCCGAGGCCGTTTCCGCGTTTCGAGACTGGAGAAACAGCGTCCGGCGGCGACACGACCCTCCGGAAGGCTTCACGCAGGCGCTCCTGGAGGGCGACACGATAGACAACGTGGATGCCGACCTGCTGGCCGCGATGTATAGCCCGCAACATCCCGGGTTCCTCAACGTGTACATGCACGGCACGAAACACAAGGACCTGCGCTACTTCATTCGCGCGCGCGTGGGCGCAATTCCGCAACTGGATTCGCCGGAAGAAGTGGCGCTCATCAATTGCGCCGGCGACGGGATGGACGACGGCGTCTGGTATTCCCAGCACCTGCTATCCGAACTGAAGGGGGGGACCGCGAGTTCGCTCGAGGATAAGCGCCTCTTCGCGACGCACCGCTACAACATCGAAACCGATATCGGAAAGAACGATCACCTATACAGCCGCGCCACTATCACGTTCGAGCCGCTCGTCGCCGGCGAGCGCGTCATGAAGTTCGGCCTGCTTCCCACCCTGCGCGTGGCCCGCGTGACGGATCAGGACGGGCACGAGCTGCACTATATCCAAGAGGGCAAGAAGGAGGATGGATCGTTTTACGCGATTCTGGATGCGGCGCCGGAAATGGGCAAGGAACACTCCATCACGGTTGAATATGTTGGCGACAAGGTTTTGTTCAATGCGGGGAACGGGAGTTATTACGTCGGCGCGCGGGAGTCCTGGTATCCGAACCTCAACGGATTCGGAGAGCGGGCGGCGTACGACCTCACGTTCAAAGTCCCGCCGCAGAACGTCGTGATCAGCGTCGGCAATCTCGTGGGACAGTCAACGGAAGCGGGCTTCGCCGTGTCGCACTGGGTGACGCCGGAGCCGGTGGCGGTGGCGGGCTTCAACTACGGCCAATATAAGAAAATCGATTTCCCCGATGACAAAACTCACTACAAAATTTCCGGCTACTACATCGAGAACTTGCCGGACGTCTTGCGGGCATACCAAAGCGGCCCTCTGGGCGGGATGGCGCCCGGCGCGATGACGAAGTACGCCCTCGATCAAACTCGCGCGCAGATGCAACTGTGCACGTTCTATTTCGGCCGCGCGCCGTACGACAACGTGAACATCACCGAGCAGCCCAATTTCGCTTTCGGTCAATCGTGGCCAAATCTGGTGTACCTGCCGATCTCGGCGTACATCGATTCGACGCAGCGATGGATGCTCTTCGGCCACATCGATACCAACTTCACCGGGTTCGTCCGGGAGGTGACGCCGCACGAGGTGGCGCATCAGTGGTTCGGCCATGGCGTGGGCTGGGCGTCGTATCACGACCAGTGGCTCTCGGAAGGCTTTGCGGAATTTGCCGCGGGGCTATTCTTGCAGCAAGCAGTCGGCGGCAAGTGGCAAGGGGATTATCTGGACTTCTGGGACCGCCAGCGCCACCGCATCCTGGACAAGAACCGCTTCGGCGTTTCGCCGAACGACGCCGGGCCGCTCCGGCTGGGCGAGCGGCTCAATTCTCCGCGAACCGAGGACGCCTACCAGGGCGACACATACTCCAAAGGCGCTTACGTGCTGCAGATGCTGCGTTCGCTGATGTACGCCGACGGGCAAACCGGAGGCGATCCAGAACAGGCCTTCATCGACATGATGCACGATTACATGAGCACGTACGGCAACTCGTCCGCCTCCACTGAAACGTTCATCAAGATCGCCAATAAACACATGCCAAAGAACCTGGACATCCAGCGGAACGGGCGTCTGGATTGGTTCTTCATCGAATGGGTCTACGGCACCCAGGTGCCGCGCTATCAATTCAAGTATCAAATGCTACCGGGGGACGGCGGAAAGTCCACGGTGCGCGCGGAAATAACGCAGAGTGAAGTCGACAATCATTTCGCGATGTTTGTGCCGGTGTTTGCGGACTTTGGGAAAGGCATGGTGCGTCTCGGCCAGGTCGAGATGGTCGGGAATTCCACGCGGACCGTCGATTTCATTCTCGATCGCCAACCCAAGAAGGTCGCGCTCAATTACTACAAGGATGTTCTCGAGCGCTGACGTCGTTTATTTTGTGCGATTAGGGCGCGCAGGAGACCTCGCCCGCGCGCCCCGATTCGCGCATAGCGCGCTTGTCCTTGACAATCGTTCCCGCGCGGCACACGATGCGCCCGAGAGTTTTCGCCGCCTTTCATCGATGACCACACGCCACCGAGTGCAGCTCGCGCTGATTTTGCTTACCGCAGTCGTCGCCACGGGGACGGCCGGCTTTCATTTCATCGAAGGCTGGTCGTGGTTCGACGGCTTTTACATGATTCTGACCACGATGACCACGATCGGCTACGGCGAAGTTCACCCGCTCTCGCACGTGGGGCGCATCTTCAATTCGTTCCTGATCGTCGCCGCCGTGCTCGCGGGTGGCTTCATGATTGCGAGCTTCTCGCAGACGTTGCTAGAATTCGAATTCGGCAAGGCCTTCGGCCGCCGCCGCATGGAACGCGAACTCGCGAAACTTCACGGACACTACATCATCTGCGGCGCGGGCCGCGTGGGGCGGACGGTTGCGCGGCAGCTTCGTGCAAACGGCGAAACTTGCGTGGTAATCGACCGCGATCCCAATCGCGCGCGCTGGGCGGAAGAAGAGAAGATTCCCGTCATCGTTGGCAACGCGTCGAGCGAAGAAATCCTGCAGAAGGCGCACATCGATACGGCGCGCGGGTTCGTCTCAGCGGTCAGCTCGGACGCCGAAAATCTGTACATCGTGCTCACCGCGCGCGGATTCCGCCCCGACCTGAAAATCATCGCGCGCGCCAGCGAGGAAGAGGCGACCTCGAAATTGCTCGCGCGGGCGCATCGCAGGTGCTTTCGCCCTACAACTTCATCGGACATCGCATCGCGCAGCTTCTGCTTCGCCCCAACGTGCTCGATTTCGTCGATGCGGCGTTTGGGCGCGAGAGGCTGGATTTCGAGATCAGCGAAGTGAGAATCGCCGCAGCGTCGAGCCTTGTCGGGAAAAATCTCGCCGACCCGGCGATTCCGCGGCAGGCTGGGGTGATTGTTCTCGCGCTGCGCACCGCCGATGGGACGATGACGTTCAATCCGCCGCCCGAATCGATCATCCGCGCGGACGATTGCCTGATCGTCATCGGCAAGGACGAACACCTAAGGCGCCTCGAATCGCTCGCGAGCTAATCTTTCGAGGAAAAGCCGCGCTTGCCCGCGTTGGCGAAGCGGGCGGCGCCTCGAAGGAGATCGTGCAGGGCGTCCGGGTGAATGCGCGACAGGCGGACGAGAATCCACTCGTAATTCAAGTAATGGTCGGTGATGTAGTACGTCTCGGGATCGTGCGCCATCAGCGCTTCGCGCTGCTCGAAATCCATTTTCACGACGAGGGATTCGCCATCCTGATGCAGGCGCGTGAACCCCGCGCCGCCGCGCAGCTTGAATGCGGGCGTGCCGTAGGACGTGGTCTCCTCGACATTTCCCAAAGAAAGAGCAATTTCGCGCACCTTCGCGAACATCGGCGGCTCCGTCACCTTCTTGCGCTTTTTTGCTGGCTGCGGCGATTTTCGACCGGCGGATCTTTTCTTGGGCTTCATGGACTTATCCCGTAGCGTTCGCAGAGTATGCCAAATCGCGCGTTTGAAGACGACCCCGAGAGTGTAAGCTTTCGGCTGCGGGACATATTGGAGAAGAACGGCATGCGAAAGCCTGGAATCGCGATCGATATTCCGGGGTTCGGGCGGCGCGCGATTCGCACCGTCATCAGCGACTACACGGGGACGCTCTCTTGCCGCGGCAAGCTCGCGCCCGGTGTAAGGTGGCGTTTGCGCCGCTTGCTGAGGCTGGTTGATCTCGAAATCGTCACCGCCGACTCGTACGGGACCGCGCGCCAGCAGATGAAGGGGATCGCGGTGCCGCACATGCTGAAGCAAAAGCGGCACGACATCGAGAAGCGCGATTTCGCGCGGCGGTTCAAACTGCGGCACGTGGCGGCATTCGGCAATGGGAACAACGACAGGCTGCTGCTGCAAGCCGTGAGGGCGGGCGGCGGGATTGCGGTGGCCGTCGACAATGGCGAGGGCTGCGCGGTCGATGCGCTCCTGCACGCCAATATTTTCATTGCCGGCGCCGCCAAGGCGCTCGATCTGCTGCTGAATCCGACTGCGTGCAAGGCGACCCTGCGGTCTTAGCGTCTGAACGGCGCGTGGCGCGGCGTGCTAGAATTGGTCGTTTACGTGTAATGCAGAGGACGCGCTGAGATGCCGAAGGTCGGATTCGTGAGCCTGGGGTGCCCGAAGAACCTCGTCGATAGCGAGGTGATGATGGGCATTCTCGCGCGCGCGGGCTACGAGCTGACGCCGCGCGCGGATGAAGCGGACGTCCTTGTGGTGAACACGTGCAGCTTCATCGAACCCGCGCAGCAGGAATCGGTGAATTCGATTCTCGAAATGGCCGAGTACAAGAAATTCGGGCGCGCGCAGAAGCTGATCGTCGCGGGATGCATGGTCGAGCGCTACCGCAATCAGATCCGCGAGCAGATTCCCGAAGTGGACGCCGTGATCGGCACGGGCGAAGTGGAGCAGATTCTCACCGCGTGCGAAGGCGAGGTGAGCGCGGGCACCGATGCAGCGAGCGAATCACCCACCTACCTCTATCATGATCTCACGCCGCGCATTCTCACGACGCCGCGCCACACGGCGTATATCAAGATCAACGAGGGCTGCGATCATCCCTGCACCTTCTGCGTGATCCCGCAGCTGCGCGGGAAATTCCGCAGCCGGCGATTCGAATCCGTGGTGCGCGAGGCGGAAAATCTCGCGGCGGCGGGCGTGCGCGAAATTTCCCTGATCGGGCAGGACACGACCTACTACGGCGAAGACCTCGGCCTGCGCGACGGGCTGCCCACGCTGCTCGAACGCCTCGCGCAAATCGAGGATTTGCACTGGGTGCGCTTCCTCTACTGCTATCCGAATCGCGTGACGCAGAAATTGCTCGACACGATCGCCGCACATCCGCGGCTGGCGAAATATCTCGATATCCCGTTGCAGCACGCGAGCCGCAACGTCCTCGCGCGGATGAAGCGCGGGTCGAACGCCGACGCATTCCTGAAAATGCTCGAGCGAATTCGCAAGACGATTCCCGGCGTGTCGATTCGGACGTCGTTTATCGTCGGATTTCCCGGCGAGACGGACGCGGAATTTCGCGAGCTGCGCGATTTCGTGCGCGCGGCGGAATTCGATTGGATGGGCGTCTTCAGCTATTCCGATGAGGATGCGGCGAAAAGCTTCTCGCTCGACGCGAAAATCGACGCGAAGACGATCGCGCGCCGGCGCAACGAGCTCATGTCGATTCAGAAAAGGATCAGCGCGCGCAACTTGCGCGGCCGCGTCGGCCAGCGGCTGCGGGTGATGCTCGAAGGACCCTCGAAAGACACGGATTTGATTTGGGAGGCGCGGCACGAAGGCATGGCGCCCGATATCGACGGCAAGGTTTACATCACCGAGTTTGAAAGCGTGAACGACGCAGCTGATCTGCCTGCACCCGGGACGCTCGCCACAATCGAAGTCACCAGCGCGAAGGATTACGATCTTATCGGCCGCGCCGTCGAATTTGCGGCCCCGGCCGTCGTTGCGCCCGATGCTCCCGCGAAATTGAATCTTTTCCCGATCCTCGCATC
Organism: uncultured Acidobacteriota bacterium; assembly: GCA_963740095.1. Lineage (GTDB taxonomy): Bacteria > Acidobacteriota > Terriglobia > Acidiferrales > UBA7541 > Palsa-295. The sequence continues at coordinate 24,925 of CAVUDN010000029.1, forward strand.
CCGTTAGAATAGCCGCCGCGTCGCGCGATCCGGCTGAAGGCTGTTTGCGAAGGCGACAAAAGAGACCTATGAGTTCCATTGCCCGCGAGCGATCGGTTCCCGTGCCGGAGCCGGAATTGACTCCAGACGCGATGATCGAGCGCGCCATCGCGTTGCAGCCGCGGCTGCTGGCCGAGCAGGACGAAACCGAGCGGCGCAGCGTTCATTCCGAAGCGATCCACGAAGAATTCCGCAAGGCCGGATTCTGCCGGTGCCTTCAGCCGCGGCGTTTCGGCGGCTACGAATTCGATCTCAAGACCTACTTTCGCATCGCCATCGAACTCGCGCGCGGCGACCCGTCGGTATCGTGGTGCCTGATCGTCGGCTCGGGCCACGCGCTGATGCTCGGCTCGTATTTCAGCGAAGAAGCGCAGGCGGACGGCTTCGGCCCCGACGGAAATTTTTCCGCGCCGTCAGTTGCGGCGCCTACCGGCACGGCGACGCCGCTCGACGGCGGCTGGCTCGTGAAAGGCAAATGGGGCTACGCCTCAGGCGCGCCGTACGCGACGCACTTCATGCCGAGCGTGCTGATCGCGGAAAATCCGGGCGCGAAGCCGCGCGCCGGAATCGCGCTGGTCCCGCGCGCGCAGTGGAAAATGCTCGACGACTGGGGCGCGATCCTCGGCATGCGCGGCAGCGGCTCGAACTCGATCGTGATCGAGGGCGCGCGTGTGCCGAAAAGCCACGTGATCCCGCTCGACATGCTCAACGTCGACATCGCGCACGGCACTCCCGGCTCGCGGCTGCACGGCAATCCGATGTACGCGGGCCGCTGCCTGTCATTTTTCCATGCGGAGCTTGTGGCCATCCTGGTGGGGCTCGGCTACGCGGCGATCGACGAGTACGAGAAAATCATTCGCACGAAAACGACGCTCTATCCGCCGATCGTGCCGCGCTACCAGCACCACGATTATCAGCGCTACCTCGGCCTCGCGCTCGGGATGATGAACGCGGCGAAGCGGCTCGTGCTGAATGCGGGCGAAGTGTACATGGAATATTGCCGGCGCGGCTTTGAGGGCGGCGCGCCCTTCACGATGGAGGAAGACCTCGAGCTCTTCGCGAGCCTCGAGCATGGCGGGCGGCTGGCATGGGAAGCGATCGAGATGATGTTCCGCACGTCGAGCTCGAGCGGCGCGAAAGACGGCGAACGCATGCAGCGCTACTACCGCGACGCCTCGATGTATCGCGGGCACCTCTCGGCGCAGTACGACATCGCCGCGCAGCGCCTCGCGCTCGTCCACCTCGGGCTGAACCACGGCATCGCCACCGAGGATCGCACCGGCGTCGGGAACGCGCCTGGCAGCGACCGCAAGAAACAGTCCGACTGATCCCAATCGGAAGTAGCCGCAGCGGGCGGCCTGACGTACGGCCGGATTTCGCTTCTTTGAAAGCTGTTCTCAACACGGAGGACACGGAGAAGATCCACAGAGGGCGCGGATAATTGCTCGCGTTCTCCGTGTGCTCTGTGCCTTCTCTGTGCTCTCTGTGTTTAGCTCGGCCTTCAATCCCCGCGATCGGCGGCGCTTGCTGCGCCGCGATGGGCTTTGCGGTATGCTCGTCGAGTGAAGCACCACTGCCCCATCTGCAAGAAGGCGACCGATTCGGAGGCTGACGCGGAGTTCCCGTTCTCCAGCCAGCGTCGTCCCGCCCGCTCGATCTCGGCAACTGGGCGAGCGAGAAGTACGTCGTCAGCGAGCCCGCTATGGACGAATCGGCTTCCGGAATTCCCGAACGAGACCCGGATGAGCGAACAAACTGACGCGCCGCAAGAAGCCGCGTCGGTCGCGCCCGCGCGCAAGCCCGCCGGGGAGGGCCAGCCCGCCGCGTCGGGCGAGCCGCGCTTCGCGCTTTTCATCGCGACCGCCTGCGGCCTCGGCTATATCCCTCTCGCCCCCGGCACCTTCGGCTCCCTCGCCGGCCTCCTCGCCGCGATGCTTCCCTTCTGGATTCTCGCGGCCGTCGGCATCTCCTATACAAAGTTCACGCATGGGGATGCCGGGTTCTTTTTCTGGCTGTTGTCGACCAATTACGATCCGGCGCTGCTTATTTACCTCGCAGTCGCAATATTGGTGGCTGTTCTCGGCGTCTGGAGCGCGAATCGCGCTGCTAGGTTCTGGCGGCAGAAAGATCCTCAGCGCGTCGTCATCGACGAGGTTTCCGGGCAACACCTAACGCTTTTGCTGGGCCTGAGCATGCCCGTCTGGTGGAAGGGAATCACTTCCGCTGACCCCAACTGGAAATATTTGTTGCTGGGTTTTATACTTTTCCGAGTGTTCGACATTTGGAAGCCTTTTCCGGCGCGGCAAGCGGAGTCGCTGCGGGGCGGCTGGGGCATCATGGCCGACGATTGGGTGGCCGGGATTTACGCGGCGATCGGATTGTGGATTGCGCGCGCGGCGGGGCTGTGATGCATCGCGTAGCACGTAGCAAGAGAAGAGCAGATTCCTGCCCGTCCGGCAAGCGGGGCTCCGCTCGGAATGACCGGGGCAGCGGAGTAGTCGGGGCAAGC
>CAVUDN010000030.1:0-20139 GCA_963740095.1 uncultured Acidobacteriota bacterium
GCAATTCCGGTCTCGTGGTCGAAGGCGGCGAAACGCTTCTTGTCGATACACTGATGGACCTGAAGCTCACGCGCGAGATGTTAGATCGGATGCGCGCTGCTGTGCCAGCCGCTTTCAACATCGGCAGCTTGGTGAACACGCATTCAAACCCCGATCATACCAACGGAAATCAACTCGTCGGAGATGCACAAATTGTTTCTTCAACTGCCTGCCTGGCCGAGATGACGGAGCGAAGCTCAGCACCACGGTATCCGATGACCGGAGAAGCGGGAGCGTTTTTCCAAGAGGTTCTGGGGAGCCGGTTCGATTTCAGCAACATCAAGACCGTATTTCCGTCTCGCACTTTTGACGGCGAACTCACGCTACGCGTCGGCAGCAAGGAAGTCCGCCTTTGGGAGCTCGGTCCGGCGCACACGCGAGGTGACATCGTCGTATATGTTCCTGCGGACCGAACCGTATTCACCGGCGACATTCTGTTCGTCGGCGGGCATCCGGTGATATGGGCTGGACCGGTCAACAATTGGATTCGGGCGTGCGAAACGATTCTTGCATGGGACGTGGAGACCGTGGTTCCAGGTCATGGTCCAATTACCGACAAAACCGGCGTCCGCGCCCTGAAGCAATATCTCGAATATGTCCGCGATGAATCCCGAAAGCGCTTTGATGCCGGAATGGGTTACGAGGAAGCGGCTCGGGACATCGCGCTGGAAGCTTTCTCCGATTGGACTGATCCTGAGCGAATTGTTGTGAACGTCTATGCCTGCTATCGGGAATTCAGCGGCGAGACGGATCATCTTCCGGTTCCCGTTCTCTTCGGCGGCATGGCCCGCTATCACAATGAGCGTAAGACCCGAACGGAAAGAATTCGCGGATGAACCTGAACGAGACGCACGATCCATCGCGCCGGAGTTGGCTGCAGTCGGCAAATCACCCCGACACCGACTTCCCGATCCAAAATCTCCCGTTGGGGATCTTTCGCCAAGGCGGAATTGCGAGAGGCGGAGCCGCCATCGGGGACCGGATTTTCGATCTCGCTGCCGCCCTCGATCTGGGCTTCTTATCCGGCGAGGCTGCTAATGCAGCTCGCGCGGCGGCGGGGGACACTCTCAATCCTTTGATGGCTCTCGGATCGCGGCCTGCGTCCGCTCTGCGCGCGCGACTATCCGACCTGCTGCGCGCCGACGGTCCGGAGCGAAGGCGCGTAGAGTCACACGCCAACCGCCTGCTCGTGCCCATGTCTTCCGCGGAGATGCTGCTTCCTGCGAAGATCGGCAACTTTACGGATTTCGTGTGTTCGACATTCCACGCCCAGAGAGCGGTACGAAAGCCCCTGGATTCGCCCTTGGCGCCCGTTCTCACCTACATGCCGGTGGCGTATCACGGGCGGGCCAGCTCGATACGAGTCAGCGGCGAGGACATTCGCCGCTCGCAGGGCCAGTTCAAGGATTCCGAGGGCGTTGTGCTGTTCGGCCCGTCGAAGGCGCTCGATTTTGAACTGGAATTGGGCGTATTTGTTTCCACCGGCAATCGACTCGGGTCATCGATTCCCATCGAGTCGGCGGCGGCGCACATCTTTGGCTACTGCTTGCTCAACGATTGGTCGGCACGCGATGTCCAATTTTGGGAGAGCATGCTGGGACCGTTCCTCAGCAAGAGCTTGTCCACCACGATTTCTCCGTGGATTGTCAGCCCGGAAGCACTTGCGCCGTTTCGCGCAGCCGTTTTCCGCCCTACGCAACTGGACTGGCCTTCGCCGCTTGCGTATCTCGATTCGGAAAGCGATCGAGCTGAAGGTGGAATCGACATCGAGTTGGAAGCGCACCTCTCGACTTCAGGGATGCGCGAATCTGGCGAAGCTCCGGTTCGCATCGTCACAACAAATTTCAAGTACGCCTATTGGAGCTTCGCCCAAATGATCGCTCACCACACCAGCAACGGCTGCAACTTGCAGCCCGGCGACCTCCTAGGCAGCGGCACGGTATCAGGTCCTATGGAAGACAGCAGGGCTTGTTTCATGGAACATACAGAACCGCTTCAATTGCCGCATGGCGAAAGCCGTCGGTATCTTGAGGACGGCGATGAAGTCATTTTCAAGGCGCGCGCCAACCGAGAAGGATACGTCCCTGTCGGTTTCGGCGAATGTCGAGCGCGCGTCGGCAGCACCGATGAATGCGCTTTGGGATGACACCAATCGCAGGACCCGCGGCTGCGAGGTTAGTATTCAATGGATGTTACCAAGGAAGTCTTATGTCTCGTACGTCGCGCCGCGTAGTGGCGGGGCACGATGTGGGGTGGCCCCTAGCGCGTTAGGCTCGTCGAGGTGTTCGACAGCTACGAGAAAATGCTTGGCATAGACGGCCTTCAAGAGTTGATTCGCCAATCTGCGACGCGACCACTGCCGGAAATGAAGCAGGCAATCCTCGACGGAGTTGCTGCGTGGAGTCATGGCCCGCTCGCGGACGACGTGTCCCTTGTTATCGTCGAAGTCCGTTAGTCACGGAATCCGCGCCTAGCCCGCGAACCGACGCTTCAGCCGCACTCCGGCCTCCATGGCTCGCGTGAACGTGACAACGCACGCACGCCGAAATCTGGTTCGGGACCAGGAGGCCGGCCGCTCAAACCCCACACCGCTATAGTCGATTTTGTAGCCGCTGAGATTCTTCCGGTTCCACACTTTGATTTATAAGTTGGCCGGACGAGCTGTCAAGATGCCGAATCGATTGGAATCGATGATCCGAGGTGATCGCTTGTTCGTTTCTTCGGTTTCACATCCGAAGCCTCGCGGGCTTCGGATCTTGACCGCAACCCGCTGCAGTAGAGACTTTGGTGCCGTGTAACTGGCTCTAAACCACGTCAAGAGATTGTCGTCTCGACGGGACCGTCAAGCTCGAAATCATGTTTGTTACCGCTGTCACCTTTTGCTTGTGATGCCGACGCGAAAAAGTGTAGACTGCCGCAGTTGCTGGAGAAGTGGTGAACAGCGTAGACGGTATAGAAAGCAATTAGCGGCAAGTCCCACCGAATCAAGCGGGGAAGCGGTATCCCTTCTTCCGCACCACCTCTTGATTCCAAAACACTTGCCCTGATTGTTACCCGCACATTGTTACAACTTTCGCGAAAAAGAGAAAACCGTGTTCGTCCCATTGTACCTGCGACTGCAAAAGCGTTGAGCCGGAGTCTATCTTTCCTGCGTGACCACGAACGGTCGAAACTCTGGTGCCTCGACCTCGTTACAGGGCGGTATGCCGACAGCATCCACTCCGAGCCGATGCACGCGATCGCTTCCCGCTCACACGTCATTCCAGTGTGCCGATAACTCAGGGTAGCAGTGCCAAATCTCACGACTAAGTCGAGGGCGGTCTCCAGTCCTAGCCCCTCTCCCGAGAGCACGAGTTCTATCGCGACGAGCATCACCCGCGCAAGCATGGTCTCCCTGCGTCTGCGCTCCTCGACTGTCGGCAGCGCCACGACGGCTAGAATTTCTGGCATGTTCGCACGCACGCGCCGCCCAGTTCGCAGTTTCTGACTCTGCGCCCGCCTGAGCGAACGCGAAAAGCCGGCGCGGGTTGAGGCGGCAATTTCCTAAGCTTTTCCTAAGACTTTTGACGCAAATTGTACTCTCAGATTTCTCAACAACACTGGCAAAACGGTTTTTTGACAAATTGCTCGTTGACGGCAAAGAAGTTGCGTTTTACCATCGCCACCGAGAATTTCATAGGGTGCATGGACGGAATCCCCCCCCTCTCCGCCACGTTTGATTTTTGCTAGGGGTTACTGCGCGGTTTTCGCTACGCCTTCGAGCGGATCGCCGATCAGGCAGGCCGACTTCCACTCGTCCATAAAGACGGCGCCCATTTTCTCGTAGAAATCGATTGCGGGCTTATTCCAGTCGAGCACTTCCCAGCGCATGCAGAAGTAGCCCTCTCGCCACGCGATTCCGGCGACGTGCGCGAGCAGCGCCGTGCCGATCCCGTGCTGGCGAAGATGCGGGCGGACGAAAAGATCGTCGAGAAACAATCCGGCGCGCCCTTGAAATGTCGAGTAGAACTCGAAAAACAGCGCGTACCCGGCGGGTTCGCCGTTCCACTCGGCGATCGCCGCGCGAAATTTCGGATGCGTGCCGAATCCATCGCGAGTGATGTCTTCCTCGAGCACGCTGGCCTCGTTTGCGAGCCGGTCGTACTCCGCAAGCTCGTGGATGAGAGCGGTGAGCAGCGCCGCATCGTTGGCCGTGGCTGGGCGGATCGTCATCATGGGCAATCCAGGGTAAGAGGATGAAAGCGACGCCCATTATACGGCAGTGGCAGGAAACTACCGGCGTGAAAGACGCGAGGCCGGACGCCGTCTAGCCGCCGGCGATGGCCCCGATGATCATGAAAGGCTCCGTCCCGCGGACAACCGGATCGGGCAGCGGAGTATCCGGCGGCTCAAGCGACAAATCCTCCTGACAGGCAAAGAAGCGGAGAAACGGGCGGCGCTGGAGGGTGACGTGATCGCGAATCGTCCCGCGCAACACGGGGTACTGCGCCTCGAGCGCATCGAGCACCGAACGCAGGGTGGCAGGCCCCTTCACGTCGACGGCCACCTCGCCGTCGACGTGCGCCAGCGTGCGCAGATGTGCCGGAAGTATGACCTGGATCATGGCACCCGAATCACCGAATCGTCTGCACTTCCACAGATAGCACGGCCGGAAGGTCGTGGACAATAGGCGCCCAATGATCGCCGGCGTCGGCGGAGCAGTACACCTGCCCGCCCGTAGTGCCGAAATAGACGCCGCAGGAATCGAGCGAATCGACGGCCATCGCATCGCGCAGCACATTGACGTAACAATCGCTCTGCGGCAGGCCGTTCGTCAGCGGCTCCCACTCGTTCCCGCCGGACCGGCTGCGGTAGACGCGCAGCTTGCCGTCTATCGGGAAGTGTTCCCCATCGCTTTTGATCGGCACGACGTAGATGGTTTCAGGCTCGTGTGCATGGACGTCGATCACGAATCCGAAATCGGTCGGCAGATTGCCGCTTACCTCTCGCCACAAATCGCCCGCGTTGTCGCTGCGCATCACGTCCCAGTGTTTCTGCATGAAGAGCACGCCCGGCCGCGAGGGGTGCATTGCGATGTGGTGGACGCAGTGGCCAATTTCCGCGGTCGGGTCTGGGATGTATTGCGATTTCAGCCCCTGGTTGATCGGTTTCCACGTCTTGCCGCCGTCGTCGGTGCGAAAGGCGCCCGCCGCCGAAATCGCGATGTAAATCCGCTGCGGATTGCTCGGATCGAGAAGGATCGAGTGCAGGCACATCCCGCCGGCGCCCGGCTGCCATTTGGGACCCGTACCGTGCCCGCGAAGGCCGGGAATTTCTTGCCAGGACTTGGCCCCGTCTGTCGATTTGAACAACGCGGCGTCCTCGACGCCCGCGTAGACCGTATCCGCATCCGTGAGCGACGGCTCGAGATGCCAGACGCGCTTGAATTCCCACGGGTGCTGCGTGCCGTCGTACCACTGGTGCGTGGTGAGCGGCTTGCCGGTGGCGGGAGAAACATCGTAGACGAATTTGTTGCTCGCGCCGGCCGGCATGCTGCCTGGCGTCGGCATCGCTTCGCCCCCCGGCGTTTCCCACGTCTTGCCGCCGTCGCTCGAACGCTGAATCACTTGCCCAAACCAACCGCTCGATTGCGACGCGTATAGCCGGTTCGGATCAACCGGCGAGCCTTTCATGTGGTACATCTCCCAGCCCGCGAAGTGCGGGCCGCTCACGTCCCACTTCTCGCGCTTTCCGTCCGCCGCAAGAATAAACGCGCCTTTGCGCGTGCCGACAAGTACTCGCACTTTGCTCATTTCTCGCTCCTCCCTCAAGGGGCATGAAGTTAGTTACGCAGTGGGACGGCGGCAGCTGCGGTCCCAAGAGATCCATTCTGTTACGCCGCAAGCTGCAAAGGTCACTGACCTGAAGATGCCGACGCAGCTTGAGCGCAGTTTACCATCCAAGCGATTCCGAACTGATCGGTGAGCATTCCAAAGCGCGCCGCCCAAAAGGTCTCCTGGATCGGCATCTGCACCTGGCCGTTTTCGGAGAGCGCTTGAAAGACACGGTCCGCTTCGGCCGGCTGGTCGGTCTGAATCGTCAGGGAGAAGCCCTGGGGCGGCTGGTAACGCTCGGCCGGAGCGTCCGCTCCCATCAGGAGGGTCTCGCCGATCTTCATCTCGGCATGCATGATCTTTTTGCCCCACTCGGCGGAAACCTGCTGCGCCGCGGGCGTGCTATCGTACGTATTCAAGGATGTGACCTTGCCGCCCAGAGCCCGCTCGTAGAATTTGAACGCCGCCTCGCACTGGCCGTTGAAGTTCACGTGAGTATTCAAGTGCATCTTGCCCTCCCTTTCGAATTTAAGATTCAGTGGCCCTGGGAATTCTGATCGCGAAAGCGCTCCGGATTGCGGCGGCTGTGCGCCGGGCCGGGGGTGCCATCAGCGATATCGAATCTCGGCAGCAGAGGAGCCGGATCGCGTTCGGCCCAGCGCCGCCTCGTCTCCGCTAGAACAGCTTCGCGATTCTGCGCCATGTTCTCGATCACAGCGCACGGAGCTTCTGTCTCCTCGTGCCGCGACGCCCAAACCAGCAGCTCCAGCATCACGGGCGCAAGATCGATGCCTTTCTCCGTCAGTCGATAATTCAGCTTCCGCCGGTCCGTCTGATCCTCTTCCACCGTGACGATTCCGGCCGCCTGGAGCTTTCTTAGACGGTCCGCAAGCACATTCGTTGCGATCCCCTCGCCCGCTTCCTGAAATTCCTTGAATGTCCGACAGGCGCGAACCATCAGATCGCGAATGATCAGCAGCGACCAGCGATCCCCAAACCTTTCGAGCGAAACGCTCACCGGGCAGCCGGATCGCGGCTTTGACCTAGGTTTGGCTGGCACGGCCCGGCACGTTATCAAAGTCACTTGCATAATACAAGTTACATTTCGATGACTGCGGTGTGATCGAATCGTGACATCGGGTGCATCCAATTCTGAGATTCCTAAGAAGCCGTGCGGCACAGAAGGGCCGTGAGCGCGCGGGCGAGGTTCGCGGCCGAGGCCCCGCTGGCGTCCTTAGAGCGCCACGCGACAAAGCCATCCGGGCGGACGAGAACGGCTCCTGACCGAGTGACGCCGTATGCGCTCGAAAAGACTCCCGCGGGGTCCCCGAGTCCATCTTTGCCGATTTCACAAATGTCGAGCTTGATGCCCAGCTGCTTGGCGGCGCGAGCGCTCTCCCGCCACGAATCTCCTTCTGGGCCCGCGAGAAGCACAAAATTCCGGCCGAACAAATCGAGTGTCGAAATCCGCTCTCCGTTTCGCTCGAGGAAGACGTGAGGCGCGCGCGTACCGGGCCTGCCTTTTGCATCGCGAGGATTCTCGTGCGGGATTCCATCGTCGGTGCCATCGGGAATCACGGCCGGCGAGTGGTAACAATAGCCGAGCTCGATGTTGAGATCGTTCTGAATCGCCTGCAAATCGTCGGAGCGCAAATAGGGAGCCGACCGCGTGACGTAGCGCGAATACGCCTGCTCCACCGTAAAAGCGGCAGCCGGACGGCGTTCGAGATCGTAGGTAGAAAGCAGCTCAGGCCCGGCCGCGCCGTTTAGGACCAACGCCAACTTCCACGCGAGATTGTGTGCATCCTGAACGCCCGTATTGCCGCCGAAACCGCCGCTGGGCGGCATCACATGCGCTGCGTCGCCCGCGAGGAAAATGCGGCCCTGCTGGAAGCGTTCCGCGGTATCGGCGGTCGCATCCCACTGCATCACGTTCTCAATCGTGATTGGCACGTCGCGGGTGCCGAGACCCGCGTAAAGCAGTTCGAGGGCGCGCTCATTTGTGAGGCCTTTCGACACGTCGGTAATGGGATTCTTGGGGTCGCCCAGCCAATGGACTGCGAGAAACCCCGACGTGAATGGCTTCTCGATGCGGAAAAATCCGCTCAGCGTGGAATTCAGGACGTACATCACGCTCAGATTGCGGCCGCGAAGGAGCGGGGCCACGTCGCCGCGAAAGTAGATCGTAATGCTTTTCGAGAAGACGCCGCGCCCGAGCATCCGAATTCCCAATTGCTCGCGAATACGGCTGTGGCTGCCGTCGGCGGCGATCATGTACCGTGCGCGTACGGTCGAGGTGTTGCCCGTGTCGCGCTCCCGGATATGGGCTGTGACGCCGGTCGCGTCCTCCTCGAACGAGGTCATCTCCGTGGCGAAACGCAGTTGCGCACCCAACTCTTCGGCGCGCGATTTGAGCAGCGGCTCGAGCAAACTCTGCGTAATGAAAATCCGGCTGCTCGGGCTGACGTCGCGCACGCCTTCGTTGAGATTGGCGATGAACCAGGCGAGTTCCTTCCCGGCCAGCGTCTCGACCGCCATGATCGCGCCGTCCTGCACGAACTGCTCGTCCGATTTCTTCATTACGATCTGCTCCACACCCACGGTGCGGAACACTTCCATCGTGCGTTGTGTGATCATTGCGGCGCGCGGATGGATCGCCGTCCCTCGATGGTGCTCGACGACGAGTGCAGGTACGCCGTGGTGGCCGAGCAGCAGCGCGGCCGACATCCCGACCAAGCTTCCCCCAACGATCAGTACGGGAACTTCGATATCAGGCATGAAGACGCCCCCAAACCGACGGCATCGGCGTTGTCGCGCCGCGCCCCCAGCGCCCGCTGTTCGACGCCTGCCTCCCCCTAACCGATTGGAAGCTATCACAAATGTCTCGGCGCCGGCCAGACAGCTTGGTGCGGCGAACCGCGCAACGAAGCCGTGGTTGACACCCCAACATGACGCCAGTAAGATTCCCGGTCAGTTAGGGGATTACGCTGTGTAATCTCTGGGTATACCTTCGGGCTGGAGACCAAATTATGACGAGAACTCTGTGGGCCATTCTCACTGTCACTCTCCTTCTGGCAATTTCAGCGTTGCGCGCAAACGCGCAGGACCAGGCGCCGCCGCCGGCGGCGACCGCAACGGCCGCACCGGGCGCGGCTCCCGCAGCGCCGCAGGGACGCAAGAAGCGCGTCGCCATCTTCGACTTCGATTACGCCACCGTGCAGACGGCCTCGGCCGCAGCATTCGGCACCAACGTGGACGTCGGCAAGGGCATCACCGATCTGCTCGTGAAGTATCTCGTGCAGGACGGCACCTACTCGGTGATCGAGCGCCAAGTGCTCGACAAGATTATGGCCGAGCAGAATTTTTCGAATAGCGACCGCGCCAATCCCAATTCGGCGGCCAAAATAGGCCAACTGCTCGGCGTCGATGCCATCATCGTCGGCGCTGTCACGCAATTCGGCAACGATACCAAGAACACCAACGTCGGCGGCGGAGGCGGCGGTTTTGGCGGCTTCGGAATCGGCGGATTCCACCACTCCAATACCAAAGCGATCGTGAATATCGACGCGCGCATCGTGAACATCGACACGGCTGAAATTCTCGGCGTCGCCGAGGGTCACGGCGAGTCCTCGCGGTCGAGCACGGGCCTGCTCGGCGGTGGCGGCAACTGGCACGGCTGGGGGGGAGGGGCGGTCGACTTCGGCGACAGCAACTTCCAGCAGACGATTCTCGGCGAGGCGGTGAAGAATTCTGTCGCGCAATTGAGCGCCGGCCTGATCGCGGACAATACGAAAGTCTCCGTGCGGACGATCGTCGTCTCTGGGCTTGTGGCTTCCGTGGATGGCGGTCAGATCGTTTTGAACGTCGGCGCGAAAGCGGGCTTGAAAGTTGGCGACCAACTCTCCGTCGAGCGCGTGACCAAAGAAATCAAAGACCCGGCCACTGGCCAGGTGATCCGCCGCCTCTCGACTCCCGTCGGCGTCGTGCGCATCACCGACGTGGACGATATTTCCGCGGTCGCCGCGCCCGTTTCGGGTGCAGGATTCAAAGTGGGCGACGCGGTAAAAACCGTCACGCAGTAGAAATCGCCGGGTGCCTGCCTCCCAAGCGCCCGGCATTTTCATTCCATGGGGAGTCCGACATAGTTTTCCGCGAGCGTCTGCGAGGCGGCGCGCGAACTTGTGACGTAATCGAGTTCCGCGAGCTGCCGCCGCCGGTCGAAGGCATTGTCCGTATTGAACAGGTGCAGCATGGACGTCATCCACCAGGAAAAGCGCTGCGCCTTCCAGACGCGCCGCAGGCAGGTCTTTGAATAGTTTTCGATCAGGTCTTTTCTCCCTGAGGCATAAAACTCCGTCAGAGCGCGCGACAGCACGAATACGTCTGCGGCCGCCAGATTCAGTCCTTTCGCTCCGGTGGGTGGCACGATGTGCGCCGCGTCGCCGGCGAGGAATAGTTTGCCGTGCTGCATCTGCTCGACGAGGAAACTCCGCATCCCCGTGATGCCCTTCTGCAGCACCCGCCCCTCAATGAGTTTCCATTTCCCATCAGCGGTGGCCAGCCGCTTGTGGAGCTCTTCCCAGATGCGATCGTCGGGCCATTCGTGGATGTCCTCATCGGGCGCGCACTGCACGTAAAGCCGGCTGATCTCGGGCGACCTCATGCTGAGCAGCGCGAAGCCGCGCTCGTGATACGCATAGATGAGCTCATCGGACGAAGGCGGCGCTTCCGCGAGTATCCCCAGCCACCCGAACGGATAAATTCGGTCGTATACGGTCAGCGCGTCTTCGGGAATCGAAGGCCGGCAAACGCCGTGGAAGCCGTCGCACCCCGCAATGAAATCGCAGACCACTTCCTCCGCCTTCCCGCCCGCGCGAAAGCGGATTTTCGGATGCACCTCGCGTCCGCCATCGCTGAAATCATGTACGCTCACGCCCTCGGATTCATAGAAAATCTGTCCACCCACTGCCAGCCGCGCGTCGACGAGATCGGCGACCACTTTGTTCTGCGGGTAGATAATCACCGTGCGCCCGCCCGCCAGTTCGTTGAAATCGATATGGTGGGTGGCTCCGCCAAAGCGCAGATAAATCCCGTGATGGACGAGGCCTTCGCGCTTCAGCCGCGCGCCCACGCCCGTTTCGACCAGCAGATCGGCCGTGCCCTGTTCGAGCAGGCCGGCGCGCACCCGTTCCTCAACGTACTGCCGGCTGCGCGCCTCCACCACCACCGATTCGATCCCCTGCAAATGCAGCATATGCGAAAGCAGCAGCCCCGCAGGCCCTGCGCCGACGATTCCCACCTGTGTCCGTATCATGTCGCCGCCCATTCTATATTCATCTTGCAAAGTGAGGGGATCAAACTAGAATGCTGGCACGTTTGCCGCCGGTACCTGCCGATTTGGGCGGCGGGGCCGGCAACTCGATGCGTGCCGATGGCGCGATGGCATTGCGCCGCGGCTCGACGACCGTTCCTTGAGGGAGGCTTGCAGTGGCCAAGAAGCCGGGATTCTATGGCTGGAAGCTGGTTGCCGTGCTTTCCTCTCTCGATTTTCTGAATCTCGGCTTGCCGGTGTATGGCGGCACCGTGATCAACAGCTACATGCTGCGCGAGATTCCGATGAGCCGCAGCACGCTGGGCCTCGGGTTCACGCTGCTGAATCTTTTCGTCGGATTGCCCGCGACGATCGTGGCGATCTCGATCCTCAAGCGTGGAATTCGCGCCACGTACTTGATCGGGTCCGCGCTGATCTGCCTCGGCTCTCTTTTCTTGGCGTTTTTCGCGACAAAGCCCTGGCACTTTCTGCTCGGTTTCGGCGTGATCAATGGAATCGGCGTGTGCTTTGGCGACATCGTTCCCGGCACCACGGCCGTTGCGCGCTGGTTCAAGCGCTACCGCGGCCGGGCCACCGGACTCGTGCTGAGCGGTTCGGGAATCTCCGGATTCCTGGCCGCGCCGTTCATGGACCGGCTGATTCGAGTGGGCGGCGGCAACTGGCGCCTCGGCTGGGAAATCATCGCGGCCATCGCCATCGTCGGCGGAATTCTCGCCGCCGTTTTCATCAAGGAGCGTCCGGAAGATTTGGGGCAGGTCGCGGACGGAAAGCCGGAAGAAGAAATTTCGTCTCAGCCTGCGCAGTCGCAAGCTACGCGCGAGTCCCACGAGCTCATCACCCGCTATGTGTGGACCCCGTCCGAGGCCTATCGCACGCGCGCGTATTGGCTGATCGTGATCGGCGGGCTGGCCGCGCAGTTCCCTTTCTTTTTTTTCACGGCGCACTGGATTCTCCATTTGCGGGGCGCCGGAATCTCGTCGAGCGACGCGGCCTTTGCCATGGGCCTGTTCACGATTTCCTGCATCGCCGGCAGGATGATCGGCGGATGGCTGATGGACACGATGACCGCGCGCTACGCGTTCATGATCGGGCTCTGCTGCTACGTAGTCGGTTCCGTGGCCGCGCTGAGGGTAGGACAGAATTCGCTGATGACTGCCGATGCGGCAGCCGTTTTATACGGCTTGGCCATCGGCTGGGCGTTCATTTGCATGACGACCTGTGTTGCCCATTTCTATGGTCCTGCCGCGTTTCCAAAGCTTGCGGGAATGATGGTGCTGTTGACGTCCTGTGGCGCTTCGCCCGCGGGCCTGATCGGCGGCAGGATTTTCGACGTCTATGGCAGCTATGCGCGCGCCTTCGAACTCAACATTCTGATCGCTGTGGTTGGCATCATCGCCGTGGCTTTCGCGACGTTGCCGCGTCCCCGCGACGCCCGTGTCGCCGTGGCGCAGGCGGCAAAAATTTAAGTTGGCAGAACGCATCTAGAGGAGACACCGAGTGCCGAAGAAACCTGAATTTTACGGATGGAACCTGGTCGCCGTTCTGTTCTGGCTCGATTTCATCAACATGGGTTTTCCGTATTACGGCGGCAGCGTGATCATCAACGATTTCATGATTCACGACATCACCATGAGCGGCAGCATGAGAGGGTGGGGCTTCACACTGCTCAATATTTTCGTAGGCGTGGCGGCCGTGGTGGTGGCGGTCTCGATCGTGAAGATTGGGCTGCGGGCGACGTTTGCGCTGGGCTCGGCGATCATCTGCGCGGGGGCGCTGTACCTCGGGCTTTTCGCGACGAAACCCTGGGAGTATCTGGTGACGTTCGGCGTGGTGATTGGCTCGGGCATCAGCTTCGCGACTCTGGTTCCCGCGTTCACGGCCGTGGCGCGGTGGTTCCGGAAATATCGTGGGCGCGCGAATGGCATCGCGGTTTCGGCTTCAGGTTTCGCCGGGCTGGCCGCGCCCTTGCTGGGCAAGGTGATCCGGGCGCACCACAACAACTGGCGGATGGGATGGTTCATCGTGGCGGGCGCGGTGGTGCTGGCGGGTCTTTTGGCGTTGCTCTTTGTGAGGGAAAGTCCGGAGTCGATGGGGCAGATGGTGGATGGAATTCCGCCGGAACAGCAAGACCAGGCGACGCGCACCGATGCGCTGGCGACGAAACATCCGTGGACCGCCGGGCAGGCGTACGGGACGGGCGCATACTGGCTGATCGCGATCGCGGGAATCGTCTCGACATTCCCATTTTTTCTTTTCGTGGCGCATTGGACGAGACGCTTGATCGGAGTTGGATTCAAAGCCTCCGATGCGGAATTGGCGCTGGGCTTTCTGACGATCGGAACGCTGCTCGGGCGGTGGCTCGGCGGGCTGCTGATGGACTACATCAACGCGCGCGTCGCGTTCGTGCTGGGATTGGCGGTGTACTTCGTCGGCTCGTACCTGGCCATTGCGGCAATGCCGGGGGCGTTGTGGATGGCCTATCTAGCGGCGCTGCTCAATGGCGCGGCCTACGGCTGGGCGTTCACATGCGTGGGAACGATGACGGCGCACTATTACGGACCGGCGGCGTTCCCGAAACTCTACGGCACGATGACGCTGCTCGTGTCATTCTGCGCGTCACCGGCCGGAGCGGTGGGCGGATGGATCTTCGACAAGTACAAGAGCTACACGCCGGCATTCGAGTTGAACGCCGTGCTGGCGGCCCTGGGCATCGTTGCGATCGTGTTCGCGGCCATGCCGAAACCGCGCAGCGAGGTAGGTGCGCCCGCGCTGCGGCAGGAGGCGGCCCGGTGATTCGCCGCCGCGAGATTCTGAAATCGTCTCTCGCCGGCTGCGGCGCTGCACTCGCCGGCGGCGCGGTTAGCTCGCTGCTCGCGCCGTCGGTTTTCGCGGGCCGCGCCGAATCCGCGGGTCCCATCGTCGAAACGAATCGCGGCAAGCTCCGCGGCGTTTCGAATGCCGGCGTCTATACCTTCAAAGGCGTTCCCTACGGCGCTTCCACCGATGGCTCGATGCGTTTCATGCCGCCGGTCAAGCCCGCGTCGTGGACCGGCGTCCGCGACGCGATCAATCTTGGCCCGCTTGCGCCGCAGTTCGTATCAAGCGCAAGCGGCGGCTCCGACATTCGCAAAGCGATGGGCG
This sequence comes from uncultured Acidobacteriota bacterium, assembly GCA_963740095.1. GTDB lineage: Bacteria > Acidobacteriota > Terriglobia > Acidiferrales > UBA7541 > Palsa-295. The sequence continues at coordinate 14,326 of CAVUDN010000030.1, forward strand.
ATATCTTCGGCCCGGGCGAAATCAGCGAAGATTGCCTCGTCCTCAACGTCTGGACGCCGAGCCTGCATCGTGGCAAGCGCCCGGTGATGGTCTGGCTGCACGGCGGCGGTTTCACCGGCGGGTCGGACGGCGCGCCCACCTACGACGGCACGAACCTCGCGCACAAGCGCGACGTGGTCGTCGTCGGGCTCAATCACCGGCTCAACGTGTTTGGATATCTCTATCTCGCGGAGCTCGGCGGCGCGAAATACGCGGATTCCGGCAACGTCGGCATGCTCGACATCGTCCTCGCGCTCGAGTGGGTGCGCGACAATATCGCCCGTTTCGGCGGCGATCCCGGCAACGTCACGATCTTCGGGGAATCGGGCGGCGGCGCGAAAGTCAGCACGCTGATGGCAATGCCGCCGGCCAAGGGACTCTTCCACAAGGCGATTGTCGAGAGCGGCTCGATGCTGAAAGCCACGTCGCGCGAAGATGCGAACAAGGCGGCGGAGAAATTCATCGCTAAGCTGGGTATCACTCCCGATCGCATCGACGATTTGCAGAAGCTGCCGATGGAAAAGCTGCTCGACGCGATGCGCTCGCTCACTGGGCCCAACTCGATTCGCCTCGGCCCTGTCGTCGACGGCCGCTCGCTGCCGCGCAATCCCTTCGATCCCGACGCGCCCGCCCAATCGGCAAACGTCCCCATGCTGATCGGCACCAACGGCACCGAATCCTCGCTCCTGCTCGGCCTCAGCGATCCCGCGCTTTTCTCGCTGAGCGAAGCGGACATGCGCTCGCGCCTCAAGACCTATCTGCATCTCGATGACGATGTAAAACTCGACAGCATCATCGCGACATACCAGAAGGATCGCCCCGGCGCCTCGCCCAGCGAAATCTACTTCGCCATCACCACCGATCGCATGATGCGCATGAACGCCATCACGCAGGCCGAGCGCAAAGCCGCGCAGGGCGCTGCGCCCGCCTACATGTACATTTTCGCCTGGAGGACGCCGGTCCTCGGCGGCAAGCTGATGTCGCCGCATGGGATCGAACTCGCTTTCGTCTTCGACAACACGGACAAAACGGTGGGACTGAATGGCAGCGCCCCGGACGTGCCGGTGCTTGCCGACAAAGTGAGTGCGGCGTGGGCCGCCTTCGCGCATACCGGCAATCCCGGCACCGGTGTGCTGCCGCACTGGCCCGCCTACGACACGCAGTCCCGAGCCACCGTGGTCTTCAACGATGAATGCAAGCTCGAGGGCGATCCCGGCCGCGGCGAACGCCTCGCCATGAGCACGCTGCCGCCCGGCGGCATCATGTAGCGAATGAGCCGTTAGCGCGCCCTAGCGTCTGCGTTTCCTACAGCTGAATTTTCGAGAAGAAATAGCTCCCGATGGCAAGCAAAATCGCGGTCACGAGCGTGACCACGACGAGATCGGTCGTCATGCCGTACGCGAACATCTTGCTGCACGATCCGCGCAGCCCGTCCACGCCGTAGCTCAGCGGATTCAACCGCAGCCCGATCTGCAGCACCTTTGGCAGGCCGGCCGTGGGAAAGATCGCGCCCGAGAAAAAGAAAATGGGCATAATCAGGAAATTGATGATCAGCGGAAATCCCTGCATGTCCTGAAGCACGGACCCGAAAACCGTGCCGATGCCCGCGAAGAGCAGCGAGATCATAAACATGAAGACGATCGCCAGCGGCAGATAGCGCGAGTGCTGGACCCGAAATCCGGCAATCAGGCAAATCACGAATACGACGATCCCCTGCGCCATGGCCACAAGGGCCCCGCCTAGCATCCTGCCGAACACGATCTCGAGCCGCGAGACCGGCGCCACCAGCGTTTCCTTCAGGAACCCGAACTGCCGGTCCCAAATGATCTCGATTCCGGAAAACACGGCGTTGAACAGGATCGCCATCGAGATGATTCCCGGCGAGAGAAAGTCGAGGTAGTCTCCGCCGCCGGCCCGCGCGAAAATCGCCTGAATCCGAATCCCAGCGCCACAAGAAACAGGATCGGCTGCCCGAGCGAACCGATAATGCGCGCGGGCGACCGGATGTAGCGCTTCAGTTGCCGCAGGCAGAGAATGTAGATCGCTTTCATCGCCGCCCTCCGCCTCGCCACGCGCGTCCCATCATGCGCATCCGGTCGGTCGCGTTCGCTTCTTCCTCGCGAATAGCATGCCCGGTCAGCGCGATGAACGCGTCTTCCAGGTTCGGGCATCCGGTGCGCTCTTTCAACTCGCCGGGAGAGCCCTGCGCCACGATCTTGCCTTGGTCGATCACCGCCACGTCGTTCGCCACGCGGTCGGCCTCGTCCATGTAGTGCGTGGTGAAAAAGACCGTCACGCCTTCCTCCTTGCTCAACTGCTGGATGTATCCCCAGATGTGATTCCGCGTTTGCGGATCGAGCCCGATCGTCGGCTCGTCGAGGAAAAGAATGCGCGGCTTGTGCAGCAGCGCGCGCGCCACTTCCAGCCGCCGCTTCATCCCGCCCGAATATTGCTTCACGAAGTTGTTCTGCCGGTCGCCCAGCCCCACGAAGTCGATCAGCATGTCGATGCGCTTTTTCCGTTCGCTGTGCGGCACGCCGTAAAGAATCCCGTGCAGGTCCATGTTCTCGTACGCGGTCAGCTCGTCGTCAAGGCTCGGGTCCTGAAATACGATTCCGAACGACCGGCGCACCTGCTTCTGCTCGCGCGTCGGGTCGTGCCCGTTCACCAGGATCTTGCCGCTGGTCGGATCGAGCACCGTCGTCAGCATCTTGATCGTCGTGGTTTTCCCCGCGCCGTTCGGGCCGAGAAAGCCGAAAATCTCCCCTTCGGGCACCGTGAACGAGATGTGGTTCACCGCGCAGAATTGCCCGTAGTTCTTCACGAGGTCATGCACTGAAATCATTTCGCCCATTCGTGTTTTCCCATGGCCTGAATTGGCCCACCCGGAGGCGACACAGAATACGATGCAACCGCATGCGCGGGCAATTGGTTATAACGGCCCAACAGGACCCAAAGTTACGCGCCAATTTAGCCCACAGTTTTCTCTTGCATTCCTCTCCATTCGCGACCGTCCAGTGGGAGTTTCTTGCGATACTCGGACTCCGCCCGCGCTGTCATTCCGAGGCCGGTTTCTGGCCGAGGAATCTGCTCTTCGGCTTTGGCAATGCTCAATGGCTCAGCAGAGCGCCCGAAAGAGCGTGGACATTTCGTCCCCCGGATATATATTCGCACCAGCATTCTTGGCACAATCTCAGGGAGGCCCGCAGCAGTGACCACGGTTCGAGAAGCGACCTACGAAGTGCTCCGCGATCTCGGGATGACCACGATCTTCGGCAATCCCGGCTCGAGCGAGCTGCCTTTCCTCAAGGACATGCCTCCTGATTTCCAGTATGTCCTCGGCCTGCACGAGCGCGTCGCCGCCGGCATGGCCCTCGGCTACGCCTTGGCGCGCAACGAAGCCGCTTTCGTGAATCTGCACTCGATCGCCAGCGCCGGCAACGGCCTTTCAGCCCTCATCGACGCGCAACTCCTGGAGGCGCCGCTCGTCGTCACCACGGGCCAGCAGGACCGCCGCCAGATTCTTGCCGAGCCTTTCCTCGTAAGCCGCGCGGTCGAGGTCGTGAAGCCGTACGTGAAATGGGCTTACGAGCCGCTGCGCCCCGAGGATGTTCCCGCAGCCATCGCGCGGGCCTATCACCTCGCGATGCTGCCGCCGCGCGGCCCGGTTTTCCTCTCAATTCCAATGGACGATTGGAACAAGCCCTGCCAGCCGGTTGCCGCGCGCAAGGTGAGTCAATCCGTCTCGCCCGATCCCGCGCTCCTCGACGAAGTCGCGCGCGCAATCGATTCGAGCCGCAATCTCGCGCTAATCACCGGCTCACAAATCGAGCAGGACGCCGCGTTCCACGACGTGATCGCCCTCGCCGAACGCCTCAATGCCGACGTCTTCGCCGAGCCCATCGCGCCTCGCTGGGCGTTTCCGCGCAGCCATCGCCTGTTTCGCGGCGGCCTTTTGCCCGCGCAGAAACCGCTTGCCGAGCAGCTCGCCAGCTACGACACGGTCGTCATCCTCGGCGCGCCCGTTTTCCTCTATTATGCCTACGTTCCCGGCGATGCCATCGAGCCCGGCACCAGGCTTTTCCAGATCACGAATTCAACGCGCGACGCCTCCGCCGCGCTTGCCGGCACCAGCATCGTCGGCAACATCTCTGTCGCCGCAAAATATCTCGCCGCGCGCGTGAAGCCCGTTGAGCGCAGCGTCGTTCCGTGCCCAAAGCCTCCCGAGCCGCGCGCCGAATATCCGATCACGACCGCATATCTTTTCAGCGCGCTCAATAAGCTCCTGCCGCGCGACACCATTCTTTCCGAAGAGTGCCCGTCGTCGAAGGGCGATCTCGACCGCTACGTCCAGCTCGACGAGCCCGGCTCGTTCTATTCCGTCCGCAGCGGAATTCTCGGCTTTGGCCTGCCTGCGGCCGTCGGGCTGCAACTCGCCCATCCGAATCGGCGCGTCGTGTGCCCCGTGGGCGACGGTTCCGCGCAGTATTCGATTCAGGCGCTGTGGTCAGCCGTGCAACAGAAGGCGCCGGTCGTTTTTCTCGTCGTCCGCAATGGAAATTATTCGGCGCTGAAAGGTTTCCGTGATTTCACGCAGGTCGGAAAAAATGTCCCCGGCATCGACATCCCCGGAATCGACGCCGTCAAAATCGCCCAGGGCTACGGCATGTCAGCGCGCGAAGTCGACCGCCCCGAAGATCTCGAGCCAGCCCTGAAAGCCGCGCTAGCCTCGAAGGAACCGTGCCTCGTCAGCGTGAACGTCGCCCAAGGCGGCCAAAAAACAATGGGCATGGACCAATCCGTGAGCCCGCCCAACTACGGCTAGTCTCCGTGATCTCTGTGCCTTCTCTGTGTTCTCTGTGTTAAAGCAGTTTGCCTTCGGTGTGCACAACCGGAAACGCGAGGCGCAGCTAGGCCTTAGCGCTCGACGCTTTCTGCTTCTCAAGCTCTTCCATCGCGATCTGGAATCCCGTGTTGGCCACGGGCACGCCCGCATAAATCGCCGCCTGCAGCAGCAGCTCCTTCAAATCGCACGGCTCGAATCCATGCTCGAGCGCCGCGCGCACATGCATGCGAAACTCTTCCCAACGCCCGAGCGAAGCCATCATTGCCAGCACCAGCAGCCGTCGCGTCCGCCGGTCGAGCCCCGGCCGCGTCCAGATCGTGCCCCACGCGTAGCGCGCGATCAGTTCCTGAAATTCGCGATTGAAATCGGTGGTCGCCGCAATCGAACGGTCCACGTGCCCGTCGCCAAGTACTGACCGCCGCACCGCGAAGCCTTCGTCTATGGGGTCGGTGTAGTTACCCGGCGCAGCCTTTGGCGCCAGCAGATCGTAAATCGCCGCCGCGAAAGATCGCGGCCGCTCCACGTTCGAAAGGTGAGCCGCCGGCAAATGCACTGCGCGCGCACCGTGAATCTCTCGCGCCAGAATCTCGCCGTGTCCCACCCACGGCGTCGCGACGTCTCGCTCGCCGACGATCACCAGCGTCGGCACGCGAATTCTCGCGAGCAACGCCGTATGATCCATATCGCGAATGGCCGCGCAGCAGCTCGCATACCCCGCTGGGTCGGTCCCCAGAATCACCGCCCGGATCGAGCTCGCATAGACGTTGCCTTCCGCCACCGTCTCGGCCGAAAAAAATCGCTGCATCGTGCCATCGGCAATCGCGGCCATCCCGCCTTCGAGCACCACGCGCCGCCGCTCATCCCAGAATGGTTTCGGTCCGATGTGCGAAGAGGTATTCGCCAGAATCAGCCCGGTAAGACGGTCGCCG
>CAVUDN010000031.1:0-51413 GCA_963740095.1 uncultured Acidobacteriota bacterium
TAAAAGGCGTCAAGAAGAAAATATTCTCCCGCGGCCGGGAGTTTTCTTGCCTTCCAGCCCACCTCGTTGAGCAGGATGGTTCTTGCCTTCCGTTCCGTGAGCTCGGGACGCTACCAACAGTTGCGTAGCGCTTTGGGGTTTCTCTCCCAGCGGTTTTCATCGCCTCTTCGCGACGAAGCCAGTTCGTTCTGAGACCAACAAGCAGTACGGTTGTCAGGTGGCAACCATGGTTCTATTTGGGACTCGTGGCCCATAGCTTTTTCGGGTTATCCGAGGGGGACTAGGGTCGCGTGTGAGACTGAGGTGCCCGAGGCACGCTAAGCCTAACTAACCAGCTGACTCTCCCTCGAACCCGAGTGTCTCCAGAACCCGACTCGCCACCACCAGGATCGACCCCCAGGGATGGAGCGGATTTCCAGAGACACTCAAGCTGTTTGTGGTTTCAGACGTTGGGCGTCGAAGCGCACTCCTTTCTTCCACACGATCAACGTGATGACTGCTATCTTGCGCGCCAGAGTCAGGCGCGCCATCTCCGGCCGCATTCCCTTGGCTACTCGCGCTTCGTAAAACTCCTTAAACGGACCATCCTTAGCAGCGGCCACGGTGGCGGCACCTTTGAACAGATTCTTCAGATCATGATTGTGATTGCGATTCAGCCCCCGAATCGAGACCGGCTTCTTCGAGCGTTTCAGCTCTCCCTTGACCCAACGGTGCTCAGCACTGCTGTAGGTCTCGATTCCAAAACCAATGTACGTCCAGAGCTGTCGCTTGGTACGAAACCGGTGCGGTGTCTGGAGAAACGCGATGATAAGAGCCGCTCGGATCGGACCGATAAACGGAATCGCGCGTAACAATTTCCAGGCGTCGTGCTTCTTCGCCTCGGCCAACAGCTCGCGCCGTACGTCCTGCCGCAGTGGCCGTAGGGCGTCGAGTTGTTGGTAGTAGAACTGCGCCCGGCGTCGCACTCCAGCTTCTCGGATTTTACCGAGCCACTCCGAGCGATACCGCGGTGCATAGACCTGCTTTCCCGCACAAGGAATACCCCAGCTGCGGTAGATCGCCTTCACTCGACTCATCACTCGCCCCAGATCTTTGCTGATCGCGAGATAACTCCTCGCCAGCTCCTTCAGGGTCCGCACTCCGTGCTCTCCGTGATAGACCGACCGGAGCATGTTCGATCGCAACAGCTCGGCAAGTTTCCGCGCATCGATGCGGTCGCTCTTGCTGCCTTCTTTCATATAGGCATTCCGGCGGGGGTTACACACGACGAGCTCGGTGACGTGCGGCTTCAGCAGATCGTACAACCAGGCCGCCCAGGTGCCTTCTTCAAAAGTGACATGCAGGCTCCCGCGCAATCCTTCCAGAAATTCCAGAATGGTGATGGCCTTGGTCTCGATAACGCATTCCATCACCAGCTTGCCAGCAGAATTTAGAACGGCGATCGAGATCGCTTCCTTGTGAACATCCATCCCGATATACTTCACGCTATCCATTGAGGGCGCTCCTTTCCGAAGTGGGTTTGAGCCAGAACACTCCAAACCCTACTCCAAGAGGGGCGCCCTTTTATATCGCGTCGCGTAACCGGAAACTGACCCACTACCGGCGCCGGCCTCAGAATGACGGCTACCCCAACCCGAAACCGCCATTCGGGAGAATGGCGTTCCCGGGAACCCGGCTAAGGTAGGGCGAAAGCTATCACGCTGTCGCCGGGGGCGTCGTTGAAGTAGCCGTTGATGGCGACGATGCCGGGTCCGCCGAATGCTTCGACGACAACGTACTGCTTGCCGTTCTTTCCCGTGTAGGTGACCGGCAGGGTGTGGGCGCTTGCGTCGATCTTTTCGGTCCACAGAGTCTTGCCTGTGCGCACATCGAACGCGCGGAAGCGGCCGTCGTTGGTGGCGCCAATGAAGATCAAGCCGCCTGCGGTGACGATCATCGGTCCTGTATTTGGCGCGCCCGTATCGGGAAAGCCTTTTTCCGAGAGCGCATCGACCGTGCCGAACGGCTTGCGCCACACGATCACGCCCGTCTTCGCATTCACCGCGAAGATTTCGGCCCACGGCGGCTGAATGCACGGCCAGCCATTTTTCGGGTCCCAGAAACGTGAGCCGTAGCGCGATGGGCCGCCCGGAAAAACTTTGTCGTACGGGCCGCCCTGCGGATTCGGATGATCCGCCTTCACGATCCGCCCGGTCTGTCCGGCGTTGAATGCTGTCGTCCCGAAGATGTAGCCGAGCTTCGGATCAAACGCCACGCCAGCCCAGTTTCCCGAGCCTTCGCGCCCCGGGAAAATCACCGCCATTTTGTCTGGGTCCATGCTATAGGGCATGAACGGCCCGAGATTGTAGAGATGATTCGTGTCCCAGAAATTCTTGCAGTATTCGGCGTGCTCCGGCGTGAGCGTATAGAGGTCGCTTTTGCTGATGCTCATCGGAGCAAGCGGCGGTGGCTTCAGCGGAAAGGGTTGCGTGGGAGAAGTTTCGTCGCCGGGGACGGTGGTCTGCGGCACGGGGCGCTCTTCGAGCCCGAAGAGCGGCGCACCTGTGACGCGATTGAACATGAACAGCAAGCCCTGCTTGCCGAATTCAGCGACGCCCGGAATCGTCTTGCCATCGCGCTTGATATCGAAGAGCGTGGGGGCGCCGGGCACGTCCCAATCCCACAGATCGTGGTGGACGAGCTGGCGATACCAAATCAATTTGCCGGTGTTCGCGTCGAGCGCGACGACGCTATCGCCAAAGAGCGTATCGCCGAGCCGCACGCCGCCGTAAAAATCCGGCCCGCCGGTCGGCGCGATCGGCACGTAGACGATGCCGCGATCGGGATCGAGTGTCATGAAGCTCCACACGTCCGTCCCGCCGCGGGCATTCCAGCTATCACCCTTCCAGGTGGCGTGCTCGGGCGTGCCCGGCTGCGCCTTCGTGTCGAATGTCCAGACGAGCTTGCCGGTGCGCGCGTCCCACGCCTTTACCGCCTGCACGCCGTTCTGTCCCGCGATCACCAGATCGCGGTAAATCACCGGCGCGGATGCGGCAGCGGCGTCCGGGATGAGTCCGGCATCGCCAAAACCCTCGGCGGGCGTGCCCGTCTTCGCGTCGAGCGCGAGCATCTGCCGCCCGGCCACGCCGAGGAAAAGGCGCGGGCCGGTCTGCGCATCGCCGGGCCAGTAGGCGAGGCCGCGGCGCTGCGTCCCCTTCGTTTCGTATTTCCAGATCAGCTTGCCGGTATCGGAATCGAGCGCGAAGACGTTCTTGCCCGCGTCGAAGTACATCACGCCATCGACAACGAGCGGAGCGCCCTCGGAATTCACGTCCGCGCCAACTTCCCCGCCCGTGTGGAACGTCCACGCGCGAACCAGCTTCGTCACATTGTGCGGATTGATCTGGGTCAGCGGAGAAAAGCGCGTCGATTCAGGGTCGGAGCCGGGATATTGCCAGTTCGTGCCCTGCGCCCTCAGCGCAACCGGTAGAAGAAAAAAGAAAAGAGCGGCGAGTTGCGCGCCGCTCTTCGAGATTCGAAACAGCCGTTTTCGTCCGCGGCCAGCCACCCCGCTAATTGGCCGCCAGCAGCGGGTCGACGTCGTGCTCCATGTCCGCCAAGGTGAGCGCCTTCTCGTAGAAGTGCGCTTCCTTGCCATCCTTATCGAAGATCATCGTCATCGGCAGGGCTTCGCTCTTGGCCCAGCGCGCATCGATGCCCTGGTAATACGAGTCGTCGGTGGTGGACGCGATGTAGACCGGGAAAGGCGGCTTCTGCTCTTCGAGATACTTGGCCATTTCGGTCTTTTCGGCGGCGTCGGTCACATCGTTCATCGAGACCTCAACCACCTGGAGCTTGTCGCCGTACTTGCTCTGGAGCTTTTCGATGTCGGGAAATTCCTTGTGGCACGGGACGCAATAGGTAGCGAAGAAATTCAGGAAGACGACTTTGCCCTTATTCGCCGCGATGAGATCCTTCACATCCTGCGGCGCGACGAGTTTGATCTGCGGCGCAGCGGCGTCCTGAGCAGCGGCGCCGGGCGCAGCCGAGAAAAACATGCAGGCTACGCCCAGCGCAACGCTCGCGAGCTTGATCGAAACGCCCGGCTTCATTGGCCGTTCCCCGAACTCGGCGCCGGTGCGGATGCGAGCATCTTCGTCGAGGCCTCGACAACGTTCTGGAACGTGTCGTCCGTGGTGTTCACGAAGTTCGCGAACACCTGGCGGTTGATGTCCACAAGGATCGTGTTTTCGGCCGCCGGATTCAGCTTGTAAAGGCGCATGCCGGTATCCGCCGTGCCCTTCGCGAAGTAGACCATCGGGATCGTGATGCCCTTATCCGCCGCGAGCTTCGTGAGCCAGTCTTTCGACTCAGGTCCATTGATCATCACAACGAAGCCCTTGAGGTTCTTATTCGCCTGCACGAGGGCGTTGAGCTTCACGATCATGTCGGCAGCCTGATCGCTGGGCTTCGGGAAGAAGCCGATCACGGTCGGCGCGGTGCCGTACTCGCACACGTAGCAGGTGTCCTGCCCCTTGTACTTTCCGGTCACGTCGATCACGCGCAGCGATGGCGTCACCGCTCCCACCGGACGTCCCGAGGTGAGCGGGCCGCTCGTGGTCGCGACAGCCGCATCGGCCGGAGCCGCAGGCGCGCTGGTCGAAGATGACGAAGCGGCGCCGCCGGTTTCGCCCGACGCCGCAGCTGCATTGGCCATCTTGATGGCATTGGCGGCATCAGTCCCGTCGACGGGGTACTTCAGCGCAACCCACTTGTACCAGCCGCCCTCGAGGATTTTCGTATTCAGATAGCCGAACTCCGCCAGCTTCTTGTACATGTCGATCGAATCTTCGTCGTGGTTGCAGGGGCAATAGAGGACTAGCATCTTGTCGCGCGGCAGGCTGATCGGCGGCCTCACCTGCTGCACCCACGGGTAATTGATCGCGCCCGGAATGTGGCCATCGGCAAACGCCTCTTCGGGCTGCGTATCGACGAGCACGAAGCTCGTGTCCTTGTCCTGCATCATCTTGAGGACGTCGGCGGGCTTGATGAACGTCGGCGGCGGCGTCATGCTCGCGTCATCAGGCACTCCAAGGTCATCCTGCGCAAGCGCGCTCGAGGAACAAAACGCCAACCCAATCACAATGAACAACGCTGCAACCCACTTCATCATAAGGACCTCCCTCATAAATGATCGGCCGAACTCTCACTGCCTGTTAGATTCCCGGCAAGGCCTGCAGGATACCGTCGAGGAGCAAGTCGATTGCTTGCCGTCATTCTCATAAAATTGGCAAAACGCCAAACCTAATTCGCACCGTTACGGTGAATGTTACTCACCGTCCCGGAGGGTGTCAAGAGAACCACTCCCACCATATAAACAGACGCAACGGGCCCGCTCGGGTTTCAGAAAAGTGCCAAAAACAGAGCGGCCGGGGCGCGGCTTGCGTAGCGCTGGCGTCTCGCCGGCTCTTTTTTCAGCGCACGATCTCGCGCAAAGTCACTGATCGGAGATCGGCGCCGCGAGATGAGACAGCCTCTAGTGCGCGGGCAGGGTGAATCCGTAGACCACGCTGTCCACGGAATAGACCACATACTGGCGCCCATCCAGCTCGTAGGTTTCCGGGCCGGTGTCGAGCGTCCCGCCCGGGTACATGTGCCACAGGGTTTTGCCGGTAGCGACGTCGAGGGCGACGAGGTTTCCCGAGCTATCGGCGGTGAAGAGCACATGCCCGGCGGTGGTGAGAATCCCGAATTGGCCGCCGCGGCCGAGAGTGTCGGCCGTCCAGCGCACTTTGCCCGTCTGATAATCGATCGCTTTGAGCATCGACTTCGACGAGAGGAAAAAGTCGCGGCCCGCCCAGCCTTCAGCCCTCTTGCCGGGCATCGTGAGGTAGAAGACGCCCATGGACTCGCGCGAATTTACGTAGAAGAGGCCGGTTTCCGGATCGAAGCTCGGCGCCTGCCAGTTTGTGCCGACGCCGCCCGTGACGAGCACGCCGTCGGTCTGCGGGTCCCGCTTGGGATCGGGGATCGGCTCGCCGTTTTTGTCGAAGCCCTTGAGCCAATTCGCCGGGACAAACGCCTCCGAAAGCAGCGCTTTGCCGTTCGTGCGATCGAGGACGAAAAACAGCCCGTTCTTGTTGGCCTGCGCCAGCATCTTGCGCGGCTTGCCCTTGAACGTCCCGTCGAAGAGCACGGGAGTCATCACCGTGTCCCAATCGTGCGTGTCGTGCGGCGACGATTGGAAATGCCAGGCCATTTTCCCGGTATCGGGATCGAGCGCAACGATCGTGCAGGTGTAGAGATTGGCTCCGATGCGTGTATCGCCATTTTCCACCGGATGCGGATTGCCCGTGCCCCAGTAGAGAAGATTGAGCTCCGGATCGTAGGTGCCGGTGATCCACGTCATCCCGCCGCCACGCGTGACGACGTCGGTACCGTCGTGCGGCCAGCTATTCCACGCCACCGTATCATCGGGCTTGGGCATCGCGTCCCAGCGCCACTGGATCTTGCCGGTCATCGGATCGACGGACAGGAGGAAGCCCGGCAGATCCTCGGTGTCGCCGGAAGTGCCGACAATAAGGTGATCGCGCACCACGAGCGGCGCGACGCTGCCGAAGGCTTTCAGCGCGGGATCGTCGATCTGGATTTCCCAGAGCTGCTTGCCATTGTGCGCATCGATGCAGACGAGGTGATCGTCGGGCGTGGTCATATAGAGGCGGTCGTGCCACATCGCCGCGCCCTTGTTGCCTCCGCCGCCGCCTCCTGCTCCACGCTGATACTGCCAAATCTGCCGGCCCGTCCGCGCGTCGATGGCCCACATCTGATTGGACGACGTCACGTACATGATTCCGCCGACCTCGATGGGCATCGATTCGAGCGAGCGCGAGTGCGTCTGATACGCCCAGGCGAGAGTGAGCGAGCCCACGTTCGCCCGGTTGATCTGCGTCAACCGGCTGTAGCGGCGGCCCGTGTAATCGCCGTTGAAAGTCGGCCAGTCGCTCGCGGGCGGCTTGAGAATTTCGGCGGGATCGAGCCACTGGGCGGGCATGCCGTCAGGCGCGGCGTGCGCCCTGATCAACGGAAGCGCCGCAAATAGAAGCCCAAAACCGAAAAGCAGCAAAAGGGGCAGCGCCCTTTTCATTTCAAAGTCTCCAGGTAAGTGAATACGTCGTGCATCTCAGCGTCCGTGTATTTGTCGAGAAGCGCGGCGTGCGCGGCGAGCGGGTCGTGGATTTCGAGCTTCACGGCGCTGCGCGGCCACGAGTGATACCACCCGTCCGTCGCTTGAATCCCGACGTTGAAGCCGTCGTTTAGCACCAGCGCACCCTCGAAGGTTTTGCCCGAAGATAGCGTCACGGTTGCGGTATTCGGCACGCCGGGCGGGTAGAGGAAATGCGTTTCGAGATCGGGCGGCTCGAGCTTCTTTGCGATTCCCGCGAGGTCGCCCGTCACCGAGTGGCATTTGGTGCAGCCGCCTGGCCCATCGAAGAAGGCCTTGCCTGCCTCGACGCTTCCCGTCGCCAAACGCGAAGCCGGAATGTCGTTGGGGTAGGCGCCCGGGACGCGCGTGTGCAGGTCGAACAGGGCGAGCTCCGAATCAATGTAAGCGACGATGTCGGAAGCCTGGTCCGGCGAGAACGGAAACGAAGGCATGCCCTTGTCCGCGCGGCCGTTCAGCACCACCGGGGAAATCAGGTTGCCACCCTTATCGTGGCGCACGACCGAGGAACGAATCAGGTCCGTACCGCGCCCACCCGTTAAATCGTCGCCGTGGCACACCGCGCAATTTTGCTTGTAGAGCGGCTCGCCGCGCTTTGCTGCCGCAGCCTGCGCAGCTTCGCGAGCGGCGCGCTCATTCGGATTCGGCGCACCCGGATAGCCCTGCTGCGCCTCGAGCGAAAAAATCACTGCGAAAGCGGCAAGCGCAAGAAGCGCAAGTTTCTTCAATTCGATTCCCCTCTCCGCATTCTCCCCTTGAGACGCACGCTTGCCCGCGCCGGTTGCAATGTTTACTTCCCAGCATGGCCGTACCTCAGCCTCCGGTGGAAGGGCGGGGTTTCAACCCCGCCGTAAGCCCTTAGAATCTCCCGGGCTTCAGCCCCTGAAGCCAGGGTCTTCGCATCCACCCGCAAACATTGTGAGACAGCTTCTATTGGCCCGCCTTGGTCAAACTTGCTCCGGTAACTTTCTTCGTTTGGTGCGCCCAGTTTGTCCCCGGATACGTAAACAGCAGATCGTATCCCGGCGAGCCGCCCGCCACGACGATGTGAAAATCGCTGGGGCTCTGAACGACCGGCACCATCCCGCCGGGCTTCAGACTATCCAGAAAAATCTGCGCGCGGTCCGGCCGGATTCGGCCGTCGGCCACCGACGCCCGGATAAAGTCCTCCTCGCTGCCCTCGCCGAACGAAACTTGTTTGGCCAGCCGTTCATAGGGCGTGCGGGTATGTTCGTACAAATACTCCTGCAGGCTTTTCCGAGTGTAGCCGAGGCTCGCGAGTTCAACCGCGCAATCTGGATGCAGCACAACGATGTGTTTCTGAGCGTGAGGCCAGACCGGCCCCCGGTTCCTGATCGCCGCCGCCATTTGATCGATCACGCCTTGGGCTGTCCACGGCGCCACAGCGCCCCCGCCGAAAATCACCGGGGTCCCCACCGACGACACCGTCACCGTGCTGTCTCCGGCCTGAAAGCCCTCGCTCACGTTGAACGGCTCCCACGGGCTCTTCGCCGTATCCTCCGCGAACGTGTAGAACGTGTAGCCCTCGAGCCGCCCCGTAAGACCCATGAAGTTCACCTGCGGCCACGTTTGCCCAAGATTCAGCAGCGAAAGCTCGAGCGCCCGGCCCACGGTGCTGTTCGCCTGCCAGCCGATCCCCAGCATCCCGATCCCGGAATTGAAGTTGAGCTCCTTCGCGATCGGTCCGTCCACGATCACGACCGGCGTGAACGATCCGGTGGACGCCATGACATGTGTCAGGTCGTACTGTTTGTCCGTGAAACCTTCCATCGCGGCCAAAATCACCGGAAAATATTCCGGCTTGGCCCCCGCCATCACGGCGTTGATCGCGATCTTCTCGACGGTTGCCGTCCCGTTCTTCGGCTCCACTTGTCCGATCACGTCCTTCGGCGAGCGGGTCGTCCCGGCCTCCATCGCCTTCACAAGTTCCGGCGTCGGGGGAATAATCGGCAGCCCGTCGGCCCAGCGATTTGCGAGGAACACCTCATTCACCTTCTCCAGCGCGTCCTCGTAATTCTTGCCGGTGACCTTGATGTTCGCCCTCTCGAGTTCCTTCTGCGCCTGCGATGGCTTCGCCTCGTCCGGCGTCAACGGACGCGTCAAATCGTCCACCATCTTGGCGAAATATGCGTCGGCAATAGGCTGCAGCCGTGCCTTGTCGCCGCGCGCGATGTAATACTTGTCCGCCGGAAGCGGCAGCGCGCGGATTCCCGGCATGCCGCTGTCCTTGGCCGCGGATTTCGCGTCGTCGAGAAATTCTGTGGTTGTGAAGTAAACGCCCGGCATCCCTGTCTTTTCAATCGCGATCGTGTCGTGGGAACCCCACCACGTGCAGCTCCCTCAATCACCGACGCCGAAAACGAAAAGATCGCCCTGCTGCTTCACCGTGGGGTACCACTTCGGCAGATCGGTGATCGTCTGCGCCGCCGGCTTCGGATACATCACCACCGTCGCCGTAGGATATTTCTCCTTCAGCATCGCCGCAAGTACGTCGAGGAAATTGCTCGCGCCAAATTTTCCGTTGTCGATCAGCACGATCTTCTTTCCGTCGAGGCTTTCGCCGCGCGGGCTGATGCCCAGCGTTTTCGGCGGAGGAATCTCGCCCCGCGGATTCATCACCTCAATCGTCACCTGCGCGGATGCCGTGCCTGCTACGCACAGGCTTCCGACCACCAGCGCAAACGCCAGCAACCAATTCGTATTCTTCTTCATAGGATGTTTCTCCTGAGCTGCGCCGCACCGATCGCGCGGAGCTTCTTCCAAGCGCCCTCAAGATAGGCAGGGTAGTCCCTAATGTCAATTCCATTCGAGCGCGCCAGGCGATCCGCATGCGCTGGCCTATTGGGATCTGGGTGACAACGGCGAAATCTTTGTGGGTCGTGGCTTCCAGCCACGACATAAGTCTTGCAAATTCCGGCGGGTTTCAGCCCCTGAAGTTCCCGAACGCGATTACCCACAGACTCTATTGCGGCCAGTTCGAAGCAGCGCCGTAGGGCAGCGTCACCATCACCGCGACGACGTCGTGGAGCTTGCCATTCTCGACCTTGAAAAGCTCCGCCACTTCTTCGCTGAACGGCCGCGTGGCCGCCGCCGATTCATCCACCTTGCCCACGCCCGGCACGTCGACCGACCGGATCGTTCCCGGCGTGTTGAACATAAAAATCCCGAGCACCAGCCCCTTCTGCTGATCCACGGTGATGTATCGTCGCGGCCGGATTGGCCTGATGTAATCGAAGAGGTGCGTATCGAGCTGCTTCTCGCAATCGAGCGGCCCCATTTTCGAGCCGGGAAAATTCGACGGGCAGGTCTGCGTGCCGTTCTCGATGCGCGTCACGTCCTTGTCGAAATGCGCTACTGCGCCATTGGCCTGCTCGATCGCGTCGAAATACAAATCGGCCGCGTCCACCAGCTGCTGTCGCGTCGGATGGTCGGAGGGATCGAGATCCTCGAGCATCGCCGGCTTCGGCGCCGTCAGGTTCTCGGGCCGCGTGAATCCTCCGCGCGTCTCCTGCCGCGTGAGGACCACTTCCATCTCGCTGATCTTCTTGTCGACCACCTTCACGCGCGCCACCAGAATTCCCGCCATGCGGCTCTCGTCCGTCGTGCCAAAGAAGCTGACTTCGCCCGCGGTCGGATCGTCGATAAAGAGTTGATAGCTTCCGAAACCGTCGAGCGTGCCCCACAGGCCATCGCCAATTTTCAGCTCCTGCCCGTTCTCGGTGTACCGCGCATCTTTCGCCAGCGGCAATTCCGCCGGATTGTGATCGAGCATCGCCACGCGGAACTTGTTCATGAAATTGTTCAGGCACTTGCGGTCGCAATCTGGGTCGGCCACCGCTGCCGGCGGCTTCGGCGGCGTCACGGCCCACGATGCTCTCACGTCCGTGCTGCCCGGCCCCCATCCCGGCTTCAGTCCATACTGCGCCTGCGTCGGCACTCCCTGAATGAAAGCGATCTTGCCCTTCTCGATTTTGAAGACGACACCGATTTCCCATGTAAGCGGATGCCGCAGCGATTCTGGGAAGGTCGTACCGTCGGTGGTCGTGATCGATTTCACCGTACCGTTGTGATCGAAGAAAACGAACGCGAAAACCAGCCCGCGCTCGCGGTCCACCACCATGAAGCGCCTATCGCGTATCCGCGTCACGAATTTGAAAAAGCCGGTCCTGAATTGCGCCTCGCAACCCATGCCGAAAATCGGATAGGCGTAGGGTCGCGCCGCGTCGAGCGCCGGATTGTTCGTGGTTTGCGTGCCGCCCTCGATCCGGTTGCAATCGGAGGTGAAGAGATTCGCGCCGTTCCCGCTGCTTCTTTCCAGATCGGCAAAATACCGATTCGAGACCTTGATCAATTCCTCGCGCGATTCGCGATCGGCGTCCGGCAGCGTCGCCGTCAGCACCGGATCGGGCGTCCCGATTTTGTCGAGAGCCGTCGCGCCGGGAATATCGCGGTTCACGATCGTCTCGATTTCCGTGATTTTCTTATCGACGATCTTCAGCCGCAGCACCAGAATCGCCGGCCGGTCCCACTCGTGCACCACGCCGATGAATCCCACCTCGCCCTCGGCCGGATCGTCCGTATAGAGCCGGAATTTGCCCAAGCCGTTCGCCGCCCCCCACAATCCCTCGCCCAGCTTCAGCACCGTACCGTTTTCCGTGAATTTTACATCGCTGGCCACAGGAAGCGACGAAGTGTCCCGCGCCGCGAGCGCCGTCAAATACTGATCGACAAATCCATCGAGGCACGCGCGATCGCACGCGTTTGGCCGAGACTCTTGCGCCGCGGCTTTGCGCGTCGCGCCATGGCCGGTTCCCCCGCTCCAAGCCATCAACACCCCGATCGCGCCAACGCAAATCACAGAACGCAAGAGTCTCGTCATTCGCCACCCCTTTCTCGAATTCCGTTCACCGTCACCTCCAGCGGTCGAGGGACAGATTCTCACGGCGGCCCCAGGCTGCCGTACGCGCGCGGATACGTGAGGATGCCCCACGGCGTCTGGAATCCGCCGATCACCTTGATCTGCTTGTAGGTCTTGGCGTCGAGCACGTACACGTTGTTCGACCGCCCGCATGCGAAGAGCAGCTTCGAATCGTCCGGCGTGAACGTGAAGTGCCAGCAGCGCTTTCCGAGCGGCGCTTCGCCCACCTGCTGCAGCGTGGCCGCGTTGAACACCTGCAGCTCCTGTGCCGCAGCCGCCACCACGAAAATCCGCTTGCCGTCGCGATCGAACGCGACGCCATAAGGTTTCGCCGCGGTCTGCGTCGCGTGCAGCACGTTGAAATTCTCATCGAGCAGCAGCAGCGTCCCCGATCCCTCCATCGTCACCGCGTACAAGTTTCCCTCCGGCGACACTTTCACCCCGCGGGGGCGCCTCCCGTACGATTCGAGATTGACGTTCTTCACCTGCTGGCCCTTCGTGATGTCGTACACGCCGAGATTGTTCTGCGCCTCGTTGGCGACGATCAGCAGCTTGCCGTCCGGCGAAAATTCCAGGCCTTCCGTTTCCTTGCCGGCGATAAAGTTCAGCGCGCGCGTCCAATCGTGCGTGTTGAACTCGACGACCTCCGACGGCGGCTCGTTCTCTTCCGACTCCTCCTCTGCAGCGCTCGGAGGCCCGCCGGTCGAGCCCGGCTCGTACGACGTGAAAAGCCACTGCCCCGTCGGATCGAGCTTCACGAACTCCGGGTTGTCGCCCACATGCAGCTTGCGAACCACCTTCATCCGCCGCGTATCGATCACGGCCGCATCCGCCGTGTCTTTGTCCGCCGTCACCAGATACTTGCCGTCAAACGTCAGCCCTTCGCCGCGCGGCGCCACGTCCTGCGGATGGATCCTTTTCACCACCTGCAGAGTGTTGAGGTCGATCACGCTGATGCCATCGTCTTCTTCGGTTACGTATGCGACGTTCGTCGGAATCCGGAAATAGTGCGTGTATGTAAAATACGCGGCGCCGGCGATCACGATCAGCGCCACGGCCCATCCCACAACCTTGCGTAAACTCATTCGCACCTCGCTCTCGACATCACTCGTCGAGGAATCATTGCAATCACCAGATTCAACGTGAGAATCGCGGGGAAGGTTACCTCGGATACGATTCCTTGTCGCGCCGAATTTCCGGCACACCGGGCAAGCGGCAACAACTTCACTCGGGCCGTTCCGATTCCTCATCGAGATGGCGCGGCAGTTCCGCGAGGCTATCGAGCATCAGGTCGGGCGGGTGCGCTCGCATTCCCTCGAGTCCCAACCCATAGCTCATGCCGACCGCCCACGTGCCCGAGTTGCGCGCCGTTCGCACATCCACATCGGAATCGCCGACCATCACCGCCTCGCGCGGGCTTGCTCCGAAATGCCGCAACAGCGTGTTTACGCCCTCCGGGTCCGGCTTCTTCGTCGCGAAGCTGTTCCCTCCATACACGTATCGGAAATAGTTTGCGAGGCCCAGTCCCCTGAGGATCGCTTCGCTGAATCGCACCGGCTTGTTCGTCAACACCGCCAGGTCGCGGCCTTTCAGCAGTTCGAGCCCTTCGCGCACGCCCGGATAGGCCACCGTATTGTCGAGCATGTGCGCGCGATAGTACGCGAGGAAAAACGCATGGCCCTTTTCGATCTCCTCCGGCGTCACGCCTTCGCCCAGCGCCCGCTCCACCAGCGCCTGCGCGCCATTCCCGACGTAGCTGAAAATCGTGTCGTCGGCCAGAGCCTCGCGGCGCATGTGGCGCAGCGTCGCATTCACCGAAATTGCCAGATCGAGCTTCGAATCGATCAGCGTTCCATCCAGATCAAAAAACAGCGCGCGCACTCCCGCAAACCGCCCCCGCCCGTTATTTTCCGCGCCATCCCGGCCCATTCTGTTGCGCTCCCGCGCGAATCAGCATTCATTCTATGTGCCGCTCGCGCTCGTGTCACGCCGTTGCCGCATCCTTAGCAGGACTTTCGCCCGTTACCGAAAACGCAAAACTGCCAAAGGTTTTTCGCCCGGACGCGGCGCGCGAAGTTATCGTTGATGTATCGGCGAAGCTGCCTGGCAAGACTTGGGGATTGCCTTGAGCCGCATCTGGGAAGCCTTAAAACAGGCGCAGCAGGAAAGGTCGCGGGAACGCTCCGCTCCGCCGGAGGATATTGCCGACTCGCCTGCCGATTCGAACCACCGCAAAGGTTTGCGCCATCCCCACATCGTTGCCGTGCTTGTCTACGGCTCGGGACCCGACAAGCAGCCGTTCCACGAAGAAGTCAACACGATCGATGTCGGCGAACACGGCTGCCTCCTCGCGATCGAAACTCCCGTCGTTCGCGGCCAGCGCCTATTTCTCGCCAACACGCGCACCCAGGCGGAGCAGGAGTGCCGCGTCGTTCACGCGTGCACGCTTGGTTCCGGCAAAACGCGTATCGGACTCGTCTTCTGCTCTCCCTCGCCGAATTTCTGGATTCGCTCCAAATCCTCATAATGTTGGGCGGCTAGCGCCGCGCTGCTACAATAACCTGCCGCATCGCCACAATTTCATTCCGAGGCCCCATGGCAGAAATCCAGCCCTTTTGCGCATATCGCTACGATACAAACCGCGTCGCGCTGAGCGACGTCCTCACGCAGCCCTACGACAAAATCACGCCCGCGATGCAGGAGCGCTACTACGCCGCGAGCCCCTACAATCTGATCGCGATCGAAAAAGGCCGCGTGCTTCCCGGCGATTCTCCCGAAAATAATGTCTACACCCGCGCCGCGCGCACGGTCGACGAATGGATCGCCGAAAAAATCCTTTTGCCCGATCCCGCGCCCGCCATCTACGTCTACTCGCAGGAATTCGAAGTGCCGGGCATGCGCACGCACCGCGAGCGCGTCGGCTTCATCGCTCTCACGCGCGTCGAGGACTACGACGCTCAGGTCGTTTTTCGTCACGAGCGCACTCTTTCCGCACCGAAGGCCGACCGCATCGAGCTTCTCCGCCGCACGCGCGCGCAAACCGGCCAGCTCTTCTTGCTCTACGACGACCCTTCGCAGCAAATCGATCGCTGGCTCGACGAAGCCGCGCACAAAAATCCGCCCATTGCGATGACGGATGAATACGGCGTCACGCACAAGCTCTGGCCCATCTCCGATCCCGCGTCCGTCTCGCGAATTCAGAAGGCGATGGCGCCCAAAAAACTCGTCATCGCCGACGGCCACCACCGCTACGAAACCGCGCTGCACTATCGCGACGAATGCCGCGCCCGCGCGGGCAAAACCGATCCGCTTGCCGCGCCCGAGTTCGCGATGGCCACCTTCATCAATACCCACTCCAAAGGCCTCACGATTCTCCCGACGCATCGCACGGTCGCGAATCTCATGAATTTCGATTTCGATCGCTTCCGCAAAACCCTCGCGCCCTATTTCGATTGGTATTCCTATCCGTTTCTCAACCCGGAGGAACGCCAGTCCGCCTACGCCGAGTTCCGCAAGGATCTCGAACGCCGCAGCCACGGCCGTCGCGCGCTCGGCGCTTACGCCGGCTCCGGCAGTGCCGCCGACTCGAAGGAAAAGCCGGGCCCCGCGTTTTATCTCTTCGCTCTGCAGCGAGGCATCGATCTCGAGGACGTTATGCCCGAGGTGCCCGAGGCGCAGCGCGAGCTCGACGTCGTCCTCTTGCATCGCTTGATTTTGCAGAAAGGCCTCGGCATCACGCCCGAAGATGTGGCATCGGAGAAAAGCGTCGGCTACGAGCGCGACATGGACGCCGCGCTCGCCGCAGTCGACTCCGGCCGCGCGCAGATCGCCTTTCTCCTGAATCGGGTTCCCGTAAAACAGGTCGTCGAGATCGCCCGCGGCGGCAACGTCATGCCGCAAAAATCGACGGACTTCTACCCCAAGCTTCTGAGCGGAATCGCAATCTACCGGCTGGAAGGTCGCATCACGGAATAAAGTTTCGGTGGAAGGGCGGGGTTTAAACCCCGCCGTAAGCGCGATCATCGGCGAAGGGCTTCAGCCCCTGAGGACACTCTTCGCCACGCAGAATTGAAGGGTCGCGCGAACGCCAAATGCACAAAAACGCGCGGCCAATCGCTCGATCGGGCCGCGCGTCGTGAATTCCCTGGCGCCCGAAAAGAGGGGGCGCCGAGCCGCCTAGTTGAAGCTCTGGATCGCCGCCGATTCGCTGTCGTAGGTATCGAAGACGGTCATCAGCTTCGTCACCTGCAGCACTTCCTTGAATTTCGATCCCAGGTTCGTCAGCTTCAACGTGGCGCCCTGCGACCGCGCGCTGTGAAACGTCGCCACCAGCGTGCCCAGCCCGGCGCTGTCGATGTAGGTGACCTGGGCGAGGTTCAGCACGATCTTCTTTTTCCCCGCCGCCAGCAAGCTCTTCACTTTTTCGCGGAACGAGTTGCTTTCCTCGCCAAGGACGATCCGTCCCTCGATGTCGATCACATCCACGCCGCTCACTTCCCGATCCGTCATTCGCAGTGCCACGTTCGCGCCTCCTCAAAAGTTCGATTCAATCTTCCGCTTGCAGTTTGAAAGGCCGCCTGACGCCTCGGCCGGGTGTGTCTTCCCTTAGTAGAAGTCCGAACAGGACATATAATAACCGCATCCGGGACATATCATCTTGCAGCTTCGCGCCGCCAGCCGCGCCGAACATCGCGGGCAATACTCCGAAGCAAATTCCGTTTTCCCGTTGCCGCCGAGATCCTGTTCCGCGGCTTCGAGAATCTTCCGGGCGCCTCCCGTTGGCGGAATTGCCTCTCCCAGTTGAGCCACCTCGCTCCTCAATTGGAGCGTTGTTTATAGCACATCCCGCCCATAGGGAAAAGCAAACCCGTGTCGGCTGAAGGATCGCTTTGTCTCAGCAGGGCCCCGCGCATCGCGGAGCGCCGCGGGATGATCACCCCGCCGGCGCACGTCTTTCCGACGCGCCGTCCGCGTTGATCCATAGTGCGCCGACCACCGATAGCGCAACCGCGAGGACGAGGTCGCCTGGCGAAAAGGCACGGCCGCTCACTGCGGTCAGAACCCCCTCCAGAAGCAGAGGCGGGGCGATCAACAAAAGAGCGAAGAACAACCAAGCCGCTGCGCTTTGCGCGCAAGCTGCTCTCGCGAAAATTCCGAGCGCAACTCCGGCCGGAAAAAACACCATCCCGTAATAGATGTCGCTGTAGCCGTCGAGTTCCTTTGGTCTGACCCACCGGACAAAACGCGCGAGAGCCGCTCCCGGCTCCAGTCGATAAGGAAACCCCGCACGCTTCCCGTCGATGTAGAGCGACAGATCCGCACCATCGTAGGAATACAGGATGTTGCGCAATTGATTCGGTGCGAGAGCCTTCGGGACGTAGAAGGCCATTTGCGCATGCCGGGCGGAGAGCGGGCTGCGGAACCAGAAGGCAAGACTTTGATCCTCCTGCCACACGTTCAGGTTCGACACGTAGGGTGAGCGCGAAATCGAAATGATCCGGCTGGCGGGCCCATTGCCGTCCGCGGGCCTGCAAAGGATATGAATGGTAAACTGATTCGTCCGTTTCAGGTCCGTAGCCAGACCGGTAACGGGCGCCGCCGAAACGAGCCACGCACCGCCATCGAGGACAAGTTCGTTCGGATCCCCCTGCGCCTGCACGCCGCCGGACCACGCGAGATCCGGAAGAAATTTCATCTGGTCGCGAAAGGGAGGACCGCCGGTGAAATCGTATGCCGCCAGCGCCTCGGGCGCACCGGCTGGAGAGGCCGCCCCGCGCGTTAGTGCCAACGCCACCTGAGGCGAGAGCGCCCGATCCCAAATCTCCAGCTTGGAGATTTCGCCCTTCCACCCCATACCGGCTCGACCTATCACGTCGCTGCCTATCAGCAGGCGGGAATCCGGAAGCCAATTCGTGAGCCTGGTCTCCGCCTGCAATCGGGCCGAAACTGCAAACCAGCATGAGAAGTAGATCAGCAGGACGATCGCGAGCCACCTTATGGAAGCGAGGGATTCGATCGCTCGTTCCGTTGTAGTGGCGGACTGCAGCAAAGCGCTGCCTAAGACAATGAAGAGCAAGAATCCGACGGCCGCCCCGGTGCTATTCGTGAGCACATCCTCCCAGCCCGAATCCCGGCTGGGAATATACAATTGGGTGAGCTCGATCGCGTAAGACAGGAAGAACCCGCCGATCCACACCAGAAAAAAGGTTGTAGTTCGCGATTTTCCCTTTTCGAAAAGCTTTTCGGATAACCCAAATCCAAACGGAACGAACAGCAGCACGTTCAGGAAATCATCGAAGGCGCGCGTATGCTTTCCAAAGGTCGCGCCCAGAAGGAAACGAGAGGCGCCATCCGCCAGCTTGGCATGCGAAACGAACTGGAACGGGAAGCACGTGAGGAAGAGTATTCCCGCCATGGCGGCAATCAGAATCCGGTTTGACCATCCCTCAAAGTCTGATCGGAAGTTCGGCTGGGTTGCCTGATTCTGCATCGCTATCGCGCTTTCCCCATTTGGCCCGATCAGTCTAGCACGGGTTGGTTTCGTACCCTGTTCGTAAGGGAGGGTCAGCCATTTCGCTCCCTGGCCCTCCTAGTTTTCGCTTGGCCGACCAAGGGAGAACAAATCCGCCGCTCTACTAACTTATTGTGCCAATTATAGTTAGCATAGTGTTGAACAGCAAAGGACAGGCAGACACACGGCCACTTGGACAGGCGAAGGCCCCTGCACCATCTTTGTTCCGTCGTCCAGTAGAAGACTCATGGTGCGCTCCCTAGACTCAGCGTGCGATGAGAAAGCAGCCCAATGCCAGGAATCGTCAGTCTCTCCAGTCCGGGGCCCAGTACCAGCCGAAGGCCCCGTTTCGCCGTTGCCTAAGCAGCATACTCGCCACCCTGGCAGTGATACTGACAGCCATCACGCTGACGAATTGCGCCGGCGTTACAAGCGCAGCATCCACCGGGTCAAATGGGTCGACGGACCCCGGCACAGGCATCCTTTCCGCCAGCGCCACGACGCTCTCTTTCGGGAGCGTGGCCATGGGCAGTACGGTGGTGCAAAGCATAAGCGTCACGAATACGGGCACCGAGGCGGTGAACATCAGCCAGGCGTCGATTTCCGGATCCGCCTTTACCGTGATGAGTGGGAGCGGAGCTGCCACTCTCGCCGTTGGCCAGAGCGCCACCGTTCAAATCCAGTTCGCGCCCACGGCGGCCGCCACCGCTACCGGCAACCTGGTCATTTCGAGCAATGCCTCTAATCCCACACTCACGATTGCATTGAGCGGGACAGGAACAGCGGCGGGCGTCTCGGTCACGCCATCAAGCGTCAGCTTCGGAAGCGTCCCCGATGGGACGACCGCGACTCAGTCGATCACCCTGAAGAACACAGGAACCGCGAACTTGAATGTCTCCTCCAAGAGCGTCACCGGCACGGGATTTGGCGTGACAGGCTTCTCCGCGGTCACTCTCGCCCCGGGCAGCACCATGAACTTCAGCGCGACGTTTACGCCGACTTCCACGGCGAGCGTTTCCGGCAGCATCTCGATCGTCTCGGACGCGGCAAGTTCCCCGACCACAGTTGCCTTAACCGGGACGGGCACCGCGCCTGGAATGTCCGTGACGCCGTCCAGCGTCAGCTTCGGCAACGTGCCCGATGGCACGACCGGGGCGCATGTCGTCACACTGAAGAATACGGGAACGGGTAATTTGGTGGTTTCGTCGGAGAGCGTCACCGGTACAGGCTTCAGCGTCACGGGTTTCGCTGCGCAAACGCTGGCCGCCAACGCCAGCATGACGTTCAACGCAGTCTTCTCACCGACTGCTGACGGAAGCGCGTCCGGCAGCATCTCGGTCGCCACCAACCTTCCGAGTTCACCGACCACAATCCCGCTCAGCGGGACAGGTACTCAGCCGGGCATTTCGATCACGCCCTCAAGCGTGGCTTTCGGCAACATCGCGGACGGCGCAACCGGAACGCAGCCCATCACGCTGAAGAACACGGGGACTGCGAACTTGGTCGTCTCATCGGAGAGCGTGACTGGAACAGGTTTCAGTGTAACTGGCTTCGTCGCGCAGACGCTGACTCCGAATAGCAGCATGACGTTCAACGCCGTTTTCTCGCCCACAACTCCTGGAGCCATCTCGGGCAGCATCTCCGTCTCCACCAATCTCTCAGGGTCTCCCACGGCGATCGCCCTGACCGGCACGGGCACGCAGCCGGCAATGTCCGTCACGCCTTCGAGCGTCAGTTTCGGCACCGTGACGGATGGAACGGGCTCCACGCAAGCGATCACTTTGAAGAATACCGGCAACGCGAATCTTGTGGTTTCGTCCGAGAGCGTGACCGGTACTGGATTCAGCGTTGTGAACTTCACGGCGCAGACACTCGCTCCGGGCAGCAGCATGAGTTTCAACGCCGTCTTCGCGCCAACAACCCCGGGCGCGGTCTCGGGCAGCATTTCCGTATCCACGAATCTGCCCGGCTCGCCAACCGCAATCCCGCTCACCGGCACTGGAGCCAACCCGGCGATGTCGATCACGCCTTCCAGCGTCACCTTCGGAAGCGTCGTAGACGGCACCAACAACTCGCAAACGATCACGGTCAAGAACACGGGCACGGTGAACCTGGTCGTTTCGTCCCAGAACGTCACGGGTGCCGGCTTCAGCGTCACGGGCTTTTCCGCGCAAACGGTGACGCCCAATAACAGCATGTCGTTCAACACCGTCTTTGCGCCGGCCGCTCCCGGAAGCGTCACCGGAAGCATTTCGCTCGGCACAAACGTGCCAGGATCTCCCACCGCGATCGGTCTCAGCGGCACCGGCACGGCCGCGACCTTTTCGCTCGGCGCGAACCCCACGACCCTGAGTTTCGGCAGCGTGAACGTTGGTAACAACAGCTCGCTCGGCGTCACCCTGAAGAACAACGGCAACTCGAATATCACCATCTCCGGGATCAGCGGCGCGACCAGCGGATTTAGCACCAGCGGTGTCAGCGCGGGAACAATCCTTACGCCAAATCAGTCGGCCACGCTCAACATCACGTTCACGCCGACCACGTCCGGAGCCGCGAGCGCCACGATCACAATCGCCAGCAATTCCACGACGACTCCTTCGATTTCCGTGTCTGGCACGGGAGCCGCCACCGCGTCTTCGGTGAGCCTGTCGTGGGCGCCCAGCTCATCCTCGGATGTCGTCGGCTACAACGTCTATCGCGGCACGATTTCAGGCGGACCCTATACGAAACTGCCCTTGTCCCCGGTTACGTCTTCGCCGGCCACCGACTCAACCGCTTCCTCGGGCACTTACTACTACGTCGTTACGGCCGTCGACTCGAGCAACAACGAAAGCGCGGACTCGAACCAGGCAACCGCCTCAGTCCCCTAGGCTCGTGTCTACGCTTGCCGCGGGCATAGAGAGAGGAAACGCTGAAGGAAGAAAGAGCGTTCGCAACGAAGTGATCGAAAGAAATTCGCGGCAAGCCTGCCTCCACGCGAGGTCCAGGGAAGACCTGTCCTGACGGACAGGCTCGCACACCTGTCCTCGACATGTACCTGCGTCCAGTAGTTTTGCACACCCGCTCCAACTAACAATGGCTTCCGATGGAAGACCTTCGCACTCGCGAAACGTCTCGCGGCGGTCTGTGTTTGAGCCCTGCTCCGCGCCTGCGTACAACATCTCTTCGCGGCCTCGCTGTTGCCGCGGCTCTCTTCGCATTGCTGGGATCGGCCGGCTGCGTCGGTCTGACGAGCACGAAACCTCTGGCGCCGGGCGGCTCGACCGCCGCTATCTCCGTCAACGTTTCTCCCTCGATGATCGCGTTCGGCAGTGTCGTGGTCGGCACATCGAATTCGCAGGCCGTCACCTTGACAAACGAAGGCAGCGTCAGTGGGACGATTACGACGGTCCGGCCTTCGGGATCCGGCTTCATCTATACCGGACTGCCCACGCCCATCACGATTGGCCCTGGCCTGAAAGTCAGCTTCACCGTCTCCTTCGCGCCGAAATCGGCTGGGGCTTCTTCCGGCAGCGTGTCGATCGAGAGCAGCGATGCCACATTAACGGTGAGTTTGTCCGGCACGGGCGTAGCCTCGGCACCGCAACTCTCCCCAAGCACTTCGAACCTCACCTTCGGCAGCGTCAACGTGGGAACGCCATCGTCCTTACCGGTGACACTGAAGAACACGGGCACGGAGAACGTGAGCATCTCGAGCGTGTCCGCCTCGGGGACCGCCTTTACCGCGAGCGGCGGGTCAGGCGTCACCCTGGCTCCGAATCAATCGACCACGGTCACAGTCACGTTTGATCCGAAGGCCGCTGGATCGGTCACGGGTAGACTCGCCATCGCCAGCAACGCCACCAACTCGACGAACGTCGCCTTGTCGGGTACCGGCGTCGCCGCTTCCTCCTTGGCGTCCGCGCAACATTCGGTGGCCCTCAATTGGAGTCCCAGCTCATCGGCGGTAACCGGCTATTTTGTCTATCGCGGCACGATATCCGGCGGACCATACTCGAAGTTGTTCGCGTCCGTCGATACAGCGCTGGATTATAAGGACAGCAGCGTCTCGGACGGCCAGACCTACTACTACGTCGTAACCTCCGTCGATTCCAGCAACGTCGAAAGCGTTTACTCGAATCAAGTGTCCGCGACGATACCCAGCCAGTAGCAGCAGCCCTCCGTTTCTTGAATCTACTTCAAACCTCCCAACCTGCCCAAGGAAGCCCGACCCGTGTGGCATAATGGTTGTCGCTGGGGGCGTTCCACGTAAGGCAGATGGCATCGAAGAAATCACTTCGCAAGAAGTTGTTGGCCGCGCACCGCAAGCTGCGCGCCGCGCGCATGATCGTGAAGGGCCTCGTTTCGACCCGCCATCCGCTGCTCGTGCATATCATTCCGATACGGCGCTGCAACTTATCCTGCACGTATTGCAACGAATTCGACGATTTCTCGAATCCCGTGCCGACCGAGGAAATGTTTCG
Organism: uncultured Acidobacteriota bacterium; assembly: GCA_963740095.1. Taxonomy (GTDB): domain Bacteria; phylum Acidobacteriota; class Terriglobia; order Acidiferrales; family UBA7541; genus Palsa-295. The sequence continues at coordinate 23,115 of CAVUDN010000031.1, forward strand.
TCGCATCGATCGCCTCGGTGCGATGGGCACGTCAGTGATCACCATCAGCGGCGGCGAGCCCCTGCTGCATCCCGATCTCGACGCGATCATCGCCCGCATCCGCAAAAACGGCATGACCGCTGGTCTCATCACCAACGGCTATCTCCTCGTTGCCGAGCGCATCGAGCGCCTGAATCGCGCCGGCCTCGAATACCTGCAAATCAGCATCGACAACATGCAGCCCGATGACGTCTCGAAGAAAAGCCTCAAGGTCCTCGATAAAAAGCTCGAACTGCTCGCCGCGCACGCCGAGTTCGACGTCAACATCAATTCCGTGCTGGGAAGCGGCGTGCGCAATCCGGAAGACGCGCTCACCATCGCCCACCGCGCCATCGGCCTCGGCTTCACGTCCACGGTCGGCATCCTCCACGACAGCAACGGCCAGCTCCAGCCGCTCGGCCCTCGCGAACAGGAAATCTTCGAAGAGATTATGTCGCTCGGCAAGCGCTCGTTCACGCGCGTGAATCGCTTTCAGCACAATATCGCCGCGGGCCGCGAGAACACCTGGCGCTGCCGCGCCGGCTCGCGCTACCTCTATATCTGCGAGGACGGCCTAGTCCACTATTGCTCGCAGCAGCGCGGCTATCCCGGCATCCCGCTCGCCGAATACACGATCGAGCAGCGCCAGCGCGAATTCCTCACCAAAAAAGGCTGCGCCCCGCGTTGCACCGTCTCCTGCGTTCACCAGATCTCAGTGGTCGATAGCTGGCGCGCCCCGCAAACCCTCGGCGGCGGCACGCCCTCCGCCGCCGGCCCGCTCGTCCAAGTCACCGGCTCCGCAAGCCGCGATTAGAAGCCATCTAGCAAGGCCCCACCCTCACAAACCGAGGATGGGGCACCCGAAAATTCAAAGGCAAAACCAGGACCTCCATCGCGCCGAATTCGTCCGATTTCGCTTTACCGCGCAGCCCCGCGCTATATCATCGGATTGTTCGCTCACAGATCCCTCGACCATGCTCAAGCGCCTCTTCTCGCAATACATCGCCGACGAAGTCCGGCCCATGCTCGCCCTCGCGACGCCCATCATCCTCGCCGAGGTCGGCTGGATGACCATGAGCATCGTCGACACGATGATGGTCGGCCGCCAGGCGCAAAGCTCGGTCGCCATCGCCGCCGTCAGCCTCGGCGGAATCCTCTACAACGCCGTCGCCATCTTCGGCACCGGCCTGATGCTCGGCCTCGACACGGTCGTCTCGCATTCCTACGGCGCGGGCGATCTCGACGACGCTCACCGCTCGCTCGTCAACGGCGTCTACCTCAGCCTCGCAATGACGCTTATCGCCATGGGATTGATCTGGCTGCTCGAGTCGGCCATGCATTCGATCGGGACCGATCCGGCGGTGCTCGCGCAGGCGGTCCCTTATCTGCGGGCGGTCAATTGGAGCACGCTGCCGCTCTTGCTCTATTTCGTTTTCCGCCGCTACCTGCAGGGCATCGACCTCGCCAAGCCCGTGATGTTCTCCCTCATCTCGGCCAACCTCATCAATCTCGTCGGCAATTGGGCGCTGATCTACGGCCATCTCGGCTTCCACGCGATGGGGACGGTCGGCTCCGGCTGGTCCACCTGCGTCGCGCGCACCTACATGGCTGCATTCCTGATGGTCTACTGCCTCTATTACGATTTGCGCTACAAAATGGGCCTGCTCAACGCGTCGCGTTGGCCGCATTTCCCGCGCGTCTGGCGCCTCGTCCGGCTGGGCTTCCCCGCCGCCACGCAACTCGGCCTCGAAGTCACCATCTTCGCCGTCGTCACCGCGCTGATCGCGCGCCTCGGCGCCGTGCCTCTCGCTAGCCACCAGATCGCGCTGAATACGATCAGCGTCACCTACATGGTGCCGCTCGGCCTTGGCGGCGCTGCCGCCGTGCGTGTCGGCCAGGCCTTCGGCCGCCGCGATCCGCACGCCGCCAGCCGCTCCGGCTGGACCGCCATGGCTCTCGGCGCAGTCTTCATGACGTGCACCGCCCTCATCTTCTGGCTTTTGCCCGCCTACATCGTGCGCATTTACACGCCCGATCCTGTGGTCATCCACGGCGCCACAAAGCTCCTATTCGTCGCCGCCTTCTTTCAGCTCTTCGACGGCCAGCAGGCCGTCATCACCGGCGCGCTGCGTGGCGCAGGCGACACGCGCACGCCCATGATCCTCTCCGCATCATTGTATTGGCTCCTCGGCCTGCCGCTCGGCGCGTACCTGTGTTTCCGCCGCGCCTGGGGCGCCGCCGGCCTCTGGTCCGGCCTCTCGCTTTCGCTAATTCTCCTCGGAACGGTCCTCGTCTACGTCTGGCAGCGCCGCGCCCACGCCTTCATCGCCACCGCCGCGTCAGTTTCATCCGCGCCCTGACGCCCGCGGGCTTAGCCGCCGTCATTCTGAGCGGAGCGAAGAATCTCTCTTCCGGTTCTCTCGCCCCGAGCCACCACGCCGTCATTCTGCTTGCCTTGACGAAGGAAGGGAGCGAAGCCGAAGGGTCCTCGGTTTGTGAGGGGCGAGGCCTTTGCGCTAATACTCGACCGGGTCCGCCGTTCCATCCGACCATCTGCCCACGGGAATCATGAACACGTCGATCGGTTCCGGATGGCCATCGAACTGTGGATTCAGCATGACGGGAGAGTGGTCCACATCCGCGCCCCAAGCGGCGCCGTCCATCAGCGGAGTGTAAAACATCAGGTGAGCCATCCAGTTGTGCGGGCTGCCGTCGGTAAGATACTGCTCTTTCGACATCATGTAGCTCATGGCTCCAGGTTCCAGCGGCGGCAGCTTTTCCTTCATGAATGTTTTGATGCCCGCGATGATCTGGGCTTTGGATTCACCGGCCAACACCATCTCCGTTCTCTTATACGTCATCGGCAGAATCGAGCGGGCAGCCGGCGGATTGAAGCAGAGCGGCCCTCGAAGTTTGGGGTTCCAAAAATTAGCGGCTAATTCGCCATCGAACGGGCCCATCCACCCTCGCTCCACCGCGCACACAAAACCGTTCTTACCTTTGACCGCCGTTTCGTAGCCATGCCTTCCTAGGACGAGCACTTCCGCATCGCGCGAGATGGCCTCCGGGGCCGCGCTCCGCGCCATGGCAATCTCGGCGTTGCGCTCCATCAAGTATTGATCGAGCGGAGCCATCTTCGGGTAAGGTTCTTTGGCCTCCTGCGCTCGCGCTTGCCGCAACGCGCCGAGCCCGATCACCAGCGCAAAAGTTCCCAATGCAATCGTGGCGACGATTTTTCGGCCCATTCGTTTCATTGATTCCTCCCGGGAAATAAAAGACAAACACATTCCCGCACAGATGTCTTAATTGCAATTTCCGGTTTGGCTCACTCTCTGGCGCATCGTACATCTGTCCCGCCTTCGAGACCACGAACTTGTCATCGGGGATGGCTGATCCTCGGCGACGGGGACGCGCGCTATCGCTTTCGCTTGAACCGGCTGACGCACATTCGGCCCACCAACGGCCTCTTGGTGCGCAAAATTCCGGACGCCACTCCCGAAATCATTTCGCGTTACGCACTAACGGACGAACAGGCGCTTCTCGCGAAGGTACGGTACAACCGCCTCATCGACGTTTTCTTGGGGATAACGGCATATTCGTTGCAAAGCCATCTACGCACCAAGATCCCAAACTACGGCCAAATTGAGATAGACGAGCTGCACGTTGGTCTGGACAGCAGGGGAGCTCAGTACATAGTACCGGTACAGGCCAAGGGCGGAGCGGATATTCTGGGAGCAATCCAAACGATCCAAGACATTACGTTCTGTCAAAGGGAAATGCGCTATCGCGATTGCATACCCCGCGCGGTTTCCGCACAGTTCCTCGCAGACGACACTATCGCTCTTTTCGAGACGACCTTCGACGGCGACGAAGTGTCGATCGTGTGCGAGCGGCACTATAAGTTGACGGAGTCGGATGCGATTAATTCGGCCGATCTGAAGACCTACGGCACGCCCGAAACACACTGAATTCGATTCTTCGCTGCGCTCCCTTCCGGCTACGCCCGGGGCAAGCATGTGGCTTCGGCTTGAGACCTTCGAAGCGCGTCTGCTATTCTTCCGCGGCGAATGAGCGCGACCACAACGGACTACGTCCAACCCGTGCCGGAGATCAATCCGTGGCTCATCGCGGCCACGGTGATGCTCGCGACGTTCATGGAAGTGCTGGACACGAGCGTCGCCAACGTCTCGCTGCCACACATCGCCGGCAATCTCTCGGCGGGCGTCGACGAGAGCACCTGGGTGCTCACCTCGTATCTAGTGTCGAACGCGATCGTTCTCCCGCTCTCGGGCTGGTTCGCTTCCGTCGTCGGACGCAAACGATTCTTCATCGCCTGCGTCGCGATCTTCACAGTCAGCTCGTTCCTGTGCGGCATGGCGCCTTCGCTCCCCATGCTGGTGCTCTTCCGCGTGATTCAGGGCGCGGGCGGCGGCGGGATGCAGCCAACTTCGCAGGCCATCCTGATCGATAGCTTCCCGCGCCAGAAGCAGGGCATGGCCATGGCGATCTATGGCATGGGCGTGGTGGTGGCGCCGACGATCGGGCCCACGCTCGGCGGATGGATCACGGACAACTACACCTGGCGGTGGATTTTCTTTCTGAACGTTCCCGTCGGCGTGATTTCGGTGGTGATGATTTCGCTGCTCATCGTCGATTCGCGCACCGGCAGGAAGGGCCTCGGAAGCGGGTTCAAAATCGATTTCGTCGGGCTCGGATTTTTGGGTCTCGGCCTGGGCCTGCTGCAAGTGGTGTTGGATAAAGGCGAGCGCGACGATTGGTTCGGCTCGCCGTTCATTGTTTGGGCCACCGTCGTAACCGTGTGTTCCCTTGTGGCGCTGGTGATCTGGGAATTGATCACCGATCATCCCGTGGTCGACCTGCGCCTGTTCAAGGACCGGAACTTCGCCATTTCCACGTTCATGATGTACGTGCTCGGCTTCGTGCTTTACAGCACCACCGTGCTGCTCCCGATCCTTCTGCAAACGCTTATGGGATACACGGCCATGAAGAGCGGCCTGGTGCTATTGCCCGGAGGATTGGTGTTGCTGGCGATCCTGCCGTGCGTCGGATTTCTGCTCGGAAAATTCGAGCCGCGCTGGATCGTATTGACGGGCCTGTGCACCATGGCGCTGGGCCTGCATTACCTCTCGCTTTTCACGCTGAATGCGGGCCAAAGCAACGCCGTCAACGACTGGATCATTTCGCGCGCCGGCACAGCTTTCCTGTTTGTGCCCATCAACGTGATGGCATTCTATTTCGTGCCTCCGGGGAAGATGGACAACGCCTCGGGCCTGATCAATCTGGCGCGCAACGTCGGCGCCAGCACTGGAATCTCTTTCGTCACCACGATGCTCGACCGCCGCGCGCAGTTTCACCAGAACGTTCTTTCGAGCAGCGTGAATGCCGGCAGCCCGCTGTACCAGCGGGCGATGTCGCACATCACGCACGAAATGATCACACGCGGCATGGATGCGGCGCACGCCACAATGCAGGCGAATGCCTCGATCTACCTGCAGTTGCAGCGGCAGGCGATGATGCTGTCGTTCGTCGACAATTTCTGGATCATGAGCGTGATTTGCGTCGGCGTAATCCCGCTCATGTTCGTGATGAAGAGACGCAAAGGCCCGCCCGCCGACCGCGTCCGGGTTCATTAGGTAGCGCCGGCGTCTCGCCGGCTCCGGGAACTTCAGGGGCTAAAGCCCGGGAGATTTGCCGCTTATGTCGCGGCTGAAGCCGCGACCTACAAAAACTCTCAGATTCTACTGGGTTCGTCGCGCGAGGATTTTCACGAACGAGCTGCTGCGAATGTCCTCTGATGAAAGCGTCGTGAGGCTCTCCACTTCATCCGCTTTCAGCGCGCCGCAATTCACCGCTTGCAGAAAATAATTGAGCAAGCCCTGCGCCATCGCCGCGTCGTCGAAAACGTGCCCGATGCGCGTGGCCTGCGCGGCTTTCTCGATGAAATTGCGCAATCGCTGCGCGGCCGAATCCAGATTCTCGAGGAAAAACGCGTAGACGGCCGCATACCGCGTCGGCAACTGCGCGGGATGCAGATCCCAGCCCTGGTAGTAGCCGTTCGCGAGGCTGCGCCGGACGCAATCGTAGTGCAGCTTCCATGCGGCATGCACCGTCGCGCGGTTGGCATCCGCCTGGCGCGCGCTGAGCGCCTCGCCATCCTTCGCGGCGCGGTGCGGCGGAATCGGAAGAATGTTCACGGGTCCGTCGGAAATTCGCACGCCGGTCCCCGCGAGCGCCACCTGCATGGCCTCGCGCGCGAAGTCGGACGCCGGGTGCGTCATGGCCTGCTGCGGTGCGGCGATGCTGAGCGAGGCGGTGTAATCGTATGGACCAAAATGCGCCGCCACGCAGCGCCCGCGCGCTGCGCTCACGAGAGGCAGCAGATTGATTTCGCCGCGCTCGTTGAATATCGACTGCGGCGTTTCGATCATCAGCTCGATGCGCAGCGCGCCGGGCTCGAGATCGAGCATCGGCTCGAGGCGCGAACACACGTCCGCGAGCGCCGCGACCTCATCCGGCATGCTCACCTTCGGCAGCGTGACGCAGAAGCCCTTCGGCAGCTCGCCGCGCGATTTCGCCGCGAGTTCAGTCAGGAAAATGTCGAGCGTGCGAATGCTGCGCTCGCGCAGCTCCTCGGTGAAAGGCTTCACGCGGATGCCGATGAAGGGCGGCAGCTCGCCCGCGTTCATTCCGGCGCTCACTTCGTTCGCGGCCGCCGCGGCGTGGCCATCCTCCTCGTCGTCCGGGCGATTTCCATAGCCATCCTCGAAGTCGATCCGAAAATTCTCGACGGGCTCGCGCTGCAATTTCTCTCGCACGCGCTGGTACACAGTGTAGGCGAACCACGCCGGATGATTTTCGTGACGCGCCGCTTCGGTATCAAACTCGATCGACTTCGCGATGGCGGCGGCTGCGTTGCGCGTGTCCGGGAGTCCAACCGCGCCCGGCATTCCGACGGCCTTCGCAAAGGCGGCAAAATCCGGCGCATACTCATCCAACGATCGCAGCGCGATTTCCCCCAGCCGCCGCGTCGTGCCAGCGCGGAACAAATGGGCGCCACCGTACACTGCGTGGATCGGCTGCCGCGTACTAGGCGGACCGGGATAGCGCCGCTCGAGCGCCTTGTGCGCCTGTTCCAGCCGCGTGGTAATTTCGTGAAGCGATTCGAGAGAGAGCGTTCTTCGCATGATTCCTCGCGCGATTGCTGCTATGCTCCGGCCAGCCGCTGCCGCTAACCGGCTCGTTGATTCCGGGTTGTCCCAGGGGACCGGAAAGGATACATTGCTTCGTCGGTGCCTGAAAAAATACTGATTGTCGACGACGAATTCCCCGCGCGGACCGCTCTCACTGCCCTTCTCCGCCGCGAAGGCTACGATGTCCGCGAGACCAGCAGTGGCGCCGGGGCTTTCGCCGAAAGCGCCGCTTTCCGCCCCGATCTCATTCTTCTCGATATCGTGATGCCCGGCATCAGCGGCTTCGAGGTGTGCCGCCAGATCAAGGCCGCGCCCGAAACGCGCCTCACGCCCATTATCCTGATCACCGGCCTTTCCGCAACGGCCGACCGCATCAACGGCATCAATGCCGGCGCCGACGATCTGCTCAGCAAGCCAATCGACTTCAACGAGCTGCTGGCGCGCACGCGCTCGCTGCTGCGGCTGAAGCAGTTCACCGACGAGCTCGAGAACGCCGAGAACGTTCTATTCAGCCTCGCACAAAGCATTGAGGCGCGCGACCCGTATACGTTGGGGCACTGCGAGCGGCTCGCGAATATGTCCGCGCGCCTCGCCGAAAAGATCGGCCTGCCAGAAGAAGAGATCAAGGCGCTGCGCCGCGCCGGGATCGTCCACGACATCGGCAAGGTCGTCGTGCCGGACGCGATTCTGCTGAAGCCCGGCCCGCTCTCGCCGGAAGAAATCGAGGTCATGCGAAAGCATCCCGTGGTCGGCGAGCGCATCTGCGCGCCATTGAAAGCTTTTCGGCTGGTTCTGCCGATCATCCGCCACCATCACGAGAAGCACGATGGCTCCGGCTATCCCGACGGCCTGCGCAACGGCGAGATTCCGCTGACCGCGGCGACCCTGCAACTGGCGGACGTCTACGACGCGCTCACAACGAATCGCCCGTATCGAAATGCCTCGCCGTCCGACGTGGGTTTGCAGATCATGGAAGACGAAGCGGCGCTTGGTTGGTGGGACCGGGAATTGTTCGACGCCTTCCGCGACATGATCCGCGATGGGCATGCGGCCCCGCCCGCCACGCTGGGTAAGACTGCGACTTCGTAGGCGCTCAACGATCGCCCGCGCAATCTAAAATTGAATTCCGCTTTCCCGGGGAGCAGAAGTTCTGAACCAAGAACAACAACCCGCCGGCGGCACCCTTGGAGTTGCCGCCGGCAAAGTTGAGGAAAGGCACCCTGAAGCCTAGAACATAAACCTCACAGCGAATTGAATCTGGCGTTGGCCGCCGTTGGTCCCCGGCGTGGTCGCCTCCAGTCCGGTCGTGGGGAGGTAGCAGGGGCCAGTGACCGGAGCGCCGATTACCTGTGACGGGTTGCAGAGCACGCCACCGGGGGTTGTAGCGGTTGGGGGCACATACGCAGCCGGATTGGAGAGTTGCGAGTAGTTCGGATTCGTAGGTGCGACGGTGTTGGCGGTGCCCATCAAGTAGACCTGGTTGCCTACAACGAAGTTGGGGTGGTTCAGAATATCGAAAAACTCCGCCCGCAGCTGCATCGTGACCTTCTCGGTCAGCTTAGTGTCCTTGAAGATCGCGAAGTCGAAGTTGAAGAAATTGGGGTTATTGAGCGCGTCGCGGCCGGTATTGCCGAGGGTGCCAAATGCCGGAAACACGTAGCATTCCGGATTCCACCACTCGGTGCGTTTCCTCGTCATGGGGTTGCAGCCGGGGACGCGATCCGGACGCTCGGCTTCGGTGGCGCCCGCCGTTTGGGATTGATAGTCTCCCCCAAACATGTTCTGCACGTTAAAGGGCAGGCCGGCATAGGCGCTGACGATAGGACTGATTTGCCAGCCGTCCTTCAACCGATTGCCCTTGAACGGCAACTGATAAATGGCATTGGCGGTAAACACATGGTTGGAGTTAAAGCTGCAGGGACCTTTATCCAGGCCCGGGTTGTAGGCATCATAGACGGCCCACTCGCCCTGTTCCGTGCTGATAGTAGCCGAGGCATCATCCAGGCACTTGGACCAAGTGTAGCCGGCATTGCCGACCAGGCCCTTGGCAAACTGCCGGCTCAGGCTGACCTGCAGGGCGTTGTAACTGGAGTGTGCCTCGGGCTCAACCGCTTCCACCGCCCCGAAGTTCGGATTGACGTGGGTGCCCATAAACGGGTTGCCCAACGTGCCCGGCGCTCCCTGCCCGGTAGCGGTAGGGTAGTTTCCGGTTCCGAGTGCCGTCGCCTGCTGGGCGGGCGTTAACATGGAATAGGACACCGGCGGGTTGGCGTCAATCCAATAGAACAGGTGGGCGCCCGAGGAACCGTTGTAGCCCACCGTGAGCACTGTCCCGTGCCCCAGGTCGCGCTGTATATTCAAGTTGTACTGCATCACGTACGGCGCCGTGTTCACATTCTGCAGGATGGCGTAATACCAGGCAATCTCGTTCTCCGCCAGAGTGGGACCGAAGACCGTACTTCTGGCCTGGGTGGGACTGGTAGGCAAATTGGGGAAACCAGCGTCAAAGAAAAGAAAGAACAGCGGGGCATTCGGGAGAAACGACGTGTTGTCGAGGGCATAGGTACGCGCGGTAACGGGCTCGTGGAACATGCCGAAGCCGGCGCGGATGGAGGTCTTGTGATCCCCGAACGGGTCCCAGGCGAGGCCGATGCGCGGATCGAAGTTCTTGATATTGGGATTGTTGGTAAAGGGATGCTTTGCGGTGACGAAGTCGCTTTCGGTCGTCGTCAGCGCGGTTAAGTTGTTGATCACGAACACGGGTTCATGGATTGTCGTCGGGTTGCTGGCCCAGTCGTAGCGCAGGCCGAGATTTAAGGTAAGTCTCTTAGTGATTTTCCAATCGTCCTGGATGTATGGATCCAGCCAAGTCTGACGCCAGTAGCGGTAGGGGGTGAAAGGATAAGATACGCCACCCGAGGTATAGCTGTAACCGGGGCCGGGCCCGCACACGCACAGCAATGGGAGGCCGTACAAGGAGCCGCCATACGGTCCTATGATTCCGCTCAGATTTGCGGAGATCCACGCGCCGCCGGGATACTGGTCCCAATATTGGTTCAACTCCACGCGGGTTACGGTGGCCCCGAAGCGGAGGCTATGCGCGCCCAGCGACATGATGACATCGTCGCCGACGCTCAACCGGTTGGTAACGGGCCGGCTCGGACTCGTAGGCGAGGGACCCAGCGAGGACAGATTCTGGCCGGGGGAAAAGTCCATATCCTGCAGACCGGGAGCAGATTGCAAAGGGCCTCCGCTGCCGCTGCCGTTCACCGTCTGCGTAAAGAGCCGCACCAACCCGAAACGGACTTCGTTGAGAATCCTGGGCGAGAACATATGCCGCTCTTCGACGGTCAGGTACTGGTTGTGCTCGTTGTCAACTTCCGGATATCCCGGGACCGGAGTATACACGTACGGGAGAACCTGGTAAGCGCTCTCCCTGACGTAGCGGCCGAACAAGCTATCCTTCGCGCCCAAGGTGTAGTCCACGCGCCCCAGCACATAGTCCTCGTTGCCGATCTGGAGATCATGTGAGCAGTAGAGCCCGGTGCCCGCCAGAAATTGGATACCATATACATTGGGGCATTGGGTCGAGGTTTGGGCAAGCGGATACAAGCCGAGTATGCTTTGCACCAACGGATTTATCGGCCCGTAAGCGCCTACCCACGTGGTGCCGTTGTACGTCATGCCGCCGGCTGTGAAGAGGTCGGGCAACGAAGTAGGCACGATCGCGCGCGAGGTCTCGCCCAAACCCTGCCGCAGGCCCTCGTAGTTGACAAAGAAGAAGGCTTTATCCCTCTTGATAGGACCCCCTAGAGAGCCGCCGAATTGGTTCCTCTTAAAAGTCGGTTTCTCCCCGGGGACGTCGAAGTAGTTCTTGGAGTCCAGGACGCTGTTGCGGATGTATTCGTATGCCGAGCCGTGCAGTGCGTTGGTGCCCGACTTGGTGACCGCGTTGACGGCCGCGCCGGTACCGCCGAATTCCGCGCTGTAGGTGTTGGTCAGAACCGAGAACTCCTGGATGGCTTCCATGCCGAGGGAAGTCCCCATCACGCTGACGCCCGCGCCATGGTCCAGCGCGTCGCGGATGTCTTCGTTATCCAGCATGTAGGCCAATCCCACCGGGCGCGAACCGGAAACCGAGTAGTTGGTTTGGTAGCCGTAGACGGTTTCCGACTGGCCGCCGCCACCAGCGCTCGCAGCCACCGTCGCCACGCCCGGCGCCATGCTGAGGAGATCGGCGAAATTGCGGCCATTGGACGGCAGATTTTCCATTTGATTGGAGGAAACCAGAGTGCCCACCGCAGCGGTTTCGGTATCGACTCTGGAAGCCTGGCTCCGCACCTCGATCTTTTCCGCGGCTCGGCCCACCGGCAGTCTGAAGTCCAGGACCGGCCGCGCGCCGACACTCAGCACGACGCCGGTTTGCACCATCTCCTGGAAGCCGGACTTCTCTGCCGAAACGTCGTAAGTGCCAACCTGCATTTCCGGGAGAATGTAGCGTCCCTGCCCGTCGGTATCGCCGGAATAGGTGACGCCGGTGTTGACGTCCTTCGCCTGAATCTTGGCGCCGACGATGACCGCGCCGCTCGCATCCGTGACGGTCCCGGAAAGCGTAGCCTTTTCCACCTGCGCATATAGGTTGCCAACAATAAGGAGGCTCAAGAAAGGTATGGCCAGCGCTGCCAGAAACGCGGCGCGAAGCACGCGCGAACAACGAACCGAATTGCGATCTCTAAGAGTTCGAGTCAGGAACATCATTGCCTCCTTTGTTGGATCCTATGTGCGTGCAGACAGGCACCCACCGCACGCCGCGTGAAATGTGCGCAGCGATGCCCAGCCCACCGCATTCTTGGGAACCCACTCGGAAGCTCAAGCCTCAGTGCTTCGGGCCACGCGATGAACCACGCTCACATCGCCATCGCGCGAACCGCCAGCCATGGGCCTTGAGTGTAGCCACACCCCCCAACTTGCGCGGCATATACTACCGATTTTGTGCCGCTGTCAAGGAATATCGATTCAAGTTAATCGGATTTTGCGAGCCGTTGATCCCCCGCATACACCACGAATCGCTCCCCGCGCAGGAAACCGATCAGCGTGAGGCTCATCTCGCGCGCCAGCTGCACGGCCAGGCTCGACGGCGCCGATACCGACGCGACCACGGGCAATCCCGCCACAATCGCCTTCTGAATGATCTCGAATCCGCCGCGCCCGCTCACCAGCATCGCCACATTCGCCAGCGGCATTCGTCCATTTCGCAGCGCCCAGCCGATCACTTTGTCCACCGCGTTGTGCCGCCCGATGTCTTCGCGCAGCACCAGCAATTCGCCCTTCGCATCGAAGAGCGCCGCTGCATGCAGGCCGCCCGTGCGGCCAAAAACCGCTTGCGAAGCCCGCAGCGTGTCCGGAAGTTTCACGAGCACCGCCGGGTCGAGCCGAAAATCCGGGTTCGGCGGCTGCATCGAACGTGCGCGCACCGAATCGATCGACGCCTTCCCGCAAATCCCGCAGCTCGACGCCGCGAAAAAATGCCGCCGCATTTTCTCGAAGTCCGGCATGGACTCCGCATCGAGCTCCACGCGCACCACATTCCCGCGATTCGCTCCCGGATTCTCCGGATCGCCCGGATCGTGCTCGAGCGCCACAATCTGCTCCCAGCACTGCACGAGTCCTTCGGTGAGCAGAAATCCCGCCGCCAGGTCGAGATCGTCTCCCGGCGTGCGCATCGTGACGCTCAGCGGATGCTCGCCAATCCGAATTTCGAGCGGCTCCTCGGCGGCGAGATAGTCCTCCTTGCGGCGGACTTTCCCTGCATCCCATTCAGAAACCTGCGTCAGATCGACGCTGCGCTGCTTTCGTGGCAAGCGGCAACTCCCGCGAACATTTCGCGCCTATTCGACGAACCAATCGACCAAGCATACATCGGAGATACCGCTGGGAGCCTCGCTAAAAGAGGGGCGGGGTCCTAATTGGATTTGAGGTTGGATTTGAGATGCGACGCTGTCTCGCACAGACAGGATTGCCTGTGCCACGGGCTTCGCTAAAAAAAACTAGCCCGTCCCGAAGGCGTCGGGACGAGCTAGGGGGCGTTGCACTGGCGTGAGGTGTACTACGGGGATTCCTTTGCCGCCTCAATCCGGTTGATGTGGCAACACGACTCCGGTGGCCGGATCGAGAATCAACTTGTGCGCCGAATGGTTGTCGTCAAAGTCGAACATCCCGTTCAGTCTCCCGGCTTTGACGTCGCTCGAATTGCCGCCGATCCGGCCGAGATCCCAGTTGTCCTCGATGAAGCGGAGAATCGAAGACTGGTCGGTAATCTTGTGATCGACGTAGTTCGGTCTCGCGTAGCGAGAAATCACGAGCAGTGGCAAGCGCGGGCCATAGCCGCACTGGCCCTGCGTAGTGGTCGTGGCAACGCCGCAATCGGCGCCGCCGGCCAGCGCATCGTCCGCGACCGCCGACTGATTGACCACCGGCCCGAGCACGTGATCGTACCAGCCATCGGAGTCGTCATAGTTGATGACGATCGCCGTATCTTTCCAGTACGGGCTGTTCATGACCGCGTTGACCACGCCGACGATGAAGACTTGCTCGTCGATGGGATCGGAGTAGCCCGGATGGCCGTCCTGATACCCGGAAGCCTTCAGATACGTCACGGCCGGCAGCCGGTTTTCGCCGAGCACGATCCAGAACGCGCTGAGGTCGTACTGGTGATTCGCGCCGTCGGAGGAAGTGCCGATCAGCGAAGGATCCTTCGGCATGACGTGGTGGAGATTCTGCGTGCTGGCGTAATACTGAAATGGCTCGTGGTGCGGAATGTAGTCGCCCGTCGTCGTCACGAGATCGTCACCCGCCAGCCCGACGTGATGCGCGGCGCAAATGGCGCGGCCCATCGAGTCGTAACCGCTCGGTGCAAACCCGCCTTGGAACCATCCCCAGGTGATGCCTCTCTTGTTGAGCAGGTCGCCGACGTTCGTTCCCGCCATCGAGATCGTGTTGGTGTTCTGCAATGCCGGGCTCGTCAACACGCACTCATCGCCGGCGGGCCGCGGGTCGCCGATGGCCGGACCCGTCGTCAGACCGTTGGCGATATTACCGGATGCGCTCGCTGCCTTGCCGTTGGGCCTCGTCGGGAAGAGGGTTGCTGTCGCGGTGGTTCCTGCAATCAGGTTGAGGGCTCCCACTGCGGATGGCCCGAACATCGTCCCGTACGAATTGTCGCTCATGGCAAAGTGCTGCGCGTAATTCCATATCGCCTGAACGGTGTTGCCGTCAAAATAGCCCATCACCATGCCGGTGCCCTTGCCGTAATCGTCGCAGGGCGACGATGAAGACGACCCGGATCCGGTTGATTCGGGGTACTTGTCCATCAAGCCATGGTCGGTCGCCAACTGTTCCGGCCCGTAGCTGTGATTCTCGTCGCACGTTACCGACGCAACGCCGGTGTCCATGCGGAACGGCTGCGTCGAATTTGGATTTTCCGTCAGCAGACCGCCGGCCAGGAGATTGCTCACCGTTGGCGTGTCTTCCTTCGCGTGGAACGCCGGCTCGCCCATCGGATTCGTTGCATAAGGATAGGTCGCGAAGTAGTGATCGAACGAAACGTTCTCCTGGAAGATCACGATCACGTGCTTGATCGGCGTAGTGGTGTCGATTCTCTCGGCATCGTCTCTGTTTCTATCCTGTCCGGCCAAAAGGCCGCTTGGCATCACCAGGGCGAGGTTGGCGGCGAGCGCGATCGCTGCCATCCGGCGAAGATACGTGCTGATCATGAGCTCTCCTTGAGAGGCTTTCGGAATCAAACGCGTGCAGCCAAGGGATACGCGCCGGTTGTTATCGCCAGATGACACGCGCGTTAAAAACTGGCCGATCCTTTCGCGAGCTCTGCGAGATTCGTCTTCACACTTTTCGCGCGATAGGAAATTCGGACGGATCGCTTTTTGCCCGCGGGATACGCGAGGCCGCACAGCGGGCGTCCCACGTATGCCTGCGCTCCGAGAAGATTGGTGCTGCTGCCTTTGGGCACCACGCGAATCACGCCCATCATTCCGCCGTCCTCATGTTCGAGCAGATGGCAGTGGTAAACGAACGTCCCCACGATATTTGGGTCGCGGAAATCCATTCGCAGCTTGACGCTCGGGTATTGCTTGCTCTTGCCGTCCCAGTACGCCACGTTGATCGTATCGCGCAGAAACGGCTCGTCCACGGGGACGCTGTTCCATTCCACGAGCAGGAAATGGAGTTGATGGATGTGGAAGGCATGCAGTTCCTGCGAACGATTCTCGATGATCCAGTCCTCCACATCCCCCTGCTGCGCGATGATGTTGGGAGTCTTGTCGCTCGGGTCGAATACTTTCGGCTTCTGCCCCTCGACCGTAATGAAAAAATCGGTCTTGCTCTTCGGATCGTTCGGATCGTGAGGTTGTTCGGAAAAATACAGAGTGCGCGTTCGCACCGGTTTCACATCGCCGAGCCACACGGAACTCGAAGGCGGAAGCGGTTTCGGCGACGCTGCCAATCCCACGCCCGGTTCGGGCGCATCCGCCGCAGCGACGATCGTCGCGAGCGGCCGCGTGGGATCGTTCTCGCCGGCCGGCCCCGTATCGACCGTGCGCGTCACGAAACTTCCGCTCGCGCCTTCGGGCGGGCCCTTCACAATCACGCCAACCCGCCCCGCAGGCGGCAGCAGGACGTGGCTCTCCCAAATAATCCGATTGCGCGCCATCCCGTTTTCATCGATTGGCACGCCGTCGAGCGAGACCACTCCCATCATCTCTGGCTTGTTGTTGACCAGCATCTGCAAATCGAGATACGTGATCGCCGACGCATTCAGCACGCACCAGAGTTCTTTTTCGCCGGGTCGAACCTTGATGATCCCAGGGGGATACGTCGGGTAAGGCACCGGCACAAAATTGATCGATAGATCTTTCGCGGGCGTTCCTCCGCCCGTGTTTGTGTTCAGGATGTCGCCCTCGACGTCGCGAAGAACTAGCGGCGGCGGCATCGAATTCGAGGTCGTCGGCGGCGCACTCGGATTGAGCAAAGCTTGATCGCGAATCACAAAGACGCGCTCCGCGAGCCCCGCCAGCACCGGATCGGCCCTCTCAATCCCCTCCACGATCAGCGCTCCCGAGGCTCCCCCTTGCACTTGCACGTTGGTCAAGCCATGAACGTGAGGGTGATACCAGTAAAGTCCCGGCGGCTCGTTGCGCGGAATCCGGAATCGGTATTCGAACGGCCGGCCACCGGGCTGAACGAACGTGTTGAGCACGTCATCCTCGTGGCACACGGGCGCCACCGTCAACCCGTGGAAGTGCACGTTCGTTGAGGTTGGCGTCATTCCGCTGCCCGTACATCCGCCGCGCATCCCGGCCATCGTACTCTCGCGCTCTTTGCCGCCCGGCGCGGACGCAGCCACGTGCACGTCATTCCTCAGGTGCAGGATCAGCAGATCGCCCGGCTTCAGGCGCAAGGTCGGCGCCTCGCTGCCGTCCTTGTAGACGTAGCAGTAGCGCATCTGCCCATGCGCATCGAGAAAATTGCGGTACGTGAAGTCGACGCGCAACACGCCGTTCCGGCTGCTCAGATCCTCGGGTTCATGCACCACGCTGCCCGGCGCGGGCCGAAGCGGACACGGCTCGGACACTGTGTGCGCAGCGAGCGCGCGTCCAGGAACGAGCGCGAAATACGCCAGCGCGCAGAGAGCAATTGCCAGGACGCGGCAGAGCCGCATGAGTATCCTTTCGATGAGTGCTATTCCCCAACAGCCCGCAAAACGACGATTCCTTGAAACTCTAGCTTCGCGCGAAGAGCGAAGCGACGTATTTTCGCCCACCGGATGGCAGTCCCTATGAATCTCCCGTGAACGTTCGTTTACAGAAAATTCGCATCTCTCACTGCCGTGCGCCGCGATTCATCATCAGATTCTGTCAGCCTCCGTGATCTCCGTGCTCCTCTGTGAACTCTGTGTCTAGCCGGGCGTTCAAGTCCATACTCCAGTCCAGATGCCACCACTACCGGTGCCGCCATTTTCTTGCCTGATCCAAGCGCTGCTGCTAAACTATCGCGGCAAGAGCAAAGAGGCTGCTCCTGCTAGACCTCCCTTAGAAGGTTACCTATGTCTGGACACTCGAAGTGGGCCACAATCAAACACAAGAAAGCGGCCACGGACGCCCGCCGCGGCAAGATTTTCACCAAGCTGATCCGCGAGTTGACCATCGCGGCTCGCACCGGCGGAACTGACCCGGTCACGAATCCCCGTCTCCGCACCGCGATCCTCACCGCCAAGAGCGAGAATATGCCCAACGACAATATAGAGCGCGCGATCCAGCGCGGCGCGGGCACCCTCGAGGGCGAGACTCTCGACGAAGTAACTTTCGAAGGCTATGGTCCCGGTGGCGTAGGAGTGCTCGTGCAGGTCGTCACCAGCAATCGCAACCGCATCGTCAGCGAGATTCGCCACATGTTCTCGAAGAATGGCGGCAACATGGCCGAGACCGGCGCCGTGGGCTGGATGTTTCATCGCAAGGGCGACATCGTCGTCCCGAAGGACGCCGCGGACGAAGATAAGATGATGAGCATCGTGCTCGATGCGGGCGCCGAGGATCTCCGCGACGATGGCGCGGCCTGGGAAGTCACCTCACCTCCCGAAGTGATGGAAAAAGTGCGCGAGGCCCTGATCGGCGCGGGCATCACCCCCACCTCAGCCGAGGTGGCGTGGTTGCCGCAAAACTACGTCAAGCTTAGCGGGCCGCAAGCACAGCAGATGCTGCGCATGGTCGAGGCGCTCGAGGATCACGACGACGTGCAGCACGTCTACGCGAATTTCGACATCGACGAAAAGGAAATCCAGGCCGCCGTCGCCGGCTAGTTCACTTCGCGCGGCGCTGGGCCAAAATAGCACTATCCCCGCATGCGCCGCCGCACGTAGACTGTGCCCGACCATGCCTCCTACATTCGCGCCGACCGCCGCGAGCGGACGCAAGTTGCGCGTCCTCGGCGTTGATCCGGCCGTCGTCGGCGCCACAGGATTCGGCGTGATCGAAGTCGACGCCAGCGGCGCGCGCTTGATGCGATTCGGCGCGTGGAAGCTGCCGTCGAACGTCACCTTTGCCGTGCGCCTGCGCGAAATTCATTTCCTCGTTTCCGGCATCGTCCAGCAGTTCGCGCCGGATGCTGTCGCGGTCGAATCCGTGTTCACCGCGCTCAACGTCGGCACCGCGCTCAAGCTCGCCGAGGTTCGCGGCGTCGTGCTCCTTGCGGCAGCCCAGGCCCAGATTCCCGCGCACAGTTACTCGCCGCGCGAAGTGAAGGCCAACGTCACCGGCTACGGCGCGGCCTCGAAACAGCAGGTCCAACAGATGGTGAAATCGCTTCTCGGCCTCGCGGAATGTCCCGAGCCGACTGACGCTGCCGACGCCCTGGCCGTTGCGCTCTGCCACGCTCAGACGTCGCGAGCGCGCGAGCGCTTCATTGCGTCCACGAGCCTCCGCCGCCCAGCCGTCTCCTTGAGCAGAGGCCCGCGGTCCGCCCGCATCTCAATCCCCCGTGCGCGATGAATGCCAACTGGCTCGGTCTATCTCACCTCGCGCTGGAATCGGAATCCAACCCTGAGTTAATCTTGTCTCGACTCGAATGAACCCGTGGCCCAATTACAAAGGATTGCTTGCCGTATTCGTGCTCGCCATGGCGTTCGCCGCCCTCATCGCCGCGAGCGCGCGTCCAACGCCCGCCGACGAGGCGACCATCACCTACCTCAAGGTCTTCAAGTCCAGCTATCCCGAATATACCGAGATCAAGATCGGCCAGTCCGGTGCGGCGACCTACGACATTCGCCAGCTCAGCGACGCCTCCACGCCGCAACCCGCGCAGATCTCCGCGCCGCTCGTGGCGCGCATTTTCGACCTTGCCGCGAAGCTCCACGATTTCGACGGTATCGACATCGAGATGCACCACCGCATCGCCAATCTCGGCCAGAAAACGTTCACGTATCAGCGCGGCGCCGAAACGCACTCCGTCTCCTTCAATTACACGCTCAATGAGCCCGCCTCGCAGCTCCTGGCCATCTTCGACGACCTCGCGCGCCAGCAGACCGACCTCTCCGACCTCCAGCGCACCATGCGCTACGATCGCCTCGGCGTAAACGACGTCCTGCTGCAAGTCGAAAAGGACTACGACAACAAGCTGTTTCTCCAACCCGATCAGTTCCTCCCGGCCCTCGACCAGCTCGGCGCCGACACCCACTTCATCGACATCGCCCGCGAGCGCGCCCGCAATCTTGCCGCCCGCATCCGCGCCTCTCGCTGACCGCTTGCCTCTGGCGCAGCTGCAACCGCACAGGTCCCGGCACCTGTACCGTTTCTATACTTCCGGACAGCAACTTTTTCTCGCGCAATGTGATTGAATCAAGTGGGCGGTTTGCGTGTTGGGGACCGCAGGGAAGGATGAAGCCGGGCCATGGCGACGACGCAGCGCGCGCGCCGGAGAGCGGGGCTGGAACGGCCTGGGCCCGGTTGCAGCTTCGGTCGGCGCTCGATCGCCGTGCCTCGCTCGCACGGTAGGCCGGTCCTCGGCCGCTACTCGGCGCCTTACGCGTCAATCCTAATCGACAATCGGCGATTAGAAGCGCCCGCAACTTGCTCGAAACAAAGCGATGCATCCTCGTCTAATCGACACAGTTTCGACACCCGCCGATGTCCGCCCGTTTCGCTGGAACCATTTCCGCTCTTCGCGGGAATTATCCAGGGGCAGAGCTCCGCAGTTGCGTCCGTTCGCCTGCCTTTACTCTTAACGCAATCGTTTCAGGATCGCCATCCATCCCGGAAGGCGGCTGGTAGCATCTGAGGTATCCAACATGCGAACACCCAAAATGAACGCGAACAAAGTGATGCTGGCCTTTGCTCTCCTTTCGCTGGTCGTCCTGCGCGCATCGTCGCAGGCCACCTACTCGGCGCCCCGCATCAACGCGGCTGTCGACGACTCGAAATTGACCGTCCTGCGTGGCAACACGCACCCGCTCGCGCAGGCGAAGTACGACCGCGGCCCGGCACCGGCCAATCTCCCGATGCAGCACATGCTGCTCGTCCTCAAACGCAGCCCCGCTCAAGAGGCCGCGCTAAAGGCCTTCATGTCCGAGCAGTTGGACCCCTCGTCGCCGGAGTACCACCACTGGCTCACGCCGGTCGAATATGGGCAGCTCTATGGGCCCGCGCAGCAAGATATCACTGTGATCGCGAAGTGGCTCCAGGCGCATGGCTTTCAAGTAAACAACGTCGCGAATGGACGCATGACCATCGACTTCTCCGGCAACGCTGCCCAGGTCCAGTCAGCCTTTCACACCGCGATCCATCAGTACGTGGTGAAGGGCGAACAACATTGGGCCAACTCGAGCGACCCGTCGATCCCGACCGCGCTCACGCCGGTGGTCGCTGGTGTCCGCTCGCTGAACAGCTTCTTCCCTAAGCCGCAGAGCCACGTCCGGCGGGCCTCGTCCTTGCGTCCCGATTTCACGTTCAACGCCAATGGCTGCGATGTCGCCGGGAGTAATGCCAACTGTTTTACGGTTGGGCCAAATGACTTTGCCATGATCTATAACGTCCAAACATTGTGGAACGCCGGCACCGATGGCACAGGTCAAACCATCGCCGTCGTAGGCGACAGCAATATCAACGTTCAAGACGTCGCGCAATTCCGTCAGATTTTCGGCTTGCCTGCGAACGTACCCAACATTATCGAGCCCGCTGGCACCGTCACCGTGAATGGCGACGAAATCGAAGCAGATCTCGACACCGAGTGGTCTGGAGGCGTCGCAAAAGGCGCCACGATCGACTTGGTCATCGCGCCTTCGACGAATACAGCGTTCGGCGGGGACACCGCCGCTACGTACATCGTGAACTGTCCGACCGCTCTCGCGGGCTGTAACGTCGGCGCCGTGCCCGCCAGCGTTTTAAGCGAGAGCTTCGGCGCATGCGAATTCGACATCGGAACGACCGGAAACCAGTTCTACAACCAGACTTGGCAACAAGCCGCGACGGAAGGAATCACCGTAGTTGTGGCATCGGGCGACGAGGCCTCGGCGTCCTGTGACACCCCTCCACCCAGCCCGCCGGGCTGCGGCTTCTCATCCAACGCGCTCCTGCAAACCGCTCGCTGCGGACTGGCCGTAAGTGGCATCGCGTCGACACCCTACAACGTCGCCGTCGGCGGCACCGATTTCAACGATCTCGGCATGGAGGGCACTTACTGGAACACCACGCCCGGCGCGCAGTCCTCCGCCTTGAGCTACATTCCCGAGGACGTATGGAACGACACGTGTACCAACGCACTGCTCTTTCCGCTGGTCAGCGTCAGTCCCCCAATTACGAATGCGGTGCAAAGCTGCAGCGACACGTCTATCCAGCAGAATGGGTTGGTGGACGTCGTCGGCAGCGGAGGCGGCGTAAGCAATTGCGCCACCAGCGGCAACACGGTTTCGACCTGCTCCGGCGGTAACACGCAGCCTGCCTGGCAAAATGGTCTCTCCGGCGTCCAGGGCTCTACGCGCAACCTTCCTGATGTCTCGTTGTTCGCGGGCGATGGCCTCGTCGGCCACTTCTACGTGATGTGTGAAATTGACTCCGTTATCTCCTCGGGCGGCGGGCCAGGTTCTGGACAGAATGGCAGTCCATGCACTCTCGGCTCAAACCCAGTTTTTACTGGCGTGGGAGGGACTTCGGTTTCCGTGCAGGCGTTCGCCGGCATCATGGCTCTCGTCGACCAGAAGCACAGCTCCAAGCAGGGCAACGCCAGCTCGCATCTCTACTCCATAGCTGCGCAGCCAGGCGCCAGTTGCACCTCCGCCGGCTCACCGGCGCCAACTTGCGTGTTCTACGACATTACGACCGGGACCAACTCGACCCCGTGCACAATCGGCAGCGTCGACTGCACCACCACAGCAAGTCTGCCAGGTTTTCCCGCAAGCCCATTCTCGCCTGTCACGATCCGGGCGATACGCATCTTCTGTGCTCTCGGCATCGGACTACTGCTTCTCCTCGGCCTGCGCCGCAAACAGCCGTCGCTGGGTCACGGCTGCAGCCCGGTGCGGCACCGCCGCCTTGTTGGTCGTTAGCGTGGGTTGCGGCGGTGGCAACAGCGGCTCACAAATCACGAGTGGACAAGGCACGCCAGAGGGCGTGTTGACCGGCTACAACGCGGGCACAGGCTACGATCTCACCACGGGACTCGGCTCCGTGAACGCCGCGAACCTCGTAAATGCGACGCTCTGGGCGGGCGTTCCGCCCACCGCTCCTCCGGCAACGATCGATCGCCCGACGGTTACCGTACCGGTCGCAGCGCTCGCGATCATCTTCGCACTCTGCCTCGGCCTCCTGTTCGTCGGCTTGCTTCGCAGGCAGCTCCGATGGACCACGGCCGTGCTCCTGCTCGCGTTGGCGCTCTCGATCCTGAGCGCCGCGCGCACCAGCGCCAGCACGCGCCCGCGTCATCCGGTGTCTCGAGCGCCAGCCGCCATGCGCCTCGCCTCGCTCACCGGAAGCCATCGATAAACGCGTCAGGGCACGACTTCAGTCGTGCCGTAGCGCCGGCGTCCCGCCGGCTCTTCTTCAGGTGGAAGCGTGGGCCTTTTTACCCTGACGCAGGAAGTGCAGGCCCGCGAAAAAGCGCGACAATAAAAGGGGCTTCAGCCCCGGGCCGTTGCCTGCCGCGCGGCCTTCGACGCAAGAATCTCGGGCTTCGCAATCTCCGGCGGCTTGGCAAATAGCTCGCTCGCTTTGGCCATCAGCGCTTTCGCGATTTCCCCGTTCAGGTGAGCGTTCCGCCCGTTCTCGTCGGCAAACGTATCGAAGATCCCGTATTTCCCCGGCCCCATCTTGATCGCGTACCACGTCAGCGTCCCCGCCTCGCGTTCAGCCAGCGGCTGCGCCGACTTCAAAAACTCCTCCACTTCTTTCTCTTTCCCCGGCTTCGCTTCCAACTGCGCCCAAATCGCAAGTTTCTCCATGGTGTTTCCCTCCGCTCAATCTGATGCCGCGCCCGCCTTTTGGTGACACGCACCGTCCGCGCGTCCGTTCATGTTTTGCGGCAGTCTCTTCGATGGGGTAGCGCATATTTTTTGTATCCTTCCACCTATGATGGAAATCATATTCGATGCCGGTCCTACAAAAAGGAGGCAACATGAAGCTTACAGGCAAGAAGGCTCTTATTACCGGCGGTAACAGTGGCATCGGTCTTGCCACAGCCCGACTTTTCATTGCGGAGGGCGCGCAGGTCGCCATTACCGGTCGCGACCAGAAGACGCTCGATGAAGCGACCGCCGAACTTGGATCGAGCGCGCGTGGCTACCGCGCTGACGTCGCCATTGCGGAAGACCGCAAGCGGCTCTTCGCAGCCCTGGCCCAAGATTTCGGGAAGATCGACATTGTCTTCGCCAATGCCGGCATCACCGGCCGGACTCCAACCGGCTCCGCCGACGAGGCCATTTTTGAGAACGTGATCCGCACCAACCTCAATGCCGCTTTCTTTACCGTGAATTCAGCGGCGCCTCTGCTGAACGACAACGGCAGCATCATCTTTTGCGGGTCGGTACATAACTATCTCGGCCAACCTGGCGTCGCTGCCTATGCAGCTACCAAGGGTGGTCTCGTCTCGATGGCGCGTTCCATCGCCGCCGACCTTGCACCACGCAACATTCGCGTGAACGTCGTCGCACCGGGCGCGATCAAAACTCCCATTTGGAAACGCGGGCCTCGCGCCTCTATTTCCACGGACGAATCCGCCAAGGTGGAGAAGTTCTTTTCTTCTGCGGTTCCGCAGGGCCGTTGGGGCGAGCCGGAAGAAATTGCCAAAGCCGTGCTGTTCCTCGCGTCGGACGATTCCTCGTACGTCAACGCGGTCGAGCTGATGGTGGATGGCGGAGCTACGGGTGCCCCGTTTGGAGCTCCCATTTTTCAGGGCGCATCGACGCCGTTGACAAAAGCTCATGCCCAAGGAGATCCGCAGTGAAGTGGAGTGAAACCCGCCCCTACGAACTCTGAACTCTTGACTCTCGATTGGCCTTAGGGTTTTTCGCGGCCGGCGCCTACTGGTTGCGGCTCCGCGCCGCGCTCTTGCGGATGGACGAATGTGGGCGAGGCTTGCGGCGACACCGGCGCCTGGGCTGGCGGCGCTTCGGGCGCGACAATTTCCCAATCGCAATTTTCGCGGATGCAGGAGCGGAAATTGCCCTGCTTGGTCCGCTTCTCGACGATGAACGGCGCGCCGCACTTCGGGCACGGCTCGGGGAGCGGCTCGTAGGGCGTGGTGAAATCGCAATCGGGATAGCGCGAGCAGCCGTAGAAGATGCGGCCGCGTCCTTTTCCCTTGGCTGTGCCGCGGCGAACGAATTCGCCTTCGTTGCACTTCGGGCATTTGATGCCGAGCGTGATCGGGCGCGTGTACTTGCACTTCGGATAGTTCTGGCAGCCGATGAAATCGCCGAAGCGCCCGGCGCGGCGCAGCAACACTCCTCCGTCCGTGGGGCATTTTTCTTCGAGGACCACGTCGGGCTGCAGCGCTTTCCGCGTGCCGCTCGCGAGGCGCCGCGTCGTCTTGCAATTCGGGTAGCCGGTGCAGGCGAGGAACGTGCCGAAGCGCCCGCGCTTAATCGCCATTTCCTTGCCGCAATTTTCGCAATAGATCGTGCCGTTTTCGCCCTCGGAATCGTCGTGGCCGTGCTCGGCTAAATCGCGCGTGTAATCGCATTCAGGATAGCGCGAGCAGCCGAGGAAAAATCCGTGGCGGCTGATGCGCTCGAGCAACTCGCCCTGGCCGCACTTCTCGCACTTCTCGCCCGTTTTGATCCCGGCTTTGTACGACACCATCGAATCGGCCGCTTTATCGAGATCGACTTCGAAGCGATCCCAGAATTCCTGCACCGACGAGCGCCAGGTGAGCTTGCCCTCTTCGATTTCGTCGAGCTCGTCTTCCATGCGCGCGGTGAAGGTGACGTCGAAAATATCCTCGAACGCTTTCACCAGCAGGTCGGCGACGGTTTCGCCGAGCCGCGTGGGCGTGAAGCGGCCCTGTTCTTTATTGACGTATTCGCGCTCGACAATCGTGGAAATGATCGCGGCGTAGGTGGAAGGCCGGCCGATGCCTTTTTCTTCGAGCTCCTTCACGAGCGTCGCTTCCGTGTAGCGCGGCGGCGGCTCGGTGAAATGCTGCTCGGGACGAATCGAATCGAGGCGCAGCTTTTCGCCTTCGGTGACGCGCGGGAGCGTGCGGCTGTCCGTATCGCCTTCGTCTTCCTTTTCTTCCTCTTCCTTCACGATCTGGTAGACGGCGAGGTAGCCGTCGAACTTGATCATCGAACCCGTTGCGCGGAACGTGTAATCGGCGGCGGAAATGTCGATGCTGGTCTGATCGAAAACCGCCGGCACCATCTGCGAAGCAACGAAGCGCTGCCAGATCATCTGGTAGAGCTTGTACATGTCGTCTTCGAGATACGGTTTCACGCTTTCGGGAGTGCGCGCGACGTCGGTGGGACGAATCGCTTCGTGCGCTTCCTGCGCGTCCTTTTTGGATTTGAAGAAGTTCGGCTTTTCCGGCATGTACTTCGCGCCGTAGGCCGAGCCGATGTGCTCGCGGACCTGGTCGAGCGCGTCGTTCGAGACTTTCACCGAATCGGTGCGCATGTAGGTGATCAGCGCGACGGAGCCTTCCGAGCCGAGCTCGACACCCTCATAGAGGCGCTGCGCGAGCATCATGGTGCGCTTGGCGGTGTAGCGCAGGCGATTGTAGGCAGCCTGCTGCAATTTCGAGGTGGTGAATGGCGGCGGCGCGTAGCGGCGTTTTTCTTTCTGCGTGACGCTCGCGACCTGCCATGCGGCGCGTTCGACGGCGGCGACGACTTTCTGCGCTTCCGCTTCGTCCGAGACTGCGATGTCCTCGCCCTTGTGCTTGATGAGCTTGGCTTCGAAGACGGGCGGCTCGCCCGCGGCCAGCAGCGCGTGGATCGTCCAATATTCCTTGGGGACGAACGCGCGAATCTCCCGCTCGCGCTCGACAATCACTCGTAGCGCGACCGTCTGGACGCGCCCGGCGGATAGGCCGCGGCGAACTTTGTCCCAAAGGAGCGGCGAAATTTTGTAGCCGACCAGCCGATCGAGGACGCGGCGCGCCTGCTGCGCGTCGACCAAATTTTCGTTCACCTGCGTGGGATGCTCGAACGCGGCCTTAATTGCTTTCTGGGTGATCTCATTAAACATCACGCGATAAATTTTCGGCGCCGCGCCGCGCGTGTCCGGCTCGGCCTTTTTTTCGGGCTTGGCCTTGGCGGCTTCCTTCGCGCCATCGCCGTTAGCGCCGTTTTCCTCGGCATGCTTCTCCGCGGCGGCCGCGACCACTTTCGTGTATTTTTTCGGCTTGCTCAGAATCTCCTTGAGGTGCGCGCATATGGCTTCGCCCTCGCGATCGGGATCCCCTGCCAGGTAGATGGCGTCCGCATTGACGGCGGCTTTCTGGAGGTCGCTAATGACTTTCAGCTTGCTCGGGATGACCTCGTAGGTCGGCTCGAAAATATTCTCCGAGGTGACCGGGATCGGCTTCGGGACCTTCTTTTCCGCCGCTTTCCCCTTGGCTTTGGTTTTTCGCTTCTTCTTTTTGTTGCCGTTTTCGCCGGGCAGCAGGATGCCGATGGTTTTCTTCGGCAGGTCCATCACGTGGCCGTAGGAGGCTTTCACGTTATAGCCGCGGCCGAGATACTTATTGATGGTTTTCGCCTTGGCCGGCGATTCGACGATGACGAGTGATCTTGCCATTCGCTTTCCTAGTACCTCGTTGCCCTTTCTTTCTTGCCCAAAAGATGCGCCCGAAGGCTCATCCGATTCACATGCTTCCGCGCCGCTGCCAGAACCACCATCCTAACCCGTTGTGGGCGCGATGATTACAACAGGACTTTCAAGAATTGCTTCCCAGGTAACTGGCGTACCACGCCTTTGAGCTCCAAGTCAAATAGGGCGGCCAGTACTTCGGAGGAGGTTAGGCCTGAATTTTCGACTAAATCGTCGATGTGGCGGGCCTCCACACTCAAAAGACCGTACAGAGGCCTTTCCGTGGGCGCGAGGCCCTCCTCAACCAGCGCCGCGCGCTCGTCGTGGGAGACGGATTCGACCGGCATCAGCTCGGCGCGGACCGGGGTGGGCAGTTCCTCGACGACATCCTCCCAGCTGGTGACGAGCTTGGCTCCCTGCTTGATGAGCTGATTGGGGCCAAAACTGACCTCCTGGGTGGCATTGCCGGGAACGCCGAAGACTTCGCGGCCAAATTCCATGGCGAGGCGGGCGGTGATCAGCGAGCCCGAATACTGCGCCCCCTCGACCACCACCACGCCAAGGCCCATACCCGCGAGGATCCGGTTGCGGATCGGGAAATTCTGGGCGCCGGGGAACGTGCCCAGGGGGAATTCGCTGATGATGGCGCCACGCTGGGCGATCTCGTCGAAAATCTTCTTGTTCTCCTTGGGGTAAACCACGTCGATTCCGCAGCCAAGGACGCCGATCGTGGCTCCTGTGGCCGAGGCCAGGGCGCCTTTGTGGGCGCAGGCGTCGATGCCGCGGGCAAGGCCGCTGGCGACGACCAAGCTCCGATCCGCCAAATCCCTGGCTAGGCGTTCAGCCATTTGATTCCCGTAGGGCGTGGGGCGACGCGCGCCCACGATCGAGATGATGTGGCGTCCCAGAAGTTCCACGTTTCCGCGCACATACAGGAGCGGCGGTGGATCGTAGATCTCCTTCAGGCGCTGCGGGTACTCGGGCTCGTCCCACGTGAGCAATCGGCAGCCCGCCGCCTGGACCTGAGCCAGTTCTTTGGCGGCGTCGCTGACGGGGCGGCGCGAGTGGAGCGCCTGGGCAACGGCGGCGGGCAGGCGCTGGCCTTCGAGGGCGGTGAGCGAGGCCGGGAAGATGGCGTCAGGGCTGCCAAATTCACGGAGCAGCTTGCCGGCCATGCGCGCGCCAAGGCCGGGAGTCAGCGCGAGCGCCAGCCAGCCTACGTAATCGTCGGCGTGCATTGAGAGGGAAACCCGCGGCGAGCCTAC
>CAVUDN010000032.1:0-38551 GCA_963740095.1 uncultured Acidobacteriota bacterium
AGCGTCGCGGAGAGCGAAGTGCTCATCGTTATGACTCCGCACGTCATTCGCTTCCCGTCGATTTCGGCGGAGAATCTGCGGACGCTCGCGGCCGGGACGGATTCGAATGCGCGGGTCTATCCCGATAGCGAGTTTACGCAGACTCCGGCAGGCACCGGCGCGGCTCCTCCTTTACCATCGACTTCGCAAGCGACGCCGCAGCCCGGAGCAGCGGCAGCGAGTCAGCTTCAGTTCGAGCCATCGAACGTCACGCTGCAGGTGGGCCAGCGCGCGACTCTGGGGCTGGCCGTTTCGAACGTCAACGACCTGTATTCGATCCCGCTGCTGATTCACTTCGACCCGGCGGTGGTGCAGGTGGAGGAAGTTCGCGATGGAGGATTCCTCTCCGGCGGCAAGCAGGAGATCGCGATCGTGCAGCGGATTGACCAGCAGCAAGGCCAGGTGATCGTGTCGGCCACACGCCAGCCGAATACGCCGGGCGTGAACGGGTCGGGCACGCTGCTCGGACTCGTGGTTAGGGCTGTGGCGCCGGGCAAAACGGCACTCCAAATCCTTCAGGTGAATGCGCGCAATTCGCAGCAGCAAACCATCCCGATGGTTTCCGGCGAGGCGA
The DNA here is from genome assembly GCA_963740095.1 of uncultured Acidobacteriota bacterium. Taxonomy (GTDB): domain Bacteria; phylum Acidobacteriota; class Terriglobia; order Acidiferrales; family UBA7541; genus Palsa-295. The sequence goes on from CAVUDN010000032.1 coordinate 614, forward strand.
CCATCGAGGTGCCGTAGGAAGAACGAAGATGGCCAAGATTCATCGCAGGGCAAAACATCCGTGGATGACGCAGCGGCACGCGAACGATGTCGGAATGACGCTGCTCGAGTTGATCATTTCATGCTCGATCCTCGTGATCCTGGCGACGGTGGCCTTGCCGCTGGAGCGCGTGAGAGTGATCAGCGCGAAAGAGGAAGTGCTGCACTACGACCTTCGCGAAATGCGCGACGCGATCGACCGCTATCACGACGACGCCGAAAAGGGGAAATTTCAGGTGCAGGCAGGCACCGAGAACTATCCGCCCGATCTGGAAACGCTCAAGGACGGCGTGCAAATGAGCGCGCAAGGAACGGGGATTTTGGGCGGGGCTTTGGGCGGGACTGGGACCACCGACCAAAGCGGGTCGAGCCAAAAAGTCCGGTACCTGCGGGAGATCCCGGTCGATCCCATGACCGGAAACACGGACTGGGGCCTGCGCTCGGTGCAGGACGATGCGGATTCGACGTCGTGGGGCGGGCAGGACGTTTTCGATGTTTACAGCAAATCGCAAGGGACGGCGCTCGACGGGACGAAATATTCAGACTGGTAGAAGCATGGGAGCCCTCGGCCACGCATCATGACGATCCTGGATATGCGCGAAGACAAGACGAATCGGGGAATCGGGAAGGAGCGGGGTTTCACGCTTCTCGAGGCGATGATCGTAATCGTGATTATCGCGATTCTAGCCACCCTTGCCATCGGCGGCTATCGGCAGACCGTGATCCACGCGCGGGAGGCGGCGCTCCACAGCGACCTCGACGTGATGCGCCGGGCAATTCAGGAATACATTCACGATAAAAACGCCGCGCCGGGATCGCTGCAGGATCTCGTCGACAACAGATACATCGGTTCGATCCAGGATGATCCGATCACCGGTCAGAACGACTGGGTGACGGACCAGTGCGACGCATATTTTGATTCCGACCAGACTTCAATGAACGGGATTTGCGACGTGCACTCCGGCTCGCAGGATGTTTCTCCGTTCGAGAACAAACCCTACAGTCAGTTCTGAGAAGTTTGCGGCGGGTGGGCGGCGAAGTACTGTCCCAGGTTCGCCGTGAACTGATTCATGCCTGCGAGAACGTCGCGATCCATGGCTTCGACGACACTCGCCACCGTCTTGCCCTGCACAGGCTCATCGTGCGAGTACTTGTCGCTCCAGATCGTTTCGCCGGACTTGGCATCGAACAGACCGATCTCCATCGAGAAGCGAGCGACGAGGTTGGGCCTGTCGACGCCGTAAAGGGAAAAGAGCTGGCCGCGCAGGATGTAGTCGCCGCGGGCGCTGCTTCCGATCGGGGTGACGGAACGATATTGCCCGGTTGCGCGCAGGGACGAAACCAGCACCTGCTGCAGCATTTCCGGCGGCAGTTCCGCCCAACGGTGATATTCATAAGCGCCCAACTGGACATCGCCGCTGCCGTAGACGATGCGCGAATCGCGGTAAAGTTCGGGTGCGGTGATGCGGCCGACGATGAGGTTCACCGGGTAGGGAGCAGGCTGGGCGGCCGGCGCCGGGGGATTGATGTCGAGCACGTAATACTTGTAGGGGCGTGACGCGCCGCACGCCGCGGAAAATCCCGCCAGAAAAATCACAAGCGCAATCTGCCAGATGCGTTGCTTCGACACTCTCGCTCCTTCTCGCATTATTTTGGAGGCGGCCCGCCGGGCTCGTGTGGTTTCGGTGTGGACGCACGGATCAAAGTATAGGGCCGCGTCTTGATCGTATTGGTGAACTCGGTCATGTTTTCGGTGATGCGGCGCAAGTTTTCGATAATCTCGTCGAGATTATCCGCGTTGGCATCCACGGTGCGGTCAAGTTGATCCGTGAGCGATTGCGCCGAAACGAGGGTCTTGCGGAGAGTCTCGAGCGACGCGTGAAGACCGGGGCGATCCTCCGCGAGGGCGGCATCGAGATTCTTGATCGCATCGTTGGCCTGCGCCGAGGTCTTGCGGAAGTCGTCGATCAGCGGGCCCAGCTTGGCGCTGGCATCATTCATATGATCGAGGGTCGAATGAATGGCCGGGCGATCTTCCTTGAGCATTCCATTGAGGCTGGCCAGGCTTCCCGAGATATTGGCGCGATTCTGCGCGTCGAGAAGATCGTTCACGCGGTCGAGCGTTTCCTTGAGGGCGACAACGCGCTGATTCAAATTGTCGATGAGCTCGTTGGCTTTCGGTCCAAGTGCGACGATGGTGTCCTTGATTTGATCGAGGCTCGTATAGTCTTTCGCTTGCAGAGTCGCGCCGCTCGGGGCCCGCGGGGCCGCGGGAGTTCCGGGCTCGATCTCGAGAAAATTGTCGCCGAGCGGGCTATTGCTGGTGATCGCGGCCTTGCTGTCGGTTTTCACGGGAACGGAGGGATGGACCGCGAAGTCAACCTCCATCCGCGTGGGATCCTGCGGGTCGCTCCGGACTTTCGTGATGCGCCCGACCGGCGGGCCGCCGGCGTAATGAACTTCGAAGCCGGGCTCGAGGCCGCCCGCGTTCTTGAAGTAGGCGCGGAAGGGAACGTCGCCGCCGGTCAGCCAGCCGGACAGCAGGAGTACGACGGTGATCAGCAGGCCCGAAGCCACCAACACGAAGAGGCCGACGAGAGCCGACTCTCGTTTTGCGTCCATTCGTTTCCTCGATTAGCGCTACTTCAAGCGTGCCTGGCGGCCGCCCACAGGGCGGCGAGTATATCACGAGTCCCCCGAATGGCCAGCCCTAGCGCCGGTCCGGAGGGGTCTCGCCCGTCAGCATCTGGAGGTAGTCGATCTCCTCCGAGATTTCAGGTTCGGGCACGCGATCCAGAAATTGCCGGACGCGCGGATGCTTGCTCGCGCGCAGCTCCGCCGTTGCCCCATTCGCCACGATCACGCCTTTGTCGATCAAAATCATGCGGTCGGCGATCAGGAAGGCACTGGCGAGCTCGTGCGTGACGACGACAATCGTCATGCGAAAAGCTTTTTTCAGCTTGAGGATTAGCTCGTCGATGCCCGCGGCGATGATCGGGTCGAGGCCGGCCGAGGGCTCGTCGAAAAAGAGGATTTCCGGGTCCATGGCGAGCGCCCGGGCGATGGCGGCGCGCTTGCGCATGCCGCCGCTGAGTTGGGCGGGCATGTAATTGTCGAAGCCGGTGAGGCCGACCTGGTCGAGCTTGAGCCTGACGACAATTTCGATGGTGGATTCGTCGAGCTCGGTATGCTCGCGCAACGGAAGCGCGACGTTTTCGCCAACGGTCATCGAGCCGAAGAGAGCGCCCTGCTGAAACGACATCCCCATTGTCTTGAGAATTTCCTCGCGCTCGGGCTCGGAGATCGTGGCGTAGTTCTTTCCGCGGATTTTTATTTCGCCGCCGCTGGGGCGCTCGAGGCCGACGAGCGTGCGCAAGAGCGTGCTCTTTCCGGAGCCAGAGCCGCCGAGAATGACGAACGTCTCGCCGGCAGGAATCTCAAAGCTGATGCCGTGCAGGACTTCGCGAGTGCCGTATTGCACGCGAAGATCGCGAACGGAGATGGCGCATTCCGAAGGGGTGTCCGGCGCGTCGTCTTTAGGGATGAGGTTGGTGGCCATTCGCTCTAGCGTGGCGCCGTGAAATAAAAAATTCCGGTAAATATAAGATCGACCACTACCACAAGGAATATCGATTTTACTACGGCCGCTGTGGTCGAGCGGCCAACCTGCTCGGAACCCAGGCCGGTCAGAAAGCCTTCGTGGCATCCCACCGCCGTAATCACGATAGCGAACATGACGCTTTTGATCAGGCCGGTCATGATGTCGCGCTGAATGAGCGCGTCGAGGGTCGCCTGAAGGTAGGTGTGGAGAGTGAAGCCGGCTGCGCCTATTCCGAAAAATGCGCCCCCGAGCACACCCATGAAATCGGCCCAGGTGGTGAGGCAGGGCATCATCAGGATCATGGCAAGGAATTTTGGGGCGACCAGGAAATGCACGGGATCGAGCGCCATTGTTTCGAGCGCGTCGATTTCCTCGTTCACCTTCATCGTCCCGATCTCGGCGGCGAACGCGGAACCCGAACGTCCGATGACGACGACTGCCGTCATCAGCGGGCCGAGTTCGCGCGTCACTACCACTACGACGGCATTCGCGACCTGGCTAAGGGCGCCAAACTTGCGGAGTTCGTAGGCGCCCTGAAGCGCGAGAATCGTTCCGATGAAGAACGAAATCAGGGAAACGATGGGAAGGGCTTCGACTCCGACGGCCATGGCCTGATGAATGGCCCGGCCGAGCCTGATTTTCCCGCCGCGGAAGGGTTCTATGAAAACCGCGCGGGCCGCGCCGCCGGTGAGCTGCGCCAGGCCGCCGACGTAGGCCAAGCCATTGATTGTCGCTTCGCCGATCGTTTCGGTTAGTGGCATATGGAGGGCATCTCGAATATCACGGTGCTGAGATCCGGCAGGTTCCCGCCGAGATCGAGCTTACGACGCCGAGGCTGCCGCGCGGCCAAGCACCGCCTCTTCTTCGGTGTTGTAAACTTCGAACACCTTGATGAGGCGTGTGAGCTCCAGCACTTCGCGCGCAGTGCGGCTCAAGCCAAACAGGGCGAATCCACTTTTCATCTCGCGCGACATCTTCAGACCTTCCACGAGTGAGGCGACGCCGGCGCTGTCGATGTACTTCACTGAGCTGAGATTCATCACAACCCTGCTGGCACGCTTTTCCCTCAGGAGATCGAGCAACACTTTGCGGACTTCGGGCGTGTTGTGAAGCGTAATGTCGCCAACCACATCGACAATGGTTGTGTTGTTGATCTGCCTGATCGAAATAGACATGTACACGACCCCTCTCGTAGCGTGCGAAGAGTTTTGCCAGAGATTCCCATTAGATGCAATCACTTTTCCAAAGCCGCAGCGATTGCTCGCTTTTGGTGCAACGAATGGTTGCTGAATGCGCAGCAGAAGCGTTTGCGAAGCCGGACGGGAGTTGAGAGGCGGCGATAGGCCAAAGCCAATCGATGCAGGGAGATACGGTTCTCTGTCGCTCTTACTAACCTCCTCGTGAGCAGCGAGTTCGCGTTTCACTAGAGGGAGCGAGAATTTCGCTCGAACGATCCCTCTCCGGTTAGGCGAGTCTCCGCCAGCGGGAAGCGCCGATATCGGACTTCGTTGCGCTCAAAACGGAACTTTTGTGCATGGCTTGCCGATGCCGCCCGATTGCGCAAGCGATGACGCCTGTTCACGCGACCGCGGCATTTCTTGCGGGCGGGGCCATGAATTCGGGGCCCACGGGATCGGCGATCGTTTGCCGTAGAATCCGGTCGATCGACGCGAGCGCATCCGCGTCGAGCTTCCAGTCCAACGCACTGGTCACCGCTTCCAACTGTTCGGGACGGCGCGCTCCCCACAGCGCCGCGCTGACACCCGGCTGGTCGAGCACCCGGCGTACGGCCAAGTCCATCACGCGCTTTCCATATCTCTTCTTTGCCAGATCATCCAGTTGCTGCACCGCGCTCAGGTACTGCGCGAAGCGCGGAGGCTGAAATTTCGGATCGGACTTGCGCAAATCGTCGCCGGTGAATTTCGTGTCCGGACGCATGCGACCGCTCAAGAGCCCGCGGCACAGCGGTCCGTACGCCAGCGCGCTCAGACTCTTCTTGTGCGCGTAGGGCAGGACGTCGCGGTCGATTTGCCGCTCGAAGAGGTTGTACGGCGGCTGCACGGTGTGTAGTTCCGACACGGACATGAACCGCTCCATCTGTTCCGGGGAATAATTGCTCACGCCGATGGCGCGGATGAGTCCTTCTTTATAGAGCGCGCGCATGGTCCGCGCGGTTTCCTCGATCGGGACTGCCGGGTCCGGCCAATGGACCTGGTAAATGTCGATGTAGTCTGTACGAAGGCGGCGCAGCGAATCCTGGATTTCCTGCCGGATCCGATCGCGCGAGGAGTTTCGGGAGATCGAGCCGTCGTGCCACTCGAGGCCCACTTTGGTCGCGATGAAGACGTCCTCGCGGCGGCCTCGCTGCTCGATGGCCTTCCCAATGGTTTCTTCGGAGACGCCGAAGCCGTAGACCGGCGCCGTATCGATCAGATTGATTCCTTTATCGAGCGCGGCGTGAATGGTGCGGATCGATTCCGCCTCATCGCTGCCTCCCCACATCCAGCCGCCGATCGCCCAGGTGCCCAAGGCAATGCGCGAGACGTTCATGTTCGTGCCTGAAATGATCGTGTATTCCATATGAGCTATCCTTTCCTCTGAAATGAGATGTCCATAGCAAGCCAGTCGATGCAAAAGGATGCGGCGACGTTAGTGCCCGAAGTGATCGATCTCGCGGGCTATCCAGGACTCGATGGAATCTAAGTCCTCTTGGCCGCGGGCCTGCTAGAATTCCGACGGCGGAAGGACGGCAATATCGGATCGCCACGGCCGCTCGGGAAGGAACCACCCTTGGTCGAGAAAGCCCATATCGATGAAGCGCTAGATGGCCTAGATAGTGCGAATCCTCGTACGCGGTTTTCCTTGCCAAGTGCTGCCGGCAAGGAACGAACGCGCACGCACACGATCCGGCTGAAACTGCGCGACATGAACCAACTCTTCAATTCAATGGACCCTTCGCCGTTCATTGAACGGGATATCGACGATGACGCGGAAGAGTTCATCGTAAGCTGGGCCCAGGAATGTCCTTCGAATGCGTCCATCCGCTTGCGTATCTATTTGGATCAGTGGCCGGCGGATGACCCCAAGGAGCTGATCAAGACCGCGGTCCACAACCACTTTTCGCATCGTGTCCAGATCGCCCGCCTGGAGTTCAAGCGGCTCCTCGCGCAAGGGCGTACAAGTCTCTTCATCGGCCTGTTGTTCCTGGCCGCATGTCTGCTTCTCACCAACCTATTGTTGGGGCGCGCTGCGGGCACGTGGGCTGCCGTCGCGCGGGAGAGCCTCACGATTGCCGGATGGGTGGCGATGTGGCGGCCGATGCAGATTTATCTTTACGATTGGTGGCCGCTGCTGCGGCGAATCCGTATCTACACGAAACTGAGTCACATGCCGGTGGAAGTTTTGCAGAAAGCTAAGGCGTGAGGCTTAGCGGCGCGTTTCAGACGAGCAGAGGCAACAACCCAAGCAGCGCGAGAATGGCGAGAAGTGCGAGCGCTTGCATGCCGGTGCGGCGATCTCCGAAACCGTAGGCATAGACGCCCTTGATGAGGTTGTTGCTCGCGGCGGCGATGACGATTGCTCCTCCGGCGAGCGCAACGGGCGTCACCGTCGCGTTCGAAGCCGCCAAGCTCAGGATGAAAGGATCCACATCCGTCACTCCCATCACACCAGCCACTGCGAAAAGGCCGCCGCGACCTAAATGCAGCAGCGCAACATGCGTGATGAACAGCATTGCCACGAACAGTGCAGCGAACAAGAACGCTGCGCTCAGCTCCAGCGGATTTTTCGGCTGCAACGCTTGCTCGGCTTTTGAGTTGCCCTGATCCGGCATGCGCGTCCACAGCCAGCCGCCGAGAAGAGCTGCGGCGGCGAGTAACAGGAACGGCAATCCGAGCCTGTGCAGCAATGGAAGATTGAAAATGGCGAGAAGCGCCAGAAGGCGCAAGTACATGACGCCGGAGGCGACGAGGATCGAGCCCGAGTATAGATGCGGGCGCGATTGCTCGCAGGCTCGCTTGGAGAGCACCACGGTGGTAAGCGTGGAGGAATAGGCGCCGCCGAGCAGAGCCGCCAGCAGAACGTCGCCACGTCCTTTCGTCCAGAGCTGCAAGAGGTAACTGCCGTATGAAATGGCGCCTACGACGACAACGACCAGCCACGTTTTGAAGGGATTGAACCCGAAGCTGCCAAACGTCTGGTTCGGCACGATGGGAAGGATCACGGCCGTCAGCAGCAGAAACTTCGCGAAGGTGAGGATCTCGTCGCCCGGCATCCGCTTGGCAAGACTTTCGAGCGCCGTCTTCAGCTCAAGCAGCGCGACCGCGAGCACCGTGAGGGTCACAGCGATCCAATATTCCTCGCGCGAAACGAGCGCCCCGATCACGTAGGTCATCAAGCCGGAAAGCTCGGTGGTCATTCCGGCCAGCGCCACTCCCTCGAGCTTGTGCCGGTAGGATAGCCAGAGAAACGCTCCCACGACGGCAAAGCCCACGGCAGGCAGCGCAAGATTTCCGCCCGAAAATATGCAGAGCGCGTAGCCAAGGAGGCCCAGCAGCGGGAATGTGCGAACTCCGCCGAAGCGATACTGTTCCGATGTGACTTTCTGCTCTTCGCGCTCGAGGCCGATCAGAAAGGAGAGGAACAGCACGAGAACGATCTGTGCGCCGTCCTTGGGGACGAATTGGAGCAAGGTGTTGCCCATAGCGCCGGCAGCGAAGCGCCGCGATTTTCTCTCTTCTTTGCCTTCGAAACAACGGCCGCCGTTCAGGCTCCGGTTTGCGCGGAGGCCGTATCGAGACCGAGCATTCTAGCCTCTTTTCGGCATCGTTCCAGAATCTCTTTCGCGCAAAATCGCGGGCAGCCCACTGTGCTACAGTTGGCGCGTGCGTCCCGAGATCGAACAAGCCGTCCGATTGATCCAGCAGAAGGACCCTGCGTCTCTGGAAGAGGCGCTGGCGCTGCTCCAGAAAACCGTCTTTTCCTTCAGCATGAAAGTGTGCGGGCAGCGGCAGGATGCGGAAGACACAATGCAGGAAGTTCTCGTCAAATCGATTCCCAACCTGCCGAAATTCGATAGCCCCAGGGCCTTGATGGTTTGGCTCTACAAAGTGGCCAAGAGCCGCTGCCTGATGAGCCGCCGGAAAAGCAAATTTGCGCCGAAGGAGGCGCTCTCGCTGGAAGAGCTCATGCCCGACCGCCGGGAATTGCAGAAGCTCTCGGGCAATCCCGATGGCACGCCGGAAAGTTCGCTGCTTCGCCGTGAGAGCGCAAAACGCCTCCGCGAAGCAGTACAGAAATTGCCGCCCGAATACCGGCTCATTCTGGTCCTGCACGACATGGAAGAGCTTGCGGACACGGACATCGCCGAAATCACCGGCCTTCGCCCGGGGACGATCCGCGTGCGGCTGCACCGCGCGCGGCTTTTCGTTCGCAAGGAATTAGCGAAGCAGAATCCGCATCGCATGAGCCGCGAATCGCCGAAGACCCTGGGTGAAGCGCACGCCTCCGCGCAGCCGCGACCAGGGCGCTGCAAGGAAATGTTCGCCCAGCTTTCGAACTACCTCGATGACGCGCTGGACGATTCTCTTTGCGAGGAGTTGGAGAAGCACATGAACGGCTGCGAGCCGTGCCAGGCGTTTCTCTCGAGCCTCGAGACGGCGATCCGGCAATGCCGAATGGCTCCAAACGAGTCACCCGATCCGCGCTTGGCTGCCAGGCTCAGGCGCGAATTGATGGCGGAGTATCAGGGAGTGATGAGCAAGATCGTCCGGCACGATGCAAGCGAAGTCGCTCGCAGCTAGTCCACATATAATTCCCCACATTTCGCTGTAACAAAATCCCCACCCTTGCATTTATTCGTGTGGCTCCGAGCGACCGGAGCCCATGCGAGGGACACATGATTACGGCTAAGGTTGTGCTTACTCAACCACTTAAGGCGGAGAGGCAGTTTGCGGCGACGACCGGTGGCGAGCACCACATGCTGCTAGACGACGCAGCCGGAGGGACCGGACCCAAGCCCGTTGAGCTGGTTGCCGTGGCGCTTGCCGGCTGCACGGCGTTCGACGTCATCACGATTCTCCGGCAGAAGTACCACCAGCGCGTGACGCGATACGAAGTGCGCGTCGAGGCGGATCAAGCGGAACGCCCGCCGCAGGTGTTCACGGCTGCCCGCATCCACCACGTGGTCACCGGCTTCGGAATCGATTCCGCCGCGATTGAGGCGGCTATCCAGCTCTCCGAGGAGAAATATTGCTCGGTGGGCGCGATGGTGAAACAGACGGCTACCTTGCACACAACGTACGAAATCGTCGAAGAGAAACCGGCTTGGGCGGAACTGGCCACGGCCTGACTGCCGTCCATCCTCGGCGAAAGGCGCTGATGCAAATGGACCGTGATCGGATCTTCCAATTCGCCCTTTTGGCGGGATGGGCGCTAATCTTTGCACTGTATCTCCCATTTCCAGCTTTCGCACAACAAGCACCAGCGCCGTCTCCTCTCACTCTGCAACAGGCTGTCAATGTCGCGCTTGAGAAAAACCCGGAGCGCAAGGCCGCGCTCGCCGATACGAAAGCCGCCTCGGCGGACGTGGGCGTGGCTCGATCCGCGCTGCTGCCACACGTCATGTTTTCGGAGACGGCTACGCGTGGCAACGATCCCGTGTACGTGTTTGGCAGTAAATTGCAGCAGCAACGGTTCACGACGGCGGATTTCGCGTTGAATGTCCTGAACACGCCGACACCCTACGGCAACTTTGGGACGCGCTTTGGCGGAACCTGGAATCTTTTCGATTCCTTCGGCAGCTGGCACGCGGTGAGCCGTGCCGAAGACGTGCAGGCGGCTGCCGGGCACCAACTGGAGCGCGCCGATCAGGAAGTGATCTTCCATGTGGTGGACGCCTACTACGGCGTGTTGCTCGCGAAAAAACAGTTGGACGTCGCCGAGCAAAGCATGAAGACGGCGCAGTCGATCCTCGAGCGAGCGAAGAACCGCTTCGATAGCGGCATCGTTGCGGAATCCGATTACCTGAGCGCCCAGGTGCGAGTGGCGACACGCAAGCAGCAGCTCATTCGCGCGCAGGACGATCTGGCGCTGACGCGGGCTCAGCTGAGTGCGGCGATGGGCGTCTCCGCGGACGATGAATTCGATCCCGTGGAAGCGCTCGCCGAGAAAGCTTTGCCGCCCATGTCGCTCGACGACCTCGAAAAGCAAGCCATGAAGGATCGCCCCGATTTGAATCGCATCCGGTCGGAGGAAGCGGCGCAGCAGCAAAGCGTGTCGATTGCGAAATCGGCCTTCGGCCCACGGGTCAACGCATACGCGGGCTGGGAAGCGGACAACCCGACTTTGCTTGCCGGCGGCGGGAACAACTGGCTCGCCGGGATCGAAGTTCAGTTCGATCTTTTTCAGGGTGGAGCGAAGCGGGCCGAACTTTCTCACGAGCGCGCGATGGAAGAAAAAGTTTCAGCCGTCAAGGAAATGGCTACCAACGCCATCCAGCTCGAAGTCCGCCGCGCCTATTACGATCTGGATGCCGCCCGCCAACAGGTGGACGTGGCTCGTGCAACGATCGCCGAGGCGCAGGAGAGCTTGCGCATCAATCAGGACCGCTACGACTCCGGTCTCTTGACGATTACCGATCTCCTCGCCGCGGAGGAAGCCGCGCGAAGCAGCCAGACAGATTATTGGCAGGCCGTCTATCGCTACCATGCTGGCTACGCAAACCTCGAACTGGCCAGCGGAACTTTGAGCCCTCAATCTCCTGTGGTGGTGCCATGAACCGCAAAAGGAATGCAGTCGCGATCACATTTTTATCGCTATTGGTCGCTGCACTCGGTGCGGCTCTTTCGGGCTGTGGGAACGAGCGGCCGGCAGCAAATGCGTCGCCGGAAACAGTCAGCGACGTTTCGGTGATTGTCGCGCAAACGACGGCGCTGCCTGACTGGCTGGAGGCCGTCGGAACCGTGCAGGCCGCGCAAACCAGCCAAATCTCCAGCCAGGCTACCGGAACCATCCTCGAGATCCGCGTGCACGAAGGCGACCGCGTGCGGAGCGGGCAAGTGCTCGCGGTGATCGACGACGCGCAACCGCGCGCAGCAGTCGACCAAGCCGCAGCGGCGCTGGCGGCGGCGGAAAAAGAAGTCTCCGCCGCCGATTCCGATCTTGCTCTGGCCGAATCAACGTTGAAACGCTACCAGCAGCTTTACGAGAAGAAATCGGTGAGCCCGCAGGAATTCGACGAGATCAATGCCAAGTACCAATCGACGGAAGCGCAGCGAGATATGGCGCGAGCCAGACAGGCGCAATCGGCCGCGGCGTTGGCACAGGCCAGAACTTCGCTCGGCTACACGCGCGTTCGCGCTCCCTTTGCCGGCGTGGTGACCGCGAAGATGGCCGACGCGGGCACGCTCGCCTCGCCCGGCATGCCCATTTTCACTGTGGAAGACACGCGCGCGTATCAGCTTGAAGTGAACGTCGACGAGAGCGATGTGCACCTCGTTCATCTCGGAGAAGCCGCTCCCGTAGCGATCGATTCGCTCGGCAATGCGCAACTTTCCGGCAGGGTCGCGAAAATCGTTCCGGCAGCCGACCCTGCCAGCCGCAGTTTTCTCGTGAAAATAAGTTTGCCCGCTGATGCGCGGCTCCGTTCCGGGCTTTTCGGGCGCGCCCATCTCGCGCGCGGCCAGCGGCAGGCTCTGCTGATTCCGCGAACGTCGGTTGTGGAGCGAGGGCAGCTCGAGGGAATTTATGTGCTCGACGCAAACCAGATTGCGGAGTTGCGTTACGTGACGCTCGGCGCGAATGCCGGAAACAAGGTGGAAGTCCTCTCGGGGCTGCAAGACGGGGACAAGCTCGTGGCAGCGCCGGGGGAACGTGAATTGGGCGGCAAGCGAATCGCAACTCAGCCATGAACGACACTGCGGCAAAATCGGGCAATCCCACGCATGCCCTGCGTCTGGCTGGCCGGATCGCGCATGTTTTCATCCGGTCGAAGCTGACGCCTCTGCTGATCGTGGCCGCGCTGCTGCTCGGCGCGTTCAGCATCCGGCAGACGCCGCGCGAAGAGGAACCGCAAATTGCCGTTCCGATGCTGGACGTTTTCGTCCAGATGCCGGGAGCCTCGGCCGAGGAAGTAACCGAGCGCGCCAGCGTGCCGATGGAAAAGCTGCTGCGCGAGATACCGGGCGTCGAGTATGTCTACTCGGTCAGCCATCCCGGGCTGAGCATGGTCACCGTGCGCTTCTACGTGGGCACGAAAGAAGAAGACGCGATCGTCAAGACGTACAACAAGCTGTATTCGAACTTCGACCGGATTCCGCAGGGAGTTTCGCAGCCGATTATCAAGGTGCGATCGATCGACGACGTACCGATTCTCGCGCTCACGCTCTGGAGCAAGAATTACGACTCATACCGATTGCGGCTGATCGCAGCCGAGGTCGAGGATTCGCTGAAGCAGCTGGACGACGTTTCCGAGACCGCGATCATCGGCGGGCAGCCGCGCGAGGTGCGCGTGGTGCTGGATACGCAGCGGCTCGCGGCGTATGGGCTTACGCCGAGCGCTGTTGTGGCGCAACTCGGTGGTGCGAACGCACGCGCGCAAGCGGGCGATTTTGCGCGCGATAACCAGGAATTCCAGGTCGAGGCCGGTAATTCCTTCACGCGCGCGGACCAACTGCAACAAGTGGTCGTCGGCGTTCATGCCGGGCGGCCCGTCTATTTGCGAGATGTGGCCGAAAAAATCGAGGACGGCCCCGCGGAGCCGCACGACTACGTGATGTTCGCCAAGGCAAAGGGAACATCCGGCAGCAGCACGAATCCCGAATATCCCGCCGTAACGATTACGCTCGCCAAGCGGAAGGGCGCGAACGCGACGCTGATCGCGGAAAATGTGTTGCGCAAGATCGATTCGCTTCGCGGCAATATGCTGCCGGCCGATTTGAACGTCACCGTGACGCGCAATTATGGCGAGACGGCCAAGGACAAATCGAACGAATTGCTCGAGCACCTGCTGATCGCCACGCTTTCGGTCACTTTGCTGATTGCGCTGGCGCTGGGCTGGCGCGAATCGGGCGTGGTGCTGCTGGCGATTCCCGTGACGCTGGCGCTGACTCTCGCCATTTTTTACATCTACGGCTACACGCTGAACCGCGTCACGCTCTTCGCGCTGATTTTTTCCATCGGTATTTTGGTCGACGACGCCATCGTCGTGGTCGAAAACATCGTCCGCCATTTCCGCCTGCCGGATAATCGCGGGCGTCCGCTCGCCGATGTTGCGGTCGAGGCGGTGGACGAAGTCGGCAACCCGACGATCCTCGCGACGTTCGCGGTGATCGCTGCCATCCTTCCGATGGCTTTCGTGCGCGGCTTGATGGGACCGTACATGCGCCCGATTCCGGTCGGCGCGTCTTCCGCGATGATGTTTTCGCTGCTGGTCGCTTTTGTCGTATCGCCGTGGGCCGCTCTGCGCTTGTTGCGCCATTACGCCAATCGCCCTGATTCCACGCATGAGGCCGAAGGCTGGACCACGCGGCTCTATCGGCGCTTGATGGTTCCGCTGATCCAGAAACCGTCGCGGCGATGGATGTTTTTCGGCGGCGTAGTTGTGCTGCTGGCCGCGGCGATCGCCTTCATCCCGCTCAAGTGGGTGCAGGTGAAAATGCTGCCCTTCGACAACAAGAGCGAGTTTCAGGTGATTATCGACATGCCGGACGGAACGCCGCTCGAACAGACCACGCGCGTGGCGCAAGCTTTGGGGAGCTACCTGGGACAACAACCGGACGTCATCAATTACCAGATCTACGCGGGAACGTCCGGTCCCTACAATTTCAACGGCCTCGTCCGCCACTATTTCCTGCGCAACCAGCCCAATCAGGCGGACATTCAGGTCAACCTGCTGTCTCGTCACGATCGCAAAGCTCAGAGCCACGACATCGCTCGCAGGTTGCGGCCGGAACTCGATAAGATTGCCGCTCCCTTCGGCGCGCGCATCAAGGTCGCGGAAGTCCCGCCGGGGCCTCCGGTGCTCGAGACGCTGGTCGCCGAAGTCTACGGGCCGGATTACAAGGGCCAGACGCAGCTCGCCGCGGAGATCAAGAAAATCTTCCAGGAAACTCCGGGCGTGGTGGATGTCGATTGGTACGTCGAGGATACGCAGAAGAAATACGAGATGAAGGTGGACCTCGATAAGGCCGCGCTGCAGGGAGTCTCCGCGGCGGAAGTAACGCGCGCCGTGCAGATTGGCCTGAGCGGAGCCCCCGCGGGGCTTCTGCACGATCCCAACTCGCGCGAGGATATCCCCATGGAAGTGCGCTTGTCGCGCGCGGACCGTTCCGGGATCGAAGACCTCGAAAATCTGAAGCTGCCCGACGCTGCGGGCAGCCAGGTCTCTCTTCGCGAAGTCACCGATGTCACGGAAGCCACGATCGATCAGAGCATCTATCACAAGAATCTGCGCCCGGTGGTCTACGTCACAGGCGACGTGGCGGGGACGATCGAAAGCCCCATCTACGCCATTCTCAAAATGAAAGGCGCGATCGACAAAATCCGGCTGCCTGATGGCTATCACGTGCAGCAGGATTTCGGCACGGCCTTGCCGGAGAGCACGGATCGCTATTCGATGAAGTGGGACGGTGAGTGGCACATCACGGTCGAGGTGTTTCGCGATCTCGGCCTCGCTTTCGCCGCCGTGCTGGTGCTGATTTACGTGCTGGTGGTGGGCTGGTTCAAATCATTCAAGACGCCGCTCGTGATCATGGCGCCGATTCCACTCACGCTGGTTGGCATTTTGCCGGCCCACGCGCTGATGGGCGCGTTCTTCACGGCAACTTCGATGATCGGGTTCATTGCAGGCGCGGGAATCATCGTCCGCAATTCGATCATCCTCGTGGATTTCATCGAACTGCGCCGCGAGCACGGAATGTCGCTCGAAGAAGCCGTGGTCGAAGCGGGCGCCGTGCGCTTCCGCCCCATGCTGCTGACAGCGGCGGCGGTCGTGGTAGGTGCGAGCGTGATTTTGTTCGACCCGATTTTCCAGGGGCTCGCGATTTCGCTGATGGCGGGAGAAGTCGCTTCCACGGTGCTATCTCGAATGACCGTCCCGGTTCTTTATTACCTGAGCCAACGCGGCTCCGCGCGGAATCTGCCGCCCGCGCACGAAAGCCTTTTCCCCGAGGCAGATTGAAAGGAGCTCTACCATGAACGTTGAACGCTTGATCCGGATGATTGCGGGTGCCTTCGTCCTGCTTTCGCTAGCGCTGGGATATTGGGTGAGTCCGTATTGGTTTCTGTTCACGGCCTTCGTGGGCCTGAACCTGTTCCAGTCCGCTTTCACGAACTGGTGCCCGATGATGACGATCCTTCGCAAAGCGGGCGTGAAGGCATAAGATTCGAAGATGTCCACAACAAAGCGCGGCGCACCCGAGATCCTGCAGGCGGACGCAGCCTACGCGGATTTCATCGCGCGGTATCCGGGCTATGCCAAGACGTCCTCTCTCGATCGGCTGCGAGCGGCCGAATATCGCAGGCTCGACGAACGCCGCCAGATCTACCTCGATTACACCGGCGCTTGCCTTTACGCCGAATCGCAGCTTGCCGAGCATCTCGAACTCCTGCGCTCCGGCGTTTTTGGCAATCCCCACTCCGCCAACCCGACGTCAGCGGCGATGACGGAGCACGTCGAACGCACGCGCCGCTCCGTTCTGAACTATTTCAATGCGCCTGCGGCCGATTACATCCTCGTCTTCACGCAAAACGCATCTGCGGCGCTCAAACTGGTCGGCGAATCGTATCCATTCGCCCCGGGTGGCCGCTACTTGCTCACCTTTGACAATCACAACTCCGTGAACGGAATCCGCGAATTCGCGCATGCCAAGGGCGCGAGCGTGGCCTACGCGCCGCTGCTGTCGCCGGGACTGCAGCTCGACTTGGCGCGCCTCGATGCGTTGCTGGCCGAGGCCGATCCCGCCCGCGATAATCTGTTCGCGTATCCCGCGCAATCGAATTTTTCCGGCGTCAAGCACCCACTCGATCTCGCCGCAAAAGCGCATGCGAAAGGCTGGGACGTGCTGCTCGATGCAGCGGCCTTCGTGCCGACAAACCGGCTCGACCTGACCGCGGTCCAGCCGGACTTCGTCAGCGTCTCGTTTTACAAAATGTTCGGTCATCCGTCGGGCGTGGGAGCGCTGCTCATCCGCCGTTCGGCGCTGGCGAAGCTGAAACGCCCGTGGTTCGCCGGCGGGACCATCAACTTCGCATCGGTGCAGGGGCAGGCGCACGTGCTTTCGCCAAATGAAGCCGCCTTTGAAGACGGCACGCTGAATTACCTTTCGATCCCCGCCGTCGAAATCGGCCTGCGCCACATTCAGTCGATCGGCCTGGAAGTGATCGCCGAACGTGTCCGCTGCCTCACGGGTTGGCTGTTGGATGAGTTCCTCGCGCTGCGGCACAGCAATGGCCGCGCGATGATTCGCATTTACGGCCCGGCGACAACCGAAAACCGCGGCGGCACCGTCACTTTCAATCTCTACGATCCGCAAGGGCACCTACTCGATTACCGCCGCATCGAAGAGTTGGCCGGCGCGGAAGGCATTTCACTCCGCACCGGATGCTTCTGCAATCCCGGCGCGGGAGAAATGGCCGAAGGACTGACCGAGGAAGACATGGAAGCCGGACTCGCGCTGGGAACCGACGCCAATCTCTTGAGCTTCGCGCGATTGATGCGCGACCGGCGCCACAAGAGCGCTGGGTCGATTCGCGCGTCCATCGGCCTCGTCACGAATTTCCCCGACGTTTGGCGCTTTCTGCGATTCATTGCCGGCTTCCGCGATCAAACGCGGCTGACAATTGGAGAAGTCACCTTCGACATCGAATCCTGCCGCATCATTCGCGACGGAAGCTAGAAGCTGCCAGCCGCCGCAATCGAGATTCTTGCCGAAGCAGCCCGCTACCCGCGCCCGCCTGCGCTTTCCGCCCTTACGTCGAAACGTGATGGAAGGGAATTGAATCTTGCTGAAGCTCATCTATACTCTCGGCCGGGGGAACACCAATGAAGGAAAGGACATCCACTTTTAACGACGTAAAGAAAGATTCGCCAAAAGTTTCGGCGGCGAAAAAGCCGATCGAGCGCAGAGCCTTCATAAAGGGCGCGGCTGTTCTCACAGGCATTTCAGCGGCTCCGGCGCTTCTTCCCGCGAGCGCCGCGCGCGCCGCAGTCGAGGCGCCCGCATCCATCCCCGGCTATTGCAATACGAGCATCGTCGCGTCGAATGAAAATGCGATCGTCGAGACGACAGCCGGCAAAGTTCGCGGCTTCACCCCCAATGGCATCGACACATTTCTCGGCATTCCCTACGCGGGCTCGACGGCTGGCAAGGCCCGCTATCAGCCTCCCACGAAGCCGGCACCGTGGAAAGGCTTGCGCAGCTCGATGCAGTACGGGTTCGTGTCGCCGCAAGAGCCGCGCGCCGGCTGGGCGAATGATGAAGGTGCGTGGGTGTTCGATTGGGACGACGGGCGTCCCGGCGAGGATTGCCTGCGTGTCAACATCTGGACGCCCGGAGTGAACGACAACAAGAAGCGTCCCGTGATGATGTGGCTGCACGGCGGCGGTTTTTCCGCGGGCTCTGGCCAGGAGCTGAAATCGTATTATGGCGACAATCTCAGCCGCCGGGGCGACGTGGTCGTGGTTTCGCTGAACCACCGGCTCGGCGTGCTCGGCTATCTGAACCTGGCGGAAATTGGCGGCGCGGCGTACGCCGATTCCGCGAATCTCGGCATGCTCGATATCGTTGCGGCGCTCGAGTGGGTGCGCGACAACATCGCGAATTTCGGCGGCGATCCGGGAAACGTGATGATCTTCGGGCAATCCGGCGGCGGCGGAAAAGTAAATACGCTGATGGCCATGCCCGCCGCCAAGGGGCTATTCCATCGCGCGGCGGTCGAGAGCGGGTCGCTGATGAATGCTTCGACGCCGGAAGATTCCGCCAAGCTGGGCGCGGCCGTGATGCAACAGCTGGGCCTGAGTGCGTCGCAGATCGATCACATTCACGATGTGCCGGTCGAGAAGCTCATTGACGCCGGCATCGCCGCGGTGAAAAGCCTCGCGCCGCCGTTCAATCCGGGCGGCGCGTTTCGCCTGCCGCGCATCGGCTGGCAGCCGATGGTCGACGGCCGCAATCTGCCGACGCAGCCATGCGATCCCGTCGCGCCGCAGATGTCGGCGCACATTCCGTTGATCGTGGGGACGGTTCTCAATGAATTTTCGAACGCACTGTTCGATCCGCAGCTCGCCACGCTGACGCTCGATCAGCTGAAGACGCGAGTCGCAGCGTCCTACGGCGATCGTGCCGATCGCATCATCGAGGTGTTTCGCGCGGCGCATCCGAAAGATACGCCGGGTGAAATCATGTCGCGCATTTCGGCGGCGCCCGTGCGGCAGAGCGCGATCACGCAGGCCGAGCGGCAATCGGCGCTCGGCGGGGCGCCTGTTTACAATTATTGGTTCTGCTGGCAGACGCCGGTGCTCGATCGCAGGCCCGGCGCGTTTCACTGCTCCGAGCTTTCGTTCGTCTTTGACAATACGGATCGCTGCGCGCCGATGACCGGCGGAGGGCCGGGCCCACGCGCGCTCGCGGCGAAAGTGAGCGAAGCGTGGATCCATCTCGCCCGGCAAGGTGATCCGAATCATGCAGGCCTCCCGAAATGGCCCGCGTTCACGTCCGGCGATAAGGCCGTCATGATCTTCAACGATGAGTGCGAGGCGAAGAACGATCCGGATCGTGAAGAGCGTGAAGCTCTCGGTTTGACGAAAGCGACGTAATCTTTACCTTGCGTAGCGGAGAGTCCATGGATCGCAAGCAGAATCGACCGGCGCCGATTGCCGCCCGAGCCGTGTTGTTTGTATTCGCGCTGTTGCTTGTCATAGACGCGGCGCAAAGCCACTCCGTCGCATCCGTTGGTTCGCCTATCGCGTCAGAAATCGACAAACGGGTGGAAAACATTTTGGGCCGCATGAGCCTGGAACAGAAAATCGATCTGATCGGCGGCGTGAACGGTTTTTTCATTCGCGCGATGCCTGATATGGGATTGCCGGCGCTGAAAATGGCGGACGGTCCAATGGGCGTGCGGAATTTCGGGCCTGCGACGGCGATGCCGGGCGGCATCAACCTCGCCGCCACGTGGGACGCGAATCTGGCGCAAAAAGTCGGCGAGCAGATCGGGCGCGACGCGCGCGCCAAGGGCGTGAATTTTCTGCTCGGGCCTGGCGTCAATCTCTACCGCGCCCCGATGAACGGGCGCAACTTCGAGTATTTCGGCGAGGATCCCTACCTCGCATCTCGAATTGCGGTCGGCTATATCGACGGAGTGCAGAGCGAAGGCGTGAGCTCCACGATCAAGCATTTCATGGGCAACAACTCCGAATACGACCGCCACAACGTCGACGACATCATCGACGAACGCACCATGCGCGAGATCTATCTCCCCGTGTTTGAGGCTGCGGTGAAGGAAGCCCACGTGGGCGCTGTGATGGATTCATACAATCTGGTGAACGGCTCGCACATGACTCAGAACTCGCGCCTCGATTCCGGAATTCTGAAAAAGGAGTGGGGCTTTCCCGGAGTCCTGATGTCGGACTGGTTTGCCACCTATGACGGCGTCGCTGCGGCGAATGCGGGCCTCGATCTGGAAATGCCCTCCGGCGCGTTTATGAACAAGGCCACGCTTCTGCCGGCCGTGCAAGATGGGCGCGTGCCGGTAGCGGTGATCGATGACAAAGTTCGCCGCATCCTGCGCCTGGCGATTCGATTCGGCTGGCTCGATCGGGACCAAACCGATCTTTCGATTCCGCGCTACAACCTCACGGGACGAGAGGTGGCGCTGCAGGCCGCGCGCGAAGGCATGGTGCTGCTGAAAAACGATGCGCATCTTCTTCCGCTCGATAAGCATGCGATCCGGTCCATCGCGGTGATCGGTCCGGATGCGTATCCGGCAGTTCCCGTTGGAGGAGGCAGCGCGGGTGTGCGTCCCTTCGCCGCGGTCAGTTTCCTCGAGGGCATTGCGAACGAACTCGGCGCGTCGGTTCCCACTTACTACGATCGCGGCATTCCTCAGTTGAATGAACTGGCGGAGCGCACGGAGTTTTCAACAACGGAATCGGGCGGCGAGCCCGGCTTGGCGGCGGAATATTTCACCGGCGCGAATTTGCAAGGCGATCCGATGATTCGCCGCACCGATCAGCACATCGATTTCGGCACGGTCGCCGGCGCTGACATTGGCGCCCCTACGCCTGCCTATCCCGCTGATTCCGGCTCCGCGCGCTGGACGGGCTACTATGTCGCATCAAAGAGCGCTCCCTACGACGCTTTCGTGCAGTCTACCGGAGAAGCGGGCGGCTATTATCGCGTCTATGTCGACGACAAGATGATCCTCGATGATTGGACGGAGGCTCGCGCGCTGGTTGGCTACGCGACCATCTCCCTCGCCGCGGGACCGCATAAGGTGGTTGTCGAGCACCATGGCCGGCCGGGTTTCCTCGGTGGCGGATTCCGTTTCGGCATCGTGCCGCAGGATAGCTACGTCGATTCCTCGGCCGAGAAGATCGCCGCGTCCGCCGATGCCGTAGTGCTCGCCGTCGGCTTCGATCCCTCGAGTGAAAGTGAGGGCGCCGACCGAACTTTTGGCCTGCCGCCGGGGCAGGATGAGCTGATCGAAAAAATATGCGCCGTCAATAAGCACGTGATCGTGGTTGTTACGTCGGGCGGCGCCGTCGATATGAGCCGCTGGTTGGACCGTGTTCCCGCGATCCTCGAAGCGTGGTATTCGGGCCAGGAAGGAGGCACGGCGCTCGCTCAGATTCTTTTCGGTGACGTCAGCCCGTCGGGTCGCTTGCCCATAACCTTCGACCGGCGCTGGGAAGATAATCCCGTGTACGATAGCTATTACCCTGAGCCGGGCACCCGTCAAGTTGTCTACAAAGAAGGCGTGTTCGTTGGCTATCGGGGCTACGAGCGCAGCGGCGTTCAGCCACTTTTCCCGTTTGGCTACGGCCTCTCTTACTCGACTTTTCGATACGCGAATCTGGCGATCCGCCGCGTGAACAGCAGCCCGGGCCGTCCCTCGGTCCCGCAATACGAAGCCTTCTGGGACGTGACGAACACCGGAATCCGCGAAGCAGCGGATGTTTCCGAGGTCTACGTGGGCGAGGATCATCCGGTTGTCCCGCGCCCGGCCCGCGAACTGAAGGGATTTGCCCGAGTCGATTTGCTCCCCGGGCAAACGCGCAGAGTGAAAGTGGCGCTCGATATCCGCGCGTTCGCCTACTACGACGCGGCCGCCCATGACTGGGGAATCGATAATCTCAGAGCGTACACCGTCTCGGTGGGAAGCTCGGTCGACCAGATTGCCCTGAAGAGTTCGCTCCCGGTCAAATAATTCAGGCGAATACTTGCGAGATAAACGGCCGCGCCTGATGGTGGGAGCGTCTGTCTTTGCGCATGAAGTCATTCCGCAGAAAACATTGCCAATGCCGGGCGAAAAATGCTTTAGAATCCGAGTAATCGGTGCGCCCGTAGCTCAGTTGGAACAGAGCGTCTGCCTTCTAAGCAGAGGGTCGGGGGTTCGAGTCCCTCCGGGCGCGCCACTTCGAATGCTTGCCCCTTCGTTGAATTCGAAAGGCGGATGCGGTTCGTTCCAATCGGAATATCGGCTTGTTTTCGTCTTTTTGCGTTGATATATTCGCCGAATCATGAAGCTGCGCTCAGGCGTTTACGTCGTGCCGACGGACCGCTGGTACATTGAGCGGACCGTCTGGCTGATCGCCGGGATCGTTCTGCTTGCAAGCACAACGATGACGTTAGTGGTGAATCGGGTTTGGATCCTGGGAGTCATCGCGACGGGACTCGTTTCGATCAATGTGGCTTTTACGGGGTTTTGCCCGGTGGGCAACGTGCTGCGGCTGCTTGGTTTCACGTCGATGCTCGGCTCCGAGCGGACGACGCGCTGGTATCGCATGAAGACGGACAAGTGGTATCTCGAGCGGCGCATCTACCTTTTCGTTGGCATCAACATCTCCGTCGCGTCGCTGATCGTGCTTTTTTTCAGCAAATGGGCGGCGCTGTTCACGGGCTTCGTGGGTGGCGCCATGGTGTGGTTCGCCGCGACGGGGTTTTGCGTGATGGCTAACGGGCTTTACTGGCTGGGCGCCGAGCCACGGCTGAACCCGGAAGCACTGCCTTCGGCGCGCTGCACGGAGTGCCCGAAGTCCGGCGAGTGTCTTGGTGGCCATCCAATCCTGGCGCCCGTTGGGAGCACCGGTCTCTCGGAGCAGCCGGTCCCGGTTTCTGTTGAGCGCCTATATTCAATGCCGCCCGTTCACTCGCGCCAGAATTAGGGCCCTCCTCCGGGTCCGTCACTGCCGCCCCCGAGACAGAGAACTTTTGCGAACCTCTGATTCTGCACAGAAGGTTGGAATCATTTCTCCGTTCGTGCGCAAGACTCGGGAAGTCTTATGCCGCGAGCCTGTGACTTGTGTCACAGACAAGAGCGACCTGAGGTGATAATCGTCCGTCTTCTATGTAATGTGAAATGTGCGATCGTTCTGAAGAGGAGTTCAGAACAATGCGCAGTGCTGAGAGCCGTTGGCACGTTATGTCGTTCGCGCAGACCGGATCTCCTGGCGAACTGCCCCGTCGCAAGGAGCGTGTACGGCGACGTTTTCATAAGTCGACCAACGTCAATTCCGCCCGATCTCCTCTTAAAAATTCTCGCAGCCTTTTGTTTTGGGGAGGCAAACGATGAAGTCAAGCAGACATGCGCTGCCAGCAGCGTTGCGGGCGCGCGGTGTATCCCGGCGGGAATTCGTCAAGTTTTGCGAGTTGATGGTCGCGACCCTGGCCCTTCCGACGCGGTATGTGTCGGCCGTTGAAAAAGCCTTCAGTCAGACGACGCACCCGGCCCTTGTCTGGCTCGAGTTTCAAGATTGCGCGGGCAACACCGAATCGATGTTGCGCTCGAGCAACCCGACCGTCGCTGAATTCGTGCTCGAGCTTCTCTCCTGGGAATATCACGAAACGATCATGGCGGGTGCGGGCAAACAGGCCGAGGCCGCCCTCGAACGGGTGGTTCGCGAGAATAAGGGCCAATACATCGCGGTCGTGGAAGGCGCGATCCCGACGGCGGACGGCGGCGTCTACTGCACGATTGCGGGCAAGACCGCTCTCGACATTGCGACCCACGTCTGCACCAATGCGGCCGCGAATATTGCGGTCGGTGCTTGCGCCTGGGACGGAGGATTGGTTCGATCGAATCCCAATCCGACCGGCGCTGTGGGTCTGCAGGAAGCTGTGCCGAGCATCAAGGTTGTGAATCTCGGTGGCTGCCCGCACAATCCCGCGAATACAGCCGCGGTGCTGACCCACTACCTCACGTTCCACGAGATGCCGGCTCTCGACCAGTACAACCGCCCTCTTTTTGCTTACGGCAATATCATCCACGACCAGTGTGAGCGGCGTGCTCACTACGACGCGGGGCGTTTTGTGGAGGAATGGGGCGACGAAGGCCATCGCAAGGGCTATTGCCTTTACAAGATGGGCTGCAAAGGTCCCGAAGCGACCTACAACTGCCCGACCGTCCGCTGGAACGATGGAACGAGTTGGCCAGTAAAGTCGGGCCACGGCTGCATCGCGTGCGCCTCGCACCGTTTTTGGGACACGAAATCGCCTTTCTACAAGCGCTTGCCGTCGGTGCCCGGATTTGGAGTGGACGTCACTGCAGCCGAAATTGGATGGGTTGGCACCGGGGTGGTTGCCGCGGCGATGGTTGCGCAAGTGGCCGGCAATTTTGTGCGCGACAGAATTCGGCCGAAAACAGCGGAAAAGACCGACGAGCCGAAAGACTCTCGCGGAGACTAGGAGGAATCCATGGCGCGGATTGTGGTCGATCCGGTCACCCGAATCGAAGGGCATCTTCGCATCGAGGCACAAGTCGAAGGCGGGATGATTTCGGACGCGTGGAGTTCCGGCACGATGTTCCGGGGAATCGAACTGATCTTGCGCGGACGCGATCCGCGGGAAGCCTGGATATGGGCGCAGCGCATTTGTGGCGTCTGCACGATGGTTCACGCGCTCGCTTCCGTCAACGCGGTGGAGGACGCGCTGGGCATCGAAGTTCCCGAAAACGCGCGCCTCGTCCGCAACATCATCGCTTCGACGCAAACGATCCAGGATCACGTTGTCCACTTTTACCATCTCCATGCACTCGATTGGGTGGACGTGGTCTCCGCGCTAAAGGCGGATCCGGCCAAAACATCGCAGCTCGCGCAATCGATCTCCGATTGGCCGATGTCGAGCACGAAGTATTTCAAGGGCGTGCAGGATCGCGTCGCCGCGCTGGTTGCGAGCAAACAGCTCAGCCTCTTCGGCGCGGGTTACTGGGGACACCCCGCCTACCATCTGCCGCCGGAAGCGAACCTCATGGCCGTCGCGCATTACCTCGAGGCACTGACGTTTCAGAAGGAGTTCATCCGAATCCATGCGGTTCTCGGCGGCAAGAATCCTCACTTGCAGACATTCCTGGTCGGCGGCATGGCGACCTCGATCGACCCGAACGAGCCGAATGCGACTATCAATCCCGAGCGAATCGATTTCCTGCTGGAAGTGGCCAAGTCGGCGGGCGATTTCGTCAGCCAAGTCTACATTCCCGACGTCCTCGCGGTAGCAGGGTTCTACCGGGACTGGTTCGGACTCGGCTCGGGCGTCGGCAACTACATGTCTTATGGCGGCTATCCGCAAGGATCCATCAAAGATCCGGCGGACTTCTTCCTGCCCCGGGGCATCATCCTGAATCGCGATCTCTCGAAGGTTCATCCAGTCGATCCGGCGAATGTGACGGAATATGTGGCGCGTTCCTGGTACGACTACTCAGGCGGAGATCAGGTAGCAAAGCATCCGTACGAAGGGGAGACCAATCCGAAGTATTCGGGACCCAAACCTCCCTACGACTTCCTCGAAGTAGATCAGAAGTATTCCTGGCTGAAGGCCCCGCGCTATCAAGATCAATCGATGGAGGTTGGGCCGCTGGCACGAGTGCTGGTTGCCTATGCGTCGGGTCAGCAGGACGTCAAGGCGTTGGTCGATGCCACGCTCGCCAAGCTGAAGGCGCCGGCCACCGCGCTGTTTTCGACTCTCGGGCGCGTCGCTGCGCGCGCTCTGGAGACGCAGCTTCTCGCGAGCCGGCTTGTCAGCTGGATCGAGCAGCTTCGAGAAAATATGGCGAGCGGCAACGTGCGTATCCACAACGGGGAAAAGTGGGATCCGAGCACGTGGCCCGATACCGCCCGCGGCTTTGGCTTCTTCGAGGCGCCCCGCGGGTCGCTGGGACACTGGGTGGAGATCGAAGACAAAGCCATCAAGAACTATCAGGCGGTTGTCCCGTCCACGTGGAATGCAGGACCGCGAGATGCCCATGGCCAGCGGGGACCTTATGAAGCGGCGCTTCTCAAGACGCCCGTGGCCGATCCGGAACGCCCGCTGGAAATTTTGCGTACCGTCCACTCCTTTGATCCGTGCCTGGCATGCGCCGTTCACGTGGTGGACGCCACCGGTCAGTTGAAGGCTCGCGCGAAAGCCTGAGCCAGGGGAAATCGCCCGTGAGAAAAACGAAGCGTCACTGGGGACACGAAGCCGACTGGAGAAAGCCCACCCACAAACAGGTCAGGGTGTACGTTTGGGAATGGCCCGTGCGATTCGCGCACTGGATCATTGTTACCACGATCCTCTCGCTGTCGATCACGGGCTATTACATGCATTCCCCGTACATCATTCCGCACGGAAGAACTGCCTGGGTGATGGGGACGATGCGCTTCGTTCATGTCCTTTCCGGCTTCGCATTTCTTTGCGCGATCCTGATCCGCGTCGTCTGGATGTTTATTGGCAACCGGTGGTCGGGCTGGGACCAACTGATTCCCACCACGAAAAAGCGGTGGAAGGATTTTGTCGAGACGTGCCGGTATTACGGCTTCATGAGTTGGTCGCCGGAACCTCACATCGGCCACAACGCTCTGGCGGGTGCCGCGTACGCCGCAGTCTTCGGGATGGGGATCGTGGAGATCATCACTGGACTCACGCTCTACTCGCAGGTTCTCGGCAATAAGGTGCTCAGCTTTTTTGTCGGCTGGATTCCTCACGTTGTGGACATCCAGTGGCTGCGCGAGATTCATTTCTTCCTGATGTTTTGCTTCTGGATGTTCTTTATTCACCATCTCTACACCGCGATTCTCGTCTCGATCGAGGAAGAGAACGGCGTAATGGAGAGCATCTTCAGCGGATACAAATTCATCCCGGAACACGAGTTGCAGGAAGCGCTCGCCGAAGAAGACGAAGAGGATTTGCAGGAGCCAGTTAAAAAGGCCCGCGCGATCCCCGCCGGCGGGCAAAGCACCCGCTCAAGAGCATGACGTGGAAGACTTGTTGTCTTCAAATACGGTAGTCATCGGCGTCGGCAACACGATCCTCTCGGATGAGGGCGTAGGGGTGCATGCCGCAAGGCTGCTGCAAAGCGATCCGCGTGTGCCGGCCGGAGTCACGATTCTGGATGGCGGCACGATCGGACTCGAATTGGTCCCCTATGCCTGCGATGCGTCCTACGTTCTGCTTCTCGATGCCATGAACTCGGGCCAAGCGCCCGGAGGGCTCGCTCGGATGACTGGCGATGAGTTGCTGGGTATGAAGACAGGACGGAGCGCTCACCAACTGGGCGTTGCCGACTTGATTGCGGCCCTCGCCCTCGTATCGGCGCGGCCTCAAGATATCGTTGTGCTGGGCGTGCAGCCAGCGAATACGGATTGGGGCACGTCGTTGTCTCCCGCCGTCGAGGCTGCCCTCGTGCCCTTGGTGGATGCGGCTTTGGCGCAGCTGTGTCTGTGGGGACAATCTGGCTTGGAGTCCACCGCGTCATCGTCGCTGGCCGCGCAGTCTTCACAGCGAAGGGTCGATTCCTGCCAAGAGGAGGGCTTGTAACGTGTGCCTTGCGATACCCGGAATGATCGTCAGCAGCCAAGTGAACAACGGAATTCGCAGTGGGCGCGTTCAGTTCGGCGGCATCACGCGGGAAACCTGCCTCGACTTTGTTCCCGAGGCCGCGGTGGGAGATTACGTGATCGTGCACGTAGGATTTGCAATCAGCCGCGTGGACCGTGAAGAGGCGGAGCGGAGTTACGAACTGCTCGAATCGATGGGGTTGCTCAAGGCCGAATTAGCGTCGGATTTGGAAGATTCCTAGGCGCACAAACGTATGAAGTATCTCGACGAATACCGGGATGAGAAAATTGCCCGCGGAATCGTGGCCCAGCTGGCCCGGCGCGTTACCCGACCCTGGGTGCTGATGGAGATTTGCGGCGGACAGACCCATACGCTGATGCGCTACGGCATCGACGAAATGCTGCCGGGCGGAATCGAGCTGGTTCACGGGCCGGGCTGTCCGGTTTGTGTAACCCCTCTGGAGATGATCGACAAAGCCATCGAGATTGCTTCGCGCCCCGACGTGACTCTGATTTCTTACGGCGACATGTTGCGCGTGCCCGGCTCCCGTACCGACCTATTCCACGCGAAGGCACAGGGCGGGGACGTGCGCGTGGTCTATTCGCCCACCGAAGCGCTTAAGTTCGCGCGAGCGAATCCCGGCCGCAAAGTAGTTTTCTTCGCCGTCGGATTCGAAACGACGGCTCCGGCGAATGCGATGGCCGTGTGGCAGGCGAAGCGCGAAGGCCTCGAGAATTTCTCGATGCTCGCCTCGCACGTTCTCGTGCCGCCCGCTATTCGAGCGCTTCTAAGCTCGCCGCGCAACCGGGTGCAAGGGTTCATTGGCCCGGGCCACGTTTGCACCGTCATGGGCTATCGCGAATATGAAGACTTGATCCGCGAGTTCCACGTGCCGATTGTCGTGGGAGGATTCGAGCCGCTCGACCTGCTGGAAGCGATTTTGATGCTGGTGACGCAACTCGAGGAGGGTCGCGCGGGGGTCGAGAACCAATATGTCCGGTCCGTCACCTACGAAGGCAACCTGCTCGCCCAGAAAGTTTTGGCCGAGGTGTTCGAGGTTTGCGACCGGAAGTGGCGCGGCATCGGCGGAATTCCGGACAGTGGCCTGAGCCTTCGAGAAGAGTATGCCGAATTCGATGCGGATCGCGTCTTTGGGACCGAAGGAGTGACCGCGGACGAGCCTGCGGAGTGCATCAGCGCCGAGGTGCTGCAAGGGCTGAAGAAGCCGACCGATTGCACGGCTTTCGGGACGCGTTGCACGCCGGAAAATCCGCTGGGCGCGCCGATGGTTTCCTCCGAGGGCGCTTGCGCCGCCTACTACCGATATCGCCGGCACGCGATGGCGGCAAAGGGGAGCAACTGATGCCGCGCGGCACGAAGGTCGACGTGGCGCTGAGCTGCCCGGTGCCGATTGCATCCACGGAGTCGGTTTTGCTGGGCCATGGAAGCGGCGGCCGCATGAGCGGGGATCTGCTGCGGAACATTCTGCTCCCGGCCTTGCAAAATCCGGTGCTCGAACGGCTGGACGATCAAGCCGTCGTCGAGGTAGGCGGCTTGCGGATTGCATTTACGACCGACTCCTTCGTGGTGAAGCCGCTGTTTTTCCCCGGCGGCGACATCGGAACGCTGGCAGTCAACGGCACGGTGAACGATCTGGCGATGGGCGGCGCCGAGCCGCTTTTTCTGAGCCTGGCGTTGATTCTGGAGGAAGGCTTCCCGCTCGATACGCTGCGCCAGGTGATGGAATCCATTCGCGTGACTGCGGCGATCGCGGGCGTGGCGGTCGTCACCGGAGATACGAAGGTCGTCGAAAAGGGAAGCGGCGACGGGTTGTTCGTGAACACTTCGGGAATCGGCCTGGTTCCGCCTGGCGTGGGCCTTTCGGCCGATCAGGCGCGTCCCGGCGACTGTGTGCTGCTCAACGGCACGATTGGCGATCACGGGATCACGATTCTTTCGCAGCGCGAAGGACTCGAATTCGAAAGCGCGATCGCGAGCGATACGGCGGCCTTGCACACGCTTGTGGCCGACATGCTGCGCGCGAGCCCGAAGATTCGTTGCCTGCGCGACCCGACCCGCGGCGGACTCTCGAGTTCGTTGAATGAGATTGCCGCCCGCTCGCGGGTGGGGATTGAACTCGAAGAGAGCGCGATTCCGATTCGCGACGAAGTGCAGGGCGCGTGCGAGATGCTGGGGCTCGATCCGCTGTACGTCGCAAATGAAGGCAAGCTCGTGGCGATCGTCGATCCGGGGGCCGCCGACGTCATTCTCGAAGCAATGCAGCGCCATCCGCTGGGGCGCGACGCACGGCTCATCGGAAGAGTGACCGATTCCCACGCGGAAATGGTCACCATGCGGACGCGGCTCGGAACCTCGCGGATCGTCGATCTCCTCTCTGGCGATCAATTGCCGCGCATCTGCTGAGGCCTGGCCGAGACCTGCCCGATGCACGAAATGGGAATCGCCAATTCGGTGCTCGACGTGATTCGCAAGGAAACGCTCCGCTTTCCGAATGGCCACATTCACAAAGTCGGCGTTCGGATCGGCGAACTGGCGGGCGTTGATCCGGATGCGATGAGCTTCTGTTTTGAAGCCCTCGTCCGTGGAACGGAACTCGAGCCGCTCACGCTCGAAATCGAATACTGCCCGCGACGCTATCAATGCCGCGCCTGCGGGCATTCGTACGCCGCGCCGCGAGACGATTTCGCGTGTCCCGAATGCGGCAAGCTGGATTCGCAGTTCCTCGGAGGCGATGAACTCGAGCTCGCCTATATGGAGGTCGAAGA
The DNA here is from genome assembly GCA_963740095.1 of uncultured Acidobacteriota bacterium. Taxonomy (GTDB): domain Bacteria; phylum Acidobacteriota; class Terriglobia; order Acidiferrales; family UBA7541; genus Palsa-295. The sequence continues at coordinate 31,068 of CAVUDN010000032.1, forward strand.
TGGAGCGCGTGCCGCTGGAGCGTAAAGTTCTGAACGAAAATGACCTCATCGCCGCCCGTTTGCGGGCGCGGTTTGCCGAACACGATATCCTGTGCCTCAACCTGATCAGCTCGCCCGGCTCCGGGAAGACCAGCCTTCTCGAGCGCACGCTCGAAAGTTTTGGCCGCGGCGAGCGCGTGGCCGTGCTTACCGGAGACATTCAGACGGAGAACGACGCGAAACGCCTGGCGCGGTTTGGATTTCCGGTGAAACAAATCACAACGGGCGGCACGTGCCATCTCGACGCTCGCATGATCGAAAAGGCGCTCCTCGACTGGCGCCTCGAAGATATCGACCTGTTGCTGATAGAAAACGTAGGCAACCTCGTGTGTCCGTCCAGCTACGACTTAGGCGAGGCCGCCAAGATCGTGGTTCTCAGCGTCGCCGAGGGCGAGGACAAGCCGCTCAAATATCCCTCGATTTTTTTCAAGTCGGAACTTCTGGTCCTCAACAAGACCGACCTGTTGCCGCACGTGCCGTTCGATATCGCCGCCGCCGAAGAGAACGCGCGGCGCGTTCACCGGGATATGAACATTATTCGAACCTCCTGCGTCACGCGCGAGGGGATCGCGGAGTGGGTTGCCTGGCTCGAGCGCAAGCGGGAAAGCACGCGCGTGTCCGCCGCCGCGTCCTGAAATGCCATGCAAGTCCGCAAGGAAATCCACGTTTCGGGATTGGTACAGGGAGTCGGGTTCCGGCCGTACGTCTACAGGCTCGCGACGGACCGGAACCTCCGCGGCAACATCAGCAACACGCCGGCGGGAGTGACGATCGAAATTCAGGGCCCGCCGGAGGCGGTCGAAGACTTCGTCTCGCGCCTCCCCGGAGAGGCGCCGGCCCTCGCGCAGATCACTCGCGTGATCGTTCGCGAGATGCCGTGCCAGCCGGATCGATCGTTTGAGATTCTGCCCAGCCACAGGGGCGAGCACGCAAGCGCACTGATTTCCCCGGATGTGGCCGTCTGCGACGATTGCCTTCGCGAGTTGCTCGACCCTCACGACCGGCGGTATCTCTATCCCTTCATCAATTGCACGAACTGCGGCCCACGCTTTACGATCGTGCGCGACATTCCATACGACCGGCCGAGGACTTCGATGTCGGCATTCCCGATGTGCGAGAAATGCCGCCGCGAATACGACGACCCTCGAAACCGCCGTTTCCACGCCCAGCCGAATGCGTGTTGGGAATGCGGTCCTCATCTCGAAATCTGGGATTTCCAGGGCGATCGGATAGAAACACCTGATCCTATCGGCGCGGCTGTCGAGTGCCTGCGATCGGGCGAAATCCTTGCGGTAAAGGGACTCGGTGGCTTCCACCTCGCAGTGGATGCCATGAATTCGGCGGCGGTCGAGCGATTGCGCCAACGCAAGCGGCGCGTTGAAAAGCCGTTTGCCGTGATGGTGCCCAATCTGGAGGCTGCCGGCCGATTCTGCCACCTCGACGCCGAAATGGAGCAGCTTCTAAGCAGCCGGCAGCGGCCCATTGTGCTGCTGCCATGGAAGAAAGCTGCTGCAATCTCCGAGAACGTAGCGCCGAATCAGAGCGATCTCGGGGTGTTCCTGCCGTACACACCTCTGCATCACTTGCTTTTTTCTCTGAGCGACTTTCCGGCATTGGTGATGACCAGCGGGAACCTCAGCGAGGAGCCCATTGCGATTGACAATCGCGAGGCGGTGGAACGCTTGGGCGGCATCGCCGACCTTTTTCTGGTGCACAACCGCGAAATTCTGCTTCGCTGCGATGATTCGGTTGTTCGTCATTCGGCCGGAGGAACGCGGCAGATTCGCCGGTCGCGAGGATATGTGCCGTCTCCCGTGCGGTTGCACAGGGAGATTCCACAAATTCTTGCGGTCGGCGGCGAACTGAAGAATACGATCTGCCTCACGCGCGGTAACCTTGCATTCCTGAGCCAGCACATCGGAGATCTCGAAAACGTTGAAAGCTTCGATTTTTTCCGCGATGCGATCGCGCAGTTTTCGAAGATTCTCGAAGTCGAGCCGGAAACCGTGGCCTACGATCTTCATCCGAATTATCTGTCTACAAAATGGGCTCTCCAGCAGAAAGGCGTGCGTCTCGTCGGCGTGCAGCATCATCACGCGCATATAGCGGCGTGCATGGCGGAAAACAAGATCGATGGGCCGGTGATCGGCTTGGCCCTGGACGGCACGGGTTACGGCAGCGACGGGCATATCTGGGGCGGCGAAGCGTTGGTCGCGGATTACGCAGGTTTCGAGCGCGCGGCGCATTTTGCTTATGCCCCGCTTCCGGGAGGCGCGGCCGCCATTCGTGAGCCTTGGCGCATGGCGGTGAGCTATCTGATACGAGCGTTCGGCGAAGATTTCTTGAACCTGGACATTCCCTTCGTACGAGGACTCGATCGCGGCAAGACAGAGCTGGTTATGCGCATGATGACGCGAGAAGTGAATTGTCCATTGACCTCGAGTTGCGGACGCTTATTCGACGCCGTGGCGGCGCTACTCGGCATTCGCCAAGAAGTGACGTACGAAGCGCAGGCTGCCATTGAACTCGAAATGTCGGCGCGGCCCTCAGCCGAAACCACGGCTTATCCATTCGCTATTCGCGCCCAGGACGGGCGATGGCAGATCGATGCGTCGCCGATGTTTGCCGCTATCGTCGAAGATCTTCGCCCGAACGTGGGCACGGCAACGATCAGCCGCCGATTTCACAACGGCCTCGTTGAAACGCTCGCCCGCCTCGCCTGTTTGCTGCGGGACTCCTCTTCGATCGATCGGGTCTGCCTGAGTGGCGGCACGTTCAACAACGTGCTCGTGCTCGAACCCTTGGTTCGCAAGCTGGAGTCCGATGGTTTTGAAGTTTTCACGCATTCCGATGTCCCCGCGGGCGACGGCGGCCTGAGCCTGGGACAGGCGCTGGTAGCAGCACACACCACGCACGCGACCGCGAGCTGTGCCTGAAGCTTCGTTGTCATCTACGTCCAGAAGAAATCGTGATTACCGCGAGACTTCCGAATGCGACCGATCCGGCAGAGTAACAGTTCTTTCAGGATTGTGTCCACGCGATGCTCCTAATGCATTCCAGTGCTACACCTTGAACGACTCAATCGAACGCGATATGTTCGGGGCGCAGTTTGTAACGGCGACTTCGCGCGGCCCGGAAAACGTGCGCGCTCTGGCCAGGGAGAATCCGTGTTGAGCGAGAGAACGATTCGATGGCGATCGACCTTGAGTGGATTGGCCGTGATGGCGATTGTTGCATCGTTTGCTTGCATTTCTGATTTCGCACAGTCTCCCGGAGAAGGCGCTCTGCCTCCGCCAGTGCAACTGACAGCTGAACAAGACCACCAGAGGATGATGGATTTGCTACACATCACTTCGCTTCGTCCCGGTCGGGACGCGAATCCCGCCTCGCCGTACGCAGCGAATTCCGACGAGTCCAAGGCCAACCCGTACCCGAAACTGCCGGACCTGCAGAGGTTGGACAACGGAAAGAAGGTGACGACGGCGAAGATGTGGTGGAAGGAGCGGCGTCCCCAGATCGTCGAGGACTTCGATCGAGAAGTGTACGGGCGCGTGCCGAAGGACATTCCTAGAGTGAATTGGGGAGTGGCGGACACGACGCGCGAAACGATCGGCGGCGTGCCGGTAATTACGAAGAAACTCGTAGCGCACGTCGACAACTCGTGGTATCCGCTTATCACCGTGGACATTCAGGCGACGCTCACGACGCCGGCGAATGCCGCGGGGCCCGTGCCGGTGATGATCGATTTCGGATTCGATCCAGCGGTTATGCGGCGACTACGCGCGCAAATGGAAGCTCGCGGACAGAAGTTTCCAGCCCCTCCGCCGGGTCCTACGTGGCAGGAGCAGGTGCTGGCCAAAGGCTGGGGCTACGCGATCCTCATTCCGACGAGCTATCAGGCGGACAATGGAGCGGGCCTGACGCAGGGAATCATCGGCCTGTGCAACAAGGGGCAGCCTCGCAAGCCGGATGATTGGGGAGCTTTGCGAGCGTGGGCCTGGGGTGCGAGCCGCCTGCTCGATTACTTTGAGACCGACCCGAGCGTGGACGCGAAGCGAGTCGGCATCGAAGGGCTGTCGCGCTACGGGAAGGCGACGCTAGTGACGATGGCATACGACCAGCGGTTCGCGATCGCGCTGGTTGGTTCGTCAGGGGCGGGCGGAGCCAAACTCTTCCGGCGCAATTTCGGCGAGGCCGTTGAAAACCTGGCAGCCACCGGTGAATACCACTGGATGGCCGGAAATTTCCTGAAGTATGCGGGGCCGCTGAACGCAAACGATCTTCCGGTGGACGCTCACGAACTCATCGCGATGGCCGCGCCGCAGCCCGTGTTCATCAGCTGCGGCTCGCCCCTGGTGGAAGGCACGTGGGTGGACGATAGGGGGCAATTCATGGCCGAAGTGGCAGCCGGGCCGGTTTACGAACTGCTCGGAAAACGAGCATTGGGGGTGACGGAGATGCCGCCGATCGGCACTGCCTTGATCGGCGGCGACCTGGCGTTTCGCCAGCATGAAGGTCCGCACACGGATTTGCCGAATTGGCCGGCGTTCTTGGAATTTGCGTCGCGCTACATGAGCGAACCGTACTCCGCGCGTACGGCCAATTGGAATTGGCGCTTGAAATTCCGGCGCGACCACCATCACGCCGAAAATCTGTATGTCGTTGCCGAGCCGAAGCGCTCTCCCTGCCTCAAGACGACCGACGGGAAATTCGGCTGATTCGGCGAATCCGGCCTGATCCGCGCGGGCGCCGAAGCCGTGGGGGTAGGCGGAGAACTCGTATCGAAGGCTGCCCTGAGCGCGGGGAATTTAGATCAAATCGCCGCAACGGCGGCCAAATATGTCGCTGCGGTTCGCGAGGCCCGCCAAACCATGGCATGAGTACAGATTCGCGTCAGGCTCGCGCACCCGCACGCGCGAACGATTCCGTGATGCGGTTAGGGCAGAATGCAACGGCGCCGTTAGGGCGTCGAGAGAAGATCGGCCTTGCCGGTTTCGAGGTCGACCGGAAACGATACGTGTTCCTGGACGATCAGCCATTTCCCTTTGATTTTGCGGAACACGTCGGTGACGCGCACCACTGCGTTTAGCGAGGAGCCGTCTTTGCGCGTGAATGTGCTTGATTGGATGTCGTGACCGTAGGCTACCGGGCCCACGACCGTAATGTCTATATCCGACACTGTGGTTTTCGCCGGACCGGGGAAAGCGGAAAAAAGCCCTTCCCAATCTCGCTTATAGGCGTCCCAACTAGGATATTCGCGCGGAGGGACGGCATCGAAGACGAATAAGCTCTTCCCGCGAGCGTAGCAGGACATGATCCCGTCGACGTTCCGGGTGTTGAAGGCATCGCTATACGTCGTTATGAGCGCCTCGATCTCGGCCTTGTCGCTCGCCGGCGGAGTTTGAGCACGCACGCGAACCAAAACACCCGACAGGGCAACCGCCAGAATCAAGAATCCCGCCAAAGCTGCCGTTTTCTTCATCTCTGAGTTTCCTTTATGGGTTGCGTGCAGGCTTCAGCCAGCTACGCGGATCCCAGCAAGAGCGTTTTCGCGAGGCCAAAGCCCCACGCTTCCACCGGCCGGATATCGCGACAGACGCGGAACAGAATGGGGTCCCGCCACGAAGGACATGCGCTTCGCGCCCAAGCCGCAGGACGTCGAGAGGGCGAGATCCCTTCCAGAGGCTGAGTGGGTTGCCAGAAATTGCATTCCCGGCCGCTGATGAGCCCGCACAGATTCACGTCCGTGCGCGCCACGTCCTCGTGCGGCCGGGATCGGCTATCGCCACTTGTCTACCGACATGCTGGTCATGTAGCTGAAATCTCCGCCGGCCCAGTACGTGTTTGTTTCCCCGCCCAGCACGATTACTTCGATGGAGGACTTGGGATTCGGATCGGGCGGCGCGCCAAAACGGCCTCGGCGGTAGAAGCGCTGGAACGGAATATCGGCGTCGCCCATCTTCAGATACGAGGCGTAGGGCTCGACGCCCGCCTGTGCCTGCTTCAACTCGGGCTGGTGCGTGTCCCAGTAGAGCCACGCAGGCGTCTTCGAGTTTTTCGACCAGTAGTCGCTTAGGTCTTCCTTCGAGTTGAATCCTTTTTCCTTCGCTTCGCGGGCCACGGTTGGATCGAGCAGCAGCGTGGCGGCGCTGGTGCCGAACGAGAAGAAATGCGTCAGCCAGTTGTTGATCAGTTCGTGATAGGGCATCTTGGGGAACCAGGCGACGTTGTTCAGGCTCCAGCCGCTGAAGATGCTCACGACGCTTTCGTCGGGCTTGAAGCCCTTTTGCACGTGTAACGGCTTCCAGCCGTCCGGCAGCTTGTTTTCCGTTTCCGCGATGCACAAGTTGTTGTAATTCAAGTTGGATCCCAGGGTGCCCAGGTAGGTGAGTCCGGCCACGCCACAGCCGCCGAGGTTTTTCGAAAGGATCGTCCACGCGCGGCCGATGGTGGCATTGGCTTCGGCGAACGGGCCCATCGCGCCGATGCCGTAGTTCATCTTGATTTGGTCGGAGATGGGACCGTTGAGTACCACCATGCGGGAGAAGGACGACGTAGAGCTGAACAGCGCTGGCTGGCCCGTGGCTGAGATCGCGAGAATCACCGGGAGGTATTCCGGACTCGCTCCGGCCATCACCGCATTGATGGCCACGTGCCTGACCGTGAACGACCACGAAGCTTGCGCGCCCCGCGCGGCGCTCAACGTGCCGATCACCTCGTCCGGCTTGTGGCTCGTGCCCTTCAGCATCGCCTCCACCTTTTCCTCGGTGGGAAGGATGATGGGCATGAAATCGGTCAGGTTGTTGTCGGAGTACAGGCGCTGCAGCTCATCCTGTGTGCCCGTGTACATTGGCGGGCCGATATCCGGACTGACGGTGCCGGTTTTCTTCTCCTCCGCCGTCAGAGGAACCGTCAGGGCGGCAATGATTTCCGGCATCAGCGGCTTGCCTGTGACGGGATCATTGCCTTCGAGGACTTTGTACATTTCCTCGTCGGTTTTGTTCGTCATCGGGTGAGGCAGGAAGCAAATGCGCTCGCCGGGCATGCCACGGCCAGCCGCATTCGACTTCGCGAGATCTTTGAAAGCAATTGTGACCAGGGGAGCGGCGGGGAGACCCATTTTCTCAACTTGTGCGCAGTGACCGAGGGTCGCTGGTGTGCAGGTGCTTCAATGCCCATACGCCATGATCATGGCGTTGCCGTTCGCTTTCATTTCCGCCGTGAGCTTGGGGTCGTCATCGAAATACGACCCGGCTTTCAGTCGGTACACGGTCTTGACGCTCGGCATGTTCTTCGAGAACCAGATCGCGATTTGATTCAGGAAGCGATCGGCTCCGGCGAAGCCGTCTGAGACGAGGTAGATGGTTTTTCCATCAAGCGTGTCCAGGCGCGGGGCCATCGGGATTAGCTGAACCCCGGGCGGTGTGCCCTTGGGATTGAAGGCC
>CAVUDN010000033.1:0-12483 GCA_963740095.1 uncultured Acidobacteriota bacterium
TTTCAGTTCAAGAGAGGGGCGCAGGCTCACGCCCCTCTCTTTTTGCATCGCAATGGTATTTCAAGCCAGCCCGCGCCAACCCGCTCGGGCGCGCCCGCTCATTCCGTGAAGGACGAAGGCGTGTTATCGTTCCCGTAACGTGTTCGCGGAGGGTCGCGATGGCCTCGCTCTGGCAAGACGTGCGCTATAGCATGCGGATGATCGCGAAAGCGCCGGGGTACGCAGCGATCACCATCCTCACTCTCGCGCTCGGCATCGGCGCCAACACCACGATTTTCACCTGGATTAACTCCACTCTGCTGAATCCCATTCCAGGCCTCGCAAACCCGAGCGATGTTGTGGCTCTTTCGTTGGGTAAGCCGGGGGACAACCCTTTTCCATTTACCTACCCCGATTTTGAAGCCATGCGCGACGGGCAACAGAGTTTCACGGGCATCACGGCGTGCAGCCTCACTCCCATGAGCCTTACCGGCAAGGGCAAGCCGCAGCGCGTCTGGGGCACGGTGGCGACCGCGAATTATTTCGATGTGCTCGGCGTGCGGCCGCTTATGGGGCGCACGTTTCTGTCCGAGGAAGACGAGAAGCCGGGAGGCGCGCCCGTGGCGGTAATCAGCTACCGAATGTGGCAGACGCATTTCGCTGCCAATCCGGACATTCTCGGCCAGACGATGGAACTCAATCAGCACTCTTACACGATTGTGGGCGTGACGCCGGCGGTCTTCCAGGGCAGCCAGACGGGGCTGCGCTCGGACATCTGGGTTCCGATGATGATGGAAGCGCAATTGGTGCCGCAGGGCGACCTGATCCACGACCACCACTATTTTTGGCTGAGCATGTTCGCGCGGCTGAAGCCGGGTATCGCGCCGCGGCAGGCGCAAGAGGAAATGACGGTACGGCTGCAGCCCGAGGTGAAGAATTATCCGGACGAGCACCGCGGGCACAGCAGCGTGACCGTCTACCCGCTCTGGCGCGGCCCGTTTGGCGCGAATCAGTTTCTCTCGACGATGCTGCCGGTGCTGATGTGCATCGCGGGGATGGTGCTGCTGCTGGCGTGCGCAAACGTGGCCAACTTGATGCTGGTGCGCGCGGTGGCGCGGCGGCGCGAGATCGCCATTCGCACCTCGCTCGGCGCGAGCCGCTGGCGGCTGGTGCGGCAGTTGTTGGTCGAAAGCCTGGTGCTCGCGCTCGCTGGAGGCGCGGTCGCGCTGATGATCACCTTCTGGTCCGCGGGCACCTTCGCTCGATTCGTGCCGGCCATGGATTTTCCGATCTCGCTCGACATGCATCCGGATCGCACCGTGCTCTTTGCGGCGCTGGCGATTTCGATGCTCAGCGGCGTGATCTTCGGCATTTTGCCGGCGTGGCGTTCTTCGCGCGAAGCGCCGGTGGATGTGCTGAAAGAGGACGGGACAAGCGCGTCGGGCAGCGTTCGGAAGGCCCGGCTCACCAGCGCGTTGGTGGTGGCGCAAATCTCATTGTCGCTCGTGCTGCTGATCTGCGCGGGACTCTTCATTCGCAGTTTCATGAGCGCCCAGCAAATCAATGCGGGATTCAATTCGCACGGAGTGCTGATCGCTTCCTACGACCTGTTTACCGCGGGATATTCGGATGCGAACGGCGCGGAATTCGATCGTCAGGTCGTCGCGAAACTGGAAGCGCTGCCGGGCGTACAGTCTGTGGCCCTGTCGAGCCGCGTGCCGTTGGGGATTGGCGGGGGTTCGACCAGCGTCAAGCCCGAGGGATATGTCCCGCAGGCAAACGAGTCGATGGAGACGCAGGACGCGATCATCACGCCGAATTATTTCAAGACGATGGAGATTCCGATTGTGAAGGGGCGCGACTTCACGCTTCAGGACACGATGACTTCGCAGCGCGTCGCGATCGTCAGCGAAACGTTTGTGGATCGCTACTGGCCGCATCAGGAAGCGTCGGGCAAGCAGCTGAACTCGGACTTGACGCACGAATGGTTCACCGTGGTTGGCGTGGCGCGCGACAGCAAAGTGAATGGCCTGAACGAGCAGCCGACGCCATTCGTCTATTTGCCGCTATACCAGGTGTACCGCGCCACGATGATCGTCGATGCGCGCACGACCGGCGATCCGATAGCGTTCAGCGGTACCGTCGAAAACGCCATCCATGAAATGAACGCGGACCTGGCGGTTTTCGACGTGACCACGCTCGAATCGCGCGCGCAGCTCTCCAGTTTTCCTCAGCGCATCGCGGGAACTTTTGTCGGCGCATTTGGGCTGCTCGCGCTGGTGCTCGCCGCGGTCGGAATTTACGGCGTCACGGCCTACACCACGCGGCAGCGCACGCATGAGATCGGCATCCGCATGGCGCTCGGCGCCAGCAAGCAGGACATTCTGCGGCTCGTCCTCCTGCGTGGATTGTCGTTGACGCTGATCGGGGTGGTTCTGGGGCTGGCGGTCTCTTTCGCGCTGACGCGCTATTTGGCGAGCCTGCTGCTCGGCGTGACGGCTACCGACGCGCTCACGTTCTCCAGCGTCGCGATCCTGCTCTGCGCGGTCGCGCTCTTCGCTTGCCTGATCCCCGCCCGCCGCGCGATGCGCGTCGACCCGATGGTCGCTCTGCGCTATGAACGCTAGCCGCGAGCTTGAAGCCGTTCCATCGTTACGTCCACTTGTCGATCGAGACGCTCCGGACGTAATTCATGTTGCCCACCTGGAAGAAGGTGTTGGTCTGGCCGCCCGCGACTACAAATTCGATGTCGGATGCCTTAGGCCAGCACGGAATCTGCGTGTCCTCGGGGACCTTGTACCAGGTGGCGTAGGGTTCTTCGCCGCGGAGCGCGCGCGGGTAGAGCCACACGTGCGCGAGGAACGAGTCTCGATACTCCTTCGCCGAGACCGTCGTGTTCTTCCACAGCCAGTTCTGCAGCTTCTCCTTTGTGTCGTAGCCTTGTTCGACCAGCGCCTTCACCGTGAGCGGATCGCAGATTATGAGCGCGTTGAACATGCGCGTCAGCGTGGGAAACATGCTGCTGATCTGCTCGTCGAATTTCGGCAGCACGGCTCCCGCGCCTTTCGCGCCGTGGCCCTGGCGGATGTCCCACCCGTTGAATATGCTGACCACGTTCTCCTCGGGCTTGAATCCCTTCTGCACGTGAAAGGGAGTCCATGGGCTGTTCTTCTCGTCTTCCGCGACCACCGCGTTGTTGTAATTGAGGGTGTTGCCCTGTCCGCCCCAGTAGGTTTGGCCGGGTATTGCGCCGACGCCCAGATTCTTGCCCATCAGCGTCCACGCCCGGCCGATGGTCGCGTTGGACTGTGCGAACGGGCTGAGCGCGCCGATGCCGTAATTCATGCTGAGCTTGTCGCGAATTGGCCCGTTGACGATCATCGAGTAGCCAAACGACGTGGTCGAGGTGCCCAGCGCGAGGTCGCCCGTCGAGGCGATCGCCAGAAGAACGGGCAAGTAAGAAGGATCGCATCCCGCCATCACGGCGTTCACCGCCACTTGCTTTACGTTGTACTTGTAGCCTCCGGCCTTTCCGACCGGCTCGTCGGGTTGATGGCTCGTCCCTTTGAGCATCGCGGCTACTCTGGCTTCCGTCGGGACGATGATCGGCATGTAATCCGTCATCGCGTTGTTCATGAAATAGCTTTGCAGGTTGTCGAGGCTGTCGGGGCCGAAAGTCTCAGGTCCCGCCGGAGCCGGCAGCAGCCCGGATTCTCGATCTTCGGCGGAAAGCGGCGTAGTTAGATCGTCGATGATTTCCTTCATCATCGGCTTTCCCGTGATCGGGTCGGGCCCGTTCACCGCAGTCCACAATTCTTCGGGCGTTTTGCCCCAGATCGGATGAACGGTGAATACGATGCGCAGCGTGGGCATGCCGCGCTGCACGGCAATTGACTTCGCAAGATCCTCGTAGGCGCGTGTGATGAGCGGCACGCTCGGGATTCCCATCTTTTCCATTGTTACGCAGTGACCGACGGTCGCTGGAGTGCAGCCGCTTCAATGGCCGATGGCCATGATTGTCGCGTTGCCGTTGGCCTTGATCTCCGCCCAGAGCTTTGGATCTTCCTCGGGATAGGTCCCGGCCTTCTTTCGCAACACGGTCTTCACGTCCGGCTGATTCTTCTGAAACCAAAGCGCGATCTGCTGCAACAGCTGATCGGCGCCCAGGAATCCTGTGTCGACGAGATAGATCGTCTTGCCCTGAATTGTGCTCAGCCGCGGTGCCATGGAAAAGCGCTGTACCGGCGGGGGAGTGCCTTTCGGCGAAAGCGCAACGAACTTCGCGTCGCCGCCGCCATTCTCGCCATCTTTCGTGCGCTTTTTCCCGCGCGCCTCCGCCGGTGAACCAGCCAGAATTGCTGGAGATACGCCCAACAATGAGAGCAGTTGTCGCCTATTCATGATCTACATCCCCCCCTGTGGACTTCAGCTATAAGACGCACCCACGGAGACTTTGTATACAATCTGCATGTAGAAGGGCCGCCGCCAACGTACAGCTGGCTATTTCGCTCGTCTGGCAGTTTACCGCGAGAAGGGATACATCAGCCACGCAAGTCCCACGCCGATCGCAAGGAACAGCACGAAGGACCACAGCGCATACTTGATTCGCTGCGCGGTCGTGTGCCCACCGATGCCAGCCAGCGCAATCGACACCAGCAGCGCGAAGAGGACCATCGAGGAGAAGTGGCTGAGATGCAATCCGCTCGCGTACATCGGCTAGCTTCTCCGCCCGCCCGCGATCGCATATGCGTCGAGCACGCCGATCAAATTCACGATTCCGGCGGACGCCAGAAAACGCGTGCCGTAGTCGCCGGCGGCTCGCGAGAGGTTCGGCCCGGCCGCCTCGAGGAATCGCGAAAGCAGGTAAAAGATGCCCGAGCAGGCGTCCGCAATAAATCCGAGCCTGCCAAAGGGATCGTTGGACACCGGCCTGAAAACCTGTCCGCGCATCGCGTAGCCGGTGAGCGCCAGCCCGCCGACCGCCACAAAAAACGCCAGCGCGCGTCCCCAGCGATGCAGCCACACGTGACCAAGCCCGGGCACGGCGAGCGAAGCAAGAGCAACCAGGAAGGGAAGTGCGCTGAGAGATTTCCTGCGGACGCCCACAGGGACGGGCGCGGTTTCATTCACGGGTTCTTCAGCCACGGTTCATCCGGCGCGCCTCACGCGAGCAAAGCGAGAATTTCTTCCTGGATCGCGCCCGTCACACGGGCGTCGTGCTCGCCGACGTAAACGTTCACCTCGCTGCGTATGCCGAATTCCGGCAGGTAGATGCCCGGCTCAATCGAAAAGCAGGTGTGCGGCACGATCTTGCGGTCGTCGCGCGTCTCGAGTCCGTCCATATTCGCGCCGTTGCCGTGCACGTCCTGACCAATGCTGTGTCCGGTGCGGTGAACGAAATTCTTCGCGTAGCCCGCCTTGCGAATCGTCTCGCGCGCCACGCGATCCACTTCCCATCCGTGAATCGTCCGCCCGCGCCTCACCGATTCCTTGACGAATTCGACGGCGCCGTCGCGCGCCTCGCGCACGATTCGAAATATTTTCGAATACGCATCCGGAACGCGCTGGCCGAGGTAGCCCACCCACGTAATGTCGTAGTAGACGCTGCCCGGTCGCGCGAATTTTCCCCACACATCGAGCAGCAACAGATCGCCCGCGCGAATCGGCCGCGATGCTCCCTGTTGCGGTTCGTAGTGCGGATTGCCATTATTCGGCTGCACCGCCGCGACCGGAGGTTCGTCCGTGGTCAGGCCGTTCGCGCGAAACTTGTCGAGGATCCACTGTTGCAGCTCGAATTCCGTGAGCGGATCGCCGTCGCGCACGCTGGCTGCCGCTGTGTCGAATGCCTTGCGCACCACACGGTCGATGATCTTGCCTGCTTCGAGATGCGATTCGAGCTGTTCGGGCGTCCACGCCGCCTCGAATGTCTGCACGAGATCGGCCGAAGTCACCACGTTCTTTTTCAGCTTTCGTACAAACTCAACCGTGCCCGCGTCGACGAGACCGATATAAGGAATATTGTTCTCCGGCGAATACTGCATCGCGATTTTCCGGCTTCCGGAAAGCAGCTTGCGCAGGCCGCCCTGAAGTTCCTCCCAGCTGGAATAGACGCTTCTGCGGCCCGCAAGCGAATCGAGAGCGCCTGCCTCGATCCGGTGAACCAGTTTGCGGGGCTCGCCGCGCGAGGGGATGAAATAGAACCAGCGGCGCGTCGCCATGCCGTTTCCGCCGAGGCCAAGAATGCGTGTGGCGATTGGATCGCGATGATGATGATCGTAGAAGAGCCAGCCCTCGATTTTGCTGGCGCGCAACTGCGCCTGAATCGCTTTTATGTCCGGCATGAATTCACTATCTCGATGATTTGTTCGCGGCGCGCGCCCGTGATTTCCACGCGCTTCGTGCGGCTTTTTTCCCCGGCCACGATTCTAACAGCCGACCGGGGCACGTTCAAACGCTCCGCGAGCAGCCGGATCAGCGCGTCGTTCGCGCGGTCATCCACCGGCGGAGCCGTCAGCCGGACTTTGAGCGCGCCCTGATATTCGCCTTCGATCGCATCGCGGCTCGCGCGCGGGATCACGCGCACAGCAAACGTGATTGCGCCGTTGTGCTCCGGCACATCGATCGTGGAATCGGATTTCAAGCTGCGACTGTACCATCCGCGTGGCTCTCGCCGCTGGCGGAATTTCTGCGAGAAATTCTCCCGCACTGCTGCGTTTTGCCATACAATCCACGCCCGTCGTGAACGCAACCCCAACATCCCCGAAAATTGCTGAGCCGGTTCGCCTCACTTCGAACCAAATCCGGGGTTTCTGGGCCTCCTGGGCAGGCTGGGCGCTCGACGGGATGGACTCATTCATTTACGCGCTCGTACTGGTGCCAGCGCTCCGCGAGCTTCTGCCGAAAACCGGCATTCCGGCAACCACCGCGAACGTGGGTTTCTATGGCGGGTTGCTCTTCGCGCTGTTTCTCGTCGGATGGGGCATGGCGCTCATGTGGGGGCCGGTTGCCGACCGGTTTGGCCGCGTCCGCACCCTGGCGCTGACGATTCTGTGCTACTCGCTCTTCACGCTTTTGGCGGCTTTTAGCCAGAACGTTTGGGAATTAGCGGTCTTCCGCTTGCTGGCCGGCGTCGGAATCGGCGGCGAATGGGCGATGGGCGGCACATTCGTCGCCGAAGAGTGGCCCGAAAGCCGTCGCAAGATGGGCGCCGGCCTGATGCACACCGGCTACTATTTCGGATTTTTTCTCGCAGCGCTCGCCAATCATTTCGTAGGAGAAACGCACGGCTGGCGGCCGATGTTCGCGATTGGCGGCATTCCCGCGCTCCTGATCGGATTTGTCATGTATGCCGTGAAGGAGCCGGCGCGCTGGCAGGCAACCGCGAAGAAGATCACGCATCCATTCTCCATGATTTTCAATCCAAAATACCGCCGCCGCACGCTCTTGAATTCCGCCTACGTTCTCATTTCGATTATCGGGTTGTGGGGCGGGACGGTCTACGTGCCAACGGCTGTCGCCGAGATCGTCGGTCGCCAGCACATGTCCGGAATCCTGGCGCCGCGGCTCGGTTCCTACGCCACGATGGTGCTCTCATTCGGCACGATCATCGGCTGCCTGCCCCTGCCGTGGATCGCTGAGCGCATCGGCCGCCGCCTGACGCTGGGCCTCTTCTTCATTTGCATGGCGGCGTCGCTCGTGTTTTCCTTCGGCTACGCCTTCTATCTGCCCCAGGACGCGATGAAGTGGTTCTTCATCGGGCTTTTCTTCCTCGGAATCGGCGGTGCCAATTTCGCGATGTACACGCTGTGGCTGCCCGAGCAGTATCCGACGGAGTGCCGCGGCAGCGCTTTCGCCTTCGCCACTTCGGTTGGCCGCTTCGTCGGCGCCGGCTTCACGTTCCTGGTGGGCGCGGGCGTCTCGTATTTCCACACGATCGGCATCCCCGTCGCGCTGACCGCGATCCCGTTCGTGCTCGGCCTTTTCCTGCTCCCGTTTGGACTTGAAACGAAGGGCCAGCCGCTGCCCGATTAGAACGAGCTGTTCCCGTAGCGCCGGCGTCCCGCCAGCTCTTTCTTGCCGACCTTCTACGTCGCAGCCCGCGTGCGGTCGCCAAAAAGGGCTGTGCCAACCCGAACTTCCGTCGCGCCTTCTTCAATCGCGATTTCGAGATCATGGCTCATCCCCATCGAAAGCACGGGCAGAGGAAATCCTAGCCGCGGGCTCAATCCGTCTCTCATCTCGCGCAGTTTCCTGAAGTAGGGACGAGTACGCTCCACATCGTCGAAATACGGCGGCACTCCCATCAGCCCGCGCAGCTTGAGATTCGACGAACTCGCAATACCGTCCGCGAGCGCCGACAAATCGGCCTCGGCGATCCCGGTCTTAGTTGGTTCGTCGCCGAGCCGCACCTCGATCAGAATCGGCAGCCGTTTTTCCTGTGCCGCTGCCTCGAATTGCATGGCATGTGCCAGCGCCAGGTTGTCGACGCCGTCTACACGATGGAAGAGCTGCACTGCCCGGCGCGCCTTGTTGCGCTGTAAATGCCCGATGAAGTGCCACACGGCGTCGAGGTTCGCCAGCTTCGGCTGCTTCGCCTCGAATTCCTGCACGCGATTCTCGCCAAAGTGGCGCAGGCCCACGTCGTAGGCAGCCTGAATCGCCTCGGCGGGAAAAGTCTTCGAAACCGCGACGATAGTAATCTCTTCGGGCGATCGCGAGGCGCGCGCCGCCGCTCGCTCGATCTTTTCCCGAACGCGCTCCAAATTGGCGCGGATGGTCGCGGTTTCCACGGGCACGCGCGCGATGTTATCACGCGGCATGAACCGCTGGTCACTCGCCGTGCCTCGCTGCTACACTGAACTCCACTTCGATGCCTGCCCGCGGAAAGCTCATCGTGATCGAGGGAATCGACGGTTCCGGGAAGCGCACGCAGGTCGATCTTCTTGCGCGTGCGCTCAGCAAGCACGGCGCCCCAATCATGCGCATCAGTTTTCCTCGCTATGAAGGTTTCTTCGGGAAACTCGTGGCGCGCTTCCTCAATGGGGAATTTGGCTCGTTAGCCTCTGTCGACGCGCACTTTTCAGCTTTGCTTTACGCGGGAGACCGCCTGGAATCGAGGCCGGCTCTCGAAGCCGCTCTCGCGTCGGGAAAGATCGTGCTCGCCGATCGCTACATCGCCTCGAATCTCGCGCATCAGGGCGCGCGCGTGCCGCCGGAGCAGCGCGACGAATTCATCGCCTGGCTCAAACAATTGGAATACGGAGTCTACGGTTTGCCCGCTGAGGATCTGGTGCTTTATCTGCGCGTGCCCGCGGTCGAAGCGCATCGCCTCGCTGGTGAGCGCGGCGCACACCGCGCGCGCGAGTACACCAATTTGCACCGCGACCTGCAAGAGTCGGACATCGCACACCTCGAAGCGGCCTCCGCAGTCTATGACGGCCTTGCACGACAACCGCACTGGACAAGAATCGAGTGTTTCGATTCGACGGCCGGAGCATTGCGGGCTCCCGAAGCAATTCACGCTGACATTGCTGAGGCGATGTTCGCGCACTCTGGGCCAGGTGGCGCTTTAGGAAAAGGGAACTGAAGCATGGGCTTTGGCGAATTCCTCGGCAACGAACGCATCGTCCGCGCCCTCCGCTCGATGCTACAGCGGGAGCGCGTTCCCAGTGCGCTGCTGTTCACCGGCCCGCGTGGCATCGGAAAATACACGCTCGCCCGGATGTTTGCGCAGGCCGCTAATTGCCAGCGCCTTCGCGATGATTTCTGCGGCGAATGCGACTCCTGCCTGCGGATGGCGCCGCTTGCAGACCCAGCTCCGCTGATTCGGGCGGGTCTCGCCGAGCGCGGCGAAAGCGCGGATGCATCGGCCGTCGAGCGCACTCCGCTGATTCTTGAGCCGCAGCCGGACGTCTGGGTAATGGTTCCCGATCCGGTCCGTCTCCGCACTCCGGTGGCGCGGCCCATGATTCGCGTCGGGCAGTTGCGCGCCGTCCAGCGCGCGGCCTACTTCAAGCCGCAGGGCCGCCGCCGCGTCTTCATCCTCGACGGCGCCGATACGATGCGTTGGACGGACGCCGACGTCTTCCTCAAGATCCTCGAAGAGCCGCCCGAGTCCTCGACTCTGATCCTGCTGGCGCCCACTCCCGATTCTCTGCTGCAGACGATTCGCTCGCGCTGCCTGCAGTTCCATTTCGCCCCTGTCCCCGCGGATCGAATCGAGGCATTTCTAAAAGATCGGTCGGACCTCAAGCCGGCCGACCGCAAGCTGGTGGCCCAGCTTTCCGAAGGTAGCCCGGGCGCCGCACTTTCGCTCAACCTCGAGGAATCCGCGCGCCTCCGCAGAAGCGTCTTGCATCTTCTCGATCGATCGGTCTCCAGCGAGGGTTTCTCCGACATTTTCGCCTCCACTGCTCAGCTTTCCAAGCAGGAACAGGAATCGTTTGAAAACATTTTGAGCCTGTTCTATAGTGTCCTCACAGACCTGCTCGAGAATTCCTTCGGCCAAACGAGCAGGCTACCTCGCAATCCCGATCTGCACCGGGAAGTCGAAAGTCTTGGCAGGAAGATTGATTGGGCGTGGGTGCTGCGGGCTACACGGGGCCTCGACGCGCTCGAAAGCCGGATTCGCCGCAATACGGGACGTCAACTGGGCCTGGACGCGCTGATTGCCTCATTGAGTGTCCGCTAGGCCCAACCAAAGTTTTTTTCGAAATGTTGCAACCGAAGCCCTTCTCGCGTAGTCATAATCAGTATCTTACTTAGGAGCCGCCATGGTAAACCGCAAGCTGTTCCGCCCCTCACTTGGGGAGCCGAAAGAATCGTATACTCCGCGTCCCGCGCAGGTGATGCCGCAGCCTGCATCGGGACCGCGGAAGAAGCCCGCCCCACCCGACCAGACGTACGCAGAGAATTTCTACTACGTGAAGCAGATGCAATCCCGCACGCCCGTCGCGGTCGTTCTTACCGACGGCGAAGTGATTCGCGGCACGGTCGAGTGGTACGACCGCGATTGCATCAAACTCACTCGTTACGGCAGTCCCAATCTTTTGATCTATAAACACTGCATTCGCTACGTCTATAAGGAAGGCGACGAAGCAGCCAACGGCGGCTCCAACGGACAGAACGGCCAATAGGAACGCCTCGTTGCGCGTTGCCACTTTGCCGGGCGGCGGTTGCGACCGATTTCAGCTGCCGGCCCAAACAGCATGAAGATCGGGATCACCTGCTACCCAACTTATGGCGGATCGGGTGTCGTCGCCACCGAGCTCGGCCTCGAGCTCGCGATGCGAGGGCACGAAATTCATTTCATCAGCTATGCCATGCCGATTCGCCTCAGCGGCACGAACGAGCGCATCTTCTTCCACGAAGTGGAAGTCATCACGTACCCGCTTTTCGATCATCCGCCCTACACGCTGTCGCTCGCTACGAAGATGGCCGAGGTGGCCGAAGAGGCGTCGCTCGACCTGCTGCACGTACACTACGCGATCCCGCACTCCGTGAGCGCCCTATTGGCGCGCATGATGACCGCGCCTCGGCGCCTTCCCTTCATCACCACGCTCCACGGCACCGATATCACGCTCGTCGGCAACGACCGCAGCTATCTGCCGATCGTTCGCTTCTCGATCGAGCAGAGCGACGGCGTGACGGCCATCTCGCATTACCTCCGCGACCGCACCGTCGGAATTTGAGATCCAGCGCCCGGTCGAAGTCATCCCGAACTTCGTCAATTGCGATCTCTACAAGCGTTCGGATGATGCCGCCGCCCGCGCTCGCTGGGCGCCCGAAGGCGAACCCATCCTGATGCATCTCTCGAATTTCCGGCCGGTCAAGCGCGTCACAGACGTGATCGAAATCTTCGCGCTCGTCCGCGAAAAGATTCCCGCGAAGCTCGTCCTGATGGGCGACGGCCCCGATCGCGGTGCGGCTGAATACATCGTGCGCAAGAAGCGCCTTTCGAAAGATGTTTTTTTTCTGGGCAAGCAGGACCACGTGCAGGAAAAACTCGGCTTAGCCGATCTATTTCTGCTGCCGAGCGATTCGGAATCCTTCGGTCTCGCTGCGCTCGAGGCAATGGCCTGCCAGGTGCCGGTCGTCGCCACCGACGTCGGCGGATTGCCCGAAGTTGTCACGCACGGCGTCGACGGCTACCTCTTCGAGCCGCGCGATGTCGCTACCGGCGCCAAATATGCGCTCGATATCCTCACGCGCCCCGACCGCGGCCGCATGATGGGCGAAATGGCGCGCGCCAACGCCCGCCGCAAATACTGCTCCAACGACATCATCCCCCTCTACGAGCGCTACTACGAGAAAGTCCTCAACTCTTCCCGCGCGTAAGCGTCAGACTTTGTAGGTCGTGGCTTCCGGCCACGGCACTAGGCTCGCCAACGTCGCGGGGTTCAGCCCCTGAAGTTCCCGGAAACATTGCCAAGACGCCGTCGAAACTGCTCGCTTCGGCCGAGCTCAATACGCACGAATTCGCATAAGGTGCGGTGCCCGAGTCGT
>CAVUDN010000034.1:0-14347 GCA_963740095.1 uncultured Acidobacteriota bacterium
GGCTTGGCCGAAACATGCCGGAAGGTCAGGGGCTTCTCATCGTTTACACGGGGCCCGGCAAGGGCAAGACGACTTGCGCGCTCGGCACCGCGTTTCGCGCGGTTGGCCAGGGGCTGCGCGTGCTGATGGTACAGTTCATCAAAGGCTCGTGGCATTATGGCGAGCTCGATGCCGCGAAGATGCTGGGCGACGATAAATTCGAGATTCGGCCGATGGGGCGCGGCTTTGTGAAGGTGGGCGGCGCGGATACCGATCCGGAAGACATTCGCCTGTGCGAGCAGGCCTGGGACTTCGGCCGCGAGCAGATTTACAGCGAGAAATACGATCTCGTGGTGCTGGACGAGATCAATTACGTGATCAGCTACAAGATGCTCGATGCGGAGCGCGTGGTCGAATCGCTCGCGAAGCGGCCCGAGCGCGTGCACGTGATCTGCACGGGGCGCAACGCGCATCCGAAGCTGGTGGAGGCCGCGGATCTCGTCACCGAAATGCGCGAGGTGAAGCATCCGTATACGAAAGGCATCCTCGCGCAGCGGGGAATCGATTACTAGGACGCATGCGAGATTGAGATTTCCAAATGACATGGTTTAAGCGCGAGAAAAAATCGATCGAGAATCCGACGCCCGTCGACGAGCGCCGCGTCCGCACCGAAGGGCTGTGGACGAAGTGCAGCGCGTGCGGCGCAATCATCTGGAAAAAGGATCTCGAGGCGAACTGGGAAGTCTGCCCCAAGTGCGATCAGCATTTCCGCCTCTCCGCGCGGCGGCGGCTCGACTTGTTGCTCGATGACGAACCGTGGACCGAACACGATCCCGATCTCGTATCGAGCGATCCCTTGCATTTCCACGACACCAAGGCGTATGCCGCGCGGCTCGGCGAGGCGCAGCAGAAGCTCAAGATGGGCGATGCGATCATCACCGCCGAAGCCAGGCTCAGCGGGCGTCCGGTGATCTGCTGCTCGATGGAGTTTCGCTTCATCGGCGGATCGATGGGCGCGGTCGTGGGAGAAAAAGTGGCGCGGGCGGTCGAGCGTTCGGCGGCGAAGAGGCGGCCGCTGCTGATCGTGTCGTGCTCCGGCGGCGCGCGGATGATGGAAGGCGCCGTCAGCCTGATGCAGCTTGCCAAGGTTTCGGCGGCGCTGGCGCGGCTCGACGACGCGCGCGTGCCGTTCATCTCGATTTTGACCGATCCCACCACGGGCGGAGTGACCGCAAGCTACGCGATGCTCGGCGACCTGAATATCGCCGAACCCGGCGCGTTGATCGGCTTTGCGGGGCCGCGCGTGATCGAGCAGACGCTGCGGCAAAAGCTCCCCGAAGGATTTCAGACGGCCGAATTTCTTCTCGATCACGGTTTTCTCGACGCCGTGGTCCCGCGCAAGGAATTGAAGGCCTACATCGCGCAGGCGCTCGGATTTTTCCTCGACTCCGCATGACCTACGACGAATCCGTTCGAGCGCTGCTGGCGCTCGGGCGCGAGCTGGCCTCGCCGCAGCAGGCTCGCGTTCAAAAGTTCGGCCTCGAGAACATCTCGATTCTCGCCGAAGCTCTGGGAAACCCGCACCGCGCCATGCCCTGCGCGCATATTGCCGGCACGAACGGCAAGGGTTCGACGGCGGCCATGCTCTCTTCGATTCTCCGCGCCGGCGGCCTTCGCACCGGCCTCTACACTTCTCCGCACCTCGAACGCATCAACGAGCGCATCCGCATCGACGGCAACGACATCTCCGACGAGGACTTCGCGGCCGCATGGACGCGCGTGCAAGCGGTCATCGAGGCGTTGCTTGCTTCCGGCAAGCTCGCGGCGCACCCCACATATTTCGAGTGCGTGACGGCGATGGCGTTCGTCGCTTTTGCGAAGAGTGAATTGGATTTCGCGATCTACGAAGTCGGGCTGGGCGGGCGTCTCGATTCGACGAACATCGTGCAACCCGAAGTCGCCGTGATCACCTCGATCGATTTCGACCACGAGGATTTTCTCGGGCACTCGATCGAGGAAATCGCGTCTGAAAAAGCGGGAATCATCAAGCCTGGCGCGTGGGTGGCAAGCTCGGCCGAGAATCCCGAAGCGCGCGCCGTGATCGCCCGCCGCTGCAAGGAAGTCGACGCGCGCCTGGTCGAGATCGACGCTGCTTGGCGCATCGATGAGGAACGCGCTTCCGGTGGATGCTACCGCGCGGTAGTTTCGCCGCTTCATTCGCGCAAGACGCTCGCGATCGAGCCGCCGCTGCCGGGCCGATTCCAAATCCGAAACGCGCTCACGGCGGCCACCGCGGCGCGCCTGCTCGGGGAGCGCGGATTCCCCATCGACGACCGAGCGATCGAAGGCGGCATCCGCGCGGCTCGATGGCCGGGCCGGCTCGAGCGGCTAGCCGAGCGTCCAGCGATTTACTTGGACGGCACGCATAATCCTTCGGGGGCGCGCGAACTGCTCAGATTTTGGGACGAAAATTTCAAGGGCCGCCGCATCCTGCTCGTCTACGGAGCCATGCGCGACAAAGCGGTCGATGAAATCGCCGGGCTGCTTTTCCCAGCCGTCGACTTCGTGATCCTTACCGAGCCGCGCCAGCCGCGCGCCATCTCGGCGCCTTTGCTTGCGGAAATGACGAGCCACCTCGCAAAGAAATCCGACGTCGTGCGCGATCCCGGGGAAGCGCTGGAACGCGCCATCGCAATGGCCTCGCCGGAAGACGCCGTCTTCGCCACCGGCTCACTCTATCTCGTGGGGGACCTCCGAACGTACTGGCACCGTCGAAAGCCCCTCGGAACAAAGCGATAAGCTCTCCGCAAGGAACAGATAGAACGCTTCTATATTTCGGAATACGCTCAAAATCGGCCTGCCGGAACACCAATTTGGCTGTTGGCAGCCGCGGCCCGAACGCCCATGCTTGGCAGGGAAACAAAACGCAGGTTTGTTTCGTATCTCTCTATGAGGGAGCAAGCCAAAAGCCGGCTTGCCGCGTCTAAGCAAGGGACCTAGGGGAGTGACAAGATGACCCGCAACGAACGGAGGCCGATCCTGGAGTCATTTGGGCGAGCGCCCGTTTTGCTCTCAACCGCTCTGGGTCAGCTTCCGAAGAAAATGTGGCTTTATAAGCCCGCGCCCGATCGCTGGAGCATTCACGAAATCATTCTGCACCTCGCCGATAGCGAAGCGAGCTCCTACATACGATGCCGCCACTTGATTGCCGAGCCCGAGCGCCTGGCGACGGAATTTGATGCCGGCCGCTGGGCCGGCACGCTCGGCTACTTCCACCAGAGCACACGCGAAGCGCTCGAAGTGATCCGGCGGCTGCGCAAGATGACCTACCAGCTTCTGGTGGCCGTGCCGGAGCCCCTGTGGTCTTACATCGTCGAAAATCCAGTGGAGGGCAAAATCAGCCTGGAAAGCTGGATGGAACGCCAGGAACGCCACATCCCTCACCACATCGACCAGATGCGCGGGAACTACGAGCTTTGGCTCACGACGCATCCTCCGCGCAAACAAGCGTCGCCGCCGAAGGCGAATTCCTCGCCGCACATGATCTCGCTTTCCGTCGGAACCTGCTGAACGCCACCCTCAGCCTAGCCAGCGGGCCGACCGCTAGCGGCGAAGGTTCGAATCGCTTTGCTGCGCGAGGGGAAGCCCAGTCAGTAGGAAAGTCGACAAAACACCAAGACAGACTTTCATGGCAGCATTGGCGTCCCGGTCGAAACCGGGACGCCGTTGAAACAGCGGCCGCGCTTGGATCGCGCGGGTTAGAAGATGAATTTGGCTACGAGCTGCATCAAGCGCGGGTTCTGCGCCTCGGCGATCTGCCCGAAATTGCCCGCTGAGATGTCTGTACCGATACCGTCCGGATTGAATTGGGTATGGTTAAAGACGTTGTAGGCTTCCATCCGAAGCTGAATTTTCATGCTCTCCGAGATCGACGTGTCTTTGTAGAGGGCGAAATCCCAGTTGTTGAGTCCGGGGCCTCGGAGCGGATTACGGGGCGCGTTGCCGTAGGCTACGACACTCGTTGGCGAGACGCCAGCAGCGGGACAGCCCGTGGCGGCGCAGGATACTGGGGCAAAAGAGCCGCCGCTAAACCAGAATCCGCTCGTACGTGGATTCATGTAGTGAACTGGCGCAATTTGATTTGGGCCATCCCAGCACGAGAAATCCCCCGCCTGGCAGCCGCCCGACGGATTCGACAAGTCGGCGATATCGACCGGGAATCCTTCTTGGAAGGTGGTGATGCCGGAAATAGTCCATCCCTGGGTGAGCCGGTCAAGCCACCAGTCACCACCGTGCAAGCCCGGGATCTGGTAGACGTAGCTGATGACCAGTCTCTGAGGTGCGTCGAAGACGGACGCGCCGTAGTCGCAACCTGGGAAGCAATAGGGATTGCTGGCGCGAATCGAGCCACCGTAACCGCCGCCCTGTCCGCCATACTCTCCGAAGCTACTGTTCTCGAATCCAGACGTGTCATCAAAGGAACGGCTGTAGGTGTACGAGACAAGGAACTGAAGCCCATGAGACATATGCTTGTTGACGCTTACTTGCAGAGCGTTGTAGTTGGAGTTGCCACCACTAAAGATCGTATCGATGGGACCGTAGACGCCAAGCGGATATGGGAAGATGGGACTGTCAGTGGCATCGAGCCCGGTAACTACGTTGATTGGCATACCGTAGGAAAGATAGCGCGCCACTGAACCGACATAGCCTACCGTAACTATCGTGCTAGCCCCGACTTGACGTTGGACTGTGAGGTTATAGTTGGTCATACGTGGGTCTAGGAATTTTTTGGCAACTACAGCGCAGCAGGGACCGAATACGGGTTCAAGCCCTGGCGTTGTGGCGTAATCCACGGAGCTCGGATAACCCTCAAAGGGATACGGGTTCGGGATAGTGGTCGTCGGGGTCGCTATATCGGCATAGGGGTTGGCGAAACTCGGATTCAGACTCAACACCGGAGAGCCGGCTCCGGTCACGCCCGTGAGGGTATTGGTGGCGAACGGCGGAATTCCGAAACCGACCTGGCCAGCTTGCTCGGTTTCGGATTTGTCGTAGTAAATTCCGAAACCAGCGCGAATGCTGGTCTTGCCGGCCCCCCCCGTGAGCCAGCCCCAATCCGGGCTGTAAGCGAGTCCAAGGCGCGGGCCGAAGTTTTTCCATTGGGTAGGGCCAGCGGCGCTAACCCCGGCATCTCCCTGATAGACGATGCCAACTGGAGCGCCAGGGAAAAGCGTGGACTGCTGGCCGGGACGAAAGGCCATCTGACCGTGACCGTTGTAGGCGATGTTGATGTTCGGAGTGTCGATTGTCCAGCCCAAGCCGTAGATGAGGGTCAGATTCGGGCGGAATTTAAACTCATCCTGCACGTAGCTGTAATACTGGCGAGTTCGCGCGTTCTCTAACCCGCCGCTGGCCTGCGTGAACCAGGAGGGGACGCCGAGCAGAAAGTCCGCGCCAGGCACTCCGGTGCTGTAAGCTCCATACGATCGGAAAGCGAACTCACCGCTATTGTAGCTGAGGCTGGGGCTCAGCTCTTCCCATCGGCGCATATCGAAGCCGAACTTGAGAGTGTGGCGGCCCTCAATGATGGAGAAGTTGTCCGTGGCCTGATAAAGCTGGTCAATTCGGGGCTGCGGGCCGTAAGGGCTGAATCCAAGGTTGAAAAGGCCGGTCACGGAGATCAGGGGCACGCCGGCGCCCGCTGGGTCTTGTGGAGTAATGGAGAATCCGGCGGCCGAGGGGGAAGTAGCCGGATTCGGGAAAACGGCGGCGTAGTTGAACCGGTTATAGCCGCCGCGGAGCTCGTTGACCATGTGATCGTTGAAAACGTGGCTCCAAGAAAGGGTCAGGAATTTGAAGTGTTCTCCATCCGTCTCTCCGAAGCCCGGAAGGTTGCCGCCAAAGAAAGAGACGGGCTCCGAGACATCGACGCTTTCATTGAACCAAGTGCCCCAGAGGCTGTCCTTGGAATTGAAGACCTGGTCGATGCGGTAGAGGTATTGGTTACGGCTCTGCGTCTCCGTCGCGTTGAAAACGTAATCATAGATGGTTTTGCCCGTAACCGGGTTAACGGTTGTTTTGTTGTAGGCGGGGACATACTTTAGAAGACCCGAAGAGACGGAATTGATATCCGCGGTCGGAATCGTTCCGGCGCTGAAGATGGTCGAGTACGCCGTGCCCGCGGGGTAGGTGGTTCCATCGTCTCCGACCAGTGGGAATGGCGAGGTATTCGCCGAAGTGGACAGGCCGGCAAAAGGCGTGGTTCCTGTGTCCTGACCGGGTGCGAATACAGGTGTGGTCTGTACGCCATTTTCAACGCCGTTACTGGTCTGCGGTACTCCCTCTCGAATTCCCTGATAGGAGAAGAAGCCGAAAGTGTGGTTCTTGACGATAGGACCACCGAGAGTTCCGCCGAACTGGTTCTCATGGAATGGGCTCACCGACGTGGCGAAGTAATTCCGGGCATCCAGGAACGTGTCGCGATAGTAGTCGAATGCGTTGCCGTGGAAGCTATTGGTGCCGGACTTTATGACAGCATTCAGGATCGCGCCGGAGGTGCGAGCGTACTCAGGATCCATCGTGCTTGTAACCATTTTGAATTCGGAGATGGAGTCTTCGCTGGGAACGAACGTGTTGGTGTTCAGGGACAGATCGTTGGTGTCCGTGCCGTCGATCAGAATCATATTGAACTGCGATTCGCCGCCATTCGTGGCGAACATGGCGTTTCCTCCGAAGCGGTCGGAGGCGCCGACCACGCCGGGCTGGAGCTGCTGCAACTGTTGCCAGTTGCGGCCTATCAGGGGCAGCGACACGATCTGAGGAGCTTCGACGACGGTGCCGAGCTGAGGCGTGGTGGTATCAACCTGGACGGGGTTGGCCTGCACGGTGATCTCCTGGCTCATGGCACCGAGGGTCAACTGGACAGGGAGGACGTACACCTGATTGAGTTCGAGGTGGATTTTGGCGACCGTGAAGGTTTCGAAGCCAATCTTATTGGCGGTGACGTTGTAGTCGCCGACGGCGAGCTGGAGGAAATTGAAGCTGCCATCGCCGGCGGTGGTGACCTGCTGAGACACGCCGGTGGCAATATTCGTGGCGGTGACGGTTACGTCAGGGACGCCCGCGCCCGTCTGGTCAGTCACTGTGCCACGAATGCTTGCATATAGGTTATCGGCTCGAGCGATCCTCGGAAGGACCAAAGACAGCATGCAAAACGCAAACACGGACAAGCTGCGGTAGTATCGGCTCATGATAGCCCCCTTCGAACGTCTTGTTCTTCGAAAACTTGCGTAGATACAAAGCCGGGAACCCGTAGCAACGCCTCGGGACACGGACGAAAAGAGATAGTGCATGCCGTTCGCCAAGCGTGGAGTCATCATAAGCAATGTACTTTCAATTAGATGTGATCATTCTCGATTGTTTGCGTTTCTCGAATATGGCTTGGTGTATATGCGAAATGGAGGCTCCCCGTATATGTAAAATGAGATCGAGGAGATTTGGCGATTCTGCGGCCTCGCAAGATCGATCAGGTTGCTCGCGATTCTGCCCGCGACCGCGCTAGTACCATGAATTCGCCAAAATGAACTGCCTCGGCGAAGGTCCTGGCGGAGAACCCTCAGTAGCCCAGTGAGGCGCGCCGCAATTTCCTAAATGTCGTGTCTCAAGACGTTGTTAACATCGAAACCAAAGCCGAAGCCCAAAGGCCCACTTGTCCATTAGGCAGGATCGCACAGCGCTCGACTGGGTAAAGGGAAGCCCCTGCGAGGCAGCGTTTTCGTCGTGCATGCGAGTTGACACGAAAAGAAAGGGGGGCTAATCTTTCGTGCAACGGGCAAGCTCAGGACCGAAAATACGGGGGCGAGTACGATGGGCTTTGTCTTCGATTTTGACCCGACCCATCAAATCCTTCGATCCATATTTTCAGGTAAGGTGAGTGATGAAGATCTGCTGAATCACCAGCGCGTAGGTCTGCTGTTGGTCACCTCTCTCGACCCGCGTTTCGCCATGATCGATCTCTCAGCCGCCGACCCTCTCGAAGTTACTTCCGATGGAATGCGAAAGCTGGCAAAGTTGCCGCCGGCCATGCCAAAAATGGATCGTCCTCGGGTCATTATCGCGCCCGCTGATCACGCGTTCGGGATGGCGCGGATTTTTGAAATAGAGGGAGAGGTTACCCGTCCGAACTTACATGTGGTGCGTTCTGCGAAGGAAGCATTTGCGATCTTCGGCGTGGAAATGGAAGAGGCCAAATTCGGGCCGATATCAGAGGCTGCCTTTCCGTCTTGACCCAACCAGCGGCCGATGTGAGCCGTTGCCCGCGGCGATGCCGCGATGGTACGATGTGGCTTGTATGTCCCCCGAGGCCAACTCCAAGCCGCGCATTGGTGTCCCGTATCGCACACGAAAAGAAGAGCTTACAGGGGACTTTAGCAAGCTCGAGAGATACATCACCGCAGTCAACGCGGCGGGCGGCGCGCCCGTGCCGATTTCGCTCGGACTTTCGGCGCAACATCTCGACCGAATTGCGTGGACGCTCGACGCGATTTTGCTTACAGGCAGCCCGGCGGACATCGAGCCGTCCTTATTCCGCGCTGCGAAGCATTCCGAGACCAACGCGGCTGACGCCGATCGCGAGCGCACCGACTTCGCGCTGATCGAGCACGCGCTCGGCGAGCACAAACCAATTCTGGCCATCTGCTACGGGATCCAAAGTTTGAACGTGTTCCTAGGCGGTACGCTCGTCCAGGACATTCCCGCTGAGCTGCACACGCAGATTCAGCACGACTGGGACGACGAAGCGGGCCAAGCGGAACCGTTCCATCCTGTAGGCATCGAGCCTGGATCGCGGCTCGCGCAGATCGCCGGCGCGACCGAAGCGGCCGTGAACAGCTCCCATCATCAATCGGTCCTCGAGCCCGGACGCGACCTGCGAGTCGTGTCGCGCGCGCCGGATGGCGTGGTCGAGGCGGTCGAATGGGCTACCGACGCGAACCGGGTCACCGGCGTGCAGTGGCATCCCGAACGCATGGCCGAAACGGACCCGTTTGCTCAGGCGCTATTTCGCGATTTGGTGACGGCGGCCGCAACGCGAAGGGCGCCCGCGCGCATCTGAACGGAATCCTTCGAGGGCGGCACGTTCGCCTCATAATCTCGATTCTCACTCTCGATCCGCATTCTTCGGGGGGACGCATGATCTCGTTGGCGGGCAAAGCAGCACTCGTGACGGGCGGATCGCGTGGCATCGGCGCCGCAACCGTGAAGATGTTCGCGCAGGCGGGCGCGGACGTTGTCTTCGGCTACCATCAGGATCGCGAGGCGGCCGCGCAGATCGAGCAGGAGACGCGCAAGCACGGTACGCGCATCGAAGCATTCAAGGCCGACTTGGGCAAAGCAGAAGACGCGCGGAAGCTGGTGGAGCACGCGCGCGAGCGCCTCGGCCGCCTGGACATCCTGGTCGCCAATGCGGGCATCTGGAACCACAATGACGCGCCCATTGAAAAGCTCACCGAGCGCGAATGGGACGATATGATTCGCGTGAATCTCAAGAGCGTGTACTCGACAGTGCATTTCGCGGTTCCTCACATGATCGCGCAGCGGGGCGGGCGCATCGTCACGGTCGCTTCGGTGGCCGGGCAGCGCGGGACCCCGTTTCACACACACTATACCGCCACGAAAGGCGCGATCATCAGCTTCAGCAAAGGGCTTGCGCTCGAGCTCGCGCGGCACAATATCCTCGTGAACTGCGTGGCCCCGGGCTTTGTCGCAACGGACGTCTGGAAATCGGAATCGAAGAACAAGAAGAAGTTCAAGCAGGCGCTCGCCGCGTATCCCCTGAACCGCGCGGCGACCCCCGAAGAAGTCGCTGGACCGATCCTCTTCGCCGTGTCCGATCTGGCAACCTTCGTCACAGCGGAAGTGATCAATGTAAACGGAGGTTCGTTCCCGTGCGGATAAGCAAGCACGTAATCTGGGCTGCACTGTTGGTGGGGTTGTTCGGCTTTGGCGCGTCGCGCACCGCGGCGGCCCAGGATGGCCAATTCCTGATGCCCGAAGAGAGCGCCGCAAAAGCCAAGCAGCTCCTGCAGGAGGCGATCACCGCGCTCGGCGGCAATACGTATTTGAACGTCCACAACTCCACATGCACCGGCCGGATCGGCCAGTTCGACCATGGCGGCAATCTGAATGGCTTCGGACACTTCATCGATTACGAAGTTCCTCCCGACAAGGAGCGCCAGGAGAATCTCCCCAAACGCAACATCATCGAGGTCTATAACGGCGACAAGGGCTGGGAGCTCGATCGCGGCGGTGTCTCGGAGGCTCCGCAGGTCGATCTCGTCGATTTCGTCGAAGGCAACAAAAAGGATATCGACAACATTCTGCGCTACCGCATTCACGAACCCGGCATGGTCTTCCGCTACGGCGGCCCGGATATCGTCGACCTGAAGCAAGTCGACTGGGTAGAGCTCGTCGATTCGGACAATCGCACGATTCGCATCGCCATCGCCACCGCAACGCATCTGCCGCTCCGCAAAATCGTCGACACGCGCGACCCCAGGTCGCGAATGAAGAGCGAGGAGATCGAAATCTACTCGAATTATCATCCGCTCGAGGGCATCCAGACTCCGTTCCAGGTGACGCGCGAGCGCAACGGCATCAAGATCTTTCAGGTATTTTTCGACAAGTGCGAGTACAACACGAATCTCTCCGATTCGCTCTTCACGCGCGAATCCCTCGAAGAGCGCTGGGACAAGGTCGGCAAGAAGGACAAATATAAAGATAAGGATAAGGACAAGGACAAGAAGGACAAAGCCGACAAAGACGACCAGAGCGACGCCGGCCAGGACCCCGACAAAGATTGATCCCTCGTCACCCGCAAAAAAAACTTGCCCGACTTCCGCCCGCCGTGCGACATACTGGCCGCGCGCGTTTGGCTCGCGTGCCGCCGCGCGGGTATAATGGCCGGATGGGAACGACCCGGAAATCGCAACCGATACACGGCACCACGGTCCTGTGCGTGCGCAAGGACAACAAAGTCGTCCTCGCCGCCGATGGCCAGGTGACGATGGGCGAGGGCGTGATCAAGCACAACGCGAAGAAGACGCGCCGTCTCTACAACGATAAGATCGTCGCGGGTTTCGCGGGCAGCACGGCGGACGCGCTTTCGCTTTTCGGGCGCTTCGAAAACAAACTGCAGGAGTTTCACGGCAACCTGCCGCGCTCGGCGGTCGAGCTCGCGAAAGAATGGCGGACGGACCGTTCCCTGCGCCATCTCGACGCGCTGCTGATCGTCGCCGACGCCAAAAACACGCTTCTGCTCTCGGGCAATGGCGACGTGATCGAGCCCGACGACGGCATCTGCGCCATCGGCTCGGGCGGCCCTTACGCGGTCGCTTCCGCGCGCGCTCTCGCGAAGCACACGAAGCTCAGCGCCAAGGACATCGCGCAGGAAGCCATGCGCATCGCCAGCGAAATCTGCATCTTCACCAACGCCAATTTCAGCATCGAAGAACTATGAGCGGCAAGTCGGAGAAAGATATGGTGATCTACTTGTCCGGAGACCAGCAGGCGGCGGAGCCTGAACCGCTTCCGTCATTTGACGAGCTCACGCCTCGCGAAATCGTCATCGAGCTCGATAAATATATCGTCGGCCAGAACGCGGCGAAGAAAGCCGTCGCCATCGCTCTGCGCAATCGCGTTCGCCGCCAGAAGCTTCAGCCCGAGCTTGCCGAGGAAATTCTGCCGAAAAATATCCTGATGATCGGCCCCACCGGCGTCGGCAAGACGGAAATCGCCCGTCGCCTCGCGCGTCTTGCGGGCTGCCCGTTCGTCAAAGTCGAAGCCTCGAAGTACACCGAGGTTGGCTACGTGGGCCGCGACGTCGAATCGATGGTCCGCGATCTCGTCGAAACCTCGATCGACATGGTGCGCGAGGAAAAGCTCGACGAAGTGGCCGAGCGCGCCGAGCAATCCGCCGAGGAGCGCCTGCTCGATCTTCTGCTACCTTCTTCGCCTCCGCCCACCGCGGAGCCGGGCGTGCCCGGCGGCGCCACCACGGAAGCCCAGCGCCGCGAGCAAATGCCAGCGCACGCGCGACAAGCTTCGCGTTCAGCTCCGCGAAGGCAAGCTCGACCAGCGCCTGGTTGAGGTCGAGGTCCGCGAACGCTCCATGCCCTCCTTCGAAATCATCACCAATCAGGGCGTCGAGGAAATGGACATCAACGTCAAGGACATGCTCTCCGGCATGTTCGGCCAGCAGAAAAAGAAGCGCAAAATGACGGTCGCCGAGGCCTTCGATTACCTCATCCAGGAAGAAGAAAATCGCCTCATCGACATGGACCAGGTGACGCGCATCGCCGTCGACCGCGTCGAGCAGATGGGCATCCTCTTCATCGACGAGGTCGACAAAATCGCCGGCCGCGAAGCTGGCCACGGCCCGGACGTTTCGCGCGAAGGCGTGCAGCGCGACATTCTGCCGATCGTCGAAGGCACCACGGTCAACACGCGCTACGGCATGGTTCGCACCGACCACATTCTTTTCATCGCCGCCGGCGCGTTCCACACCACCAAGCCTTCGGACCTGATTCCCGAGCTGCAGGGCCGCTTCCCGATTCGCGTCGAGCTCAGTTCGCTCTCCGAAGCCGATTTCATTCGCATCCTCACCGAGCCGAAAAACGCGCTCATCAAGCAATATATCGCGCTGCTCGATACCGAAGGACTGAAGCTCTCTTTCAGCGACGACGCCATCGCCACCATCGCCCGCTTCGCCGCCATCGTCAACGAGCAGACCGAAAATATCGGCGCGCGCCGCCTGCACACCATCCTCGAAAAAGTGCTCGAAGAAATTTCGTTCGAGGCGCCCGAGATGAAAAAGAAGACGGTGAAGCTCGATGCCGCGTACGTCCAGAAGCAGCTCGCAAACATCGTCAAGGATCAGGACCTCAGCCGTTACATCCTGTAGAAACGGAAAATGGAAAATCGAAAATGGGAACGCGTCCCAGGCGCGTCCCCCGGCAAACGATCGGCCTCCTCGCCCATTCTCCGTTTTCTCCTTCCCACTTTCTATTTTCTATTTTCCATTTTCTCTCTTTCAATCTTTCTTGCGGGATGCGCTTCGCCGGGAGAACCAAACGCACGCAAGCCGCCCGTCCCGCAGGCCATCACCGACCTTTCCGCCGAGCAATCCGGCAACGACGTGATTCTCACGTTCACGCTGCCGGTCGAAACGGTTGATGGCCGGGATCTCGCTGAGCTTCCTTCCATCGAGATCTTCCGCGATTTTGAAACTCCGGTCGCGGCCGGCTCCCGCCCCGTCGCGCCGGCCAATCCCACGCTCGTGCTGACCATCCCTTCGGGAATGGTGGATCGCTATTTGAAGAATGGCCGCGCGCGCGTTGTCGACGCGCTCAACGCGTCCGATTTCACGGGGCATCCGGACACCGTCGTTTACGTCGTGCGCACGCGCGTCTCGCCCAAGCGCGATTCGCAGGACTCGAATGCGGTCATCTTGCGCATCCATCCCGCGGCCGGTCCCATCACCGATCTGAAAGCGCAAATTGCGCCTTCGGCCGTCGTGCTCACGTGGACGCCGCCGCAAAATACGATTGTAGGCCCCGCGCCTTCCGTCGGGCCGTACCGCATCTATCGCGCGGAAATCGAGCCGCCGCCGTCCACAGCGGCAAGCGCCGCTCCGAGCAGCACGAACGCACCTGCCCCGGCAGCGAGCGCCGAAAAACCCCAGCCTCAACTGGCGCTCGTTAAAATTGGCGAAACCGACTCTCCTCCATTCTCCGATACCCAGGTCGTTTTCGGCGCGACCTACGAATACTCCGTGCGCAGCATCATCCAGTATCCGGACCAGGCGATCGAATCCGCCGATTCGAATCTCGCGGTGATCACCCAGAAGGATATTTTCCCGCCCGCCGCGCCCCTCGGCCTCGTCGTCGTCCTCGTTCCCGCGCAGGGGACGATCCCGGCACACCTCGAACTCTCCTGGGCTATCAGTCCTGAAACCGATATCGCTGGTTACAACGTCTATCGAAGCGAGCAGGCTGACGTTCAGGGCACGCGACAGAATGCAGAATTATTGATCGCGCCTGCATTTCGCGATATGAATGCTTTATCCGGCCGCCGTTACTTCTACAGTGTTACCGCGGTAGACCGCTCGGGAACGAAAGCCCCGCGAGCGCAGTTGTCTCTGGCGGCGTGCCGGCCGAAGGACAGCCCACGCCATGACAAACGACGCATCTATCCCAACTGAGCAACCGAGCAAAACGAAACGATGGCACCCGGCGGTGCGCACAGGCATCTATACCGGCGCGTTGCTGATCGTCACCATGCTGGGAGCCCTGGTGGCGGCAACGGGTTCCCC
>CAVUDN010000035.1:0-21564 GCA_963740095.1 uncultured Acidobacteriota bacterium
GAGAAAATCATGAGGACACGGAGGGGCCTAGCTAGGAGCCTTCGTGTCCTCTGTGCCTTCTCAGTGCTCTCTGTGTTAAGTGAGGCGTTCAAATCAACCCGCAGTCAGCGGACGACCACCGAACTGCGCTACGATATCCGCGCGTCAGCCCCGCACGATCGAGGAACCGCGCCGCGCATGATGTCCACCGCAATCGGCATCGCCATCACTGCTGTGACCGTCGGGATCCTCGTTATCGGATTCTTTCGCGTGCGCCGGCGTAGCCACTTTCCGCCGCACGGCTGGCTCGGAATCGTCACGCTCGTGGCCGCAGAACTGCTGATGTTTCGCGGTGTCGAGCCGGTCGCAACCTATTTCACGCCGACTGCCTGGAGCGCCTGGATTCTGATCGCCGACGGTGCCGTCCTCGCCATCACTGGGCGCTCGCGCCTCAATGACGCGCCGATCACGCTGGCGCGCATGGCCGTGCTCTCGATTCCGCTGTGGCTGATCTTCGAGGCCTACAACCTGCGCCTGCGAAATTGGACGTACGTTGGCGTCCCCGCCGGCTGGCCCGGGTTTCTCGGCTACGCGTGGTCTTTCGCCACCATCACGCCGGCGATTTTCGAGACGTCCGACCTCGTGCAGGCGCTCCTGCCGCCGCTGCCCGCGCAGCCGCGCAAGATTTCGGCGGCTACCGAACGCGCGCTGATCGTCTGCGGCGCGGCTTGCTTGAGCCTTCCGCTGGTTTTGCCGCAACGCGCGGCCGCATATCTCTTCGTGCTGGTTTGGATCGGATTCGTCCTGCTGCTCGATCCGCTGAATCGCTGGCTCGGCTTGCCTTCGTTCATCGGCGATTTTTCCGAGGGCTTTCGGCGGCGTATCTACGGATTCTTTCTTTCGGGCTGGATTTGCGGCTGGCTATGGGAATTTTGGAACAACTGGGCCGCGGCGAAGTGGCACTACACGTTTCCGATGGCCCAGCAGTGGAAGATTTTCGAGATGCCCGCGCCGGGATTTCTCGGATTTCTGCCTTTCGCGCTCGAATGCTTTGCGATGTATGTGACCGCGTCGTGGCTCGTTGGATGGACCAAGCGCGTGAAATGAGCCGCAGTCGAGGATTGTGTCGCACCTACGGCGCTTGCGATTCCACCTCCACTATACGGCCGGGGACATTCCTGACACCTTAGACCGGGCACATACCTGACACTTTTTGTTTTTGTTGGTCGAGGAGATGGGGTGCAGGGGAAGGGGACACCCGCCAAGCACGAAGTTCGGCTTGGCGCGCAATCCTGTGCTAAAACATTCACCCCATGAAGCCGCTGGCGTTAATCCTAGGCTTTCTTCTCGCGGTGGCGCTTGCCACGCCGTCGGTCCACGCGGGCGGGCTTACGCTTTCGCCCGAAGCGACCCAGGCGATCGACCAGATCTACTCCGGCAATCCCGATGCCGCGATCGCCACTGCGCACAACATCGAAAGCGAGCAGCCGCGGAGTCCAGTTGGCTACCTGATCGAAGACGAAGCCGATTGGTGGAAAATTTATTGCGCTGACTGCGAAGTCAAGTGGGGAATGCTGGACGCGTGGAGGCACCCGAAAAAGCGGGAAGATGAAGCCTACTTCGCGCTGGCGGACAAAGCCATCTCGCTCGCCCGCGATCAGCTCGCCAAATCCGACACCGCCGACATGCACCTCTACGCTGGGCTTGGCCTCGCGCTCAAGGCGAGGCTCTATGGCCTTCGCGACGACAAGCGGGCCACGGCGCATGCTGGTGTCGCCGCCCGCGCGGAATTCGTTCGCGCCCTGCAGCTCGATCCCGATATGGCGGACGCCACCGCCGGCCTCGGCCTGTACAACTACTACATCGATACGCTTTCGGCGATCGCGAAGATGCTGCGCTTCTTCATGGGCATTCCCGGCGGCAACAAGGAAGAAGGCATCCGCGAGATGCAGGTCGGAATCGACCACGGCGTGATGCTGGCGGTCGACTCGCGTTTCTATCTCGCGAAAAATTTCCGCACCTACGACCGGCGTTACGACGACGCGCTGACCACCGCCGAGCCTCTCGTCGCGCGCCATCCGCACAACCCGATCTTTTTGCTGCTGGTAGGCAACCTCAACGCGGAGCTTGGCCACAACGACAAAGCCGCCGAATATTTTCGCGACGTCCTCGCGCTGCGGGATTCCACGGCCGATCCCGATCCGGCCTGCCGCGCGCGCACCCGCAAGCTCGCCGATTCCTTCCTTACTGGGCCGCATTGAGACGGGTTGAGCAAAGTCCCAAAGGGGAGGGCTTTACCCGATTAGGCGCGGGCGGATTCTTCTTGCTCGAAGGCGTGATAGGAAGAACGGACCAGCGGGCCGGCCTCCACGTGTTTGAATCCCATCTGCTCGCCGAGGCGCTTGAATTCGGCGAATTCGTCCGGGTGGACGTACCGCTCGATGGGCAAATGTTCGGGTGTGGGCTGTAGGTATTGGCCGAGCGTGAGGATGTGAGTGCCTTGCGCCGCGATCTCTTCCATCGCCTGCAGGACTTCCTCGCGCTGCTCGCCCAGCCCGAGCATCATTCCGGTCTTCGTGGGGACATCGGGCGCCATCTCGCGCGCGCGGCGCAGCAGCTCGAGCGAGCGCTCGTAGACGGCTCCCTTGCGGACGCGACGGTAGAGGCGCGGCACCGTCTCCATATTGTGGTTGAGGACGTTCGGCCGCGCCGCCATCACCGTGCCGAGCGCGTGCCAATCGCCGCGAAAATCTGGGATCAGCACCTCGACGCGGCAATCGGGCACCCGTCGGCGGATTTCGGCAATCGTCCGCGCGAAAATCGCCGCGCCGCCATCCGGCTGATCGTCGCGATTCACTGAAGTCACCACGGCGTAGCGCAATCCCATCTGTTCGACGGCCTCGGCCACGCGCTCGGGCTCGTTTCCGTCCGGCGGGCCGATCGGCTTGCCGCTCGGCACCGAGCAGAAGCCGCAGGCTCGCGTACAGATATTGCCGAGGATCATGAAGGTAGCGGTGCGGTGATCCCAGCATTCGCCCATGTTGGGGCAGCGCGCGCTTTCGCAGACGGTGTTCAGGTCGAGCGCGCGCATGATGCGCTTCAGCTCCTGGTAATTCGAGCCGCCGAAAAAGCGGACGCGCAGCCAATCCGGGCGCCGCGTTCCAGTACTTGGCGCGGGTGCCGGCGGCGCGTTCGAAAGTATGTTGAAAGGTGCAGCCATTCGCGAACTCAACCTCATTGTACGCATTCGAATCCCGGGAGACAAACCCCGATGCCGTCCTCACCGCAATTCGGCAAGCCCGGAATCATCCAAAGTGACACAGGCGAATGGCGGGTTCTGTTGTATGGCTGCCACACACCTTCGAAACAGCTTCGCGACTTAGCCCGTAAACCATTCAGAACACAAGCTGAAAATTTCCGTAGCCCGGTCACAGAAATGCCTTGTAGAATGGGTCCTTCTCGGAATGCCATACCAGATCACAATTCAGCGCCCTGTAGAAATCGAGGGTGTGGGCCTTCACACTGCGGTTCGCAGCCGCCTGCGGCTCGTGCCGGCGCCGGCGAACACGGGCATCGTCTTTCGGCGCACCGATCTCGACAATTTCGAGGTCGAAGCGCACGTGCGCAACGTGGCGCGCGTCAGCTACGCCACCAGTCTGCTGCGGCAGAGCGTGCTGATCTCGACGACCGAGCATTTGCTGGCCGCGCTCTACTGCTGCGGCATCGACAACGTCTACGTGGAGCTCGATGCCCTTGAGCTGCCGATCCTCGACGGCTCATCGAAGCCGTTCATCGACCTGCTGGCCCGCGCGGGGACGCGCCGCCTGCGCCGCCTCCGCCGCTACATTCGCGTGATCAAGCCGCTCGAATTCTCCGATGGCGACCGCCGCATCGGCATCTATCCAGCCGACGAATTCAGCGTGCACTGCTTCGTCGATTACAACCACCCGGCGATCGGGCCGCAGGATATCGAGGTGGCGGTCGACCGGGAGACCTTTAGCCGCGAGCTGGCGCCGGCGCGCACCTTCGGCTTCGTCAAGGATTTTCAGCAGCTGCAGGAGATGGGCCTGATCCGCGGCGGCTCGCTCGCGAACGCGCTCGTCCTCGACGATACCTCCGTGATGAATGGGCCGCTGCGCTTCCCCGACGAATTCGGCCGCCACAAGGCGCTCGACCTGATCGGCGACCTCGCGCTCGTGGGACGGCCGCTACAGGCGCGCATCGTCGCCTATCGCGCGGGGCACGCATTGCACACGCAACTTGTCACGCGGCTGCTCGACGATCGCTCGCTTTGGACTGAAACGACCGCCGGGCCAGGCGCGCCAGCCGCAGCGTCCGATGCTTCCATTGCCGCAAGCTCCTCCCTCGAGGCCGACTGACAAGAATTCTGAATCCGCCGGCTCCAAATAGCGTCAGAGAATGAGGAGAGCCTGACCCA
Source organism: uncultured Acidobacteriota bacterium (assembly GCA_963740095.1). Lineage (GTDB taxonomy): Bacteria > Acidobacteriota > Terriglobia > Acidiferrales > UBA7541 > Palsa-295. The sequence continues at coordinate 4,418 of CAVUDN010000035.1, forward strand.
TGCGAATCCTGATTGTCGGCGCGGGCGCTGTCGGCGGCTATTTCGGCGGTCGCCTGGCTGAGGCGGGCCGCGACGTGACGTTCCTGGTTCGCGCCAAGCGGGCCGAGGAGCTGAAGACAACGGGACTTCAGATCGTCAGCCGGTATGGGGATCTCACCCTGCACCCGAAAACGATTACCACCGATCGGATCGCGGGACCCTACGACGTAATCCTGCTGAGCGTGAAAAGCTATTCGCTTCCCACTGCGATGAACGATTTCGCCGCTGCCGTAGGCCCCGATACGATGATTTTTCCCGTGCTGAACGGCATGCGCCACATCGACCTGCTCGTGGAACGTTTCGGCAAAGGGGCGGTGCTCGGGGGCGTCTGCATGGTCTCGACGGAAGTGGACGACGAAGGCCGCATCCGGCAGCTCACCGGTTTCCAGAGGCTTATCTATGGCGAGCTTGACGGTCGCAGCACGCCGCGCCTGCAAAACCTCGATGAGACACTGCGCGGCGCGGGCTTCGATGCGTCAATTTCCGATAACATCCTGCGCGATATGTGGCAGAAATGGGTGCAGCTCGCGACGCTGGGCGCGCTCACCTGCCTTTTGCGCGGGAGTATCGGCGAGATCGCTTCCGTCCCCGGAGGCGCTGAGATCGCGCGCATGGCGTTGCACGAGTCTTGCAGCATCGCGAGCGCGAACGGGTATCCGCAATCCGAGGCGTTCCTCGCGGATCAGGCGGCGAAGCTGATGGCCGGTGGCTCACCGCTGACGTCCTCGATGTACCGCGATCTCAGGAAAGGCGCGCCGGTCGAGGCCGATACGATTCTCGGCGATCTGCTGGAGCGCGGGCGGAAGTACGACTTGGCGGCGCCGATCCTGCAGGCCGCGTATGCGAACTTGTCGATTTACCAGCGCGGTCTCGAACACTCGAAGACGGCGGCGAACTGAGCGAGAGCTACTACTCGATTGGAGCGCTGTCTGCGGTGGCCGGCGCGTTCATTTCGAAGCGAATCACGCCGGTTTGATCCGTATAGAAGCTGCGCTGCCCGGTCGTTCCGCGCGTGAGCGGATCGGCGTGCGCCTCGAATGAACTCGAGCCGGGAATGGTGCAGCCGTGTGCTTTCGCGTCATCCCCGAGGATCTGCGTCCCTAGCGGAACATACGTAAACTCGTAGCCGTCCCTCTGCCCGTAGGCGAGCGGTGAATTGATCAGCTGCGGATCATCGCAGGTGGGGCTGCCGTTTCCGGTTCCGTCCATCGCCGCCAAGCTCGGCGGGAAACCATTCGAGTAGGTCGAGGAATAGGTGAAGGCCGCGACGTCGATCGTGCGCAGCGACCCAATGGCGACAGATTCATTGGCCGCCTGCCTCGCCCGCAGTAGATTCGGAATCGCAATCGCCGCGATGATCAGGATGAACGGCACGAAGAACAGCCCCGCGTAGCCCATCACCAGGCCGGCAATCGCCATGCCGCGCCCCCTGAGCCTTCCCGCCGACCGCCCGATTTCGGAGAGCGAAACGTGCCCGAGGATGATCGCGGCAACCGCCGCCGGGAAAATCCATGCAAAAAAGCCACAAATCAGACTGGCGACAGCTTTGCCACTGCTTTCCGAAGGGCCCATGGGAGGCGGGCCGGGCAGCGGTTGCAATACCTTCGGCTGGGACAGGCCGAGCACCGATCCGCTCGCGGCTGGGGGCGTCGCGGAAGGAGCGCCGCCCGAAGGCTGCGGCTCGCCCGACAGCGGCGCGCCGCACTGTACGCAGAATTTCACGCCGAACGCGTTCGTCTCACCGCAACGCGGGCAGAGCATTTCGTTCGCCCTCCTTGGGCGTTTCCATCGGGAACTTGCCGTTGCTTATCGTGTCCCCGCGGAAAAGTCAATAAATTCGCCGGTTGCAAAACCGTGAAGCTGGAGTAGACAATACGCGCAGTGGCCTCGACCGACACTTCCATTATCATCCTCGCGGCGGGCAAGGGGACGCGCATGCGCTCGTACCTCGCCAAGGTCCTGCATCGCGCCGGCGGCCGCTCGCTGATCGAGCACGTGATCCGCGCATGCCAGCCGCTGAAGCCCGCGCAGATTCTTGCGGTCGTCGGACACCAGGCCGCGGAAGTGGCCGCGGCGATTGACGAACTTGATCTGCCGATTGCCGTGCAAACCATCGTGCAACAGCCGCAGCGCGGCACCGGCCACGCCATGCAAGTGGCGCGGCGCGCGATTCGCAAGAGCGCGAAGCTCGTAGTCGTCCTTCCGGGCGATGCCCCGCTGCTGCGCTCCGAAACGCTTGCGGCGCTGATCGATACCCACCGCCGCGGCGAAGCCGCCGCCACAATTCTGAGTGCCGAGCTCGCCGATCCCGCGGGCTACGGCCGCATCGTGCGCGATGCCGAAGGCCGCGTGCAGGCGATTGTCGAGGACAAGGTGCTCGCGCCCGAACAGCGCGAAATTCGCGAGGTGAATTCCAGCATCTACTGCTTCACGCTTGCCAAACTCTGGCCGTGCCTCGCCGCGCTGCGCCCGGATAATGTGCACCGCGAGCTGTATCTCACCGACGCGATTGCGCTGCTCCGCCAGCGGAACGAACGCGTGCTCGCCTGCGTGGCCGCCGATCCAAATGAAGTGGTCGGCTGCAATACGCGCGCGCATCTGGCTGATGCGGATCGCGTGTTTCGCGCGCGTAAGGCCACGGAGCTGATGGACGCGGGCGTCACGATCTATCTTCCGGAAACGGTGGCGATCGATCCCGACGTGACCGTGGGACCCGACACCGTGGTCGAGCCCGGCGTGCGGCTGCTTGGCAAGACGCGCATCGGCGCGCGCTGCCAGATCGGCGCGGGCAGCGTCCTGATCGACATGCGCCTGGATGACGGCGTGACCGTGCTGCCACAAACGCATCTCGTTTCGTCGCGCATCGGGGCGAAGGCGCAGGTGGGGCCGTTTGCGCGGATGCGTCCCGGGTGCGATGTGCGGGAGGGCGCGCACGTGGGCACGTTCGTCGAGATGAAGAAAACCACGCTGCACGAGCGCGCCAAGGCGCCGCACCTGAGCTATCTCGGCGATGCCACGATCGGCGCGGAAACCAACATCGGCGCGGGCACGATTACGTGCAACTTCGATGGCTTCGGCAAGTATGAAACGAAAATCGGCAGGCGAGTGTTTGTCGGCAGCGATTCGGCACTCGTCGCGCCGGTGCGCATCGGCGATGGCGCGTACGTCGCGGCCGGCTCGGTGATCACCGAGAATGTTCCGCCGGATGCACTGGCGATCGCGCGCGGCCGCCAGGCCAACAAGCCCGGATGGGCCCGCCAGCGCCGCCTCGCCCTGAAGAAGGACGCGAAGCCGAAGAAGGCATCGCGATCAAAGCCGCGCCCGAAATCCCGGCCGAAACGCGCCGCCCGCAGAAAATCTCGTCGCCGCTAGGCCCGCGCGAAATCACTCGCGATTCGCGTAGCGCCGGCGTCCCGCCGGCTCTTCTTCGGAGCGCTACTTCTTCTCGGCGAGCTGCTTCTGCAGGCGCGCGTTTTTCTCCGCGACGCCGCGTTCCAATTCTTCCTTGTGCGCCACGAGCTTTCGCGCAATTTCGGGATCGCTCAGGCCAAGAATCTCCGCCGCGAAAATGGCGGCGTTCATCGCGCCCGCTTTATCGATGGCCATGGTCGCGACGGGAATGCCGCCCGGCATCTGGACGGTTGCAAGCAGCGCGTCGAGCCCATTCAGCGTGCTGGCAGCCATCGGAACGCCGATCACCGGCAGCGTCGTATTCGCCGCCATCACGCCGGCAAGGTGCGCCGCCGCGCCCGCCGCCGCGACAATGATTTTCAAGCCGCGCTTCGCGGCCGTCGTCGCATATTCATGCGCCCGCGCCGGCGTGCGATGCGCGGACAGCACCTCCAGCTCATAGGCGATGCCGAATTTCTCGAGGGTTCTCGCGCACTCGCTCATCATCGGATAGTCCGAATCCGATCCCATCACGATTCCCACCGCGACCCGCTTCTTTTGTTGCGCCACCGTCCCTGTCTCCTTATCGCGCCGTCTTGGCGTTCCCGATATCTTTGCGCTCGATGATTTTCCGTCCGATATCCGTTCGATGAAACGACCCTGCAATTTGAATCCGCCCGACTGCCTCGTATGCGGTCGCGCGCGCGCTCGCAAGATCCGCGCCGGCCGCGCTGACCACGAGCACGCGGCCGCCATTCGTGTAGCACGTCGCGCCTTCGCGTTTCGTGCCCGCGTGGAACACCACCGCGCCGCGCACTTTCGCGGCGTCTTCGAGGCCATCGATGGCGATGCCGGTCTGTGGATCGCCCGGATAGCCCTTAGACGCGATCACGACGCACACGCTCGCGCCCCGCGCCCATTTCGCGTCAAACCCGCTGAGGCTGCCCGTCGCGGCCTGCATGCACGCCTGACCGAAATCGAAATCGGCGCGCAGCAGAACCGCCTCCGTCTCCGGATCGCCCAACCGGCAGTTGTATTCGAGCACCTGCGGCCCGCCGGGCGTCAGCATCAGCCCGAAATATAGAAATCCTCGATACGGCATACTATCCGCCCGCAGCCCATCGAGCGTCGGCCGCACGATCGTGTCGATAATCTTCCTTTCGAGCTCAACCGGCAGAATTTCGTCGGTCGAATAAACGCCCATGCCGCCCGTGTTCGGCCCCTCGTCATTATCGAACGCGCGCTTGTGGTCCCGCGCCGGCGCCATGCGGATGAAATCCTGGCCGTCCGTGAGGATAATGTACGAAAGCTCATCGCCTGCGAGAGCTTCCTCGAGTAGCACCCTTGCCCCCGCATCGCCGAATTCGCGGCGGTCCATGACGCGATCGAGGAATGCATGCGCCTCGTCCGGCGACGCCGTGACCAGCACGCCCTTGCCCGCGCACAGGCCATCCGCCTTGATGACGACGGGCCATTTTGCGTCCGCGAGGGCCAGATGTGCCTCCTGGATAAGTTCGCAAGTGCCGTACACACCCGCGGTCGGGATTCCGTGCCGCCGCATGAACTCCTTTGCGAAAATCTTGTGGCCTTCGAGCCTCGCCGCGGCCTTGGTTGGCCCCAGCAGCGCCAGACCTCGCTTCCCGAATTCATCCGCGATGCCGGCCACGAGCGGCAGCTCCGGCCCGACGATCGTGAGATCCGCGCCCAGCTTTGCCGCGAGATCGGCAGCTGCCTTCGGATCCTTCACGTCGAGCGGCAGGCATTCGACATCGCTCGCGATTCCCGCGTTCCCCGGCGCGCACCAAACTTTCTCGACTGACGGGCTGCGCACGAGTTTCCACACAATCGCGTGCTCGCGTCCCCCGCCGCCAATCACCAGAATCTTCATGTGTGTATTCCGAAGAGAATCAAGAACGATACGGCGTGCCGTCCAACAGTGTCAACCTCGATTCCCTGTTCGCTCGACGCACGCTCGGCTTGCTCGCGCGCAACAAAAGTGTTTTCATGCATCCGTGCACTGGGACTTCGCCTTCATCCTGCTGGTTCTCGCGACTGTTGTGCCGCTGCTCGGCAGGCGGCGAATTCGCAGGCTGATGGAAGCGTCCAGCACGACAAAAGCCGATCGCCTCATTCTCTACGCCTCGACCATCGCGTTCCAATGGATCGCTGTCGCTCTGATTCTCTGGCGCACGCACGCGCACCATCTTTCGCCGGCCAGCCTCGGACTCGCCATTCCCAAGCCTGGCCTCGCCTTGATCACCGCGATCCTGTTCTCGGCTCTCGTTCTCGTGAATCAGATTGTCGCGCTGCGGCGCCTCAAAGAGCATCCGGAAAGCAGCTCGCACGGGATTCTGCCGCACCTGGCGCTCAAGGTCTTTCCGCAAGATACGGTCGAGCGGCTCGGCTTCACAGCTTTGGTGTCAAATGTCGCGATCTGCGAGGAACTGATTTATCGCGGCTTCGCTCAGCGCGTCTTTCAAGATTGGTCCACGAACAGGGTGGGCGCGACCATTGCGGTCGGCGTCGGCGTGGTCGGCTCGGCCGTCATGTTTTCGCTGGCCCACCTGTATCAGGGCCGTCTGGGGCTGATCGCTACATTCGTAGTGGGTCTGCTATTTTCGATTGTCCGCGCCTTTACTGGGAGTCTCGTTACGGCTTCCGTGGCTCACTTCGTGGCGGATATTACGGCTGGCTTCCTGGCCCCGGGCCGCCTTCGAGATGCGCTTGCGGCATCTCAGTCGACGGCATCACGTTCGGCCAAAATACTACAGTAATAGTAAATGAAGAGACTATCCAATCAGCAAATTGCGAGGATTCTGGCCGAGTATTCGATCAGTGCGGACAGCGAATCGCGCCTTGTTGCGGGCATCCAGTCATATGTCGGCCTCCTGCTCCAATGGAATCGCTCCATTTCGCTGACAACGGTGACTGATCCCGAGGATGTCATCCGTTTTCACTTTGGCGAGAGCCTATTTGCAGCCTCCTGCGTGCCGATCACAGATGGTCGGCTCGCCGACGTTGGCTCGGGTGCCGGGTTCCCCGGGCTTCCGCTGAAAATGCTGATTCCATCTCTCGATCTCACGCTGATCGAGTCGAATGCTAGGAGGGCGGCCTTCCTGGCGGAGGCTGTCCGCAGGCTCGGACTCGATGAGGCGCACATCTTTCGCGGCCGCATGGAGGAATTCCAGGACGGGCTGGATCTGATATCATCCGCTGCCTTCGACGTCATCATTGCTCGCGCGTTCGGGCAGTTCGATAGTCTCCTGGCATGGTCGAGGGCTCATCTGGCCGATTCTGGAAAGATCGTTCTGTGGCTGGGCCAGGAGGATGTGGCCTCGATTTCGCGGAAATCCGGCTGGGGTTGGGGTGAGCCAGCGCAAATTCCGGGATCAAAGCGGCGTTTTATCGTGTGGGGGAAGGCGCGCGAATAGGTTCTCCGCTGTTTGTTCCACGTGGAACGATTCCTTTCGTGATTCCTTCGATGTTCCACGTGAAACATCTTGCATCCTCGTAAATCTCTGTTACATTCGCCCCTGAAGCCGGGGGATCATCTTGGCACGCGTCATTGCCATCGCCAACCAAAAGGGCGGCGTTGGAAAAACTACGACCGCCGTTAATCTCGCCTCATGCCTCGCTGCAGCCGAGCAGCGCACACTGATCATCGACTGCGATCCGCAGGCCAATACCACGAGTTCGCTGGGATTCCTTAAAGATCCGGCCCGGCGCACCCTCTATCAGGCGCTCGTTATGAACGAGCCGATCGAGCGTATCGCGATCGATGCCAAGATCGACGGCTTGGACATAATCCCATCTGACAAGAATTTGGTCGGTGCCGCTGTTGAGCTGGTTTCAATGGACAATCGCGAGTATCGCCTGAAAGAGGCGATTCGGCCGATCCTCGACAGGTACTCCTTCGTCATTATCGATTGCCCGCCCTCACTGGACCTCCTGACGCTGAACGCTCTCGCTGCTGCAGACTCGATCCTAATACCAATCCAGTGCGAGTACCTCGCGATCGAGGGCGTTTCCGAGCTTCTTGATACTCACATGCGCATCCGCCGGACGATCAATGCGGACCTCGCGATCGAGGGCGTCCTCCTGACCATGTTCGACGATCGGACGACTCTCTCGAAGCAGGTCGCGGCCGACCTCCGCAGTTTCTTCGGGACCCAGATCTTCGAGAGCGTAATCCCGCGAAATGTTCGGCTGGCCGAGGCACCAAGCCATGGGATGCCTGTGATCTTCTACGACATAAATAGTAGAGGTGCCGAAAGTTATATGCAACTCGCCAAGGAGGTTATCGCCAATGCCCAGAAACGCCTTGGGACGGGGACTCAGCGCCCTGATCCGGGAACCGGAACAGCCTCAGCAGCCTCCGCAGCAGCAGCCGGTGCCGGGGACGTCGGGAGCAGCAGCGGCAGTAGCCCCAGCCCTGGCCCCGACCCCCGCGCCGAATGATTTTCTGCTGCAGGTCGATATCGATCTCATCGATCCCAGCCCCTATCAGCCACGCACACGTTTTCGCGAAGAGGCGCTCGAGGAGTTGGCGCGCTCGATCCGCGCAAGCGGGATCGTCCAGCCGCTCGTCGTGCGGCGGATCGGCCTTCGCTATCAGCTGATTGCCGGCGAACGCCGTTGGCGAGCAGCACAGAGGTCCGCGCTGGCGCGCGTTCCGGTGGTCGTCCGCGAGGTCCCCGAAGAGCTCGCGCTCGAGATGACGCTGGTCGAAAACCTCCAGCGCGAAGATCTGAACCCCATGGAACAGGCGCGCGCCTTCCAGCGCCTCACCGACCAGTTTAATCTCACTCAAGAGCATGTCGCCGAGCGCACGGGAAAAGATCGCGCCACCATCGCCAATGCGCTGCGTCTTCTAAAGCTCGAATCGATGATCCAGGACTTGATCGAGGAAGGGAAACTCTCGGCCGGGCACGGCCGCGCGCTTCTCGCGATCGCCGATTCCAAACAGCGGCTCGAGCTTGCCCGCCGCATCGCCCGGGGCGGAATGAGCGTCCGTCAGGTGGAACGCCTCGCCGCGCGCAGCGCCAAGCCGCGGCCAGCGCCATCGAACCCGGCCGTCGATCCGAATACGAAAGCAGCGCTCGAAGCTCTGCAGCAGCGATATGGCACGCGCGTCCTGATCCACGCCCCGCGTCCCGGCCACCCCGGCACGTTAGCGTTTGAGTACTACGACCCTAGTGATTTGGCCCGCATCTACGACCAACTGATGAGAGAATAGGGAACTCGCTGAAATCGAAAGAGCGAAACTTACTGGGGGAAGGCAATGGCTTGGGGACGGTCGGACCGCAAACAACAGAATTCAGCCGAATGGACCGGTTTTCTCGAGCAGGGCGTCAAGCTTGAGGGCAGGCTCGAGTTCAGCGGCACCTTTCGCATCGACTCGTCGATCAAGGGAACTCTCGTCTCCGAGGACACCTTGATCCTTGGCGAGCACGCGGTGGTGGAAGGCGAGATCATCGGCAACCGGGTCGTGATCGGCGGACGTTTCAGCGGTACGATTCAGGCGCGCGGCAAGGTCGAAATTCAGCCGCAGGCAGTCGTGACCGGCGAGATCCACACGCCCTGCCTCGTCATCGAGCCGGGCGGCATCTTTGACGGCCAGTGCCACATGCTCGCGCAGACCGAAGCCGCCAAACCCGTCACGATCCCGATCCGCTCCGCTGGCCAATCTCGCTAGCCCGCGCTGGCGGCTATTCGACGACGATTCGCAGGAATTTCTTCTTCCCGGCACGCAGCAGGAATTCGCCCGGCTTCGACAAATCGATTTCGTGTTTCACGTCGTCGACGCGGTGACCGTCGATTTCGACGCCGCCTTGCTTGATCAAACGTTCCGCTTCGCTGCGTGAAGCCACCAGCTTCAACTCCACGAGCAGCAAAGACAATCGTTTCGCCGGTCCGCGCGCCAGCACCTGCCGCGGCGCTTCTTCGGGCGCCTGGCGTCCACCGAAGACGCGCTCGAATTCTTCGCCGGCCTTCCTCGCCGCGTCTTCGCCGTGGAACCCAGCCACGATATTGTGCGCGAGCTGCATTTTGGCCTTCTTCGGATGCAGGACGCCCGTGCGCACTTCCTCTTGCAGCCGCACAATCACGGGCGATGCGAAATCCGTCAGCAGCTCGTAGTAGGACCACATCAGCTCGTCCGAAATCGACATCAGCTTGCCAAACATTTCGCCCGGCGCTTCCGTGATTCCCACGTAATTTCCGAGGCTTTTCGACATCTTTCGCTCGCCATCGAGCCCCACGAGAATCGGCATCGTCAGCGCAATCTCGGACGGCTGGCCGTATTCGCGCTGGATGTCGCGATGGACCAGCAGATTGAATTTCTGCTCGGTGGCGCCGATCTCGACATCCGATTCGAGCGCCACCGCGTCGTAGGCCGTCAGCAGCGGATAGAGCAGTTCGTGCACGGAGATGGGCAGATTCTTTTCGAGCCGCGACCGAAAATCCTCGCGCTCGAGCATGCGCGCGAGGCGGTAGTGCCCGCATAGCCGCACCATATCGTAGCTCGACATTTTGCCGAGCCATTCGCTGTTGTAGCGAACCTCGGTTTTCGCCGGATCGAGAATCTTGTAGACCTGCTCGAGATACGTCTTCGCGTTCGCATCCACCTGCTCGCGCGTCAGCGGCGGGCGCGTCTCCGATTGCCCCGTCGGGTCGCCGATCATCGCCGAAAAATCGCCGATCAGGAAAATCGCGGTGTGCCCCATATCCTGAAAATGTTTCAGCTTCCGCAGCACCACGGTGTGGCCGAGGTGAATGTCCGGCGCCGTCGGATCGACACCCAGATAGACGCGCAGCGGCTTGCCGGTCGCAATCGATTTTTCGAGCTTCGCCTTCAGCTCGTCTTCGCGAATGATTTCCGCCGCGCCCTTGCGCAGCAGCGCGAGCTGTTCCTCCACCGGCTTGAATTTCCCGCTCGTCACGCCGCCTCGCTCTCCAGGCGAATCCGCTACGGATTCACCAGCACGCGCCGCCCATCTATCCGGTACCGTCCGCCGAGCACAATATTCGCCGCCTCCGTATAAATGCGGTGTTCCTCGCGCAGAATGCGCTCCGAAAGCGTGTCGGCCGTATCGCCGTCCTCGATCGGCACGACCGCTTGCACAATGATTCGGCCGGCATCCAGATTTTCGTCGACAAAATGCACGGTCGCGCCCGAAAATTTCGCGCCGTGCTCCAGCGCCTGCCGCTGCGCCTCGAGCCCGGGAAACGCGGGCAGCAGCGACGGATGAATATTCAGAATCCGGTTCGGAAATGCCCTCACAAAATACGGCGAAAGCAGCCGCATATATCCCGCCAGGCAAACGAGATCGACCTTCTTCTCCTCGAGCGCCGCCACGATCTGCCTGTCAAACACTTCGCGCTCGAGCCCCTTCGACGGAATCCCGCGCGCCGGAATCCCGCGCGCCCGCGCCTTCTCGAGCCCTGGCGCATCCTCGCGGTTGCTCAGCACAATCGCAATTTCAGCGTTCGGAATGCGCCCCGCATCGACGCTCTCGGCCAGCGCCTCGAAATTCGATCCGCGCCCCGAAAGCAGCACGCCAATGTGCTTTTTCATGAGCAAGCGAAATTAGCATAGTTCGCCGCAGCGGCAAACGCCACGGCGCCGAAATTTCGGTGGCATCCGCAGGCCAAAAGGAACAGCAACGGCGCGCGGCGATTCCCGCCCTCAGATCGGCAGCTCGCCCGAATAGCTCACGCGCGGCTTGCCGCGCGCCGCGCTCTCGATGCGCCCGATCACGTAGAATTTCTCGCGCCGCCGCTTGAGTTCCGCTTCCACGCGCGCCACGTATTTGGCCGGGACCACCAGAATCATCCCCACGCCCAAGTTAAACGTTTGCAGCAGCTCGTCGCGCTCGATCCGTCCCAGCCGCGCGAGGTAGCGGAAAATCGGCAGCACCGGCCACGATCCCAGCTCGATCACGGCCTGCACGTTGGGCGGCAGCGCCCGCGGCAAATTTCCCGTGATGCCGCCGCCAGTAATATGCGCCATCGACGAAACCCATCCCTTGCGCCAGAATATTTTTCAGCAGCGGCCAGTACGCGCGGTGCGGCTTCAGCAGCTCGGCGCCGATTTTGTTGCGCACTTCGGCCACGTACGTATCCGGCTCGAGCTTGGCGACGCCGAAGCACAGCTTCCGCGCCAGCGAATAGCCGTTCGTGTGCAGTCCGCTCGAAGGTAGCGCCAGCAGCACGTCGCCCGGCCGCACGCGCCGCGGATCGAGAATGCTTTTTCCGCTCGACCGCGCCCACGATGAATCCGGCGAGATCGTATTCGCCCGCGCGCGTAGAAATCGGGCATCTCCGCCGTCTCGCCGCCGATCAGCGAGCAGCCCGCCTGCTTGGCCGCGCGGCTCATTCCCTCGATCACCTGCTCGATCACGTTGGTATCGAGCTTTCCCATCGCGAGGTAATCGAGGAAAAACAGCGGCTCGGCGCCCTGCGTCAGAATATCGTTCACGCAGTGATTCACGATGTCCGCGCCCACGGTCGAATGGATTCCCGTCGCGAACGCGACCTTGAGCTTCGTTCCCACGCCGTCGCAGCTTGCCACCAGCACCGGCTCGCGCCAGCGTTTGCGGTCGAGCTGCGAAAAGGGAACCGAATCCGCCGATCGGCGCGATCACGCCGCGCCGGAAAGTCTTCCCCGCCATCGCGGCGATTCGCCGCTTGGCTTCATCCGCAACCGAAATGTTCACGCCTGCGTCGGAGTAACGCATCGAGGAGGCTCGTTTTCTGGAGGGGACTGGGCTGGCTCGCGAATTTTAGAACGTGTGAAACAGTCGGCGCCAGCGAATCATCGCTCGGATGAATGATCGCGCTGAAATATGTCGCGAACCGCTCGCCCAGGTGCCCGGGATTCCACACTTCTTCCGGCGCTCTGATCGACATGTAGATGATCAGCGGCGTCCCGATGAAATCCTCGCGCGGGACAAATCCCCAGAAGCGGCTGTCGTTCGAATTGTCGCGGTTGTCGCCCATCATGAAGTATTCATCCGGCGGGACGACCAGCTCGCCGTTCACCGTATCTTGCGCCAATTCCGCCGCCCATTCGGGCCGGTCGGCAAATGCCAGCTCGTTGGCCCGCGCCGGATAGTTTTCCTGCGGCATATCCTGGAAATCCGTGCCGTGCTCCGTGTAAGGCTCCTTCAGCGCGACGCCGTTCACGAACACCGTCCCCTTCACGATTTTGATGTGGTCGCCGGGCACGCCGATCACGCGCTTGATGAAATCGGGAAAGTCCTGCTCGGCCAGCGGCGCGCGAAACACGATGATCTGCTGCCGCTTCGGTTCGCGCCACAGCGGCACGTGGTATTGCGTGAACGGAATGCCTGCGTCGTAGCCGATGCGGCTCACGATCAAATGATCGCCGATCAGGACCGTCTTCTCCATCGAACCGCTCGGAATCACGCGCGCCTGCACCAGCGCACCTTCGATCACCAGAAACGCCAGGATCACCCAGAACCATGAAACGACTTCGTCCCATATGCGGTCGTTGGCGGTCGTCCTCGCCGTTTTCTTTCCAGCTTTTTCGCCCGCCACCGCTTCTCCCACGTCAGCCTTCACGATGAGCCTCCACTTCGAGTTGCACCAGCTCAGTCGGATAGCTGCCGGTGTAGCAAGACGTGCAGAAATTTCCTTCCTTGTCTTCCACCGCCGCGCGCAGCGATTCGAGCGAGAGATAGCCTAGCGAATCGGCGCCCAGGAATTGCCGGATCTCCTCGACGGAATGGCTGCGCTGCGATCAGTTCGTCGCGTCGCGGCGTATCGATGCCGTAGTAGCAGGGCGAAATCGTCGGCGGGCAGCTGATCGCGCACGTGGACTTCCGTCGCGCCCGCGTCGCGCACCAGCCGGACGATCTTCCGGCTCGTCGTCCCGCGCACCAGCGAATCATCCACCAAGATCACGCGCTGCCCTTCGAGCATTCGCCGAATCGGGATTCAGCTTCAGCTTCACGCCGAAATCGCGAATCGCCTGCTCGGGCTCGATGAACGTCCGCCCCACGTAATGATTGCGGATCAGCCCCATGCGAAACGCGATGCCCGATTCCGCCGCGTAGCCCACCGCCGCCGGCACGCCCGAATCCGGCACCGGCGTCACGATGTCCGCGTCGACAGGATGCTCGCGCGCCAGCAGGCGCCCCAGCCGCTCGCGGCTTTGGTTTACCGGGCGGCCGAAGATCACGCTATCCGGCCGCGAGAAATAGACGTGCTCGAAAATGCAGTGCTGGTGTTGCTTTTCTGGTGCGAAGCGAATCGATTCGACGCCGCTGCGCGAAATCCGCACCATCTCGCCCGGCTCCACTTCGCGCACGTACTCCGCGTCGATCAGGTCGAACGCGCACGTTTCCGAACCCACCACCCACGCACCGTCGAAGCCGCCCCAGCACCAGCGGACGGAAGCCGCGCGGGTCGCGAATCGCGTACATCTCGTCGCGCGTCAGCACCAACAGCGAATACGCGCCCTCCACCTGGCTCAGCGCGTCCGCCAGCGCGCCCGGCAAATTCCGCGCCGCGCTTCGCGCCACCAGATGCACGATCACTTCGGTGTCGCTCGTGGTCTGGAAAATCGACCCGCGATGTTCGAGCCGCCGCCGCAGTTCGAGCGCGTTCGTCAGATTGCCGTTGTGCCCCAGCGCCACTTTTGCCCTTGTTGCAATCGATCACGATCGGCTGCGCGTTGATTAGCGTCGTGTCGCCTGCCGTCGAATATCGCGTGTGCCCGATCGCCGCCGCGCCCGGCAAATGAGCGATCACTTCGGGCGTGAAAATCTCCTGCACGTGCCCAAGCGATTTGTGGATGTGGACGTCCGAGCCGTCGAGGAGGCAATCCCCGCCGATTCCTGCCCGCGATGCTGCAGCGCGTAAAGGCCCAGATACGTCAGCTTCGACGCCTCGGGATGCCCGAACACGCCGAAGACGCCGCAGTGATCGTGGAAGTGATCGTCGTCGATTTGGATCAGTTTGCTCACGCGATTTGATTCCTTGGCCGCGATCCTGCGCTCACGCTGTCCGATGCCTCTGCCAGTATCCCGCGCGCACCGCCGGCAGCACAAACCATATTACGACGCCCGCGTTCAGCGCCGACCACAAAATAATATTTCGATCGAGCGACAGCGGCCCATACATCGCCACCATCGCGATGATCACGGCAAGCTCCAAGCTCGAAAGGACGGCTGCGCCAATCTGTCCCCATCGCCGCCAACGCAACACTCCCCACGCGCACGCCGGATACGCGATCCACGGCACCAGGAGGAGATAATCCTGATACGTCAGCGGAATGTGGTTGCGTAGAGCGTGCGTGAAGTGCGGCACATTTTCGTAGATGAACAGAAATCCCTTGAACCCGAAAAACGCCGCCACCAGCCAGCGCCCCCATTGTGCAATCCTGCTCACGCCGTAGCCTCGACGGCCTTTTCGAGCAAGCCCGCCCAAATCCGGCGAAGCGAATCGATGTTCCCTCGCATCACGGCGCGCCCTTATATTGGATGCGAAACTCGCCGCGCGTGACAGTGCCAATGCGCTGCGCCTGAACCCCACATTGTGCCGCAATCGCTTCGAGCCGGGCAAGCGACGCAGCCGGAAGCGACACCACCGCCCGCGCGCCGCGTTCGCCAAAAAGCGCGATCTCGGCGGCCTTATCGGCCGCTGCCGCAGCGCTGGCAGTCCACATCCGCCGAAAGCCCGCTGCTATCGAAGCACGATTCCGCAAGCGTCACCGCGAGCCCGCCGTCGCTCACATCGTGCGCGGACAGAATCGCTTTCGCGCTCGCCAGCTTCACCAGGCATTCGATCAGCCGCTTTTCCGCAGCGAGATCGATCGCCGGAGGCGCGCCCGCCACGACGCCATGAATCGTCTTCGCGTATTCCGACGACGACAAATTCGCGTTCCGCGACGATTGCCGCGCCGCGCCGCGCGTCGAGCAGCAGATCACGTCGCCTTCTTCTTGAAAGCCGAATCCAGCGCGCATCCGCGTCTTCCATCAAGCCGAGCACGCCCAGAATCGGCGTAGGATAGATCGGCTTGCCAAGCGTTTCGTTGTAGAAGCTTACGTTCCCGCCGGTGATCGGCGTTTCGAGCGCGCGGCACGCTTCGGCGATGCCGTCGATCGCCTCGCTGAACTGCCACATCACTTCCGGCTTTTCCGGATTGCCGAAATTCAGGCAATTCGTCGCCGCGATCGGACGCGCGCCCGTGCACGCCACGTTGCGCGCCGCTTCCGCCACCGCGTGCATCGCGCCCACGCGCGGCGAAGAAAGCACCAGCGCCCGTTGCCATCGGTCGACAGCGCCAGCGCGCGCTTCGTTTCCTTCAGCCGCAGCACCGCCGCATCGCCCGCGCCCGGCCCCACGCGCGTATTCGTCCGCACCATCGAATCGTATTGCTCGGTGATCCATTGCTTCGACGCGATGTCGGCGACGCCAGCAGCCGCCGAAAATTCTCGGTCAGGTCGGCGCCTTCGGCCGCGAATTTCACGAGCGGCGGCGCGCCAGTCGCCGCCGCACAGCGGTCGCCGGAGGCGCCGCAATCGGCCGCTCGTAACGCGGCCCTTGTTCCGCCATCGCGTGCGCCGGAATTTCCGCCGCGACCTTGCCGTGATTCAGCACGCGCAGCATGCCATCGTCGGTCACGCGGCCGACTTCCACCGCGTCGAGCCCCCATTTGTGGAACACGTCGAATACTTCTTGTTCGCGCCCGCGCTCCGCCACCAGCAGCATGCGCTCCTGCGATTCGCTGAGCATGATTTCGTACGGCGTCATGCCCGTTTCGCGCTGCGGCACGCGCGCGAGGTCGATTTCGATGCCCACGCCGCCGCGCGACGCCATCTCGCAGCTCGAACTGGTCAGCCCCGCCGCGCCCATATCCTGAATCGCCACCACCGCGCCCGTGCGCATCGCTTCGAGGCACGCTTCCAGCAGCAGCTTTTCCATGAACGGATCGCCCACCTGCACGTTGGGCCGCTTCTGCTGCGATTCCTCGCTGAATTCCGCCGAAGCCAGCAGCGACGCGCCATGAATTCCGTCGCGGCCCGTTTTCGCGCCCACGTAAATCACCGGATTGCCCACGCCGCTCGCGCGCGCGAAAAAAAGCTCTTCGCGCCGCGCGATTCCCAGCGCCAGCGCGTTCACCAGCGGATTATTCGAATAGCACGGCTCGAAAACCACTTCGCCGCCCACCGTCGGCACGCCGAAGCAATTGCCATAAAACCCGATGCCGCGAATCACGCCATCGAGAATCCGCCGGTTGCGCGCGATTTCTTCGTCGCGTCGCGTTCCCGGCTGCGGGTCCCGGCTCAATCGGCCCGAATCGCAGCGAATCGAGCACCGCAATCGGCCGCGCGCCCATGGTGAAAATATCGCGCAGGATTCCGCCCACGCCCGTGGCCGCGCCCTGAAACGGCTCGACGAAGCTCGGATGGTTGTGCGATTCGATCTTGAAGACCGCCACCAGCCCGTCGCCGATATCGACCACGCCCGCATTTTCGCCCGGCCCCTGCACCACATGCGTCCCGCGCGTCGGCAGCCGCTTCAGATGACGCGCGTCGATTTGTACGAGCAGTGCTCGCTCCACATCACGCTGAAGATGCCCAGCTCGGTGAAGTTGGGATCGCGGCCGAGAATTTTCTGGATGCGCGCGTATTCGTCGGGCGTAAGCCCGTGCTCGGCCGCGATCTGCGGGGTGACTTTGATTTCGGTTT